>JACJZV010000002.1:0-600000 GCA_020635395.1 Flavobacteriales bacterium
CTAACCGCCAGCGAAGCCGACAAAATAACGCGTGACAAGGATTCCTTGTTTAAATATTTGTTAAAACTTCGCATTAATCAGGATATTTTGGGCGGATATTCGGTGGATGATGAACTGACCTATTTAGCCACACAAAAAGTGCGTGAGGTAAACCAATTGCATGAAGAAAGAGACGAAATAAGATTCAAACTATGCGACACCTCTCACATGACGGCCTACGAACTCTACACCATGATGGTGTATGGCGAAGATGAGGTTTATACATCGAGTTTTCTTGGACTTTTTAACCGTATGATGCAACGTATGAAAGAAAAATCATCATACGAATTTTTGTATAATATGGGCAGAAACAAATACCGAACATTCATAAAAATGTGTGCCGCATACAATGTTTTGCCCGAATTTTTATCAAAAATGAGCATTTGGGAAAGGCGGTCTCTTTTTAATTCGTTTATCGGTGGGTTAGACAAAGAGCTAAATCCGCTGGAACAAGCGGTGGCCGTGGCCGACACCTATGGCAGTTTAAAAGATGATACCACTAAAAATATTTTTGAAACCGCTTTAAAGAAAGAATATCAAAATGTGCGTTGGACAAGTGTGGAAGCTCAAAAACTCTATGGCCTATTGTTAGAACTACTCCACATAAACTCAGAATCTGAAAGCCTTAAAGAAGATTTGGACGGTTTGGTATCTATTGCCACAGAAAACTTGTTTAAAAAAGGAGAACACGTGCAACAACATTTCTTTTTTGATGATGAAGACGGCTGGGCCAGTTACGCATCGTTTGTTGGCACATTTCAACGACCCGGATGGCAAATATTAGACAAAGGTCATTATGTTATTATCCAATCTACTGCCGGGAAAAAAGTAAAAATTTATGCCAATAAGGCCAAAGACGAATATGATGGGCAGGATGATTTAGCCGCCTTGTTTAAAGAAACAAAACGCTACCCGGATGCCGTTATTCACAGAGGACACAGTTATTACGCCAACATTACTATCGAGACCATTACGCCCAATGCGGACTTAGTAATTCTTGGCTCTTGCGGTGGGTATAACAACATTAGTAAGGTACTGGATTATGCTCCAAGTGCTCAAATTATTTCGAGCAAACAGGTAGGAACTATGTATGTAAACAATGAATTGATTTTTACGATTTGCGAATACATTCGTACCGGAAAAGACTTAAACTGGGAAGTTTTGTGGCCAGAAGTGAAACGCAAAATTGGCTCAAACTCGGTGGTGCAAGAACGATTTGACGATTACCTTCCACCACACAAAAATATGGGGGCTATTTTGATAAGAAATTATCGAAAATCACTTTAATTCACACAATTGTTCATAAACCGTTGACTTTATTTACACCGTAGAGACAATAGGTTAAAAGTATATCTTTACCTTTGAAACGCTATGTGTAGTATCATCAAAAAAACGCTCTCGTTGGGATTTGGGATATTAATTTTCTCTGTTTCCATGGCCGCCAAAGATTCTATTCCGCAATACTTTGGCAATCATCAAGACGATTTAGAATCAATTGCCGTAAGTAAGAATATCGTTGCCACAGGCTCGTGGGATAAGAAAATTCAGCTTTTTAAATCAGATTCTACCCACACCTATATTCAGGAACTTTCGGGTCATAATGCCGCTGTTTCGGCACTGCGTTTTACCTCTGATGGAAAAATGCTTGTATCAGGAGGGAAGGATTATAAAATTATTATTTGGAACACCGAAAACCCCGATAACGTTGAAAAAGTAAAAGAACTGAGCATGGTACACAATGCAGGTATAAACAGCATTGCAACAGGTTCTTTAAAAGGTGTTATATACTCAGCCGGAGACGATGGAAGAATTGTTATCAGCTATTATGTAAAAGGCACCAGCCGATTCATCGACAACAAAATACCTATAAATGAAATTGCTGTAAGCCCCAACAATCAATTGATTTACTGTGCCGACGAATCTGTAAATCTGAAGCAATACAACATGCTTGGCGGTTTACTTAGAGAGTTTAAAGGCCACACGGATGAAATAAATGCCGTGGCGTGTAGTAACGACAACCTTATGGTGGTGACCGGAAGTAGCGACAAAACAGCCATTATTTGGAATGTGAGTAATGGAAAACCTAAAAAAGTGCTTTCCGGACATGGTTGGAAGATTACTTCTGTAGCCTTTAGCCCCGACAATAAATACGTAATTACCGGAGGCACAGACGGGATGGTAAAAATATGGGATGCAAACAGCGGAGAAGAAGTGGAATCTTTCTTTGATGAAAAAATAAGAATCCGTCAATTAGATATTAGTTCTGATCTTACTAACATTTATGCTGCCGTGCAACTAAATACCGAAGTGCAACAGGTTTCGTATAAAGCCATCGTTTGGAATACCGGAATGAACATTAAACCAGCCGTAACCGCTCTGCCGAATACATCAACAAACGGAAATACAATCCGAAACGGAAATACTCAAAACAAAGAAACCAACAATGCCACTTCTAAAACTACCTCCGAACCATCCAAACCTTCCCCATCAAAAAATGGAACTACAAATGGTAGCAAAGAAGTATTTTCGCGGGGTGACGAAGTGAAAATATCGATAGAAGATGAGTAGCGAAAAATTTGATTCTGGAAAAGCCCCCGAACCGGTTGGTTTATATCCGCATGCCCGAAAAGTGGGCAACCTATTGTTTTTGAGCGGGGTTGGCCCAAGAGAGCGGGGAACCAAAAAAATACCCGGTGTTGAATTGGACGAGAATGGAAAAATAATTTCCTACGACATTGAGACTCAATGTCACTCTGTATTTAGAAACATTCGATACATATTGGAAGATTCCGGCAGCAGTTGGGATAACATTGTGGATGTAACCGTTTTTTTAACCAACATGAAAGATGACTTTGCCACATACAATCGATTGTATGCCGAATACTTTAAAGACAATCAACCATGCCGCACCACGCTGGAAATCAATTGCTTGCCCACACCTATAGCCATTGAGCTAAAAGTGATAGCGACCATTTAATTGCCCTATTACCAATCTACTTTTTGGTAATCCTTATAAAGACACCCAAACTCAGGTGTTTCATTTAAAATCTGCACAATATTGTGCATTATTCTTGATGCTCCATCCACTGGGTCTAAGGGGGGAATTTGTAATTTCTCGAACTGGTCATTTCTTCGGGCCTCAGATGCTCCGGTTGAAATCCAGCCAACGTCAACCGAATTCATAAAAATATTGTACCCAGCCAAATCAGAGGCAGATGTTTTGGTAAGCATATTCAAAGCCGCTTTAGTCATGTTTGTATGAGGATGAAATACCGTTTTGTTTTTATAACTGAACTGCCCTTCTGACGAAGTTACATTCACGATAATTTTAGGTTGATGAGGCAGTTTTATCATTAACGGTTTTAATTCCGACACAAGCAAGTATGGCGAAATTTGGTTGATCAGATTTACTTCAAGCAGTTCTTCCAATTCAATTTCACCTAATTTGGAGTTCCAGCTATTCTTTGTCCGATAATCTATGGGCTGACCAAATCTGTTTTTGGTTTGGGGAAAATTCTCCAACTCCGGCAAAAACTTATTTGCCTCCTTTTGAATTGGTGTAGAATTGGCTACTACCATAATGGTTGCAGCCTCTATATTTTTAACTTCTTTTGATATGAGTCCGGAATAGTATTCAATGGGATATTTGATGGTTTGAGCCGCATTGTTGATGAGTATATCCAAACACTCCAATTGATTTTTGCAAAATTCAACAAAGTCATACACAGCCTTCAAATTCCTCAAATCTAAACCATAAATAATCAAACGGTCTTTCCAGACCGCAAAGTCCGATTCTTTAGAAAACTCACTCCAAGCTGCTCCCGGAAAACGGGTGGTAACCACAACCCGAGCATTGCACCGAAGCAACCTCAAAGCCGTTGCAAATCCAACCTTTATTCTCCCACCTGTAACAATGGCCGTTTTACCTGACAACTCGATGCCCAACGAGCGGTTTGCATAGTTTAGGGTTGCACATTCCAGACACAGTTTATGGTAAAAAAAGTGCAACTGATTGTACAAATTGTGGCAGATATAGCAGCGTTTCGGATTCTTTAGTTCCGTAAAGATTATGTGTCTGGAATCATCGCTATGGGTAAAATAAGAAGCGTTATTTTTTGCGTTGGTAATGATTGTAGTTGATGAAATTAGCTCATTATCAATTTTCTTCGGATTTATCCACTCTTTATCAAGGTTTATGGTTTTTTGCTTTGCCAATTGCTTTTTGGCCTTTTTAGAAATTTTTGAAATTATATTTTTAAAACGATCATTATCAGGATTATTTAAGGGGTCTTCCACTAAAGATTCCAGCACTTTCATGCATGCATCCCATTCTTCCTGACTGAATTTTATTATTTGATTATCCATTGTTGATCAAAAAATGAGGATACCTGCAAGAATCGAACTTGCTTTTCAGGTTTGTTCACCAGTTTCCTGACCATTAGAAGAAGGTATCCTCTAATTATCGCAGTAGGACTCGAACCCACGACCTCCCGCAGTGCACGTCGGGTAATCTTACCAACTGATATACACGATAATTAGCTCGAATTAAAACAAATTATCCCGCATTAAAAATTTTTTTGCTATGAATTAGGCGAGGTGCCACAGAACGAAACATTCCGCAATTTTTTTGATAGCATTTTTAATAAAATTTCAATTGATTTGTAGAACAACAAAAAAAGTGAGCCAACAATTGTTTTATAGAGCCATTACAGAACTTCGCCGAGATGGTAGTTTGGTTCTTTACCAGAACATTTTTTTTATTGCCGGTGCTGAAGAAACCGAGGTTGCACTTTTTTTAGAAAATGAATATCAGCTTGAAACAAATGGCTACCTGCTCGATGTTCCACCTTTTGATGCCAAAGCTGCGCTATGGGCCGCACGCCTGATTTATCATGCTGCCCAATTTATTTTATACAGAGCAAACAGCATTGCAAGCATTGACGAATTCATTGTTGATTATGAAGCCGAGCCCAACGCCTCATCAGTTTTAAGTGCTGACCTTTGTTTACGCTTTATGCCAATGCTTGTTGAAAGTCTTAGAAAAATTGAACCATCAGACCCGCTTATCGACAAACTATATCAAATAATGAGAAAGTGGCACTTTTCTGGAATAGCCATAACAAAACTATTTGATAATCAGGAAATTGACTTTAATCTCTATGTTAAAAATGCACATCTTTCGAGAGAATACATTAATCGAATTGTTACATTTAGAAATGTAAATCTGGCTCGACATCCAGCATGGCACACTGCCGCAAAAGATGCCATGGGCTTATACCAAGAAACCTTTTGGCCAAATCTAATCAACGTATAGCTTTATTCTGAAAAAAAATGGGGAACAGTCAAAATTTAATTAAACTTCAGGAGGTTTTAAACTACCTAAAAAACTCTTTTGTTGGCAAAAATGAAATTATAGATATACTAGGTATTAGCCTAATAGCTCGGGAGAATGCCTTTTTATTTGGCCCTCCAGGAACGGCAAAATCGGCCATTGTGCGTATGCTTTCCGCGTGTATTGAAAAGGGCAAAAACTTTGAATATCTGCTTACGCGGTTTACCGAACCCAACGAAATTTTTGGCCCGTTCGACATACGTAAACTTAAAGATGGCGAATTGGTAACAAACACCGACGGCATGATGCCCGAAGCCTCCATGGTGTTTTTGGACGAAATATTTAATGCCAACAGTGCCATATTAAATAGTTTGCTGACCTCTCTAAATGAGCGAACTTTTAGAAGAGGCAAAGAAACCCTAAAGCTGCCCACTTTGATGTTTGTGAGTGCGAGCAACTTGCTCCCGGAAGATGAGGCATTAGCGGCCTTGCTGGATAGGTTTTTGATGCGGGTAAGATGCGACTATGTGGACACAGACCTTATTGGCGAAGTTTTATTAAAAGGCAGATCGTTGGAAAAATCTACCCAAACCGATATGCCAACCATAACACCAAACGAAATTATGGAACTGCAAAGTCATTGTCTTAAAATTGACCTATCATTAATTACGGAGACTTATGTAGAACTCATTCATCGACTTAGAAATGCCGGAGTAAAAGTATCCGACCGCAGAGCCGTGAAATTGCAGAATCTCATTGCATCAAGTGCACTTATTTGTGGCCGCGACCAAGCTGAGATTTCTGATTTGTGGGTTTTGAAATACATTTGGGATACAGAAGAGCAAATTGAAATTTTGGCGGGAATTGTTAATCAAATACTGGAAAAATCGTCATCAGAAAAAGCACACCCACAATCTAAATTAAACACGCTGCCGGATGCTGAGGAATTAGCTTCTGATATTGACAAACTGCTATACAACTGGCAAAACGACAAACTTTCGCTGGATGAACAAAACACGATGAAAGACAAACTTCGTTATTTACAATCGAGGGTAAACTGGGTAAGCAACAAAGAGCATCGCACCTTTTTGCAGGAAAAAGTGGATTTGCTATGGAGCAATATGCTTAAATCGGTATGAGTTTTTTCATTCAGATACGAAATTATGAAAAGGAAAGTCTCTACTTTTTGAGAGAATATCCGTTTCTCAGAGTTGCCACCGATGCAGAAAACCTGTGGCTTGCTGACTTTGATGAAAACTTCATTAAACTTCCTCAGATTATTGCCATTAAAAATTTGGTTATTTATAGGGAAGAGGCAAACATTCTGTTTCCTATAAACAGCAGATTACCGGCTGGCAAAGTGCCCGAGGTTTTGTGGACTCCAATAGCTCATTTTTTGCCTGTTACAAAGCCAAAATACAACCACAATTTCTTCGGCATTCATGATAGACTATCAATAAATTTGACACCCTACGACACGCCACAACCCATTCAAGCAATTCTTTCTCCATTAAATTTACTCAAAGACTATATAACTGGAGTACCCAGATTTAGATATGGCCACCTTAAATGGGTACAAATTGGTGAAGAAGCATTGGTTTTTGGTAGTCCTTCGGCCAGTATGCAGGGCAAAAGCTACTGGCAACTTGGGTTTCATTTGCTGCCGGAAGGTTATCATTTTGAATTCCCTCTTTTAGCAGATACAATCCGCAAGGTTTTTCGCAAATCAAAGGATTCGATGTTGTTATGGGAGTTAGATGGCAGTCATACCGCCATTCCATTCGACTATTTTACCCACCTTGCCCCAGATTCATTTGCAGAATTAATAAGATGAAATCAAAACTAATACATATCAAGGATTACTTTCTGCCGGGTAGTAACTATTCGCCCTTTTGGCAATATTCTGAAAATGCCCAAATAATTGAGTTCGACGGAAAAACTATTTGTTATACCAATTATCTTTTGGAAGTATTGGAAACGTTCGAAAACGACAGGCGGCCTCCATTAACACCCTTATTGTTTGCAATAATGGCTACCAATGAAGATGGAATGCAACAAATCGGTAAACTTATTAGCACCAGAGGCGAGTTTTATAAGTTCTTGCAAAACATTCATGCATTGCCAGAATCTTACAAAACAAGTGCAAACAGAATCGTACTTTTTAACACCTTGTTTAAAAACGCACCTGAAAAATATACTTTTTATACCGACAACCTACCATTGGCTCAGGCCTTCGGAAAATATAGAACATTATTTTCGGAAAATAAACCGCCGGAAAAGTGGTGGGCAAATGGGATATTAAATAATTCTAAACCTCTCTATAGAATCATATTTCCTACCACCAAATCCATTAAAGATGCCATCGACTCCAATCCATTTGTTATTCCAAGAAATAAAATCACACTACCCCCCATTTTGCCTGCCAATAATGATACGTTCATAAATGAATTGATTGACCAAAGAAAGACAGAAAAAATTGGGCTACTGATACCGAGTTTGCTTGCGGGTTTGAGAATTCCGGTACATCACTCCGAACCCGGAATTCAGCCAATGGGTGGCACAGCCGACATAAGCAACAAAGGCGATTTATCCAGACTATTATTATCGGAGTTGGCCAATGACGACGACACCCTAATGTTGCGATTGGCAAACCAAGAGGCTCTTTATCTTGAACGGGAGACACCCCCAAAACGAAGCAACAAAACCAGATATATCCTTATTGATGTAAGCCTAAAAAATTGGGGAAGCCCAAAAATAATGGCTTATGCCGTTGCATTGGCGTTGGCCATTCATCCACAAAACGATATAAGATGCGAAATTTGGGTTTTGAGCGGAGAATCATTTTTCTCCATTGAAACCAACCCACCAAATCCGATGCTGATTGAAAACTCCCTGTCAACGGTAAGTACAAATCTGCATTCAACCACTGCCGCCACAAATCTTATTAAATCTCTTTCTGCAAAAAAAGATTACGAAATTGTGCTGATACACGAACACTCCATCCAATACGAAGAGTGGCAAGTATGGTTAACCGAGCAGAGTGAAAAAATCAAATTTATCATTCACACCGAAAGAAACGGCAACCTACACGTGTATGAGAAAGGCAAACTCGGAAAAAGAAAAATACAGAGTATGATGCTGGATTTGGACGTAAAAAGAACGTGGAGTAGAAAGGTAATAGAAACCCCAGAAAAATATTACAACCATTCTGATTTATCCTTGGAATCGGTGCCTATTCTATTTCCTGCAAACCAATGGGCAGATGACATTGTACTTTCTCCAAAAACAATATTTCTGATTCAGGGTTCCCACATATTTGCCCAATGGAGTTGGTTTACGGGAGAAAAACCAAATAAAGATGATATACGTAACAATCTTTTCAGGCCAATACCTTTGACTTACCAAACCAAGCATTGTGGCATCATTGTTTTGGGTAAAAAAATATTCCTGTTTCAGTATTTAGAAAATAGAGGCGAGGTTTTGATTACTAACATACAAAAAAATCAAACCTACGACACTATCAAAGTTTGCTATCCAGGCGATGAAGTTGAGGTGTTTTTTGACTTAAACAGCTTTTTTATTACTGTTTCGGATAAGGTTTATAGCATTGACTCAAATCTAAAACTTATCAGTCATGATTGGAGATATGTTGGAAAAATACACAAAAAAGTTAGTGCTCGAAAACGTATAACAATGAAAAAAATAGGGTTATACCCGCTTCGTTATCTTTTTCGCATCGAACAATTCCTTCCTCACGTTTGGGAAACTCCCGAATACATCAAAATCAACTCATTAGGTTTTAATACTCATACAGCCTTCTCCTTTTTCGAGTTTAAAAGCCACTTAACATCGAAAAAAGATTTTGAGATAATTGGTTACCGCGACAATGACCAATACACTTTTAGCGACGGCAGTTGCATAATTGATACAAATTGTGGTATCCTTATTCTTAAAAGTTCCAATAATAAAGTACCGCCTATATACCTAAACAAAAACCCCTATGTTACCATTTGTGCTACCCAAGAACATTTATGTATCTCGGAAACTTCCATGATTGATGTATATAAGAGGTGGACTCCCGAGACGGTGGAATTATACATAACAAAACTAAGAGGTGAAAAACGATTGATGATAGACTACATACATCAAACAAATCAAATACCTATTCCGAAGATTCATCAATGGGTTAATGATTTTCTTGACTCAACGGATTCTCCTCTCATAGTTAAATGGAGTCACGCCTCGACATTGACAGCGGGGCTAAAAAATAGGTTCAAAACCGAAACTTCCTATAAAATTAAAAGTTTTGCTGACAAATCTAACAAGATGTTAACCATTCTTGAACAAGAAGAATTTGAAGAACAAATTTTATTTCCATTTATAAATACAATTATTGAACATGAACTTAAAACTCACACCCGCAGATAAAAGCAAACATCCTATTGCAGGATTTATCATTCGGTCGGCAAACATGCACGATTGGTTGATTGAATTAAACGCACTTCCCTTAAGAAGGCAGGATTTTGAATTGTTTGCTTTGCCCGGCGATGAAGCCAATACGGTTTGGGGTTGTTTTGTTTGGTTAATAAATCCAATAAATTCAAACATTCGTCATCGAAATCAGCGGATGCAACAAATAGGAAATCAGCTCTTTATACCAGAATATACGGACATTTTTCCGAGGCTAAATGCAACCGAAATAGACACCCTATTTAGCGGGAACATGCATTTGATGCATCCGGAAATAGGTTTGGTTGAATTAAACGAACCATTCACTTTCGAACAAAACATAACTTCTGCAAGCAGCACCATTCCTCCCCAAAAACCTAAAACACCCTATAAAATTCCTACAGTATTATCAACCATAAAAATAGCCAAGGTTGACATTTCTGACCATATAACTGAATTGGAAAAAATGACCAAACCTGATTCTAAGAAGCCTCCATTATCAGGAAAAGAAAAAATTAAATTGTCGATTTATGATTTTCTGATAGACCTGTTGGGAGACAAAAAAAAGGCCGGTTCAACCTCTCGAAAAACGGATGAACCGCCTCAAAAAAATGACTCCGACAAACAAAGTGACCCCTTTAAGAGAGCCAATCATTTTTTTGACAAACTGGGTAAAATCGCACAAGGTATTTTTAAGAAATCAGCCTCACGAATGTCGTTTGATTACAACCAACTGAAGGAGCGAAACATGCGTGAGATGGAAAAACTAATGAAAATGATAGAATCAAACCCTGATTTGGCCTTAAAGTATGCAATGCCCATATCTGACAACCACGAGCGGAGCGGACTACCCAGTGCTTGGAGCATGGGCGGATTTTCATTGTTCAAGTTGTTTGGAGGTAGTAGCAGCGGAAATGGGGGTAGTATTTTATTGGGAGATAAAGCTCTTGAAGATCTTAGAACCAAATATCAGAAAATGGCACGTGCCTATTTGGAAAAAGGAGATTATGAAAAAGCGGCTTATGTTTATATCAAACTACTAAAACAATATCGGGATGGTGCCAAAGCATACGAATCGGGGAAAATGTTTGAAAAAGCTGCCTCTACATACATCAAACTTTTGGATGATAAACATGCCGCTGCGGATTGTTTTAAAAATGCCTCGATGTATCTAAATGCTATAGAAATATTTGAGGAGCTTGAAAACTACGAAGAATGTGGCGATTTGTATATGCGTATTGGCCAACCCACGAGTGCCACAAAATACTTTGAAAGAGCCATAGGGAAGGCCGCCAAAACTCATAATTTTTTGCTGGCTGAGCGTTTGTGCAAAGATAAACTTCATGATTTTAGAAGAGGCCAAAACTACCTTTTGGAGGCTTGGAACCTATTAAAAGATAAATCTGCATTATCCTATTTGACTAAATATTTCCAGGAAGAAAAAAATGAAGATCAATTGATGTCAACCCTTAAAGACATTCACCAAAAACTACCAAACTTGAGCAAAACAAAGCAGTTTATCGAATGTCTGAAAAAGATAAATGTGACCAGCGAAGAAAATAAAAGTTTCATCAAAGAAACAGGTATTCAACTTATTTCTACTGCATCTCGCACCGACCGAATGGTAGTAAAACAGCTAAATGCTTTTATTGGCAGGGATACAGAATTAGAAAAAGATGTAATTCGGTTTACTACCCGCAAAACAATGTGATTTATCCAACAGCCTCAATCATGGCCTATTTCTCCAATCAATTCAGATATAAAAACAACTTATAGGAAATAGTTTGGGGCTTTAGGTGGTCGCATCTATTTTTGCCAAAAAAAAATAAAAAAATGTCTGTATTAGTAGGAAAAAATGCTCCGTCGTTTGTTGCACCGGCGGTTATTAATGGCGAAGAAGTTGTAGAAAACTTCACACTCGATCAATACAAAGGAGAGAAGTATGTAATATTCTTCTTCTATCCAAAAGATTTTACCTTTGTATGTCCGACAGAGTTGCACGCATTTCAAGAAAAATTAGCTGAATTTAAAGCCAAAGGTTGCGAAATTGTGGCCTGTAGCACCGACACCGAAGAATCTCACTGGGGATGGTTGCAAATGAGCAAAGATCAAGGTGGTATTCAAGGAATTACCTACCCAATAGTGGCCGACACCACAAAAACCGTGAGCATCAATTATGGTGTTTTGGCCGGAGAATATGGCTATGACGAAAACGAACATCTTGCCGCCACCGGCCCAATGATAGCCTATAGAGGTCTGTTTTTGATTGACAAAAAGGGCGTTGTTAGACACCAAATAGTGAATGATTTGCCATTGGGTAGAAACGTGAACGAGGCCATGCGAATGTTGGATGCCCTAATTCATCTTGAAACACATGGCGAGGTATGTCCTGCCAACTGGGAAGAAGGGAAAGATGCCATGAACGCTACGCATAGCGGTGTTGCTGATTATTTGGCAAAACATTAATGATTTGATTTTAACACGCCTGTAGGAACACGCCTCGAGGCGTGTTCCTACAGGCGTATTCCTGCAAACGTGTTTAATTATTTCACCCCATTCACAATCTCCGAAATAATTTTGGGTCCGGCATAAATAAACCCAGAATAAACCTGTATCAAATTAGCTCCCGCATTTAGTTTTTCATTGGCATCGGTTGCGGTTTCAATGCCACCAACACCAATAATGATTATCGAATTATTTTTTGACCGGATGTATCTAACTACTTCAGTTGAACGCTTTTTAACGGGTTTTCCGCTGAGGCCACCTGCTCCTAAAGTTTCAACTTCCAGTGAATTTGTCAATAAATTATCGCGAGAAATGGTTGTATTGGTTGCTACAATTCCAGCCAAACCATACGCCTCTACCAAATCCAAAATATCATCAATTTGACTAAAAGAATTGTCGGGCGATATTTTTACGAATAACGGTTTTGGCACTTTATTTTTCATTTTTTCGTCCACCTTTCTTATGGCTTCAAAAATGGTTTTCAAGGCATCTTTGTCTTGCAACTCTCTCAGATTCGGTGTGTTCGGTGAACTCACGTTTACGACAAAATAATCAACATACGTGTAAAGACATTCGTAACATTTGGCATAATCTTCATGGGCATTTTCGTTGGGAGTAACTTTGTTTTTGCCAATATTGCCGCCTACAATTAAATCAGTTTTGGGGAATTTGGCTCTAAAACCGCTTAACCTTTTGACTGCCGTATCCATGCCCTCGTTGTTAAAACCCATACGGTTTAAAAGTGCATGATCCCTTTTTAATCTAAACAATCGGGGCTTGTCATTACCCGATTGAGGCTTGGGCGTGATTGTACCAATTTCAACAAAACCAAAGCCCAGTTTATCCATCACCTCGAGGTATTCAGCATTTTTATCAAAACCCGCAGCCAAACCAAGTTTATTCCTAAATGTGAGCCCTGCCACCTGCTGTTTCTGGTTTTTTAACTGGCCAATCAACAATTGTTTGACAATACCGAAAAGGCCAAATTTATTCAACCACAAAAGCATTTTTGTTACAAAATGATGTGCCTTTTCGGCATCCATCTGAAACAGTATTTTTTTAAGAATTGCGTACATTTAGGTTGCGAAGATACAAGGCTTTTAGAATTGAATTCTTAAAGTTTTGTGCGTTTGGTATATTTGTGCAATGCGACCAATATTCCGCGTAATACTGACTCTTTGCATGATGTGGTTTAACCCTGCCCAAGCCCAGACACTGGATAGTTTTCTCAAAACCAACAAAAGTGCCTTAAACAACAACTTCAACATTGGCTTGTCAAGCAACATACAAAATCCTGCCCCCTTCCATTTTTACCCAGCTGTAAAAGCAAGGGTTGGTCGATTGCAAGTGGCTGGTTTTTACAGTCAGAAAAAGAATGATGACCTCTTAAAAAAATTAGAAATTGACTTGGATTTGTTTCCATTTCACACAAATGAAAGCACTAAGTATTACTTAAAAACCACTTTTGATGCCACCCTTGTCCGTATGATGGCTCAACAAACAACCTTTGATAATCACTTTACTCATGCCTTTGGAATGGGTGTATCACGTTATAAACTCAACAGTCGGCATCAATTTTCGGCCAAAATGGGTGTTGCTTTTGATTGGCAAAGACCTATATTGTGGCGAAGTCCGGTTGTTGGACAAAGCAGTTACCCATTTTTCAAAATATCGTACGACCTTTACATTTTCAAACTGCAAAAGCCGTTTTATGAGGGTCTTGAGTTAAAAAGTGACCACCCTATAACCTTGGGCGTTTTAAATTTTCTTGGAAAGAATTTCAATCCATCGGCTGGTGTCGGTTTTGGGGGTGGCCATTTATTTCATGTTGCTCCAAACATTGGCTGTTCTGTTGGTCGATTTTATTTTAGGGGGTTCACGTTGGATAATTACCAGAATAAAATTGGCTTTGGTACTGACTTTCAAATTGGCCTCAACATATTTCGTTTGGACATACACCCAGCTTACAAAACCTATTTCACAGCATCTTTCGACAACTTTTATTATGATAACTATAGTGTCCGTGACGACTACTTCTACCTTTGGCAAATAGGATTAAACCATTATAAAATAAATGGCTATCACAGCATAAACACAAAAATTGGAATTGCATTGGAATCTATTCCGGGCCTGGCGGCATTGAAATTTTCCAATAGTTTTACCCCGTATGGTGAGTTATCATACAACGTTCATATTTTCAAATTTCGTGATTTGAATATGGAAGAAATTCGATCAATTCAAACAAAAGATACCACCGAAAATGCCGTCTATCATAACCACAATCCATTTTTTAATTTGGGTGCATCAACGGTTCCCGACATTGGCATTTTCTCCTCTATAGGATTTAGTTTTAACAGAATAACCACAGGAGTTCGCGTTGGCTACTTTGATGGAGATTTGGCAGCTGGTCTTTTTGGAGATGTTGATATTTATAAAATTAAAAAAAGGACATCTTATCGCTATTATACTGCCGGAGTCAGCACCATAGGTTCAATTAATTTTATTCCCGGAATCAACATTGGATACAAAAGATACTTTGAAAAAAAGGCCGATTCTATAAAAGTTGGAATAGGTTTGCTAAACAACAAAACAGTAATTCCTACTTTCGAGGCTAATGCCTTTTTTTATGCGTTTAAGTTTAACTTTTCTAAACCCAAGACTAATCAATAAATTTCCCTAAAAACTCATCTCTAAAAATTTCCAATCCTTTGCTTGCTCCAGCCACAATGTGCTTAAATTGTTTTGTAGATTCATGGTTTTCATCGGGATCTATCAAAAAAATGGGACAATGAGCAGGTGCAAATTGCACTAAACCAGCTGCAGGGTAAACCGCCATACTGGTGCCAATAACCAACAAAATATCCGCCTGACCCACAATTTCTACGGCAGGTTCTATCATGGGCACTTGCTCGCCAAACCACACAATATGCGGCCTTACCTGACTTCCTTTGGGGCATTTGTCGCCAAGCTCGATGGTTGGCTTATCTAATTCAAATACCAAACGGTCATCCACTGTGCTTCTTCCTTTTGTTATCTCCCCATGCAGGTGGATAATGTTCGAACTTCCGGCACGTTCATGCAGATTGTCAATATTTTGGGTAATAATCCAAACCTCAACAAATTGCTCCAGTTCTTTCAAAATAAAATGTCCGGCATTGGGCTTTGATTCCAGCACATTTTTTCTTCGTTGATTGTAAAATTCCAAAACCAACGCTTTATCTTCTCTCCAACCTTCTGGGCTTGCCACTTTCATTACATCATACCCTTCCCACAGGCCATTGTTGCCTCTAAATGTTTGTATCCCGCTTTCTGCACTCATGCCCGCTCCGGTCAGCACCACCAGTTTTTTCATTTTTTCTACATTGTTTGAGACGAATATCGCAATCTAATCGTCTTGCTCAAACATTGTTATCTATTTTTGCAGAATCATTTTATTTAAATCGTAAAGGTGCTTAAAAAATTTACCCTCGTCGCTTTTGGACTTATTCTTTTTACTACCACTTTCGCTCAAGGAAGAATTGAAGGATATCTGACTCCCGGAATTGGCTATCGGCAATTGAGTACCTCCTCTACCCTTCTAAAAGATTCATTTTCAAACGCTGATAAATGGCGACAAAATTGGAGCGGAGGCATAAAATATCTAATAAGTCTCGACAAATACACCAAAATTCAGGTTGGTTTGGAGTATAAAGGTCGAAGTTTTACTCGGGTTCGTTCAGGTTTAAAATTTCACGACACCATACATCCAGAAGTAGGATGGCTGAAAGATTTATCGCAAACCACCAACGAAAAAAATGCCTATTACCACATGAAATATCGATACATCTCTATTCCGGTTATTTTTCAGAAAGTTTATAGTAGAAAGTTATTTATGAATAAAATGTATTTTGAATTTGCATCAGGTGTTGAATTTGATTTGAGATATGCAGACAAAATGGCTATTTTTTTAAAAGGCTTTTCGGTGGATGGAAACAACACGTTTAAGGTATCTAACTATTACAAACCCGACCTTTTTAATGTTAGTTTAAATATTGGAAGCCGCATGGAGTATAAACTTTCGGAGCGGTCTGACTTTAGTGTTCAACCCAATTTTACCTTTCCTTTGTTGGTTTCGGCAAAAGATGATTTTACAAAAATAAGGTTGTGGCAGATGGGTGTAGCGGTTGGTGTAAATTATATGTTGAAATAGAAAAAATTAAGAAAAAGAATTCAGATTAATAGACTACGTAAACAGGACCCGAGGCTAACTTTTTCACATAAGTTCCGCCTTCGGGCAGTTGATAGTGAATGATAAAGTAATAAGCACCCGGCATTACCACCTTTCCATTTACAGTACCATCCCAGCCTTTTCCTTCCTCATAAGATTCGAATATTTGCTGACCGTACTCGTCAAAAATGAGCATACTTGTAAAAACAAATAAACCTTTTGGGTAGAAATCCTCGTTCAAATCATCTCGATTGGGTGAGAAAACGTTTGGTATAAATATTTCGCAAGCCGTGGGTAAAATATCAATTTTAATACTATCCGAAACTACCCCGCAAGGGTGAGTAACGGTGGCCACATACAAGCCTGATTGGGTTGCCTGCCGAGAAAATTGGGTGTTGCCGTCGCTCCACAAAATGGTTCCGGCATCTGCCACTACGTTGAGATCAACATATTCTCCACCGCAAATGGATGTGTCGTTACCCAAATTCATTTTTGGCAATACCACTTGCCTAATTTTAATGGTATCTCTAAAGTTACATTTCCCGTTGCTACCCTGAGCCCAATAAGTTCCACCACTTGAAACTGTTCGGGTTTGATTGGTGCTGCCATCATCCCACAAATAATTTAAACCTGCCGAATCAACCTGTAAGACAATATCTGTACCCTTGCACAACAATGTATCTTTTCCCAAATTAAAACTTGGTCGAGCCAATACAGTAGTAGTCATTGGAAAAGTGTCTTTACAATTGCCAATGGTGTACACATAGAAAAAATCAAACGTACCGACTTTATCAGGCGAAAAGGTTGAGTTTGCAGCATCCACACCCGCACCATAAAAATATCCTCCACTCAATTTGGGCTGCAATTGCACCGAATTAACTTCATTCAAACAGTATTCCGTTTTTAGCCCGGCCACCGTATTGTCGGGCGGAGCAAGTACCTCAACGGTATCCGAAAAACTGGCTTTACACCCATTAATATCTTCCACCTCGCAGGTAACCTGAAATTTACCAACAGAGTTGTAAGTCCAAGTTGCTGGATTATTGGTAGAAGTGTTTCCATCACCAAATTTCCAGAGGGTGGAAATAATATTGTTTCCGCTTTGAGAAAAGGTAAATTTATTGGTATTTAGGCAAAGAGCCGTATCACTAAAATGAACCTTAGAGCTATCAATGGTGGGCGGCAGCACAAAGTATCGGTGCGTTATACTATCGTAGCAATACTCCCCTTTTGGGCTAACCTTTCTGCCCATTACCAATGTTACATCAAAATAGCCTGATGCACTGGTGGTGTATTGGAAGTTCTCATAATTTCCTTTAACATTGGTAGATGTGTGCCAAAGATATTTTGTGCCATCATACAAACCGTATATAGGTGGGTTTGGCAAATTTGATTTATTGTCAAAAACAAAAACGTTACTACCAAAACATCTGATGCTGTCGTTGCCGTCAATGGTGTCACTAATTTTAAAATCAACCTTATATGGAATAAGAATCGTATCTCTCAGAATAGTTGACGTTTTGCACCCTGTTGCAGTAGCCGTTAATGTAATGTCAAAAATTCCACCTTTGGTATAAACTCTCGATGCATTGGTACTTGTTTGTTTGGTGCTGCCATCTCCAAAATCCCACTCATAGGTCATGCTTAAACCCAACGAATTGCTTGATGAATTTGAGGTAGTAACACTATTGCCAGACAAGCATTGGTATGTATCGTTTATCGAAAAGGCTGCAACTATATTTTCTGTTTTAACGCTAAGCGTTGCATAACTTCCAGTGGTCAAATACTCATAGGTACCTGAATTAATGTTGTATTCATAAACAGCAAAATAGTACGTGGTATTCTTTTTTAACCCGGTCACATACACATATCCACCGCCGTTGTCATATACCACCTTCGTAACCGATTTGCCGGTTGGGTCGGCATTTTGACTGGTTTTAAAATTAGGGTCGGCAGTGTATGTTTTTGTTGAAGAGGGTACTAAGGAAACTGCTGTATCTTCTCTAATAAACACAATTCTGGCATCTCCATTTCCGTCGGTCCAACTCAACTTTAATTGGTTACAATATACCTCTGAAGCTGCAAGGTTAGAAGTATGCACGGTGGGAGGTTGTGCATTGACAAGTAATGTCAATACCACAAATATGATGGATACTATGAACCTGAAACGGGTCACAACGCTACAAATTTATATAAGTAAGACCGTTTAAGGAAGAAAACGCTGCAAAAACTACCTTATTTTGTTTTCTCAAGCAAAATGCAGTTCGGTTTGAGACAATAAAGGCAGCCCCACAAACCTGAGAAGCACATTTGCCAGCGTAACGACATCTTTTTGGCAATATGTTTTTATTCGCTCCAAATCATGTTCTTCATAATAAACTTGCCAAACCATGCTGCCGTCTATATCATCTTTTGGAGTTGGAATATTGAAGGTGGCCGCTAATAAATCGAGTGAAGTGTAACTTTTAAAATCACCAAATTTCCAAAGCTGCATGGTGTCAATATGGTTTACTTCCCACGGTTTTCTTCCGGCGGTATTGAGCAACATGGGCAATTTAATGCCATGCACCAACATTCTTCTCGACAAATAGGGAAAGTCAAATTCTTTTCCGTTGTGGGCACAAAGTGCTTTATTGGCTCCACTAAAACCGGCATTCAACAGGTTGCAAAATTCTAGGAGAAGAACCCTTTCATCATCCCCTGAAAAACTTTTGATTTTAAAATGGTAACTATCGCTTTGTCTAAAAAAAACACCCACACTTATGCAGACAATTTTTCCGAATTCGGCATAAATTCCGGCTCTATTGTAAATTTCTTCGGCAGTTTGGCCTTCTACCACCAGGTATTGAGCCTTGTGCTGCCACAATTTTTGCCAGCGTTCGTCCAATTTTTCAAATTTTTCGGTGGCCGGAACGGTTTCTATATCCAAAACCAAAATATTTTCGAGTTTCAAATTTTCTAACATGGCCGAAAGTTAGGCTTTTTTATTTCGTTGTCGTACCGCCTCATACACCACAACGGCTGTGGCTGTAGAAACGTTCATGGAATCCGCCTTGCCGAGCATGGGTATTTTTATACATTTATGGGCATTTTCAACCCAAAAATTGGTGATGCCAAAGGCTTCGCTGCCCATAACAATGGCTGTATTTTTTGACATATCAACCTCAAAATGTGGAATGGCACCTTCCAGATACGTACTGAATATGTTGAATCTATTTTCAGCTAAAAACTGCAAACAGGCTTCGTTTGAACATATTGCAAACGGAACGGTAAAAACCGTGCCCAGACTGGCTCTAATTACATTTGGGTTGTAAAAATCGGTATTTGCATTGGCAATTATAATAGCATCAACTCCTGCAGCATCGGCAGTGCGAAAAATTGCACCCAAATTGCCCGGTTTTTCAATAGACTCCAACACAAGAACTATACTATTTTTTGGTAATTTCAAATTGTCCAAACGAGTGTTGAACAATGAGAAAGTGGCCAACACATTTGGCACACTGCTTCTGTAGCTTATTTTTTCAAAAACCTGTTCATCAAGCAAAAATTGCTTTTCACACTCGACTTTTTCGGCATAAGCCTCCAAATCATCATTTGCCCAACAATGATTAAATAACATTTCAGTTGGATGCAAACCGCTTTCAATAGCAAGCTCAACCTCGCGTATTCCTTCCACCAAAAAAAGATGATTGCTTTCTCGGCCTCTTTTTTTATTCAGAGACTGTATTTTTTTTATCAGCGGATTTTTGAGACTCGAAATTTGTTGCACCCTGCAAATTTGATAAAAATATGAAATCATTAAATGGTTTATAATGCTAATTTTGTTGAGTATGAAACGGCCTCTTCTTTTAATCTTGCAGCTTTTTTTGTTTGTTCATTTAGCACAGGCACAAAATGGTTTTAAGAAGTTTTTTAAAAATTCGGAAATTCAATTCAATCTTAGCCCAACCAATGTTTTTAATTTTTCTTACAACAACGATTATTTGGACAAAGCCATAGAGAATGCGGATTTTCAAAACGACCCCAATCATTTAGCTGATGCCACTCCAACCAATGAAATACCAATAAATGTTCAATACGGCTATTACGTTGATGATTTCTATTATTTCGATTATTACGGCTATTCATCGTGGAGGGCATTTTCTACCATATCATTAAAAATCTTCAAACCCATTCATTACCCAAAAACTAAGAAAAAATCGTTCGATGTGGGCTTTGGCCTCGGGCTTCATCCTTTGGGAACCTACGTGCCGACAGATTGGTGGTATGGCAATGATGTTACTAAATATTTTGTTTACAATGGCCTCTATGATACTGTAACGATTACTGCATACAATCAACCCGATAGAACCTTTGTTTTTCCACGTTACGTGAAAGTTACATGTCCTATTGAGGTTCAAAAGGCGTTGAGCATTGAAACTTCTATACAGAAAAGTTTTACAAACCGCAGATATGATGTTAATATGTCGGCCAACTTTTCTTGGTTTCAAAGTTTAGCGAGAGAAGTTCAATTGGTAAGCGAATATTTCGATTACAATAAAATAGCTTCCTCATATTATGTACAAATAAACGATTTGTATATTTACGATATAAATGGCGTAAAAATGGAAAATCGAAGAGAGCCCCTTTCAAAATACGCCAATTTAAAAATACCCACAATTTATGGGTTTACTGCATCGGCTTCGGTTCACATGTATTACAGAATGGCTCAAAAAACACCAATTTATCTGGGTATAGGTGCAGAAAGTGGAATTAGGATGTCGTTTTCAAACAAAGACTTTGTAAACAGAATTGATTTCTTTGCTATTAATTTTGGAGTAAAATATAAGTTTGGGAAATAACCCGTTTCCGTTGTTTTCCGGTAGTTATTCCAACACGTTTCTCTCGATATAATCAATCAAACTATGAATAATTTTTATGTGAATTTCTTGAGCTCTATCGGCATAGTTTGATTTTGGGGCACGAATCTCCACATCGCACAGCTCGGCCATTTTGCCACCATCTTTTCCGGTAAGCCCCACCACTAAAATTCCTTTTTGTTTGGCAGTTTCAATAGCATTTAGCACGTTTTTGGAGTTTCCGCTGGTGCTTATGGCAAGTAGCACATCGCCTTTATTTCCCAATGCTTCAAGGTATCTGGAAAAAATAAAATCGTAGCCATAATCATTGCCCACGCACGATATATGCGAAGCATCGCTGATGCTAACTGCCGGTAAAGCCTTTCTGTTTTCCCTATATCTTCCGCTCAACTCCTCGGCAAAGTGCATGGCATCGCACATACTTCCTCCATTGCCACACGAAATAATTTTACCACCCGACTTTATGGCATCGGCCATTAATTTTCCGGCTTTTTCTATTTTTTCAAAATGGGTATTGTCATTTAAAAATTGCTGCAATACCAATTGAGCTTCTTCAAAATGTGCTTTTATCAATGAGATTTGAGACATAAAATGTGCGTATTTAGATTTGTTAATGCCACTTATGAGCTATACCACTATATTCACGATTCTACCCGGCACCACAATCACTTTTTTAGGAAAGTTCCCATCGATACATTTTTGCACGGTTTCATCTTTTAACACCGCAACCTCAATTTCTTCTTTTGTAAGATTCAAGGGTAATTCAATGTTTGTGCGGGTTTTACCATTGATAGAAATAGGATACACCTTGCTGCTTTCTACCAAAAATTGTTCGTTAAATAATGGCCATTTGGCAAAAACAATCGAGTTTTCGTTTCCGGCTATGCTCCAAAGCTCTTCGCATATATGGGGTGCAAAAGGCGAGAGCAAAATCAAAAATTGCTCCAGCACTTCTTTATTCGTGCAATTTTGTTCGTTAAACTCATTTACGGCAATCATAAAGCTGCTGACACACGTGTTTAACGAAATTCGATTGACATCATCGGTAATTTTTTTGATGCACGTGTGGAGTGTTTTTAGCGATTTTTTATCAGCCTCGCCCGCAACAGGAATGTATGCTCCATTGGCACCTACAAACAATTTCCAAACTTTTTTCAAGAATCGGTAAACTCCGTCTATGCCGCTGATGCTCCAGGGTTTTGAATCTTCCAAAGGCCCCAAAAACATTTCATACAAACGAAGCGTATCGGCTCCATATTCCTCACAAATATCATCCGGATTTACCACATTAAATTTCGATTTCGACATTTTGCCGATTTCTGATTTGGTATAGAATATCGGATCAAAGTCGGTCGATTTTGGCTCAAAAATTCCTTCTTCGTAGTGTCCGTTAGAACACTCAAAAACCGATTTAAAAAATTCAGGTCGCCAATCACGAAACTTATTCAATCCGTTCAAATCCAAAAAAGATTTTGAGTCAGTTTTTTCATAGTCGCTCACAAAATCAACAAATACGGGTATCGGTGTATAATCATCCAGATTTTCAACCAAGTCGGCACTCACAAAAACGGCCTTGCCGTCTTGTTTCTCTTTTTTCATATACAGAGATTCAACAATGCCTTGTATCATGCCTTGATTTACCAATTTTTTGAAAGGTTCGTCAAAGGGTACAACTCCAATATCAAACAAAAATTTGGTCCAAAATCGGCTATACAATAGGTGGCCTGTGGCGTGTTCAGAACCTCCGACATACAAATCCACCTGATTCCAATATCGAATGGCATCAGCCGATGCCAATACATTTTCATTTTCGGGATCCATATATCTTAGAAAATACCAACTACTTCCTGCCCAACCCGGCATGGTATCGGTTTCCCGTTTTCCTTCTGGGGTTTTTACCCAAGATTTTACCGATGCCAACGGCGACTCACCCGTTCCGGTTGGCTTGTAGCTCTGCACTTCCGGCAATTCGAGCGGCAAATCATTATCCGAAATCAATTTTGGCACTCCTGCTTGAAAAACAATCGGAATTGGTTCTCCCCAATATCGTTGACGACCAAAACCGGCATCTCTCAATTTGAAATTGGTTTTGCCCTTCCCAAGTTTTCTTTCTTCAATTTTAGAAATACAAGTTGTTATGGCCTCCAAAACGTCCAATCCATTCAAGAAATCGGAGTTTATACATTTTCCGGTTTTTGAATCGAATGATTCTTCTTGCACATTGGCGGCATCATTCTCAATGACCTGAACGATGGGCAAATTAAATTTTTTGGCAAATGCATGGTCGCGGCTATCGTGTGCCGGAACGGCCATAACTGCCCCAGTTCCGTATCCACCAAGCACATAATCGGCAATCCAAATAGGCAGTTTTTCACCAGAGAAAGGGTGTATGCAATACGAGCCTGAAAAAACTCCTGTCACTTTTTTCACTTCACTCATTCGCTCTCTTTCCGAACGATTTTTAGCCCATTCTACATAGGCTTCGGCCTCTTCTTTTTGGGCAGAAGTAATAAGTTGCGAAACCCACTCATGCTCTGGTGCTATTACCATAAAGGTTGCTCCAAATATGGTATCGGGTCTTGTGGTAAATATTTCTAATTTCTCCGATTTACCGTCTATTTGAAAAAACACCGATGCACCTTTGCTTTTTCCTATCCAGTTTCGTTGTATTTCTTTTATGGAGTCGCTCCAATCAATTTTTTCCAAACCTTGAAGCAATCTTTCTGAGTAGGCGGTTATTCGCAAAAACCATTGTTTCATAGGTTTTTTAATTACCGGATATCCACCTCTTTCCGAAAGGCCGTCTTTTACCTCTTCGTTGGCCAAAACAGTACCCAGCTCCTCACACCAGTTTACAGTGGTTTCTTGCATAAATGCCAACCGATAATGCTGCAATATAGCCTCCTTTTCGGCAGCGTCAAACGACAACCAATCGTCGGCAATAAACAACTCTACCTCTCCACCACAATGCTGCACATTCACATTTCCCTCGTTTTCAAAAATGGCCACCAAATTGTCTATATGCTCGGCTTTGTTCGACTTGGCATTATACCAATGCGAAAAAAGCTGCTTAAAAATCCATTGAGTCCATTTGTAATAGTCTGGGTCGCACGTGCGTATTTCTCTACTCCAGTCAAAGCTAAACCCTACTCTATCCATTTGATGCCGATAGCGTTTGATATTATCTTCGGTAGTGATGGCCGGATGTTGACCGGTTTGTATGGCATATTGTTCGGCGGGCAAACCAAAGGCATCATAACCCATTGGGTGCAACACATTAAAACCATTTAGTCGTTTAAATCGGCTGATAATGTCGGAAGCTATGTAGCCCAGCGGATGCCCCACATGAAGCCCCGCACCCGAAGGGTACGGAAACATATCCAGTACATAATACTTCGGTTTCGACAAATCACTTTTTACCTCATAAAGTTTTTTGTCACGCCAAATTTGTTGCCATTTGTGTTCAATAAACCGATGATTATAGTGCATTTCCGACATTTGCTAATCTTTGTTAGAGGCCGCGAAGATACGTAATGATTTAGAAGCTGTTTTAATTTCTGGAAATGATTTTAGCTTAAAATTCGGAGTGTCGGCCTTCAAAAATAATTGTAAAACTTTCGACACATAATATACCGAAAGTGATGCGGCATAGAACCATTGTTCTTTCAATAACCTACATTTGACGTAAGAAATCTGATAGTTGGTAGATATGAAATCAGTTTTAAAATGGGTTAAACGGTTGGCCATTTTCATTGGCGTTTTGGTTGTTTTGATTGTAGGATTTATTCTAATCTCTGGAAATGACTATATGTTTTTTATGCTCCGACACACTATTTTCAAAGGACGTTTAGGTCCATCAATCGATGAATTTAACATCTATCAAAATCGCACCGTAAAAGCATCTACCCAGCCCGTATCGTGGCAAATGGCAACAAATTTTGGAAAACTATCACTAACAGAAGCTGAGGAAAAATATCTTACAGACTATGAAACTGCAGCCTATTTGGTGGTGCACAACGGTAAAATCCTTTTTGAAAAATATTGGGAAAATTATTCTGACACATCGCACACCAACAGTTGGAGCATGGCTAAGAGCATCGTCAGCCACCTCATCGGCTGTGCCATAAAAGAAGGTTTGATTAAAAGTGTGGATGACCCCATTGGCAACTATCTTCCTGAATACAGAAATGAAAAAGTGACCATTAAAAACTGCCTGACCATGAGTACTGGATTTAATTTTGACGAAAGCTACATCAACCCTTTTGGTTATGCGGCTCGCAGCCTTTATGGCCAAAACATCGAAGAAGTACACAAACGCTATAAAGTTGACCACGAGTCGGGCAAATACTTTGATTACCAAAGTGCCAACACCCAACTTTTGGGCTTTATTTTAAACAAGGTTTATGGCAAAACACTTTCAGAACTTGCCAATGAAAAACTGTGGCAACCCATTGGTGCAGAGCATGATGCATTTTGGAGCATTTACAGAGAAAATGGCCCTGAAAAAGCCTTTTGCTGCTTTAATAGCAATGCCCGAGACTATGCAAAATTTGGATTACTATATTTAAACAAAGGCATTGTAAATGGTGACACACTGATAAAAAGCGACTATTTTGAGGCAGCTACAACTCCAGCAAAATTGGAGTTTCAGAGCGGTGGCGATTGCCGCATTTATGGCTATCAATGGTGGTGCGGAAACATAGATGGAGGGCAGCTTTTTTATGCCCGTGGCATTCAGGGTCAATACATTTTTGTAATGCCCGAAAGCAATATGGTTATAGTTAGGCTTGGCAGAACCGAAGGGCCTGACAACGAAGTTGGGCATCCGAACGATGTTAAAAAATTGATTGACATTGGGCGAAGAATGGAAAAACTTTAAGAAATTATTTCTTATATCGGCTCATTACCACCGAAAAATCAGCTTTGGCAGATGCCTGCATTAGTTCATCAAAAAGGTTGACGTCAATGCTTTCAAGGTTTTTAAAATTGACACATCCCTTTTGCAGTTTTCCAATTTTGCCAAATAATTTTTTGGTAAGCTCATAAATTTCTGGCGAAGAATACATAACCATTGAATGAAAACTTATATGATTTTGAGCCATGGTAAAGGCATATTTGAACACGCCGTCTTGCAGAAAAACATCCACATTTTTGGCAGCCATTACATCACCCTTTTTCATTTCTACTGTGGCATCATTTTTTAGAATTAATTTCTTTAGTTCTTCCAACTTAATTGCCTCAAAATCAATCATTATTTTCTTTTATTGTCCTAAAATTTTGTCAAAACTAAATTTTTTCTTGGCCACCATGCAACTATTTTATAAAAAACGGGACTTATTATTCAGCGAAAAGCCTTACTTTTGGATAAGGCTATTACTTTAAAAAAAGCGAATGAATTGGTTTAATTGGCGTTTTAGAAGTTCTGTATTTATGCTGTTTTTGGCAGTTTCGCTCTTTTCTTGCAAAGAGTCGGAAGACGTAAATTTTGACAACAACGACCCCAAAAGTCCACATCGCATTGCCACCATCAAAATTGAAAACTACGTAAACAGATTATTTATTGATTTGGTTGGAAGGTCGGCATTAGACACCGAACTTGCTGCTGAAACACAGACCCTGAAAGACGCAAATTTGAGCAAAACATCTCGCGAAGATTTAATAAATAAGCTACAAAACGACACCGCCCCCCGAGTTGGCGACAGCAGCTACAATGTGGCATACAACCAGCGACTTTACGATGTGATGAAAGCCCGAATGTGCGAAGGTGCAGACGATAGTGAGTTTTTGAGATATGTGGGCAACGCAAATCACAGCCTGAAAGTTGCCAGACTTAATGGTGACTCTATTGGGGTATATGCCGCATTAGAACTGATTGAAAGAAACCAAAACGTGGTGGATGGCAAATACCAGTTAAGAAGTGGAGACATTACTATTAACCAACTTTTTGCACGCATGATGAACAACAATGTTTATGACAACATCAACATGAATACGTTCAACTTTGTCAATGCCTCGTTTGATGATTTGTTCAGTAGATTTCCAACAAAAACTGAGTTTGATGCGGCCTATTCCATCATTCAACAAAACAAAACAGGTGCATTGCTTGGTGGATTTGCGAGTACGAAAGCCGAGTATTGTACCTTACTAACCGAATGTGATGAGTTTCACGAAGGTCTTATTAGATGGGCTTACATTAGCTTACTCAGTCGTGAAGCCACTTCGCAAGATGTTGTAAACCATTTTAATAATTTAAAACAAACAAAAGATTTTAAGCAATTGCAAAAAGAAATAATGGTGACCGATGAATATGCAGATTTTTAATTTTAGAACAATTGTTTTAACCCTTTTCTCACTGGTGCTTTTTGCCTCGTGCGAAAAGGATGTAGTGGCCACATTTGATGTAAATGATGTGGACATTACCGATAAAAGCTTGGACAAAGACCGAGCAAAAACCAACAAACAATACATTTCTATTTTATACACCACGCTGCATCAAAAAGCCATAAGCAGCAAGCAGTTGGTAAGCACGGAGAGAGTTATTGAGTCGGTAGGTGATAAAGTATTGGTAAATGAACTTATCTATAGCAACTACATGAACTCGGGCGAAGCTGTGGTGCCCACAAACGAAGAAATGCGAGCGGATTTGGAACAATTTGTAAAAGACACCTACAAAAAGTTTTATGTGCGTATTCCCTCCGAGTTGGAGGTGGCCTTTTTTGTAAATTATTTGGAAGCAAACCCACAAATAACGCCGGAAGTGGTTTATATGTCGTTTGCCACCAGCGATGAGTATCAATTTTATTAGCGGAAAGAGTATGAAACGACGAGAGTTTATAAAAAAAGTGGGACTTACCGCTGCCGGAACAATGGCTTTCCCATACATTTTACCTTCGGGTAGATTGTTTGCACGCACCAATGCCGAGCTGGCCGACCATGTGGTGTATATACTTTTTGCGGGAGGAGTTCGTCAACAAGAAGCTGTTTTGAAGCAATATTTAGCCGGAAGCCAAAATGTAAATATTGAGGGAAACATTATGTACAACATGCTTAATGGCACGCCTCCGGACAGAAAAATAGTGTATGGCACCACACCTGCCAATGAACCAATTGGCAGTAATCCAATACCCAAAATTTTGAACCAAACTCTGCAAGCTCAAGGATTACTTTTTCCTGAAGTGCGTGCCGTAAACGGCGGCCACTACGGGGGGTTAGTATCCTTACTCACCGGAAATACGGCCACTGCACAAGGACTAAAAAAACGCCCTGTGCAACCCACTATTTTTGAATATTTACGAAAACACAGAGGCTTTTCGGCCAGCGATATTTGGTTTGTTGGTTCGGGCATTGGCAACTCCTTTCCATTACTTAACAGCAGTGATAATACCAGCTATGGAACTGGCTTTGGAGCCAACTTTGTGGCACCCAGCATCACTTTTGGCAAAGAAGGAGAAGATATTTTGAGCAATGCAAAAATCTATCATCCGGAAGAAGAATTGGAGCCAATGGCCAAAATGCGAGCGTTTTTGAATAACACTTTCCGCATAAAAAACGGAGAGGTTGAAGGCATTAGAAATTCAGAGGAAGAAAAACTAAAAATCAAAGATTTTGTAAAGGTAATGTTTGAAAAACAAGCCAGTAAAACCTTAGCTAGTCCACCCGTAAACGAAGGTGGCGACATGAACACGCTTGCCTATGCAGCAGAGGTGTTGCAATATTTCAAACCAAAGTTATTGGTGGTAAATTTGACCAATGTGGATGGGTGTCATTCCAATTTCTCTGGCTATTTAAGAAGTTTGCACCGAGCCGACC
Source organism: Flavobacteriales bacterium (assembly GCA_020635395.1). Lineage (NCBI taxonomy): Bacteria > Pseudomonadati > Bacteroidota > Flavobacteriia > Flavobacteriales > Flavobacteriales bacterium. Next base: position 29,201 of record JACJZV010000002.1, read on the forward strand.
ACGGTGTTGGATGGCTTTGGGATTATATCCAAAACAGCATTCCGGAAATGGCCGGAAAAACAGTTATGATGGCCACACCTGAGTGCGGAAGAAATCTTAACCCAAACCCAATTCAAGACGAAAATGATTGGTATGCTTACGACCACAGTGGCGATTTGAACACCCAACGAGTTTGGTCGATATTGGCCGGACCAAATGTGCCGAGCAATTTGGTGGTGGGAAGCGAATCAAATCAAGTGGGAAGAACCACGGACAATGTATTGACCATTGCAGAAATTTTCGGGATAAAAGATGCCGTTCAAAACGCAGGATTTATCGAGTCGAATGCCCGTTCATTGTTTGATAGAATTTAAGAGATTAAGAATGTTTAAATACAAAACACATACTGGTATAATCATATTATCCGGAATTCTATTCGGTTTTTGTATGGCCTTTGTTTCCTGCTCATCCTCCGACCCCGATGTGGCCAATCCATACAACAATCAAACGGTTGACACCGAAGATGAAATTGTGAATGGCAACAATGTTGCCATAGACCCAAACAGTATTCAAGGATTACACAAAAACATTTTTAAACCCACGTGTGCAAACTCTGGTTGTCATGATGGCAATTTTGAACCGGATTTTCGCACCATTCAATCTTCATACAACACCTTGGTTAATCAACCAATAATTAAAAATGATGCCATAAACCCACTCACCGCTCGGGTGGTTCCGGGCAGTGCGGCCAATAGTATGCTTATAAAAAGATTGCTGATAGATTTGAACGGAAACTCAGGGATAATGCCTCTGGTGACTGAGCCAAACAGTGATTGGAAATACAAAAAAGAGGAATACATCAAAAACATTGAAAACTGGATAGACAATGGTGCTCTCGACCAAAACGGAAAACAGCCAACAACTTCCAATTTTCCGGTGCAACTAAAAGGAATTGCCGCCAAAATAAATGGCAATCTTGCGGGCCGGTTGGGAACTTATGACCCCATTTCTGTGCCACCCGGAACATCACAAATTGAGTTGTGGTTTGCCTTTGAAGACGAAAGCCTCAGTGCCGACCAGCTTTCGGGTGCAAGTTTGGATTTATCCATATCCGCAAATGATTTTGATGGCAGCAATAGTCAAAACCTTACATATTCTGCCACACCACTCACCGCCCCGGGTTATTTTGGCGATGACGAAAAATATTACCACAAAGCCACCATCAGTTTGAGCAACTGGAAATCGGGCGATGTGGTTTGGATAAGAACGCAAATATCGGATGGGGTAAACAACAGCGAATTGCCAAATGACAACTCCTTATTTAGAGCAAAACAATATGCAACTTTTAAACTTAAATAAACTTGTATTTGCCCTGTTTATGGGTTTGGTAATAAACGGTTGCACTGAATATACTTTGGTCGATTCGCAACCTGGGCCACCATTTATTGAGTATGTTGACATACAACCACGTGAGGTAAAAGAATTTTCTGATTCTATTTTAATCACATTCAAATATAGCGACCCCGATGGCGATTTAGGAACAGAAAGTCCTGACCAAAAAACACTTTCTATACACGATTTACGATTGCAAAATGCCGACAAACAGCATGTTTCGCTGCTCGCTCCGATTGATTCTAAAATAGACATTTCAGGAATTTTAACTGTCAAACTAAAAAACACCTTTTTGTTGGGCTCGAATGACGAAGAAAAAACCACCTATGAACTTATTCTGACTGACCGTGCCGGAAATGCAAGCAACCCTATTGTTACAGATGAAATTACAATAAAGCGATAATTGAGAAATCTATGGTTCATAGTATTGATGGCTTGCAGTCAAATGATTTTGGCTCAAAACGATTATTACATGACCAATGGAAAAGTCTCTGACTGCAAAGGCAATTTTTTTGACAGCGAAAAAGGAACCATTTCCGGAAATTATGATCACAACGAAAACTACATTTTCACTATATGTGTGCCGGGTGCACAGAGCATAACACTCACTTTTTCGGCATTTTGCACCGAAGATTACGAAGATTACATGATTATTTTTGACGGTAAAGATACCTTTGCCTCAAAACTGAGTGGCAAAATTAGTGGCAGCAACAACCCAGGTAGTTTTACCAGCAGTGATTCTTGCTTAACCATTTATTTTCATAGTGATGTGAGTGTGCCGTGCAGCGGTTGGGAGGCCAGTTGGTCAACCAAAGTTATACCCATTTTACCACCCAAATTCATTGCCCTATCACCGGTTTCTTGCGATGATAACGTATTAAGAATCAAACTTGACCAAAAATGGAATTGTGATTCGCTTTCGGCAGGCAACTTCACAATTACCGGAATTTTGAATCCAAGTATTACCAATTTAACCCCAATAAATTGCGATGCCAACAACGAAACTGATAGTTTTTTACTTTCGTTAAATCCTAAACTTGACCGAAGCGGAAGCTACCAAATTGATTTTGATGCAGTAAAATATGACCGATGCGATTCGGCATGGCAACTACATTCCGATACAACTTTCAACATTACCAACTGCCCCATTTATGTAAATCTAATAGCCGACCCCGATACGGTTTGTCAAGGCACTTGCACCGCAATAACTGCCGAAGTAACCGGGGGTGATTCCACAAAATACAATTTTGCATGGTCAACCGGTATAAACGGAACTTTTGGTCCGCACACCTATTGCCCCAGCACAAGCGGTTGGGTATATCTCACGGTTTCCGATGGCAGCTCCGTGCCAGGTACCGATTCCATTTGGATAGAAGTGGTTAGCCCACCCGTAGCACAGGCCGACACCACTGTTTGCGAATCGGCCTCAGCTTTTTTATTGACCGCAAGCCCTGTTGCTGGAAATTGGCTTGGAAAAGGTATTACAAACACCAATTCGGGACGATATGACCCCCAAAAAGCGGGAGCCGGAATAGATACCTGTGTGTATCAATTTGCGGGCTGCACCGATACCGTTTTGGTAAATATCACGGCATTTGATGCCGGATTTGCCAATGCTTCATGCCCGGGTGCAAGCCCATTTATGGTAACAGGCTTCAGTCCGGCGGGAGGTACGTGGAGTGGCCCGAACATTACGTCAAACGGTATTTTTGACCCCGTTGACACGGGAACCTACACCGTAACCTATACTTGGAATGGATGTACTGATACTAAAACGATTAATGTTTATCCTGTAAATGTGCAGACGTATGACACTGTTTGTCAATCGCAAGATTCGTTAAAATTAAATTTCTCTCCAGTGGGAGGATATTGGAACGGCTTGGGTTTCCTCGATTTTCAGTCGGGATGGTTTTTGCCGCCACGAGCCGGAGGAGGCAATAAACGATTGATTTATGATGCCAATGGTTGCAAAGACACCGCTTATGTTTACGTAAAACCCATTAACGCCCGAGGCAATCAAATAGCCTGCCCCGATGCTCCACCATTTAATATTACACAAGGCTTGCCCACCGGAGGCTATTGGACAGGCGTTGGTTTGACCGACACCATAAAAGGCACTTATGATGCCTCGTTTATTTACGGACTTAATAAAACCTTTTTTAACGATACGCTTTACTACCACATCAATGGTTGCGTGGCTCGAAAAATTGTTTATGTCAGACAAACCGTTGTGCCTTTCGACACACTAAAATTTTGCATAGAGGCTCCAAATCTTTTTCTCGACTTCAACTCCACCAAACGTAGCCCGGGCGGCGGTGTTTGGAGTGGGAATGGTGTTTTTGGCACGTATTTTTTTGGCCCCGACACAGCCGGAAGGGGGGGTAGCAAAATATATTACGATGCCAACGGATGCCGAGATAGCCTCATCATGTTCGTACACCCTCAGTCAATAATTCAAAACGACACTTCTATATGCGAAACCGACAATTCGATAACACTATATGCCAAAGAAAAAGGGGGAAGTTGGGCTGGAAAAGGTACAACAAAAGCCGGAGTTTTCGACCCTAAAATTGCCAAAACTGGGGTTCATACCATTCGTTATACATCAAAAAATGGCTGTTTAGATTCTAGTAAAATAACCGTTTTGCCCCGACCTACAGTAAAAATCACAGGATTCAACCCTATTTACTGTTTTAAAGATTCAAACTTTATCATAAAAACCAATGCTGTGGGAGGAGTTTTTAGTGGCACCACCTTTGGCGATAGCCTGTTTAACCCTCACTTTTCAGGAACCGGAAATCATAAAATTAAATATCAATTTGGCACTGCCACGTGCTATTCGGCAGATAGTGTGGTAGTAAGGGTATTGGATACATTAAAACACAGTTTCACTTTTGATGACGATTCGCTTTGTTTTGGCGAGATAGCCACTTTAACCGCCGGAGGTTCAAGAGGTTCTGGCAAACCAATCAACTATACGTGGTCGAATTCTTCATCGACAGACAGAACATTATTTACACGACCAACATCATCTGGTTGGGTTTCCGTAACCATTTCTGACGGTTGCTCTGACAACGTGCGAGACAGTGTTTTCATTTACGTTTTCCCGAAAATTGAAGTAACTGCCGCCACAAGTGACACCCAGTGTTTCGGCACCGTTGGTTGGGTAGAAGTAAATCCTATTTTAAGCGATCCCTACAAACTAACTTGGCACACCGCCCCGCCACAAAATACCAATAGAATTAACGCTGCCGTGGCTCTAAACTACGCATTTACAGTGCAAAATCTTTATACAAACTGTCGGTTAGACAGCAGCATTTACATCCCCTCCTATCCTCGCATAAAAGCCCATTTCATAACCAGTCCCGCGGCGGGATACTGTCTCAACCCGTTTGACCCCGACTTGCAAATAATCAACTATTCGGTGGGTGCCACCAGTGGCATTTGGCATTTTGGCGACAGCACCTCGGCGGCATACAGCACCACCAGCAATTTGAGCCACGTCTATCAGGTTGACACCAACCGATACACCATTTGGCTATACGTGCAAAACAATGGCGGTTGCCGCGATTCGTTTAGTGTCGAAATTTGCGTTGACGACTCTGTGTATTTGGTTATTCCTAACTCCTTTTCGCCCATCAGTTCTGCCGGAATAAATGATTATTTCAGCGTTAAAACGGCTGGTGTGGTGGAGTTTCAGGTGTCCATTTTTAACCGTTGGGGCGAAAAAATTTATCATTCAACCGACCCAAATTTCAGTTGGGATGGCACCTACAAAGGAAAACCCGTGAGCAGCGGTGTGTATGTTTATGAAATAAATTACAAAGGCAAAAAAACCTTTCATAAATCGGTGAGTGGTACAATCAATGTGATTCGTTGAACAATGCATTTTACCAATGCACCAATCCAGTTGGCCAGAGGTTATTTTTTCTTAATGTGTAGTCCGTATTTTTGAAAAACAATCGTTGCACAAAATGATATTCAGCCCAAGAAAAAAAGAAATAAGCATCAGCCTGCCAAGTCCTTGCCACGAAAAATGGGAGGACATGACAAAAACGGAGCATGGTAGATATTGTGGACAATGCACCAAAGAAGTGATTGATTTTACCCGATTTACCGATGATGAAATGGTGAGTTTCTTTTTCCGAAATAGGGAAAATGTGTGCGGGCAATTTAGAGCAACACAGCTTAATAGACCTATTATTAAAGAAACGACCTACAGAATGCCTTACCTCAACAAAACACTTGCTTTTTTAGGAATTTTAGGAGCCGGAATAAAAGCCCAGGGACAGGATTCTAACACAAAATTTGAATCGAAACAGGAAGTGGTTCAGCCTTCGGCAGTTGATAAAAACATAGAACCCGACAGCCTTCCTAAAACCGAGAAAACTATAACAATAAGAGGTACGGTGGTGGATTCTACAACCCATGAGCCATTGGATTACGCGATTATCTCCGTTAAAGAAACTTCTTATGAACTTTTTACGGATGAATATGGTAATTTTATTTTCAAAATTCCGGACTCATTAGCCAATTCGCACATTACTATTTTTGTCCAATACTTCAATTATACACAATCATTTATAATAAGGCCAGAAGATTTTGCAAAGCCAATTCTTGCAATTACAAATTTTATAAATACCGAAAGCCAATTAAATGGAGCCCCAATTGTTGCCAAACGCAAATGGTGGAAATTCTGGAAACCGAAATACTAAAAACTTCACTGTAATTCATTCTCTTGTTTTAGAATATGGTTTATCAACTTTTCACTGAGCCAAATGTTTTTCTCTTTCAGTTCATGAAACAATGGCTTCAACTCCTTTATTATTCCTTGTCGTTTCGCCTTTACCAATACGCCAAGAGTACCTGTAACGGTTAGACTTGCGTGTTTGGCATGAAATCTACCCAATACTTCGTCTATTATTACCAAATCAGCGTTTAACTCAGTTGCCAAAATTATTGCTTCTGCTTCGCCCAAATCTAAATCTAAAAAATACTTAACAGCATCTTTGTTCTCAATTTCAACAATATTAATCCATTCAATTTTTGATAAGTCTTGATAATATGCTTTGTGTTTTCCAGCTTCAATTTCTTGATATACAGCATTTGGAATAAATATCTCTGAATACAATGATTTTAAAATATCAAGTTTCGAAAGTTTGAGCAGGGATAAAATGGGAGTTGTGTTTGAAACGATTTTAGGCATTGGCAATATCACTATTTATATCTTCAAAGGTCGATTGCCCAAATGCAGAAACTTTGTATTTGACCAAAAGTTCTATAAAATCTACCCGTGATAGACCCAAAACTTTAGCAGCCATACCCGAAGATATTTTGCCTAATTCAAACAATTTTACCAATGCACTTGTCTTCATCTCATTGGTAAAATCTTTTGTGTTTAATTTGAGTGAATTGGCTAAAAATTCGGGATACTCTATGTTTATTATACCGTTCATATTACTTCACGTTTCCGCATTTGCTTACAAATTACAACAAAATTGCTGGTTTTCTGATTCAAAATTCTCGACTAATTAAGGTTATAAAATTATTTTTACCAAAATCATATACAAACTTGTGAGATCGTCGAGCGAATAATCTGTAATACATTTGAGTGCCAATGGTTAGAAACTATTTTTATTTGATAAATGCATCCAATTTTTATACGCTCCAACCAATTGTTTGCCTTCGGCAAATTTGGTTTTGATAAATGCCCCGCGGCAAGATGCCTTAGTGACTTTCAATATTTTTACCAATGCACCAATCCAGTTGGCCAGAGGTTATTTTTTCTTAATGTGTAGTCCGTATTTTTGAAAAACAATCGTTGCACAAAATGATATTCAGCCCAAGAAAAAAAGAAATAAGCATCAGCCTGCCAAGTCCTTGCCACGAAAAATGGGAGGACATGACAAAAACGGAGCATGGTAGATATTGTGGACAATGCACCAAAGAAGTGATTGATTTTACCCGATTTACCGATGATGAAATGGTGAGTTTCTTTTTCCGAAATAGGAAAAATGTGTGCGGGCAATTTAGAGCAACACAGCTTAATAGACCTATTATTAAAGAAACGAACTACAGAATGCCTTACCTCAACAAAACACTTGCTTTTTTAGGAATTTTAGGAGCCGGAATAAAAGCCCAGGGAAAGGATTCTAACACAAAATTTGAATTGAGACAGGAAGTGGTTCAGCCTTCGGCAGTTGATAAAAATATAGAACCTGACAGCCTTCCTAAAACCGAGAAAACTATAACAATAAGAGGTACGGTGGTGGATTCTACAACCCATGAGTCATTGGCCAACGCATATATAGAAATTCAAGAGATTTCTTGGGAATTATTTACCCAAAAAGACGGTTCATTTAGTTTTGACCTTCCCGACTCTCTTGCTAATTCAGCCATTCATATTTTAGTCGACTACCCCCCTTATGAACAGTCATTTGTAATCATTCCAGAGGATTTTGAAAAGCACATTTTACTAACTGTCAATCAAAAATTAAATACCAAATTGGCGACATTTCGAGGAGAAACAGAAACTATTGTAATACTTGGTGGGGCAGTTCAATCAAGTTATAATGAACAAATACCTACCAAACGCAAATGGTGGAAATTCTGGAAACGGAGACATCACTAAAACAAGAATTTGCTTTCTAACCCATACCTTTGGCACTGTCTGAAAAAACACATTTACATACTCAGCGGTTTGGGAGCCGACCATCGAGCCTTTCAACGTATTGACTTTAAAGAATTTAATCATACGTTCATTCAATGGGTTGCTCCAAATAGAGATGAAACTTTATCCCAATATGCCCAACGCATCGCCAAACAACTAACCGAAGAAAATCCAATAATTATCGGACTTTCTTTTGGTGGAATGGTGGCTGTTGAAATAGCCAAACCTATCCCCACAGCTCAACTGATATTGATTTCGTCGGCCAAAACCAAGCATGAAATTCCGAAGTTCTATCGGCTTTTGGGTAAACTAAAATTGCATAAACTTTTACCTGTAACACTTCTTAAGAAATCAAACCCAATGACCAATTGGTTTTTTGGGGTAAAAACCATACACGACAAACAAATTTTGGCAGACATTCTGTACGACACCAACCCCATCTTTCTAAAATGGGCGATGAATGCCGTGATGATTTGGCAAAACGAAATCATTCCACCCAACGTTGTTCATATTCATGGCTCGCACGACAAAATTTTGCCTATTCGTTGCGTAAATGCCACCGAAATTATTCCTGGAGGAGGTCATTTGATGGTATTGAGTAATCATAAAAATTTAAACAAAGTCAATACTTCCATGCTAAATTTGTTTTCATGAATGAAGAGCTGATTTTAAAATGTATTGAAACCGAAAAGTTGCAATATGAAAAAAAAAGGGCTCGAAATATTTTTTTTAACCTCTCTTACTATAGCATTGTTAACCTCGTAATAGCCATTTATTGTTGCACCCCACCCTTACGATATTCTTTTTTCATTGGTGTAATTGTTCTGGTTAATTACGTGCTCTTTATGAAAAATTATGTCAAGAACAGAAGATTTGTCATCTATCCTTACTCAATAAACAATGCCCAATTAGAGAGGGTAATTATTTGTTTTTCAGAATTAGTTGGAAGCCAATTGACCGTAAAATACCAAGAAAATTACCATTCCACCATTTTTTCGGATGGAATAATTTTATACAAATGCGTGGCAATCAATCATCAAAATCAAACCATGATTAATATAAACTATGCCATTGAATATGAGTTCGGCCTTTCTTTCGGAAAGTTAAAAAAATACCACTCCACGTTAAACGACCTTCTAATTGCCGTATGGAAAGGAGAAAATATTGAAGAAAAGACTAACGAAATTCTTGCAACAAGAGCAAATAATTTTTGGGCGAAATCCGAATTTTCTGGATTCCGTCTTTTACAAAAGTTGGTTTTTTATCCGCTCCTTTGCATCTTTATTATCGGGCCAATTGTAATGGCCGTAGTATATCAAAAACTTATTTTCCTGCTCATTTCATTGTTTTTCATCTTTATGTTTTGGCCGTATATAAAAACAGAAATTTACGTAATAAGAAAGAAATGGAAAATGAATCGCGAAAAAAGATTGAAGTAAAAATTTCCAAATCCAATTACATTTGAGGCAAATATTATTTTATAGAATGAAAAAACTAATAATACTCCTAACTGCTTTATTTGTAGGGTTTGTGGCCAATGCCCAAAAAGTAAAAATCAAAAACGAAATTGCCACGGTTGACGGCGTGGAATACGTAAAAGTAAAAAAAGACCCTGTAACAGCCTCTGTAAAAAACGTAGCAACATTGAGCGATTCTACCCTAATCTACCTCAAAACCCAAAGCTATAAAGACCCCAACAGAGTTGATGCAAAAGGAGTTCCTATGTCGGTATATTATTTAGAAGTTATCAATGCCAACACAGGAGAAATTTATTTTGAAAGTGGTGTAGGAATTAAAAATACCATCAAAGCTTTTTACCTCGAAAATGTCATTACCGCCAATGGTATTAATGAGGCGAACATGCAAAAGTTGGCCATTAAATACGGCTTTGATTATTCGCGTAGGAGAGACGAACTAAGCAGATAATACTCTATCAATGAATGGTTAGATTCAATTTTTCTTTGAGCAATTTTAACGAAGGATTTTTCTTGGCCATTTCTTCAAACTTTTCTTGAGCAGTGTAAGCTTTGGTGCCTTCTGCTTTTTTCTTTACCTCCTCAATTTCCAATTGTAGGTTGTCGTTCTGTAATTCTCGTTTTAGAAATTGAACAAAATCGGTTCGCACCTCTTCCAACTGCACTCTGTGTTGTTTTATTAGTTTTATTTCAATCGTATTCCCAACAATAGTTGGTTTTACCAACTTAAACATGGACTGAATGATACCGCTTTCTGAAGCCTCAGCAAATTTGGTTATACAATCATCCAAAGCATCCTGACTAACGGTATTGTTTTGCTGATAAACACCCGATTCTTCAGCAACAACCTCCTTTTTGGGTTCGCTCACCACTTCGATATTGCTGCTCAGCAAATCATCCAAACTGCCTATTTTGGCAACCTTTTCAGAATCTTGCTGCACTTTTTTTATAGCCTCCGCTTTTTTTTCAAATTCGTTGCCGGAGGGTTTTTCAACATTCTGAGTTGATGCTGAAGTTGGAACAACAACCTTACCTGCAACGGAAGAAACAGCCGATGCCACAGGTTTTTCGGTATTATTTTGCTCGAAGTTTAAATCATTTTTTTTTTCGCCCAGTTTTTCAAGACTCGGCAAATAGCACATTTTGATGAGGGCAAGTTCGATATGCAGCCGCTGGTTTCGACTCTGTTTGTAGTTTAAATCAAATTGATTGGCAATGTTTATGGCATTTACCAAAAAACCCTGACTCATATTTTTTGCCGAATCAATATATTTTTGGTGCACATGTGGCGGAACATCGAGCAAAACGAGTGTTTCGCTGGTTCTACCCACCATCAAATCTCTGAAATGATTTGCCAGCCCATTTAGAAATATTTGGCCATCAAAACCATGATTTAAAATTTCGTCGAAGGCCAATAAGGCAGTAGAAATATCTTGATTTTGAAAGGCATCGGTTATTTTAAAATAATAGTCGTAGTCCAACACGTTTAAGTGCTTCACCACATCGGCATATCGCAGCTTTTTATCACCCGATATGCTAATCATTTGGTCGAAGATAGAAAGAGCATCCCGCAAGGCACCGTCGGCCTTTTGACCAATAATGTGCAATGCCTCTTCTTCCATTTCAATGCCCTCGGCCTGACCAATTTTTTTCAAGTGGTTTACAATATCGCCCACGGTTATGCGGCTGAACGTAAAAACCTGACAACGAGACAAAATGGTTGGCAAAATTTTGTGCCGCTCGGTGGTGGCCAAAATAAAAATGGCATAGTGCGGAGGTTCTTCCAGCGTTTTTAGAAACGCATTGAAAGCGGCTGCCGAAAGCATGTGTACCTCGTCTATGATATACACTTTGTACTTTCCAATCTGGGGCGGAATTCGCACCTGCTCGTTCAACATTCTGATGTCTTCCACGCTGTTGTTCGAAGCAGCATCCAGTTCAAAAATGTTGTACGAAAAATCATAAGATTCGTCGGTTATGCTTTCTTTGTTTATTTCTTTGGCCAAAATACGGGCACAAGTGGTTTTGCCTACCCCGCGAGGACCGTTGAATAAAAAAGCCTGAGCCAGTTGGTTATTTTTAATTTCGTTTATCAGCGTTTTGGTAACGTGCTCCTGCCCCACCACCGTATCAAAGGTGGTTGGCCGATATTTACGTGCCGATACAACAAAATTTTCCATTGCTACAAATCAACTAAATTTTGATGGGAATCAATGGTTTTGTGGAAATATAAAATGGTATTTTGCGGTCGTTAAACACCGGCAAGACGCTTCTTTTAAATTTGGCTTAAAAAAACCTCTACCCCAAAACTCCTGTTTGCCAAAGCACCAAGCCAACGAGCAAACCTACGTTTAAGAGCAGCACCCACCACACAAAATTAGTATTGGTATTTGATTTAAAGTATTGTGTAAAATGGCCGTCAACTTTGGCATACAAATTATCCCGAGCCGAATACACATCGCCCACATCGAGGTCTTTAACACTATCGGCCACCACGCCCACCACCGGAATTCTGTCGATAACCATTTCAACCAATTTCTTAACAATGCCTGGCAAATTCTCAAATCGCTCTTTTATCAATGCCAAAAAATCAAATGCATCATTATCCACCTCTGGATCGCTTACTTTTTTAATAACCGCCTCACAAGCGGTTTCGAGTTCCCCCCGAAAACTACCGTACACATTACTTAGGGCATTGTTAATGGCAAATTTATACGCTCTGTATCCCGCATAAATGGTCAACCCTATGCCAACTAACGCCATTGCCCACAGCCACACTCCTGCCATAGAGCCACCAATCACTTTTACTACTCCCCAAATAAAAAGGCCAATGTTTAGAACACTAAAAAGCAATACTACCTTTATGATTTTACCAATTCCCTTTAATCCTGCCTCGCGAATGAATTGCCATGCATTTGCGTATTTTTTTTGAAGGTATGATTCTTCCATTTTTTTAATTTGTTCAATATTAGAAAAATATAATTTATATCCACGAACCAAATCTAACTTACACCTTCTCCATCAAAACAAATATCTAGCCTGCACCCTGCCAATATGAATTATAGGATTGTTGAGACTTCTACGGCCATCGTAGTTAATTAAAATTTGAATGCTGTTCGAAAAACGGCGTTCTATCTGCAAGCCCCATTTTAGGTTTTTTCCATTTTTTAATCCGGCCAAAAGTTCGTACGCCACGGGTGAATTGTCATTGCCCAAATAATTGATGTTGACCAAACCAAAACTGGTCCGCACAATTCCCTGGTTTACCAAATTATACCTTAGTTCGGTAGTGAAGTCATGATTATAAGTGGCCTCTCCACCATAACGCCTTTTGTTGTGAGCTTCGAAATATTGATAGTAAATCTCTGCTCTTAGTTTGGCTTGCAGCTGATACCCCAACTTGGGTTTGAACGCCTGCAAGGTATAATCGAACGCTCGATTGGCTAAAAACTGAGATGTATAGCTTTTAAGCCCTGTTGTGGCCTCCAACGACAGTTCGTAATTTCTTTTTATGTTGTATCGAATTTTGAGTTTGTTTTCAATCGAATTTCGGCTGTCAACTCCGTTTATCAAAAGAGTTTTGTTTTGGGTGTTAAACCATTGATAATCCATACCAAATACCGGGCTGGACTGATTAAATGAAAACACGGAACGAATGGATGAATTGGATGTCAGAAGAGATGTGTCGGCCACATTTTGCACCAATGGATTAAAAAAATCGCTTCCATTGTTGTCGGTTACTTTTTTCTGCACCTTCAGCGAACTTGTATTGCTGAATCTATTAACCATTTTTAGCCATTTTTTATCGGTTTTTCGATAAACTAAAATTGGAGAAACCCGTACGTTTTGATTGAACTCACTACTGTATGATTTTATAAAACCCTGAACAGGCAAAAACTGCCGAATAAAATTTGCTCGTCCTGCATCATAGCCCGAGGCCAATTCAAACTCAGTCAAACTTTGCACCCCATTGCTGTCGTAGTCATTCCAAATATAATTTCCGTTTCCGTCGCCCACTTCCAAATAGCTATACTCCCGTCGTTGCTCCTGCCCGGTTCCCAACTGATAGTATGCATTTGTAGTAATCAACTTTTTCAATAGATTGAACCTTCCCTCCAACCGACCTTGCAGCGTATTTTCCGGTTTTAAATTGCCGGTATCATTCAAAAAGAACAATTGCCGATAGGTGGTATTCAAATCAAACTGGGCGTTGTTTCCGGCATTATACCCCAATCCGAAATTCACATCTCTACCTTCCGTATTTTCTTTAAAAGCTCCATCATTTCCAACAAAATCAACCCTTCTACCCACATTCAAGTTGTACACCATTTTGCCCGAATCGCCATTAAACAGGCTCATTTTGCTGTGCTCAAACCTAAAACTGGAAGCCAAAATAGAGTCTGCGTTTAGGGCAAATTTGCTGCTTTCTATCTGATGGCTAAGTTTGGTAGAAACCCATTTACCCCGTTTCAAAACCTCCGCTTGATAGCGTTCAAAATCATTTTTTAGTTTAGAACTACCCGAAGGTAAATTGCTTTTTACATTTTCCACAACACCACTAAGCTCAAATTTTGGATATCTGATTAAAGAAGAATATTGCTGCGAAAAACCTCCAAATTGATTGCCTCTGTTGTACCAAATTTGGTTTATGTTTAGAAATACTTTTTGGCCTTTACTAATTCCAAAAGAAGCCAAGCCTATTTTTTCTCCATAAAACTGCTGACCCTCAGTTGGGTTTGTTAGTGTTTTGTTCCACGTTCGGTCAAATTCTACATTTCGGTATCGCTCAATGTATCTAAAATTTTTGTCGGTTTGCTCAAAAGATACGGTGCTATTAAGTTTCCATGGGATTGCACTGTCTTTTGTAAGCAATTGCTCGCTTTTCCAAAATGTTTTCAATGCATAACCCAAGTCATTTTCGTGGTCGAGCCGACTAAACGTATTTATTTGATTATTGCTTTGAGCCAACTCCACGCCCAGTTTTGATTTAGAATTCAGTTGATAATCTGCACCAACCGTGAGCATTTGCAGCCGCTTTGGCGGAATCAAAATTTGAACCGGATCATAGTCTCCAATTGCATTACCAACCCACTCAAATACTTTTCCATTGGTGGTAGATATTTTTTGCCGATAGCTACCATTGCCGTTCCCAACATAACTAAAAGTAACACGATACAGGATACCGGTGTCTGCGGGGTTTGCATAAACGAAAATAGAATCACCCAAACTGTCTTTTCGGATATAAAGTATTTGGTTAAAATTTCGCTCCAATGTCTCTTCAAACCGAGGAATATAAACATATTGAGCATCGCCGGCATCGGCAATAAGTTGCCGAACAGATGAGCCATTAATTTCGTAATCCAAATCTTGCTGAAACGGCTGATTTTTGTTGTCTTGCTCACTAAAATAATTGGTTCTTAGTGAAATTTTGCCCTGCGAATAGTTGCCTCCCAACCTAAAAACAGAGCGGCCATAGTTTCTATCGGAATATTGAAATTCGACAATAATCCGACTGTATTGAGTTATTAATTTTCGAGGCATAAAGGTCAACTCGCCTGTGTTGTAATTAACGGTATAATCATTTTGCTCTCCACGTGTCAATAGTTCGCCATCCAAATACACTTGCTCTGTGCCGCTGATAATGATGATAAATGTTTCGCCGTTAGCACCTTTGAGTCTATAAGGCCCTTGGTTTCCTTCAATTCCGGCAAAAATATTTCTCGAAAACCGACCACGACTTACAGCTCCTTCTCCGCTTATTTCGTATTGCCCCTTTTTGGTTGTGTCAAAATAATTGAATTGCAGGCCTCTCGATTTTTTGTTGTATTTCATAAAATACGATGATTTGGGCGTAACCATCGGAAAATCACCGGCAACCAAACCAACACTGTCTTCCAAAAATTGAAATTGAATAAAAACCCTGTCAAAATCCTGAATTTGTTGGGTGTTTCCTTCGGGCTGTATGGGATTATTATCGTCAGAAATGGCGGCCAATACATTCACTTTATTTTGCAACTGCCCATTTAGCCGTAGGTTGAGGTTGCTGTTTACCACCACATCCTGCCTATTTCCGAAACCAATGCCACGCGAAATATTGCCGATGGTTTGAATTTTATCGGTGTTTTGCTCTAAATACTTTTCGTTTTGCGGAACATAGCCAAAGGGGTCATCTTCAAACCAATAACTGATGATATTTGGATTCTTTTTTTGATAAACTTGATTGAAATTGAATTGCAAAACGCGGTAGCTTATACTCACGGAGTCTTTCGGAAAAGTATCCGACCGCCAAATCAAGGCAGATTGTAGAGGCAGCACTTCATACCTTTTTTTTTCGACTCCCTCAATCTCAAACGACTCTAAATCAATAGATAACGTGTCAAAAAAAACAGTATCATGGTTAATAAAAATACGTTTTTGGCGAAGCGATGAATTTTCTTGAGACCAAACACACACTGTTTGGAAAACAAAAATAACCACAAATAGAAACCGCTTAAACGACACCATTTACAAACGACCAAAGGTAAAAAAATGTACTTTTGGGTTGAAAACCATTTATACTTATTGCAGAATACTGACCACTTTTTCAGTATGGTGTACAGAATATAACATTGAAAAGACAAGAAAAATTGGGGTATCAATTACCTTTGCTTTCGAAAGAAATGGTGTCGAAAATCGGTTTATTGTTATTGCTCTGTGGGCTTTCCATTGTCAAATCGATGGGACAAATTAGGCCAACATTGCCGAGCAAAACCCTTATATCTACCGGACAAACTGCCGAAGTTTTATCCGGCACATCGTTTAACAATATAACCATAATCGACCACAGCCAGATACAACTATTTAATTTTCAAACTCTTAACGACCTTTTGCAATATACCCTCAACAATTTTTCGGTGTATTTGGGCAAGGATGGATATGCCTTAAACTATGCTGGAACAGGCCAAAAAAATGTCAAAATTTTATTGGATGGGTTACCCATCTTCCAAACTTCTATTGACCGATATGACTTATCAAAAATTGCACTGCTTGATGTGGAAAGAGTAGAAATATTGACCGGTTCCAACAGTGTTTACAATGGCTCAAATGCGGCTTTGGCCACAATCAACATTATCACAAAAATCAGAAGAAATAGTTTTTGGGATTCCAAAATTTCTGTAAACACAAGCAGTTTGGGCAACTTAAACGGACTTGGCAAAATTGCTCACAACACCGCCCGAACAAATACCAGCTTGGCTTTTGGTCAATACTTTTTTTCAGGTGTTGGTGGCTACGACAGCAATCGGGTTTTTCAATGGAAACCACAACTTAAAACCACGGTTCAGTTCAGCCACATCTACAAAATAACCAACAACCTGTCTGCCTTTGCAAAGATTGAACATAATGACTCGCGGGTTCAGGACAGAGGCTATCCCATTGCCAATACTCTGCGGGTGTATGACACCGACCAAAAAGTGCGACAACAAATATTTCATGGAGGCATCAAAGGCAAACTGAGTAAATATCATACCATCGATTTCAGCCATTCATATACCAATTTTAAATCGACCAATAAGAATACTATCAAAATTTTGAGTACGCTACAGAGTGCCGAAAATTCGGAGAAAAATGCTTTCGATATTTTGCATTACGATGAATTTTTCAGCCAGATGAAAATTTCAAAAAACAATCTGAAAAATCGGTTTAACTATGAAACCGGCATAGAATTTAGCCACCAACGCGACTTAGAACGCAGCGTATTACATATTATCAAAACCAACATAACCCAACTTGCTTTTTTAGGAAATACAACCCTAGCTATAGACACCAATCTATTTCTAAAAACTGGATTTAGACTGAACACCAGCAGCAAATTTGGAACAAAACCCATTGGCGAAATCGGCCTAAAATACCTGATGAGTGAGCAAGCCATTTTACTTGTCAATATGGCTCAAGGATACAGAACTCCAACCTTCAACGAAATGTTTTACACATACCTAAACCCAACGTTGAACATACTGGGAAACCTAGAATTGAAATCAGAAATTTTTAACCAAATTAACAGCACCTTGAGAATAAACTCAAATGAAAAACTTTCGTTTTTAACCAATTTTTACTGGTTGACGAGCCGCAACGGAATACAGCTTGCGAGCGTAAATCCTGAATTACAGCTATACCAATTTGTCAACTCAAAGCACTCCAAACTTATAGGACAGAGTTTTCAGTTTCAATACCACGATGTTAATTGGTTTGTTGAATTTGCTGCTTCCAACAACGGCATAAATCAATATCCAAAAGAATTGGGCAATTATTATTTCAACCGAGAATTTTTGGCAAAATCAAGCTATCTTATCGAATCATTGAACTTTACTTTTTCGGCAGCAACTAAATATTCAAGCCCCCGAAGTGAAACCCGAGAAAATGCCTTAGGTGAGCTTGAAGACTTCAATCAAGCCGGATTTTGGTTGGTAGATATTTCCATCAGACAAAAACTATTTGGTAAAAATATTTTTGGATTATTTGGCGTGAAAAATTTGGGAAACACGCTCAATGTGGCCGGATCCTATTTAAACCTCGACCGGATAAGCGACAGTGAAATTAACAGAAAAGTACCCCTATCCATTGACTATGGCCGCAGATTTTGGTTTTCTTTAGTGTCGGAATTTTGATTGTATTCAAAAAAAATATCGTTTGGGTCATCGTAATGATTTTTGTAAGTTCTTGCTTTACAGAAGAAGAACGCATACAACCACTTCCTGATTCTGAACAGAGCCTTAGCCTTTACAGACCCTTTAATGGTCAGATTTATTATAGTTTGCAACACAGAAAAGTGGTTAAGCAAAACCCTACTCTCGACTGGGATTTGGCGTTTAGCTGTCATCCCGACAAATACACCATATTGCTTAATTATACAAAAGGTATGGCCGCTTTCAACACCCAATCTTCCGACTTTTACAAAATATATAACGAACCCGAATACCCGTGGGTTTTTGAACAATTTTCAACGGAAGAAGCTCAAACTAGCATTGGCGTTTGGGGAGATTTTAGTTTTGAAAACCCGCAAAGCTTTGGACAGGTCTATATAATAAATATGGGTTACGGTTTAAATGGAGAATGGCTTGGTATGAAGAAAATAAAAGTCAAAACTTTTTCCGAAAAAGGATATACCATCAGTTTTGCTGACATGGATAATAGCAACGAGAAAAGCATAGAAGTAGCAAAAAATGATAGTTTCAATTTCGTTTATGTTTCTTTTTTTTACCCCAAAACCATTTTACATTTGGAACCCTCAAAAGACGAATGGGATTTGCTTTTTACCACCTATTGTGATTCGATAAAACCACAAAAAACACACCCGCTTTATTTGCAACATCTCGACAAATCGTTTGAATTGGCCGAGGGTGTGCTATTAAACCCGCATCAACGAAAAATTATACAAGACAGCTTAATTACCTTCAACCAAATCGATTTTTTTAAAATAGAACCCCTCATTTTCGATTATCAGCCGAATTATATCGGGCGAACTTGGTATGTTTGGGATTCGAGAACGCTAAAATACCGTATAGACCCAAATTGTTTTATCATTAAAGACGAAGAGAAAAACTACTATGCGGTGGAATTTACAAATTTTGGCAAAACGGATTTCAACCGATTTTCATTCAATTTCAGGTTTAAAAACCTTTAGTTTAATAGTACTTTTGCCGCAAATTTTAGAAATGAAATACCTCATTATAGTACTTTTGGCTGTTTTGGCAGCTTGCTCCATTATAAAAGGTTCGAAGAACCAAACCACAGAAAGCAATACAAATATTGGCAAACCAGATTTGGCCGATAGTGCGGAAAAACATATTAAAAACCTTCATCAGTTAACCTATGGAGGCAACAATGCCGAAGCCTATTTTAGCTTTAATAGTCGGAAAGTGGTGTTTCAAAGCGATTATTCAAAATGGAATGTTCACTGCGACCAAATATTTATGTTTGATATTGCCCAGGCAGAAAAAGACACCACCAACCCACCCATGGTAAGCACCGGCCGAGGTCGTACCACATGCAGCTTTTTTATGCCCGATGGTGGTCATTTTTTGTATGCCAGCACACACTTGGGAGATAGTGCTTGCCCGCCTCCGGCTCCACACATTCCTGGCAAATATTTGTGGCCAATATATCCAGACTTCGACATATTTGTGGCCGACTTAAAAGGAAATATCACGCAACAATTAACCAATGAAAAAGGCTACGATGCCGAAGCCACCGTTAGTCCCAAAGGCGACAAAATTGTATTTACCAGCACCCGCTCAGGCGATTTGGAACTATACACCATGAATATTGACGGCAGCAATGTAAAACAAATTACCCATGAACTTGGCTATGATGGTGGAGCGTTTTTCTCGCCTGATGGAAGCAAATTAGTTTTCAGAGCCTCTCGGCCAAAAACCGCAGAAGAAATAAAAGAATATAAAGATTTTTTGGCTCAAGGCTTGGTGGCTCCTACCAACATGGAAATATATGTATGCAATGTTGATGGCAGCGACCTACGGCAAGTTACTCATTTGGGCAAAGCCAATTGGGCTCCCTACTTTCATCCAAATGGCAAAAAAATCATTTTCAGCAGCAATCATTTTTCTGAAAGAGGCTATGAGTTTCAGTTGTTTATGATAAACGAAGACGGAACCGGACTTGAACAAATAACCACTCAAAGCGAGTTTAACGCCTTCCCAATGTTTTCTTATGATGGACGACGCATCATGTTTTCATCAAACAGAAACAATGGCGGCACGCATGATACCAACGTATTTATTGGCGATTGGGTGGATTGATTTGGGGTAGTCTTATTCAAATTCAATCTCTTGAATTAGATAATTTTCTCCGTTCTTCTTAATGTAAACCGTCACACGGTAGGTTTTGTTGGTTTTAGTTTTAAAATCGCCCACTGCATATCGGCTGCCAGTGGCAGAGTTTCCTTGGTGTACAATTTTGAATGATGCCGGAGCATTTTTTTCAAAAAAACGTTTCAAAATCATCTGAGCTTGTTGTTTGGAATACATGCCTTCGCTCTCGCCCGGCAATTCTAACTCCACACTGCTGCCCAAATATTGAGACAAAGTAGTGGCGTTTCCGCTGGCTATGGCCGATTCTATAACATTAAATACTTCTTGGTTGGGCATAGCCGAAGTCATTATAAACATCACCACCGTGAACAATATTGCCTTAATCGCTTTCATTTTGTAGGTCAAAATTAATTGTTATTTACCTTTCTTGTTTAAAGAGTATAACGTTTTCTTAAATCTGTATAACTTGCAGGCAGAAATCGTACCAAAAACACAATATGTTTATAGTTCAAAATCTGTCGGAGAGCAATTCTATTGTAAATCAAATACTTAAAGAGTTAAGAGATGTTTCTATTCAGCAAGATAGATACCGCTTTAGAAAAAACATTGAGCGTCTGGGTTTTATTGCGGCCTACGAAATTTCAAAAAAATTAGACTATCAAAACACCAAAACCAAAACCCCGTTGGCTTTGGCAAACACAAAAGAACTTATTAAGCAGCCCGTGGTAGCCACCATTCTTAGAGCCGGAATTCCACTACAAACAGGTGTAAATCAATTATTTAATCAGGCAGATTTGGCCTACATTTCGGCCTATAGGCACCACACAGATGAGAAAAACTTTGAGATAAAAGTAGAATATTTGGCCTGTCCAGATATAGAAAACCGTACCCTCATATTAACCGACCCCATGCTTGCCACGGGTCAATCGCTTGTGTTGTGTTATGAACAATTTATAAAACACGGCACTCCAAAAGAAGTACATTTGGTATCGGTTATTGGTAGCACTCAGGGTGTTGAGTATGTTTCTAAACACATACCCAACAGCACGTTGTGGATAGGTTGCATTGATGATGATTTAAACGAACAAGGCTATATTGTGCCTGGTTTGGGCGATGCCGGAGACCTTAGTTTTGGCGTAAAAATTCAAAAATAGTTTTGGGTTTATTTTCTAAAATACTTTTTTCAATAACACTTATTGTGGGCATTGGTGGCCGATTTTATGGCGGCTACGTCAATTATAAATCGAATGACGACCATGTGGAAGTTGTGCAACGCATTATTAACGGAGAATCTATCAACCGCTACGATTGCTGGGAGTGTTTTCAACCCGGTTTGATGTATAATATACATGCTGGTATAGCAAAATTGTTTGGCCACAGCAATCGAGGTTGGATAAATGCTCAATTGCAGTGGCAAAATGTTTTCTTCTCTTTGCTCGGACTTTTTATTTTGTTTGTGTGGCTGAAAAACAAAAATATCTCGCCACACTTCTCGCTACTTATCATGTCCTTTTGGCTGGTCAATCCTGCATTTTTTGGCATCAGTTTTCAAGCTACCAATGATTTGCTCATTATCGTCATTGGCATGGCCATCGTCTTTTTTGTTGAACAATATTATCATCAAAAAAAAATATTCTCGGCACTTTGTGCCTTATTGCTGGCCGTGCTTGCGGCCTATATTAAAGGGTTGGGCATTGCTCTTCTACTTTTAACCTTTGCTGTGGTTTTATTTTTAATTTTTCAATCAAGAATAAGAAGCCATTTTGGCCTTCTTGTTCCAATGATTCTGGGCGTTTACCTATTGAGCTTTCATTCAAAGTATCACGAACACTATCGGGTTTATGGCAATCCATTCGTTACCAATATAGAAAAACCAAATCCTCCACCGTTTCGAGAACCTGATTATAAAGACACCCACCGACCAGGCATAAACTCAATAGAAACGGGGTTTTTACGACTTCCACTAAAAAACTTTCTCGAAAAACCTTATAACATTAATTCACCAAAGGATTATCCCATTCATCGTACCTCGTTTTGGTTGCAGATGTATGGTTCGTTTTACCACTCCATGTTTTCTATGCATCCTGGCACTTGGCAAAGCAAACAACCAGATATGCTCCATTTAGTAAGGGCAACCTTTGTGTTGGGCATTGTTCCGCTTTTACTATTTGTTTGGGGCTTGCTTCTATCAATCAAAAAAGTGTTTAAGCAGTTTTTTACTACTACTGAAAATAGGTTTGCTTGGGGGGAAATTATTCATGCAGTATTTTGTCTTGGTATGTTAGTATTTAGCATTCAATATGCCATTACCTATCGAGATTATGGCTGCATCAAAGCCATTTTCTTACTTCCCGCATTGCTGTCGTTTACATGGTTTTTTATGGTCGGTTTGCAACAAATAACTCGTCCAAAATGGCAAAAAACTTTGTTTTATACGCTTTCAGCCATAGTCTTGTTGTGCTGCATTAACATTGTCTTTTTATTAAAAACACTTTCAAAATTTTATTTTGCCTGATGACGAATAAATACAAACATATTTTTTTCGACCTCGACCACACACTCTGGGATTTTGAAACCAATAGTCGAATAACGCTCGAAAAATTATTTGACGAACATCGTCTCAATAACTTTGGCGTTCCTGATTTTCAAACCTTTATTGAACACTATGAAAAAACAAATGAGCAACTTTGGGAACAGTATCGAAAAGGTGAGATTGACAAAACCACGATACGAAATGAACGATTTCCAACTGTTTTAAGAGAGTGGAACATTGACAGCAGACCATTGTGCAATCTATTAAGCGAACAATATTTAGATCAAAGTCCCAAACAAGGAAACCTTATGCCTAACGCCTTGACCGCATTGAACTATCTATCGGAAAAATATACCATCCACCTCATTACCAATGGTTTTAAAGAAGTGCAACACACCAAATTACTGCACTCTGGACTTCACAACCGATTTGACACAATTACCACCTCCGAAGAAGTGGGATTTTTAAAACCAGACAAACGAGTATTTCATCATGCCCTACGATTGGCCAATGCCCACCAAAACAATAGCATTTATGTTGGCGACCATATTGAAACTGATGTGCTCGGTGGCAAAAACGCCGGAATGGACACCGTATTTTTTAACCCCCAAAATGCCGCCCATCCAAAAATTGCCACATTTGAAATTCTTGATTTGGCAGAGTTGATGGAGGTTTTGTAGGGTGGTACTTTTTATTTTTGTGCTGCAAGGATATATTTGTTAAAAATGCTAATTGTTAAGAAAATGACATTATTTGATAGATTTAGAATTAAAAAACAAATAGGAAGTAACAAAAAGACACGATCTATTTTTTACCATGAAGACGATTTCAGACAAGTTGAAGTGATTCCAATCGAAAATCTATCACTTCTTGAAGCTGAATCTATTGAAGATAACAACCTGATCAATAAGGAATTAAACCGTTCGTACGGGAATGCATCTTATGTATTAAACAAAATAGGATTGAATCATAGGAAAATAAAACCTAATGACATTGAAAATATGCTTAGTGTACTTGAATTGGAAAAAATTTCTAAAGTTTATACAGGTTATGGACAGACCTACCGTGTAATGCGTGAGAATTGTGTTGCATTCGGCAAAGGTTATAGTGCCGTATTTTATGATTTTACGGACAATGTAGTTGAACACATTTGGTTCACAAATCACTGGAGTATTAACAAAGAATTACTCACTAAAACACTTTATAAAATAGGCACAAAATGGGATTTATTGCTTCAAGATTGGCAATTAACAATTACTGTTGATCTACGAGACAAAAACGCTTTGGAGAAGTACTTGAAAACTTATGATGAATCATAAATTCAGCAAATCACTATCGGTAGAATTCCCATCAAAAAAAAAGCCGAGAACATTCATTCCCGGCTGTATAAAAGGGTGTTTTTAAAAAATTACTTTACCTCTTCGAAGTCAACGTCTTCAACGTTTTCGGTTGAGCCATCGTTGGTGGCATTTTCCGCTCCACCGTTTGCGGCATCGCCGCCGGTTTGTTGCTGTGCGTTATACAAATCTTGTGAAGCTGCCTCCCAGGCTTTATTTAATGTTTCCATCAATCCGTCCAAGCTGTCACCGTCTTTTGCTTCCACGGCCTTTTTCAATGCGTCTTTTGCATCTTCAA
The DNA here is from genome assembly GCA_020635395.1 of Flavobacteriales bacterium. Classification (NCBI taxonomy): domain Bacteria; kingdom Pseudomonadati; phylum Bacteroidota; class Flavobacteriia; order Flavobacteriales; species Flavobacteriales bacterium. Next base: position 53,690 of record JACJZV010000002.1, read on the forward strand.
TAGCCTTGCGTTTGTCTTCCGGAATTTTATCTCCGTATTCTTTGATTTGCTTTTCGGTGGTAAACACTAACGTATCGGCCTGATTGATTTTCTCAATCGATTCTTTCGCCTTTTTATCAGCTTCGGCATTGGCTTCCGCCTCTTTTTTCATTCTTTCGATTTCGGCATCGCTCAAACCGCTTGAGGCCTCAATTCGTATTTTTTGTTCTTTGCCTGTTCCTTGGTCTTTTGCACTTACGTTTAAAATACCGTTGGCATCAATGTCAAAAGTAACCTCAATTTTAGGCACTCCTCTTGGAGCCGGAGGCAAATCGCTCAAATGAAAACGACCAATGGTTTTATTGTCTTTAGCCATAGATCGCTCGCCTTGCAACACATGTATTTCTACCGAAGGTTGATTGTCGGAAGCGGTAGAAAACACTTCCGATTTTTTTGTAGGAATGGTCGTGTTGGACTCAATTAGGCGAGTAAAAACGCCTCCCATAGTCTCAATACCTAATGAAAGTGGTGTTACATCTAATAACAATACATCTTTTACCTCACCTGTCAAAACTCCGCCTTGAATGGCTGCTCCAATGGCCACCACCTCATCCGGATTAACTCCTTTTGAAGGTTTTTTGCCAAAGAATTTTTCTACTTCATCTTGTATGCGAGGAATACGCGTTGAACCTCCTACCAAAATCACTTCATCAATGTCGCTGTTGCTCAATCCGGCATCTTTCATAGCTTGTCGGCAGGGCTCCAAACTTCTTTTTATCAAATCATCGGCAAGTTGTTCAAACTTTGCTCTCGACAATTTGCGAACCAAGTGTTTTGGCACACCATCCACCGGCATAATGTATGGGAGATTAATCTCTGTTTCGGTGCTGCTCGAAAGTTCAATTTTTGCTTTTTCGGCAGCTTCTTTCAACCGTTGCAATGCCATTGGGTCTTTTCTAAGGTCGATATTTTCATCGCTCAAAAACTCTGCTGCCAACCAGTCGATAATAACTTGGTCGAAATCATCTCCACCCAAATGAGTATCGCCGTTGGTTGATTTTACTTCAAACACGCCATCGCCAAGTTCAAGAATAGAAATATCGAATGTGCCACCGCCCAAGTCAAAAACGGCAATGGTCATGTCTTTATCTCTTTTATCAAGCCCGTAGGCCAATGCAGCCGCTGTAGGCTCGTTTACGATTCTTTCAACTTTCAATCCAGCAATTTCGCCAGCTTCTTTTGTAGCTTGTCGTTGTGCATCGTTAAAATATGCCGGAACGGTAATAACCGCACGACTAACCTCTGTACCCAAATAATCCTCCGCCGTTTTTTTCATTTTTTGTAAAACGATGGCCGAAATTTCTTGAGGTGTGTATTTCCTATCTCCAATTTCTACTCGAGGAGTGTCATTGTCGCCTTTCACCACTTTATAAGAAACATGCGATGCTTCGGTAGTTACTTCGCTGTATCGCATACCCATAAACCGTTTGATAGACATAACGGTGTTTTGCGGATTAGTGATGGCTTGTCTTTTTGCGGGGTCTCCCACTTTGCGTTCGCCATTGCCATTATCCAAAAAACCAACGATAGAAGGAGTTGTTCTGCGTCCTTCGCTGTTTGGAATAACAACCGGCTCGTTGCCTTCCATAACGGCAACACATGAATTTGTTGTTCCTAAATCTATACCAATTACTTTGCTCATAATATAGCCTCTTTTTTTTAATTGGGGCTAAGGCAATTGAAGTGCCAAGCATTATTTTTTTTTTGAAATGACCAAAATTGACCGATTTAGAAGTTCAAATTTGGCAAAAAGGTGACAAATAGTCACTAAGGGGTGACAAAGTTAAGCTTTTCGGTACGCGGAGAGTTGGCCAAAGAAGAATGTGTTGCCCCAGTCAGTTCGATATGGTCGTATGCTTTTATGTGAACTGAAGAGAAAACACCCAATCCATTGGAAATATTGGTAAACTCCGGTTTCTTCTGCACAATACCTATGCTGGGTTTATTTACTTGAACATACGTATAAATGTCTTCGCCGGAGGCATAAAAATACATTCCCACATCTATTGCCTGACGCTCGTAGCCTGGTTTTTCGGGCAAAACCGTTGCCAAGAAATCGTAAAACACATAGCTCTTTTGCGGGTAGATTTGCTGTTCGTATCCACGAAGTCGAATGGTTTCTTTTCCTTTAAAAATAGTCCAACTCACGCTGTCCACCACAGCTTTATTGGGTTCACCAGCGGGGTATTCTTTATACCTAAATCGAAGTTCGCAATCATACATTTTAGCTTGCGATGCCTCCCGATAGTTGATAAACAAAAAGCGAGAAGTATCATCTTCAATGCTCAGTTTTGTGGTTCTATCGCTAACCGGAGAGAAAACTTCAGTAAGTCCAACTGTATTTGCCTTTGACTCGTAGGTTTTACCGCTTTTATTATTGGTAATGACAAGTTTATAGTTGTATAATGCCGCAAAACTGGATGCTTTTATCGGAAAATTGGTTCGGTAAAGTACATTGGGCGAGTTGGCAAAAAGACCGGAATCTTTTGGAAGGCCAATTGTATCACCAATCACCTTTTCGAGGGTTATAACATTCGTTTCCGCTCCATCTTTAAACTCCACCATTTTTACCGTTAAATCTTCAAACTGGAGGCTATCAGAAACACCGGCATAGCTCAAAGCATTGCCTTGTTCGTTGAGGTAAACCTTATTAATTCGTATGTAATTGTATGTTGCTGATGGATTAAGCAGCCCATACACCACCGGAATTTCTTTCCAATCGGCCGTTACATCCAATGTATTGTTGCATCCACCGAAAAAAGCCGCCAACAATAAGGCTACCCAACCAATCCTATTATTTATTTGTATGTGCATTAAATCAATTACTTTAGCTTTGCACCCAAAGCATTCGACAAAAATGAAATATTTAAAACTGATATTGCTGTTATTGTTGTCAAATTTTACGAACGGTCAAAACAAAGAACGCGTTTTAGCCGATTTCTCTACGGTAGTAGTGTTTGACAACTTTTCTACCGGTGCCAACCGATGGGAACAAAAAAATACCGAAAGCGAACAATTCATTATTTCCGAAAATAAATACAGCATTTCTCGACTTAAACCGGATTACTTTTCGGTGGCTTTGGCCAAAGATATTGGAGAATATTCTGACTTTGAATTGGTAACAAAAATTGAGGCCGAAAAGGTAAAATCAAACAAAAACGCTGGGGGTGGCGTAATTATTAAAGCTCAAAAAGATGGCAGCGGTGCGTTGATTATTGAAATAAACGCAAAAAAACAGTATCGAATCAAATTGCTAAAAAACGGTGTCTTCACTCCCCTATTTCATACAAAAAATGGTGGCTGGGAAAAATCTAAACACCTAAAAAAAGGTGAAAATGAGTTGAAAATAAGAACAAAAGGCAATGAGTTTGATATTTATTTTAACGGGAAATTTGAACGCTCATTTATCGAAACATCTTTTGCAAAAGGTAGGCAAGGATTTTATGTAAACGGAAACAGTCGTATTAAAGCAGGATTGTTTTTGCTGAAGGCCAACGAAATTTCAGAATTAAAACAAAATCCGATAGACTCAAAAACAACTGGAAATGACCAAACTTATACTGAATTGGTTAAGGTTTTTAAAGACAAAATTGACAAACAAAACCAAGAAATAGAACGTCTGACCGAAGAATTAAATATTTGCAAAACCAACTTGACTATAGACACAACCTCGGCCAGCAAAGTGAAGGAACTAAACAAAGACAATGTTGAGTTGAAAAGCAAAGTGGCTCAACTGGAAACCGAATTGCAACAAGCCCAAAAGCGTTTGACCTATTTGGAATCAATGAAAGAAGATATTGAAAAGCAAACAGATGGCGATTTGGTGCTGAGTTTGACCGAATTACTTTCGAAGGAAAAAGAAAAAAATAAAGCACTCAAGGCCGAAAATGATGCTCTAAAAAAAGAGGTTGGCGAACTGCGTCGACGCGGAAATTAACAATACATAAATGTCAAAATCGGAATACAAAAAAGTTACTACCCTCGCTTTGCTCGACATGAAAATGCAAGGCGAAAAAATAAGTATGCTGACAGCCTACGACTACTCATTTGCCAAAATTATTGATGATGCAGGCATTGACGTTATTTTGGTAGGCGACTCAGCCAGCAACGTGATGGCTGGCCATATATCTACCTTGCCCATCACTTTGGATCAAATGATATACCATGCTCAATCGGTTATTCGGGCGGTGGACCGAGCGTTGGTAGTTGTCGATTTGCCGTTTGGTTCTTATCAAGGCGATAGCAAAGAGGCTCTAAAAAGTGCCATTAGAATAATGAAAGAGGCAGGTGCCCATGCCATAAAATTAGAGGGTGGAGTGGAAGTTATCGAATCTGTAAAACGGATTTTGTCTGCCGGAATTCCCGTAATGGGTCATTTGGGATTAACCCCTCAAAGCATCTTTAAATTTGGCACATACTCCGTGCGAGCCAAAGAAGAAGCAGAGGCAAAAAAATTAATGGAAGATGCCCTATTGCTGGAAGATGCGGGTTGTTTTGGGATTGTGTTAGAAAAAATTCCGGCCAAGTTGGCAACAGAGGTTACCAAAAATATCAACATTCCAATAATTGGTATTGGTGCAGGTGGCGGAGTTGATGGACAGGTGTTGGTTTTGCATGACTTATTGGGAATAACGCACGAATTTCATCCTCGCTTTTTGAGAAGATATTTAGAACTGTATGACACGGTAAAAGATGCCGTTGGCCACTACATTTCGGATGTTAAAAGCAAAGATTTCCCGAACGAAGAAGAGCAGTATTGACGCTTACCCATTGCGGCTGAGAAAAATCTCTTTCCATTTCAAACCGCTATTTTTTTCAGATTTGAATATCTGACGATTAAATGTCGGACTCCTATTAAGAATGATATTCTCAACGGTTTTGGACTTTGCGTTCGGGTCATCCCGATAGCTATTGGGATCGGAACACAAAGTTACAATATATTATTAAAGTTTAATAGAAGCACAAAACGTCATCCCGATAGCTATCGGGATGACGTAATTTATTGCTTTTATGTTTTGTATTCTCATGTTCTACCCCATGTTAATTGCCGCGTAGAAATTATTTGCCTTGGAGAGCTTATATATACCAATAAGCAACATCGAAATAAAAAGAAGATGCCAAAAAATAAAATATACAACACCCCAAAATTTCGAATGAATTGATTTATAAGTAACAACCTTTCTTAAATTTTGATAGTTTTTCTTTGGGGGTTTGCCATAACCCAATGATATGAATAAAGGAAGCAAAAGAAATAAAACACCCTTCACAATTGGTGCTAAAGAGACATCATGATGGTCGTAATAATTTTTTAAGTCTTGTGGTCTTAAAGCAAGCATAATAAAGAACATAAAGACTATTACACCACACATGGATTTATAATTGGAAAGTACCTCCAACCTCTTCTGTGACCTTTTTTTGTTTAAAAAAGCCCTTAACAAGCTGTAGTGAAGAATAGGTATTAATTTTATATTCTTAAACATATTTATCTATCTTATAGGATATTGTAGTAGGTTGACCCGAGGCACATACTCTGTGTTATCTCTTTGCCTAGTCATAATTCGATCAATTACCTCCTGATCTTCAGCACTAGGTGACTTATACTCAATATCATTTGTTGCCATATAAATATCTCCCGCTATCTCTGCGATTGTCACAACCGTAAGTACTGTCAAACCAACCGGATTACTCACAACTACCAAATAGGTACCAACAACATATCCCGCGGTTTTCATTACCTCCCATGTTCCCTTTTCCACTTTCCTTGGCTGGTGTGAGCTTCCTGCACATGTCCGCCCACGGAGGAAGCTCGCACCAGAGTGGGATTTAACCAATGAAGCCGCCATTTTGCCAAACTGCTGTTGGGTGCAGTTTTTAATTCAAGGCTTCTTTGCATTGTTCTATTTCAATTATTTTCAAATGGTCAGAGTATTTTGTTAATGTTGCTCTGTCTGCAAGTCCAAGTTCATTAGTTATTAATTCTTCTAAACGATACAAAACGCTTTTTCCATACCTATATTTCATTGGGTCGCTGTCGTAAAGTTTATTGATTTCATTAGCCCTTTCTTGTGGGTCATTAATCTTTCCATACTTTCCGTATTCAGAATATGCTATTCTTAGTTTTGATTTTGAAATTTCACTTGTTTCTATTGTAGCTTGCTCAATTAATTCTTTTGCTTTGTCAATTGAAATTTGGTTATACAAACAGTTAATATGTCTCTCGTTTAAAAAATAGCTTTCAATGTCATAGTGCTTCGTAATCAGAACAGTTGTAATTCCGTCAATCTGATAGTTTCTAAGTTGTTTTTCAATTATTTGCTTTAATTGCTGTGGATTGTCATTGTCTCTGTCACGATGTATTAAGATATGCTTCAAATTAGCTGACTTTGATGTAAGCTTTTTAGCAAAGAAGATAGCAGAAGCTAGGTTGTCTTTACCATCGTATGATTCAACTTTTGCTTTTGAAATATCAATGCCGTGAATTTCAAGAAGATTCTCAATCATTTTTGTATTCCCATCTTCTGTTAACACTAAAAATGTTTTATTGAAATCTAGGTCTTCTAATTCCTTTGCTATTGATAAATATTGATTTAATTTTTCAATTATCAGAGACCCAAAAAAATCGATTAGGGGCTCTATGTTACTGCTATCAGCCAAAACAAGACTTTCATAGTATTGCTTTCTTTTCTCGTTAGGGATTGAAATGGGGAAAAGTCCGTGTTTTAATAGGATTAGATTGAGAATAAGTCTTGATATCCTACCATTTCCATCTAAAAATGGGTGTATAGAAACAACTTTATAATGAAAAAGTATGGCGGTTACAACTGGTGAAATTTCTGAATCAATTAATGTTGAGTAATACCAATCAAATGTTTCTTCTAATTGCCCAAGAATGTTTTTGAAATCATAAACAATTTTCTTACCGTCTGGATGAACTATAAAGACATCGACTTTTCTAAATTCACCATCATTCATTAGAATTTCTTGAAGAAGAATTAAATCTAATAATGAAAAGTGTTCATCTACCAAATCAAACAGGAAACTTATCGAGGCATAGCTTTTTCCTAGACTTAAATATTTGTTTTTCTTTTCAGTGTAGTCAGTTGATAGTTTTGGGTCTCTCTGCGTTAAATATGCGAGTTCTAATCCTAGTTGTTCACGAATTTCGGGGTTCAACGAATTTAAGTGAGAGTCACTTCCAAGAATAAAAGACTCTTGAGCTATTTTCAAAAGTGTTGACTTTTCTTGTCCAAGTGCATTGACTTTGTTTCTTAGATTTTCAATATCTTGAACAATACTTTTTTTACTTAGTTCTTTTTCAGTCATTGTCGTCTTTTAAAATTGCAGCCAACGTTAGTATATGCGAACCTCTATTACGCATATTTTCCATATCATAGAAACAAAGTACTTGTCGTTATCGATTCATTTTCCATTTCGTTTACCAAAAATAGGGTAAATTTTTTAATCTTGCTTATCTTCTCCCAACGGCCACTCCAAACAAAAGGTTGTGCCTTTGTCCACCTCGGTTTCAAACCATATTCGGCCATTGGCGGCTTCAATCATTTTACGGGTAATGGCCAAGCCTAAGCCCATACCGCTGTTTTTGGTACTAAAATTAGGTACAAATATTTTGGCTCGGTTTTCGGGCGAAATGCCTTTTCCGTTGTCTTTTATCGAAACCAAAACCTTTCCGCCCTTTAGCTCTAAGTTGATGGATATTAAACCTTTGCGGTCTTCAGGAATGGCTTGCGTGGCATTTTTAATCACATTGTTAAAAGCCCTCCCAATTTGCTCTTTATCGGCAAATACAATGGCTTCGGGCATATCGGTTTTGTATCGGAATTCGATGTTTTCGCTTCGCTCAAAAAGCACAATGGTGTTAAGCAGGGTTTGAGTAAGGTTGCAATTTTCAAAATTGTTTACAGGCATTTGGGCAAACGACGAAAACTCGGTGGCCAATGTAGAAAGGCTGTCTATTTGTTCTATCAACACATTGGTTACCCGCTTAAACGTGTCTTCCAACCGTTCGTTTTTGTCGGCCCAGGCTCGTTGCAAATGCTGTATGTTTAGTTTCATGGGGGTCAACGGGTTTTTTATTTCGTGAGCCACTTGCCGTGCCATCTCTTTCCAAGCTCCTTCTCGCTCGCTTTCGCTTAGTTTTTGGGCACTATCGCCCAGTTGCAACACCATTTTGTTGTATTGTTTTACCAATCGGCCAATTTCATCATTTTGTTTCCACTCAATCAATTCGTTGGTTTCGAGGTCGGTTTTTGACATTTTTTCGCGAATAATTTGCAACGGTTTGCTAATGCGTTGCGACACAAAATAGGCCATGGCCACCGCTAACAACATCAACAGCAGATAAAGGTTTACAAGCGTGAGGGTATAGTTGGATATTTCGCTGCTATACTCTTCGTTTTGAGCATAATACGGCAGATTCAAATAGGCTATTACCTTTCTGCTCGAATTGACCAACGGCAGATAGGCCGACGTGATTACTTGATTTCGAATTCGTTCTTCATGAATGAGTTGGGAGTTTTTTTCTTGTCTCAAAACGCGGTTTGCCTCGGGGTGCATAAGTGGTGCAACCACACCGGAATTGTAGATTTCGTCGATGCTTGAAGCCAATAGCTTTCCGGAGCTGTCAAACAACGAAACATCTACTTTGTAAACATCAGCGGCCTCGTTTACCAAAAATTGCCTTGACTCGGCATTTTCCAATTTTTTTGAGAAACTTACCTCGTTTTGAAGTTTGTTGGCAACCTCCCTAATTTTTATGAGCAGCTCACTTTTCGATTTGTTTTGGTTGTTGAATTTTACAAACTGAACGGTTGCATACACAGAAAATAAAATACCAACAAATACCAAAATAACCATAGAGAGCCTTATTCGGGTACTCAAATAAACTTGTTCCAATCCAAAATATTCGAGCATTTGCTTTCTGCTTTCCGAGATATTTTTTTTCAGTCCGGGTCTAAATCCGGATATTAAATCAATTAAAAACCAACCGCCAAACCACACTATTCCAAACACGGTAAGTGTGGCCAAAAAGAAAGAAAACGAAAAACTAAAGGTGCTGATATACGATTTGAGGTCGTAATTGGGGTGGCTCAAAACCACCACCGAATTTTCTTGTTTGATAACGTTGTGATGAAAGCCGGATTTATCAAAAATAGTTTTTGGACTTGCAAAATTGGAGCTATCAAAATACAACTGATAAGGGTATGAACCATGTTGATTGAGCAATCGGTTGTTTACAAAAAGGGCATACGAATAGTGGTCGAGGCTAAAAACTCTTCTTTCCTTTTTTTGATGCATCAAGTCGGGATATTGATAGAAGCCCTGAAAGAATTTAGGCTCCAATAAAATAAAAATGTTTCCATGATGGCCGGTAATGTCACACAATTCAAATTTGGCCAAATAACCATTAAAAATGCGGTCGCTTCGCACTTGATAAAAATGATGGCTGAGTGTTGGAAACGAGCCTTCATTGTATATTTGATCGAGGTACTCTTGGGTATAGAGGGTGGTAGAATTAATATTATTTCCCACCGAGTCGAAACTCAAAATGTGCATGTTGTACCTATCCAAATATCCGGAGAAATACAGCTTTCTGAGCTTTTTCTCAAACTCCTCTTTGTTGCTGTTAAAATCACTAAAATCAGCCGGCTCTAAAAATCGAAGTGCCAAACTGGTCTCCATTTTTTTGAATAAATACTCGGCTTCTAAATCTTTGTTTGACGTGAGTTTGCTGGCAAAGAGTTGTATGCCTTCAAGCTCTCTTTTTTCAACATTCGTTAAAAGGGTAATGCAGAAAAAAATGCTGAACAATAGGGTGTAAATAAAATATTTGTAGATGGGTAAAAGAGCCTTTTTTAGTGTGCCAAGCCAATAAAAAACAAGCAGCACTATTAAAACAAAAATGGAGGAAACCAAAAGGCTATCAATATCACGTTTGCCATCAATTATTTGAAACGATAAGAATAAGATTAGGGCAGCAAGAATAGACTGAACCAATTTTTTCCGAGCTACGGATTGTTGTGTTTTTTGATTAAAAACCAAAGACAGAAGGCCAAATAAAAGCCAAAACATTGCCGCCACCATCGAAACGACCAAAACCGAAAAAATATCGATAGTTCTTAAATTGGTTATATCAAATGAAATGCTTGAATTTTTGATTAAACTGGCTACCAGAGATTCAATTAAATCCGCTCCGAAAAAAGAAACCAAAAAGGCAAAAACGAGCGATACGAATTTCCATTTGGTGGCAATCTGCCATTTGGGGCGGAGATGAAAGATGGCCAATAGCACAATAAATGCCACCACAATGTGCAACAATAAATCACCTAAAGAAGGCATTAGGTCGGAGCTGGCAAATATGGACGGCGAAAAAAGTGGGATATTGCCTAACCCCAACTCAAAAGCATTTTTTAGTACAAAAATGCGGAGTAGTATCGCCGAAACGACCGTTGCAATAGAACCCCACGCCCATTTTCTGAAAGCCAATAAAGAGGCAATGGTTAACAAACCAAATGCTATTAAAATGAAATATCCCTTTCGGGTTTCGTGTAGTGTGGAATCGTAAAAATGCAAAAATGCCTGCCCTTTCAAAAGTGCAAATTCTGAGGTGTCGGTTTTTATTTCAAACTCCTGATTTTGAAGTGGGGTTATTCTGTTTTGTGCCTCAAATTGCCCCAGTTCGATTCGGGTAAGTTTGCGGGTGCAGAGGGTGTTTTCAGTAACGGGTATTACCAAATCCCAACCGCCGTTGTGCTGATAAAGCGTGGGTTTTGATAGATGAAAAAGGGATGAGTCTGGAAGCCAATCATTTGAAGTCCAGTTGGTTAGCAGTCCATTCTGTTGTTCAAACACTCGCCAGTGCCACGGCAGATCAGATTTCTTTTTAACGATTTCGGGTGCTTCTTTTATTACTTCCAGCAAAAACTCGTTTGTCTTTTCGGTAAGACTTAACTGTTTTTTATGCAATTGGTCATGATCAACCACCGACCGACCTTTTGGCCATAATATCAGCAGTACCGATATAAGAATGCAAAGCGATATGCCAACTTTTCGAGCCAATTTAAAAGTGTTTTTGGGCGGTTAAATAGTGTTTAACATAATCTGAAACGGCCTCTTCGAGCGTAAAAAAACCACCGTCATATCCTGCACTCAGCGTTCTTTTCATTTCCGCTTTGGTGTAGTATTGGTATTTGTCTCGAATATCTTCTGGCGTTGGCACATATTCTATATTTAGTTGCAAACCGAGAGCCACAAAAACAGATTTTGCCAAATCGTTAAACGTGCGAGGTGTGCCAGTGCCAAGGTTGTAAATGCCATTGTTTTGTTGGTGTTTTAGCCAAAATTCAATAACTTTTATAACATCTTTTACATAAATAAAATCGCGGGTTTGGCCACCGTCTTCAAAATCTGGGTTGTGCGATTGGAACAATTTCATTTTTCCGGTTTGTTTTATTTGGTTGAAGGTATGAAAAACTACCGATGCCATGCGGCTTTTGTGATATTCGTTTGGCCCAAAAACGTTAAAAAATTTTAGCCCAACCCAAAACGGCGGGGTTTCTTCTTGCTTTAATGCCCATACGTCAAAATCTTGTTTGCTTTGTCCGTATGGGTTTAGTGGTTTTAGTTGTTCAATTTTGTCGTTGTCATCGTCAAAACCATCAAGGCCATCGCCATAGGTGGCGGCGGATGAGGCATAAATTAAAGGTACTTTTTTTTGTGTACAATAGTTCCAAATCACCTTTGAGTAGTTTAGGTTTAACTCATCAAAAATGCGATGGTCAAACTCCGTTGTATCGGTTCTTGCTCCTAAATGAATAATGGCCATAAAGGTATGATTACCAATAATTTGTAAAAAATCATTTCGATCAATTTTTGTGCAGTTTTCAAGCCCTTCAAGGTTTTTTAGCTTGTCTTCCCGCACAAATTCATCCACCAAAACAAGATTGGTTTGTCCTTTTCTATAAAGTTCTTGAGCAACGCAACTGCCTATAAAACCAGCCGCCCCAGTAATTACAATACAATTGTCCATTTAATGCAAAGTTAATTGTTGCTTTTTATAATCTATTTTGGCATTGCTCATTTGCAAGACATCTCCTCCCAAAATCGCATCAAAAGGTTCAACGCCTACACTTTCATAAAGCGGTTTTACATGGCTCAAATCCATAATGCCGACTATCAACTTTTTGATTGTCCATTTTTTAAGTTTTAATTTCTTGATTTTGGCAAAATCGGCCTGCACGGGTTCGGCACCCACACCGGCAGTTTTATTTTCGTCTATTTCTATGTGTTTTAAATTGGTTAAACCATCGGCAAACTCTTTGCTCATAACGGTTTTGCTGGCTCCCGTGTCAATAAGTACGCGGGCATACATGCCATTTATTTTCGCCTTGCAAAATATGTGGCAACCTTCGTCGCCCATGGCGGCTATTTGCAGCTTTATTTGTTGTTTTTTCTTCATTAAAAAATGCAGTTTCCGGTCATTTCATCAGGTTGTTGTAAACCCATCATTTTTAGCAAAGTGGGTGCCACATCGGCCAAAATGCCCTCTTTGAGCGAAATATTTTTTTCACCTAACACAATGCAAGGCACCAGGTTTAAACTATGAGCTGTGTTGGGTGTGCCGTCATCATTAATGGCAAAATCAGCATTTCCGTGGTCGGCAATTATCATTAGCCTATAGTCGTTTTTTTGTGCAGTTTCTACCAATTCCTTCACACAGCCATCCACGGTTTCGCAGGCTTTTTTTATGGCTTCAAAAACCCCCGTATGTCCAACCATGTCTGGGTTTGCGAAGTTTACGCAGAAAAAATCATGTTGGTTGGTTTCTATGGCTGCTTTCACTTTTTCTTTAAGTTCAATGGCACTCATTTCCGGTTGCAAATCGTAGGTAGCCACTTTGGGGGAATTTACCAAAATGCGTTGTTCTCCTTCAAATTCTAACTCCCGACCACCACTAAAAAAGAACGTAACGTGCGGATATTTTTCGGTTTCGGCTGCTCGAATTTGCTTTAACCCCAAATTGCTCAAATGCTCGCCCAATGTAAGTTTTAAGTCTTGTTTGTCAAATATAACTTCCACATTTTTAAATGTTTTGTCGTATTCGGTCATGGTAAAATAATGCAGATTAAGCGGAGCCATGTTTTGCTCATGAAACGACTGTTGGGTGAGAGCCATCGATATTTCACGACCTCGGTCGGTTCTAAAATTAAAACACAACACGATGTCGCCATCCTTTATGGTGGCTATTGGTTGGTTATTTTCAGTATTGATTATTGGCAACATAAATTCATCCGAAACGCCGTTTTGATAGGATTCGGCAATGGCCGATAACACATCGTTGGTGGGTTTTCCGATGCCATGCACCATAGCGTCGTAGGCCCGTTTTACCCGCTCCCAGCGTTTATCTCTATCCATCGCATAATAGCGACCAATTATACTTGCCAGTTTGGCATTTCCCAATCTTGGGTCGTTTAATACTTCTTTTATAAAACCTTTCCCGCTATGTGGGTCGCAATCTCGTCCATCCAAAAAAGCATGTATAAAGGTTTGATTATCAAGATTGTTGTCTTTTAAAATGCCGCATAGTTCTTTTAAATGTTCATCGCTGCTATGCACTCCGCCGTTGCTGACAAGGCCTATTAAATGAATGTTTTTGTTCTCACTTTTGGCTAAATCAATGAGTTTTTTAAATGCCGAAATGTTTAAAATACTTTTATCGGCAAATGATTTGTTGATGAGTACCAGCATTTGATACACAATTCTACCCGCACCGATGTTGAGGTGCCCTACTTCGCTATTGCCCATTTGTCCGTTAGGCAACCCCACGTTTTGCCCAAATGTTTTGAGTGTTGTGTTGGGTTGAGTTGCCAATAAATTGTCAATAAAAGGGGTGTTGGCGGCAAAAATGGCATCTGAATAATCCTTTCTACCGATGCCCCAACCATCCAAAATCAGCAAAATTGCTTTGTGGTAATTCATGCGGCAAATTTAGTTTTTTAGTTTCCTTGTTGATTTGTTGACTTGTTGATTTGAGCAAAAAGAAGTAGGCATAATCCTATAGGCCAATTTTCCCGTTTCCTTTTTCTAAAAAAAGCAGGAATTGGTTTTAGGGGGGCTTTGTTTAGAAGATTACTATGCGGGTCTTTTGAATGTTTTCAATTTTACCATTTTCAAATTCTACTCTTTTTCGATTAAATCGAATAAATTTGACAAATAAATTTATGAAAAAAATAGTTCTATATCTTACCTTTTTAATTCCTCTTCATATAGTCTTTGCATACGCAGTAGCTCAAACTAACAACATTTATATTCCCTATCGGGTGGGCGACAAATGGGGAGTGAGCGATACAAATGGGGTGTTGATTGTAGAGCCTCAATATGACGAAGTTAGTATGAATCCTTCCAATAGGGCTACCGATTTTGATTTGATGGATTTCAATCGTTTTAATGACAGATTATCGAACCGACAGGATTTGTATTTTATGAATGACTTAGTTTATTGCAGGGTGGGAAAGATGTGGGGGGCCTTATACCAAAATATGGAAATTATAGCACCTACTTTTAAATCGATAACTCTTATAAAACCATTCTTTTTTTGTGCCACAGATACCAATGGTTTTGAACTTTTTAACTTGAATGGCAAAAAAGTATTTGATGAAAAGATAAATTGGTACTATTTTCCAGAACTTGTTCAAGGTTACTCTATATCCAAAAAGGTATATGTTATGAGAACTCTGACAGGTAATTATCATGTTTTTCAATATGATGCCTCGGAAGGTAGGATTGTTACGATGATAGGTGTATGGAATGAAAATCCAACATTTGAACAGGTAAATATTAACAGTTGGTATGTAAGCAACCGTAAAAACGAAAAGGGAGTTTTGTTAACATGGAGTGCCAATAGTTTTGAAGCGAAAGATACTGTTTTTAATCCAATAAAATATTCAATCTCAAAGGGTGATATTCATTCAGCTAAATCGGCCCTTGAAGCGTGGAGAAAGCAAAAGCAAAATCATAGAATTGTTCACCACTATTCAGTTATGAAATCTGAAAAAGATGTACATGGTAGAATTGAAAAGTGGAATGAAATGTTGGATGCCTACGATACCGTAAGGTTGGAGAATTATGTCGAAATTGGATTTCAAAACACTGGAAATGATT
This sequence comes from Flavobacteriales bacterium, assembly GCA_020635395.1. Taxonomy (NCBI): domain Bacteria; kingdom Pseudomonadati; phylum Bacteroidota; class Flavobacteriia; order Flavobacteriales; species Flavobacteriales bacterium. The sequence continues at coordinate 68,906 of JACJZV010000002.1, forward strand.
TAGATACAGTCGATTCTTATAGTGATTATTTTTTAACTTTCGACAAAAAAGGTAGATGTGGAATTGAAACCCATCACTCCGTAATACCTCCTCAATTTTCAACTATTAAAGGCTATCGTTTTCAAAACAATTATCTTTTTTTGGTTTCGAAAAAAACAAATTCGGAGCAACTAAAATATGGAATACTGGATGAGTTTGGGAAGATAATAGTACCTTTTAAGTACTATGAAATTTTAGAATTGGAGGGATATAGTGGTAATTTTTTTTGGTTCAAAAATGAGAAAAAAGGAACAATCAGAATTTTCAAACCTGCTCCAAAACCTACTTTCGAGATTTATTTTGATGAGCAATACGACTCAATTGACTCAACGTTTTGGGGACATTACTTATACATTGGTAATCAAAAACGACTTTTCTTGTCATATGGTCATGATTTATCTCCTTTGTTTCCGAGTAAATATGAAATTGAACCAGCACACTATCAAAATTTTCCATTGTGGTTCTTGACAGACGAAAACTTTAACCCTATCGGCTACGCCAATTCCAGAGGCATCCTCTATTTCAAAGACTAAAACCTAAGCAACAAAGCCACGAAGCATCTAAGCATCTAAGCATCTAACAACTTGCTATTCACGCTATTCATGGCCATGCCAATGCCTCTAAATACCATTTCTTCGAGGCCTTTCTGCATTTTGTCAAACAATAACGGAAGTTGTTCTTTTTCTTCGGCTGTCCATTCGCCCAACACATAATCAATTTGTTTTCCGGCATCAAAGTTGGCACTGATGCCTACCCGGATTCGGGGATATTGGTCGGTTCCAAGTGTAAATTGTATGTGTTTCAACCCGTTATGGCCGCCATCGCTGCCTTTGCCACGCATTCTTAAAGTGCCAAAAGGCAAGTTCAAATCATCGGTAATGATTAAAATTTGATGCTTTTCGATGTTCAATTTTTTCATCCAAAACTGTAAAGCATTACCGCTCAAATTCATATAAGTGTCGGGTTTTAAAAAATGCAAGTTTCTGCCCCTAAACTTATAATTGGCATATTGTCCAAAGCGTTCGTTTTGGAATGTCATGCTATATTTTTCGGCTAAAGAATCTAAAAACAAAAAGCCAATGTTGTGGCGGGTGTTGGCATATTTGTCGCCAATGTTTCCAAGTCCTACAATCAAATATTTCATGCGATGTTTATTTAATCGTTAATAAATTCTGCGGCTTTTTTTGCCGGATAAAGGGACGCTATTAATCCTAAAAGGAAGATAATTCCGGAAACCACGAGGAGGTCGGCAAAAAGCAATTTTACCGGAAAAAATTCGACAAAACTTCCATCTAACCGAATAATACCGCGGGTATCTTGCAGATACACAAAGCCAATGCCGATGGCCAGTCCCATGATGATGCCGAGTGTGGTTATAAGCAAACCTTCTTTTAAAAAAATATTACGAATCAGCATTTTGTTGGCTCCCATGCTTCCAATTATTTTGATGTCTTTCTTTTTCTCTAAAACCAACATGGTTAAGGCTCCGATGGTATTGAAAGCAGCTATAAAAACCACCAAACTCAATATGGCAAACGTGGCCCATTTTTCTGTTTTAAATACTTTATAGGCTGCTTCGTTTTGCTCCATTCTGTTTTTTACTTCAAAGTTTTTGCCTAAAGTTTCTTCTATTTTAAGTTCTGTTTTTCGGGCGGTTTCGGCGGATATTTTTAACTCTAAAGAGGTAATGTTTTTTTCTAAATCAAATAATTTTCGTGTAAAATTTAATGAGGAAACAACCAAATCATTAGTGCCGCCTTCATTGTTCAGCAAGATAACCCCTGCCGGAATCGCAAATTCGATATTGAGTGATCCTTCGGGGTTTAGGTTGTTAAATTCTACCCCTTTTTTTGGTACAAAAAATTCGGCTGCGGTTTGCATGCCAGACAAATTGATGTTTAGGCTATGAGCTATTTCGCTGCCAAAAACAGCAAAAAAATGACTGTCTTTTTCGGTTTCAAAACTTCCATAAGTCAAAATGGAATCAACAGAAACAACCTCTGTAAAGGCCGAATCAACACCCTTAATGGTGGCAATTTCTTGTGCATCGGCATAGCGAACCACCACATTGTCTTCAATAATTTTTGAAACGGAAATGATGCCCTCAACTGGAGTCAAAAGGTTGACAACACTATCTGGATTGAAGGATTTTGCATATTTTGAAGTAATTTTCAGGTCAGGGTCAAACTGGTCGTTCATGTTTTTGACCAAACCTTCCAATCCATTGAGCAAAGACAAGATAATAATCATTACCGCCGTGCCGATGGTAAAAATCAAAACGGAAATACCTGAAATCAGGTTGATTGCATTGGTATTTTTTTTAGAAAAAAGGTATCGCTTTGCTATGAAATTGGAGAGGTTCATGGCAGCACTATTCGGCAGAATCGTTTTTGAGGTTTTGCAGCAATTGTTCTAATCGTTCTGCCTTGTCAATTGTTTCGTCAATATAAAATTTAAGTTCGGGTGTTTTTCGGGCATGGTCTTTTAGCTGTTGAGCCAAATAATGTCTTATAGTTGGGGCGTTTTCTTCCAAAATTTTTAAATCGGCTTTTTTGTCTTTAGAATTCAGAAAACTTAAATACACTTTAGCCAAACCCAAGTCGGGTGTAACCTCCACATCTAAAACCGTAACCATTACATTTTGCAATAATTGTTTGGAGGCAGCGTCAATAATAGCACCCAAATCTTTTTGCAACTGTTTGCCAAGCTTGTCTTTTCTACTCATTTTTCCATTGCAAAGCTACAAAAGTTAGATTTTAAAAACGACTGAATAATGGTGTTGTCAATCTTTGAAACAAGAATTGATAAATAATGACAGTTTTAGTTGCTTGTAAATTCAGGTTTTAATCTACATTTGATAAATTTCTTGACCTAAGCATCAAAATGTAGTTGTGGTGTGTCTTGTGTTTGATAATATGAATTCTAAAGTGTCATTTCTTTTTAAAAAAATTGGGATATGGATTTTGGTAGCGATACCATTTTTAGTATGCACACGTGCGGATGCCGACCACATCATTGGGTCTGATTTTACATACAAATGCTCATCAACCAACGATAGTATTTTTGAAGTTACCTACAATTTCTACCGAGATTGTAACGGTTGCTATGTGTTGGGGCAATCTCCCAAATGTGGCACGTCAGAAAACTGTGCTTCGAGCCAAACAGCCCCCACCTCACTATCGGTAAAATGTATTTCGGGAGGTTCGTTTTCGGGAACGCTTAACTTGAGCCGAACGGCCATAGTGGATATCACAAAAACGTGCAAAGCAGTAAAGAGCAGGTGTGCTCAACCATGCAACGGGTCTTTTCCGTATGGTATTGAAAAACATGTTTTTGAAGGAACTTTAGATTTAAGACAGGCCATGAAAGGTGGTTGCTGCAACTTCGAAATATCGGCATTGCTTTACGTGCGAAGTGCATTGATAACCACCGGGCAGCAACAACAAACATTTTATACAAGTTGCGAGATAAATACGTGTAAAGCAAAATGCAACACATCGCCATTACTTACCAATGACCCCGTAGCTATTTTGTGCTGCAATCAACCTTATGTTTTCAATAATGGTGCGGTTGATAATGCTGACTACGATTCCATTAGCTACAGTTTTGCTCCCGCCTTTAGAGGTCAAAATCAGCAATGTTCTTATGGAGGTAATTTTACCTACGATAACCCAATTACAGTATATTATCCTTCAGGCTTAAAATTTCCTTACTCAAACCCTAACTCAAACCCACCAATTGGCATTCGGTTAGATCCATTAACGGGTGACTTAATTTTTACCCCAACAAATTGCGGTGAAATAGCCGTGGTGGTTATAGCCATGACAGAATGGAGGAAAGACACAGCCGGTGTATATCAAAAAATTGGTGTCACGCGGCGTGACATGCAATTTATTGTAATGAGTTGCCCGGACAATAATCCACCAACCATTACGAATACCAAATTTTCGTATCATACCTGCGAAGGTGAGCAGATTTGTTTTAACGTAACTACAGACGATAAGGTGAAAGTGCCTCCGCCACCTGCCACGCCGCCCGATCCGGATACTGTGCAGTTGACTTGGAATAGAGGTATTCCGGGTGCTACGTTTACCATAGCAGACCCAAATGCGAGGCTAAAAACGGGTCAATTTTGTTGGACACCACCCATTGGAACCGCCAGCACATTGCCCTATTCCTTTACCGCAACGGTTAGCGATGACGCATGCCCACTGGCCGCCAGTGCCACCAGAGCTTTTCAGGTTTACGTAGATCCGATTGCCGAAGCCGAGCGAGATATTGATACGTTTGATTGTGGAAAATATTCTGTTTCGAGCACTCCCTTTGCAAATTTTTTAACTCCTGCCAAGTATGAATGGCAGCTTTTAGATTCTACAGGTGTTGTTCTGTTTGATAAAGGGAGAGGTTATTTTAAAAGCTCGAACAACTTTTTGAGTAGCAAACAAAATGATACCATTCAATTTAGAAAAGGAGGAAAATACATAATAAAACATACCATTCGCAACAAACCCGATTGTCCGAATTTTTATTACGATACGCTTGTAGTCCCACCACTTTTAGAAGTAGATTTGGCTTTTGGGTCGGACACTTTTGTGTGTGCAGGCACCACTTTACGTATCGAACCAAAGGTTTCAAATGCAAATCCTCCGGTAACTTTTCTTTGGCGTGATGGAGCCACCACAAGCTATAAAAATATTAAGTTAGGTAATAATGTAACCGATACAAGTTTTTATGTTGAAATAAAGGATAATTCCGGTTGTACGGCATGGGACACAACCATAGTTTATTTGCGACCTAACCCAACGGTTTCTTTAGGCGTTGATCGCAGAATTTGCACCTACGACACGATACATCTTGTTCCGCAATTGGGTTTGGCCTACTGGGATGACCCAAGAGATACATCACAAACTACCATTCAGCAGGGAGACACACTCTACAAAACTTGGTTTTTGGATGGGTTAAAAATTAGTACAGATAGCCAATTCGTTGCCAACATTGCCGGTAAATATGTCATTCAAATAACGGACAGCCTCGGTTGTATGGGGCAAGACACGATGATACTGCACGTAAACGACACAGTGAAAGCCGATGCAGGTCAAGATCAGGTATTGTGTTGGAACGATGTCGTCGTAATAGCGGCGGGAGGCTTAGACACGGCGGGCAATGCCAAAAGTGGTTGGTATGTGTGGAATGATATTACGAATCCGGCCAATGTAAAAGAATTTAGCCGGGACGACACCTTAAAATACAACATCAAAACAACGACCGATTACCAGTTGCAGTTGTATGTAATAGAAGATACCACGAGGTGTTATGACGATGATACGGTAAAAATAACGGTCAACCCGCTGCCAACGGTAAAAATGCCAAACGATATGGCCGTGTGCCGCGATGCGGGGGTAATTACGTTAAACATCTTAGAGGATGCCGCCACTAAAGGTGGAGCATGGTCTGTACCTGCAAAACCCGGATTGGTTATTAAATCAGGTACTCAATATCAATTTGATACTTGGAATGCCGGAGCCATAAAAGACACCACCAAACGATACAAGGTGTATTATCGCTACATTCACCCATCAACCGGGTGTGTACGCACGGACTCATTTGAGATAAAAGTATTCCCCTTGCCTGAGGTAAGCATTCGTGACGGATATTTCTGTCAAGACAAAGGTTTTGTAAACTTTAGAGACGATGGCACGATAAAATTGCCGTCAAAACTGAAGTTGGATTTGGGTACACAGCAATGGAATTGTTTGGAGTGCGGAGCGTATGATTGGTCAAAAATGTTGTACAATGCAGAAACCCGCTTTGGTTTTCCGGCCAATTATGAGATAGACATCAGCGAGAACACCATAGACTTGGGAAGCCGTCCGTCGGATTCCATCAAAATAGAATTTGTGTTTAGAAGCATCGATGGATGTTATGGTAGAGACACCGGCAAGATAAAAATAGTAAAAGTACCGAAGATAGACTTTAGTCCATTCCCTGATTTGTGCTGGGATTTGGGCAAGGTTGACTTAAAAGAACTGAGCAAGGTAGTACCCAATGATGGCACATGGTATGCTATCAATGCAACAGGCTTTAAAGATTCGGCGAGCTTCAATCAGGGGTTAAACGGTGGCTTCTTTCAAGGCGATACACTGAACACCTTGCAAACGGCAAAACCGGCCAAAGATGGCAACTTTAAATATAAGCTACGGTACTTCCACAACCTATCGGGTTGTCCCACATTTAGAGATACCAACATAACGATACAAGGATTGCCTGTACCGAAAATAAACACCACACCACTTACAGGCTATGTAAACAATGCACCTTTTGTACAATGCGAGTTGGACGACGACATTGCCTTAACGTCGAACTATCCGGGTAGTGGTGGCAAATGGAGCAGCAAACAATCGGGAGCAGTATCGGGCAGCACCTTTACGGTGGGAAGTGTAACAACACACAACAAACCGTTTTACATCAACTTTGACTATACGAACAGCTTTGGCTGCAAGGGCAAAGACTCGGTGTTGGTAGAGGTGCATGGCAAACAAGAAATCAACCTAAATCCGGACATCGAACTGTGCAGAACAGGAGATGCCATGACGGTTGATATTGCAGCAAGCACCGTAAACGCATCTGATTTTACGTGGTTTTACTATCAACCTAATGGCAAATTTGCGGACGATAAAAATACCACCACCACCTTTACGTTTAGCACCTCGGCAGACTCTACGGAAAAGTTATTGATTATAGCCAACACGGTTGTTCAAAACGGCACAAGTGCAAATGTTTGTCCCACTGTGGAGGAATATCTAAATATCACCATCCACCCAAAACCGAAGGCGGAAATAGTGGCAGATACATTAAACGGCTGTAATCCGGTGGATGTAAACTTTGGGGTGAATATGCTGAACAAAGTAGATGCAACGACAAGCAGCTATGCATGGACTTATGCCGATGGCGGCTTGGACAACATCCAGTCACCCAGCCGTCAGTTTACGGATGATGGAGACAATCAAGTAAGTTTAACCATTACCTCGGAGCATAACTGCGATACTACGTTGACGGTGAACGTGGAAGTTTACCCCATACCGGTGGCCTTGTTTGTGCCCGACCCGAACAACAGCACCACGGCAGCATTGCCCAAGTTCCAGTTCAACAACCAATCGTCGGTAGCCAATGTGTTGAACAGTACAATTACCGAAAACATTTGGGATTTTGGAGACTTATCAAGCATTGATGACACTTCCACCCAAAAAAGTCCCTTGTTTTTCTACCCAGCCGATACAGGTTCGTATGACGTAACCCTAAAGGTTCGCACCCAATATGGCTGTGAAGATCAGATTACGCTTCCGGTAATTATTGGGCCTGATATTTTGGTATTCATACCCAATGCCTTCTCGCCCGATGGTGGTGGGCCAGGTGTCAATGAGTTTTTTAAACCGGTTGTAAATGATGCGATTGATAAATATCATCTGGTTATATTTAATAGATGGGGTGAGGCAATATGGGAGACTACCGACAAAACAGAAGGTTGGGACGGTAAATATGGAAGAAAAAAATACTCAAACAGAGAGCCAGTGAAGGCCGATGTTTACGGATATTATTTGGAGGTAACCAGTTGGAATGGTAACAATTATAAATATACTGGTACAGTGACGTTGTTAAGGTAACAATATCTATCGTTTCTTAAAGCCCGATGAAAAATCATCGGGCTTTTTTGTTTTTTTTATTTTGTCGTGCAGCGAATTGAGGTGCTAAAGAGTTTGTATAGAACAAATGACAACAGTATGAAACAATTTTACCAATTCGCAAAAAACAATTTAAAAAGACTTGGCCTTTGGCTTATCGCTGTCATGATGATAAGTATGGTTTCAAATGCATCTCACATGATGGGTGCTGATATTACCTACAAATGCATTGACACACTAAAGTTTGAAATTTTTGTAAAATACTATCGTCAATGTGCGGGAATATCTCTTTCTAACCCAAGCAGTGAAACAAAGGTAATATGCACCACAACTGGTTCTGCTCAAGGTGTTTCATTGTCATTGGTCGGTATTCGGGATGTTACCCCTGTTTGTGCCAAGGCTGGTAATCCGTGTAAACCAACAAACACAAAGGCGAGCGATGGAATAGAGGAACACTTTTACAAGGCTACCATTGATTTCAATCAAGCCCCTTACAGTAATTTAATAAAAAACGGTTGTTGCATTATCCGATTTGAAACTGGCCAGTCGGCGAGAAATGGTGATATCACAACTGGAGCAGCAGGATACTATTTTTACACCTATGCAACTGTAAATTTGTGCAAAGCCCCATGCAACAGTTCCCCCGCCCTTACTACGGAGCCAGTTGCTTATTTATGTTGCAATCAGCCATTTTTCTACAACAACGGAGCATCAGATACAGCCAACTTTGATTCCATTTCATACTCATTTGGTCATCCTTTAAAGGGGTACAATCAAATAATTTCTTACAGCGGAAATTATTCCAACACTAAACCTTTTGACGTGTATTTGCCTGGAGGGTTACCTTCAACATATTGTAATTGTAATGCAAATCCTCCAATTGGACTTTGTCTTGACCCTCTGACGGGTGACATTTGCTGTACTCCTACCAATTGTAACGATCGAACTGTGGTTGTGTTGGAGATGACGGAATGGAAGAAAAATCCATCAACAGGAAAGATGGAAGTAATTGGGGTCACTCGGCGTGACATGCAATTTATTATTAAACAATGCCCTGATAATAACCCTCCCGTCATAAAGGGAGATTTTAAAAGAGAGATCTGTGAGGGTGAACAAATTTGTTATACCATTACCACAGAAGATGCAGTAAAGAAGCCACCACCACCAGCCACACCGCCCGATCCGGATACGGTAACGATAAGTTGGAACCGAGGTATTCCAGGGGCGAGTTTTACGGTAATCAACCCAACGGCTATCAACCAATCGGGTAGATTTTGTTGGACTCCACCTATTGGCTCGGCCAGTACCATACCTTATACTTATACGGTTACGGCTCGTGACAATGCTTGCCCGTTGAATGCCGTAACGGTAAGGGCGTTTCAAATCATTGTTCATCCCATAGCCGAAGCCGACCGAATAATAACGAAATTGGATTGTGGAAGGTACGCCATTGAAAGCGAACCTTTCCCGAACTTTAGAAATCCTGCCAAATATACCTGGCAGCTAAAGGATACGAATGGTGTGGTGTTGTTTGACCGAAAATATGGATACTTTGAGAGCAGCAAAAACTTTTTGAGCAGTAAACAAAAGGATACGATTTTGTTCAGAAAAGGTGGAACGTATATTTTGCAACATACCATAAACAATCTGCCCGACTGTCCGAATGATTATTATGATACGATAGTTGTTCCGCCATTGTTGGAGGTTGATATAGCATTAGGACCTGACACTTTTGTGTGTGCAGGCACCACCTTGAGGCTTCAACCTCAAACCGCCAACGGATATCCACCGATTACATATAAATGGGGAACGGGCGACACGACCGATTACATTGATGTAGAAGTTCCGAATTGGACGAGCGACACCTCTTTTTACGTACAAATAAAAGATGGCAACAACTGTACAGCATGGGATAGCACCATTGTTTATTTACGCGAAAACCCATTGGTATTTATCGGGCCTGATAGACGAATATGTACGTACGATACCATCCACTTGGTGCCAAATGATAGTTTGGCCTATTGGGATGACCCGAGGGATACCTCAGAGATACGCATCCGACAAGGCGACACACTTTATAAAGAATGGTATCTGGATGGAGTGAAGATAAGCACCGACAGTATGCTGGTGGCCAATGTAAAAGGAGAGTATGTTATTCGGGTGGTAGATAGTTTGGGCTGTTTTTGGCAAGACACCATGATACTGCATGTAAACGACACAGTAAAAGCCGATGCAGGTCAAAATCAGGTATTGTGCTGGAATGATGTCGTCGTAATAGCGGCGGGAGGCTTAGACACGGCGGGCAATGCCAAGAGTGGTTGGTATGTGTGGAATGACATTACAAATCCGGCCAATGTAAAAGAGTTTAGCAGAGACGACACCTTAAAATACAACATCAAAACTACCACTGACTACCAGTTGCAGTTGTATGTAATAGAAGATACCACGAGGTGTTATGATGATGATACGGTAAAAATAACGGTCAACCCACTGCCGACAGTAAAAATGCCAAACGATATGGCCGTGTGCCGCGATGCAGGGGTAATAAACATGATTGGCGACCCAACGGGAGGAGCGTGGTCAGTTCCTTCAAAACCAAGTTTAATGAAAGTTTCCAACGGTGTTTATACGTTTGACCCATGGAACGGAGGAGCCATAAAAGATACCACCAAGCGATATGAGGTGTATTATCGTTATGTACATCCTTCCACCGGATGTGTACGCACCGACTCGTTTGAGATAAAAGTATTCCCATTGCCGGAAGTAAGCATTCGTGACGGATATTTCTGTCAAGACAAAGGTTTTGTAAACTTTAGAGACGATGGCACGATAAAATTACCATCAAAACTGAAGTTGGATTTGGGTACACAACAATGGAATTGTTTGGAGTGCGGAGCGTATGATTGGTCAAAAATGTTGTACAATGCAGAAACCCGCTTTGGTTTCCCGGCCAATTATGAGATAGACATTAGCGAGAACACCATAGACTTGGGAAGCCGTCCGTCGGATTCCATCAAAATAGAATTTGTGTTTAGAAGCATTGATGGATGCTATGGCAGAGACACCGGCAAGATAAAAATAGTAAAAGTACCGAAGATAGACTTTAGTCCATTCCCTGATTTGTGCTGGGATTTGGGCAAGGTTGACTTAAAAGAACTGAGCAAGGTAGTACCCAATGATGGCACATGGTATGCTATCAATGCAACGGGCTTTAAAGATTCGGCGAGCTTCAATCAAGGGTTAAACGGTGGTTTCTTTCAAGGCGATACACTGAACACCCTGCAAACGGCAAAACCGGCCAAAGATGGTAACTTTAAATATAAGCTACGGTACTTCCACAACCTATCGGGTTGTCCCACATTTAGAGATACCAACATAACGATACAAGGATTGCCTGTACCGAAAATAAACACCACACCACTTACAGGCTATGTAAACAATGCACCTTTTGTACAATGCGAGTTGGATGCAGACATTGCCTTAACGTCGAACTATCCAGGTAGTGGTGGCAAATGGAGCAGCAAACAATCGGGAGCAGTATCGGGCAGCACCTTTACGGTGGGAAGTGTAACAACACACAACAAACCGTTTTACATCAACTTTGACTATACGAACAGCTTTGGCTGCAAGGGCAAAGACTCGGTGTTGGTAGAGGTGCATGGCAAACAAGAAATCAACCTAAATCCGGACATCGAACTGTGCAGAACAGGAGATGCCATGATGGTTGATGTAGCAGCAAGTGTGGTAAATGCGTCTGATTTTACATGGTGGGATTACGGAAAGAAAGGCACATTTGCGGATGCAAAAGACACCACTACCACCTTTACGTTTAGTACCTCGGCGGACTCTACGGAGCGAATATTGATAGTGGCAAGTACAGAAGTTATAGTTGGAACAAGCAATAATGTATGTCCGTATAAAGAAGAAACATTCTTTATCACCATCCACCCAAAACCGAAGGCGGAAATAGTGGCAGATACATTAAACGGCTGTAATCCGGTGGATGTAAACTTTGGGGTGAATATGCTGAACAAAGTAGATGCAACGACAAGCAGCTATGCATGGACTTATGCCGATGGCGGCTTGGACAACATCCAGTCACCCAGCCATCAGTTTACGGATGATGGAGACAATCAAGTAAGTTTAACCATTACCTCGGAGCATAACTGCGATACTACGTTGACGGTGAACGTGGAAGTTTACCCCATACCGGTGGCCTTGTTTGTTCCCGACCCCAACAACAGCACCACGGCAGCATTGCCCAAGTTCCAGTTCAACAACCAATCGTCGGTAGCCAATGTGTTGAACAGTACAATTACCGAAAACATTTGGGATTTTGGAGACTTATCAAGCATTGATGACACTTCCACCCAAAAAAGTCCCTTGTTTTTCTACCCAGCCGATACAGGTTCGTATGACGTAACCCTAACGGTTCGCACCCAATATGGCTGCGAAGATCAGATAACACTTCCGGTAATTATTGGGCCTGATATTTTGGTGTATATACCCAATGCCTTCTCGCCCGATGGTGGTGGGCCATTGCGAAACGATGGATTTAGGGCTCATGTAAACGATGGAGCAAAGCTTTATCACTTGATAATATTTAATCGCTGGGGCGAAAAAATATGGGAGACCACCGATAAAACCCTCGATTGGGATGGCACCTACGGCCTGCCACCAAAAGAGGGCGGCAAAGATGGCTTGCACCAACCCGTTCCGATGGGAGTATATAGCTACCAGCTCGACATTGTAAGTTGGAGCGGCGAAAAGTTCCGATACACAGGAACCGTTACGCTGATTAGGTAAGGAGAATTACAAAAATACTAGCCGTTAAAACGAGGAGACCCGCCAATTGGCGGGTCTCCTCGTTTATTTTAATAAGATTTTAGCTTACTAACGTACCCACCATATTGCCCTCAACAATATTGAGTAGGTTGTTCTCTTTGTTCATGTCGAAAACAACGATAGGTAATTTGTTTTCTTGACAAAGCGTAAAAGCCGTCATGTCCATTACCTTTAGTTGGCGTTGAATGACTTCTGTAAAACTAATATTGTCGAACCTAACGGCAGTGGTGTCCTTTTCAGGGTCGGCGGTATAGATGCCATCCACACGGGTACCTTTTAAAAGCACATCGGCTTCAATTTCTACCGAACGCAACGATGCAGCTGTATCTGTGGTGAAATATGGGTTTCCGGTTCCGGCTCCAAAAATTACGACCCGTCCTTTTTCAAGATGCCGAATGGCTCTTCGACGAATAAACGGCTCGGCTACTTGTTCCATTTTAATGGCACTTAACAATCGGGTATAAATACCTATTTTTTCTAATGCACCCTGCAATGCCATGGCGTTAATTACAGTGGCCAGCATGCCCATGTAGTCGGCTTGAGCACGGTCTTCCATACCGCCCTCTACACCCTGAACACCTCGAAAAATATTGCCACCACCAATTACAATAGCCACTTCCACCCCTTTGTCAACCACTTTTTTTATTTCTGCGGCATATTGCCCCAAAACGTTTGGATCGATACCATACTCATGAGAACCCAACAAGGCTTCTCCGCTCAACTTAAGAAGTATTCGTTTATATTTCATTATCAAAGTTTTTCAAAAAAAAGCAAAAAAAAGGGAGAAACTATGTTTCTCCCTATATTAAAATATTTCTAATTTCTTATCCAAGAGCTATTCTTGAAAAGGAAACTACTTTTAAACCGGATTTTACATTGTCGAGCATTTGCTCAACGGAAATGGAATTGTCCTTTACAAAAGATTGTTTGGTAAGCGTATTCTCTTTGTAAAACTTATTCAATTTACCTTCCGCAATTTTATCAAGCATTGCCTCAGGTTTTCCTTCTTCACGAGCTTGTTCACGACCAATTTCTAATTCGCGGGCTTTTACATCGGCAGGAACGTCGCTTTCGTCAACCGAAACAGGGTTCATCGCTGCAATTTGCATAGCCACATCTTTTCCGGCTTCAACAATAGCATTGTCAGCCGATTGGTTCAAACCAACCAAAACGCCGATTCTGTTACCCGCATGAATATAGCTGATAACCGCTGCTGAATTGATTTTTGAATATTTAGTGATGTCAATTTTTTCACCAATTTTACCCATTTCAGAAGTAAGTCTTTCTGCAACACTCATTCCGTCAATGGTCAAATTTTTGATTGAATCAATATCTTCGCAATTGTTGGTCAATGCCATTTCGGCTAATTGTTCTGCTAATGCTACAAAGTCTGCATTTTTAGCCACAAAATCAGTCTCACAGCTCAATCGCAAAACGACACCTGTTTTGTTGTCGGCAGAAGCTTTTGCAATAACTGCACCTTCTGTAGCGTCTCTGTCGGCTCTATTAGCTGAAATTTTTTGTCCTTTTTTTCTAAGCAGGTCAATAGCAGCTTCAAAATCGCCATTGGCTTCTGTAAGGGCTTTTTTGCAATCCATCATGCCGGCCCCGGTCATTTGTCTTAACTCGTTTACTGCTGATGCGGTAATTGTCATAAGATTTTATCTATTAAAATGATTTTGTTAAAATTAATTTGCAGCAACTTCTTCTTGCTGATCTTTTACACTTTCTTTAGCCTCTTTTCTTTCGCTTAATCCTTCAGCAATAGCGTTAGAAAATTCTCTTGTCAAAAGTTCGATAGATGCAGAAGCGTCGTCGTTTCCTGGAATTGGATGATCAGCCAAGTTTGGATTTGAGTTGGTGTCAACAATCGCAAAAATGGGGATATTCAATTTTTGAGCTTCAGCAACGGCAATATGTTCACGCTTAACGTCGATGATAAAAAGAGCCGCAGGCAGTCTGTTTAATTGCTCAATACCACCAAGCAAACGTTGCAATTTTGCCTTTTCCCGATCTTTCATCAAACGCTCTTTTTTGTTTAAGTGCTGATACGTTCCATCGGTTGACATTTTATCTATCGTTTGCATTTTTTTGATAGATTTTCTAACCGTAGCAAAGTTGGTAAGCATACCACCCAACCAACGCTCTGTTACGAAAGGCATGTTTACTCTACCAGCTTCGTTTTGAACGATTTCTTTTGCTTGTTTTTTTGTTGCAACAAACAAAATTTTTCGGCCTGATTTTGCAATACCCTTAACCGCAGATTTTGCATCGTTAAGTTTTGAAAGCGTTTTATTTAGGTCTATAATATGAATTCCGTTTTGCTCCATGAAAATGAAAGGAGCCATTTTTGGATTCCATTTACTTGTAAGGTGTCCGTAATGTACACCGGCATCAAGAAGCGTTTTTGTCGTGATTTCTGACATATACGAGTATTATCGTTTACTGAATTGGAATTTCTTACGTGCTTTTTTCTGACCAGGTTTTTTACGCTCAACCATTCGGTTGTCGCGGGTCATAAAACCTGCTTTACGCAACGCCGATTTGTGTTCGGCATCTATTTCAACTATTGCCTTGGCAATGGCCAATCGAAGAGCCTCTGCTTGTCCGGTTGTGCCTCCGCCACTCAATACAGCTTTTACATCGTAGTTGCCGTTTAGACCGCATAGTTCTAAAGGCTGATGTACTTTAAATTGCTGTGTAGCTGTGGGAAAATAGTCGTTTAATTCTCTTTTGTTTACGGTAATAGAACCATTGCCAGGAGTTAAATAAACTCTGGCAACTGCGTTTTTTCTTCTACCTGATGTGTTGGTAATTTCCATATATTACAACGCTAAATTTTCGGGTTTTTGAGCTTCATGTGGATGTTCGGTTCCGGCATACACAAATAAGTTGTGAAACAATCTGTTGCTCAATTTATTTTTTGGCAACATACCTTTCACTGCTTTTTCAATTACTCTTTCTGGGTGCTTTGCCAACATATCCTTAACGGCCGTTTCTCTTTGACCACCTGGGTAGGTTGTGTGTCGGATATACACTTTATTGTCCATTTTGGCACCAGTAAGGTTGATTTTTTCGGCGTTGATAACAATCACATTATCACCACAATCAACATGAGGAGTGAAATCAGGTTTGTTTTTTCCTCGAATCACTTTGGCTACCTCAGATGCAAATCTTCCCAAGGTTTTTCCTTCTGCATCGGCTACATACCATCTTTTGTTGGCTGTTGCCTTGTTTACCGAAATTGTTTTATACGAAAGAGTATCCACTTATCTGTACTTTTTATTGTTTCCCTTAAAAAAGGGCTGCAAAAGTAGTTTTACTTTTTTAATTTTTCAACCGAATGTCTTAAAAAATGTAATGTTTTTTGGTTTCGGTGCATGAGTTAGTCTTCTTAGCATCAAAACAATTTGATTATTAAGCAAATACTAGCCTTAGATTTGGGTCAATTAAAATAGTCTATCGGGTTAAGGTAGAACATCTTTTTCCATCCTTGAACGCTGTTGTCCTTTCGCCATATATACGGAATTGGTGTACTTATGGTATAATGAAGATGTGGCGATTTTGAGACGGCATTGCCCGAATTGCCCACTGTGCCAATTACCGACTGCTGGTTTACATATCGAAATGACGTTGTTTTTATTTCATTTAAATGAGCATAATAGTGCACCCGCCATTTAGGTCCTAATATCAAAACCATATTGCCGCCCAAGCCTACTTGGCCACAATACACCACAAAGCCTTTTGTGGCCGAATGAACGTTGGTGCCCTTTTTAGCAAAAATATCTACCCCTTTGTGTGTAACGGATTTTCCCCATGGGTAATACCAAAAAGACTGTGAATGATAATCTTTGGCAGTAGCACCTTCAACAGGCATTTTTAATTTTTGTGGAATTAAAAAGCCTAAAAGCAACATGCTACCAACCAGCAGTAACATTCTCTTTAGAAATTTTTTAATACGTTTTTGAGGTTTTGAGACCATTGCTACTAATAAAGATGCAATTAAAAAATTATTGATAATGATTTCAATTTTAAGACTATTTCAATTCTTCTATTTTTGCCAAAATAAAAAATAAGCAAATCCGTATAGTTTAAAATGAATTTTGTTTATCCGAATTTCTTGTGGGCGTTATTGTTGCTGGCCATTCCGGTAATCATTCATTTATTTCATTTCCGACGATACAAAAAAGTGCTTTTCCCGAATGTCCGGTTTTTGCAAAGTGTTCAAAAGGAGACCCAAAACGTCAAGAAACTACGAAATTTATTGGTGCTAATCAGCCGCCTGCTGGCGGTGGCATTCTTAGTTTTTGCGTTTGCTCAGCCGTATATTCCATTAAACAATAAAAAGATTCATTCTACCGATCAATTGGTTGGAATTTACATAGACAACTCGTTTAGTATGGAAAACGAAGGGAGCAACGGCCCCCTTATAGAAGAGGCAAAGGAGAAAGCTCGGCAGGTGGTTAGAGCCTATCAGGCCTCGGATAGATTTTTAATTTCGTCGAACACCAGAATGGCTCAACGACCTGTAAATCAAGATGATGCTATTGCCGCCATTGATGCAATTCAAATAAGTAAAATCAGCAAATCATTGAATGAGGTTGTGGGAAGCATAGAAAATAGTTTGACGAAAAATGGAGTAGCAGACCGCAAAATTTTTGTGTTTAGCGATTTGCAAAAACACCAATCAAGTTTGCCAACCACTTCCAACTTTGATAGCAGCTTGCAAGCCATTATTATTCCGGTAGAATCTAATGCGGCCAACAATGTAAGCATTGATACGGCTTGGTTTGAAAGCCCCGTTTTGCATCTCAACGAACCCATTGTGATGTTTGTAAAAATTAGCAACCATGGCTCTAATTCTGTTAGCAATGCCAGCCTATATCTGGATATAAATAATGAGCGAAAAGCAGTCTCCGGTTTTGATTTGACTGAAAATGGAAGTGCCACCGTTCAGCTGGGATTTAGCCTAAATCTGGGTGGGTGGCAAAATGCCAAACTTTCAATTGAGGATGCACCCATAACCTTTGATGATAATTATTTCTTGAGTTTTAATCTAAAATCAAACATTAACATTTTGGTGGCCAATGGTGCCGAACAAAGTGTTTTTTTGAATAAAGCATTTGGCAGAGATGGATATTATAAGGTGGCAAATGTGCAATCCGGCAATATTGATTTATCAACACTAAAAACCACCGATTTGTTGGTTTTAAATGAAGTACCTCAACTGAGTTCAGGTTTGGTTTCTGCCATTTCTGATTATGTCAGCGATGGCGGAAGTTTGTTGATTGTGCCATCAAAAGCGGCGGCTAATGGCTATTTGCAAAATCTTTCTCAGGCAATGCAACTGCCTACTTATGGCCAAATACAAACGCAAAAAAAGGCAATAGGGAAAATAGATTTGAGCAACCCATTGTTTGAAAAAGTTTTTGAAAAAATGCCCGACAATGTGGATATGCCAAAGGTGCTAAAGTATTATCAAATGGAAACCGCTGGCAAAACGGCATCTATTTTGTTAAAAATGGCCAACGAAAGTGCTTTTCTGACCAGCTCCAAGCATGGCTCGGGAAATGTTTATCAACTGTCAGTTCCGCTAAACGATGATTGGAGCAATTTTCAAAAACATGGCTTTTTCCCTCCTCTTATGCTTAAAATGAGCATGAATCGGTCGGTTGACTATTCGTTGAGCTACACCATTGATAATCACAATTTATTTAAAGCTGTACCGGAAATAAAGAACAGACAGGGCGAAGTAAAATTGGTTGGAGAAAAGGCTGAGTGGGTGCCGGTTTTAAATGGTCAAAGCAGCAGCCAATTTGTTGATGCAGGTTTTGACGATTTGAGTGCCGAAACATTGAAACTTATGGCCGGCGATAGCCTATTTCAGCTGGTTTCGTTCAATTATAGTCGGGAAGAATCAGGAAATGAATTTTACGAAGCTGATGAATTGCAAGAATTATTGCCCGGGGCAAAAATTACAAAGGTTGAGAATGCCGCATCATTTGTGAACCAAACTATTGGCGAAATGCAATTTGGCAAACAATTTTGGAAACTGTGCATTATTCTGGCCTTGATATTTTTGGCAATTGAAATACTTTTGCTGCGGTTTTGGCCAACCGAGTCAAAAACAGCAATATTGGAGAAAAATATAGGCGTTGTCTGATCGTTCAATACTCATAAAAAGGGGTACAGTCATAGACCCTGCAAGCGAGTTTAATCGCAAAGAAGTCGATATTTTAATTAAAAATGGAGTTATCGATGATATATCTACCAAAAATATTTCGGCAAAGGCCATAGAGGTTGTTGATGCCCATGGCTTAATAATCATGCCGGGCATGGCTGATATGCGTTGCCAACTGAAAGAACCCGGATACGAACACCAAGAAACCATTAAAAATGGTTGCGAAGCGGCCACTTTTAGTGGATTTACCGCCTTGGCTGTTCAGCCTACCACATTGCCCCTAACACAAACCAAGGCTCAAATTGAGTTTTTAAAGAAACACGAAAACTATGTTTTACCTGATTTACTGCCCATTGGTTGTGCCTCGCACGATTTAGAGTCGGGCGATATTACCGAAATGTTTGACATGACATCGGCAGGGGCCGTAGGATTTAGTAATGGAGATAAATCCTATAAAAATGGAGGAGTGCTGTTGAGAGCTTTGCTTTATTCCAAACAGTTTGGAGGATTGATAATGAGCCATGCCCTTGACGAAACATTGGTGGCTAATGCACAGGTAAATGAAAGTGCAACCACAGTTCACACCGGGTTGAAACAGCAACCGGATATTGTGGAAAGCACACAATTATTAAAGGAAATTGAGATTGCCGATTATGCTGAGGCTCATATTCATTTTTCGCATATTTCTTCGGCCAAAAGCGTGGAAATAATTAGAAAAGCTAAACGCCAGGGAAAAAAAATTAGTTGCGATGTGAGTATCTGGCATTTGGTTTTTAATGATACTTCGGTGGTTGATTATAACACCAACTATAAAGTATCTCCCCCTTTTAGAACAGAAAAAGACAGAAAGGCTTTGATTAAAGCCGTAAACGACGGCACGATTGATGCCATTGTGAGCGACCATAATCCTCAAAACATTGAAAACAAGCTGGTGGAATTTGATTATGCCAGAAACGGAATTAATGGCTTTCAAACTTTTCTTTCTGTATATTCCCAATATCTTTCAAAAGAAATATCGCTTGAAACATGGGTTAAAAAAACCTCCATCAATCCCAGAAAATTACTCAATCAACCCAAAATAGAAATAAATAAAAAGCAAGTTGCCAACCTTTTTGTGGCCGATTTGCATAAAAAATGGCTTTACGATAAAAAATCAAACCTCTCGGTTTCTACCAATAATCCATTGTTCGGCGGCGAATTGACAGGAAAGTGTATTGCGGTTGTGAATGGGGTTAAATACAATGTGTTTTAAATTTTAACTTCGCAACCTCTATGAACAACATCTCTATAGTTATCCCACTTTTTAACGAAGATGAATCGTTAGCCGAGTTGGCGACGTGGATTGACAAAGTAATGAATGCTCATCACTTTTCGTATGAAGTGTTGTTTATTGACGATGGTAGTACTGACAATTCATGGAAAGTAGTAGAGGAATTGAAGGCACAGAACAGTTGCATTAAGGGCATCCGATTTAGAAGAAATTATGGCAAATCAGCGGCTTTAAACGAAGGTTTTAAATATGCCAATGGGCAAGTTGTCATAACAATGGACGCAGATTTGCAAGACTCTCCCGACGAAATTCCGGAACTCTATAAAATGATAACTGAGCAGAGTTTTGACTTGGTTTCCGGATGGAAAAAGAAGCGATACGACCCCATAAGCAAAACCATCCCGACAAAGTTGTATAATGCAGTTACCAGCCGCATGAGTGGTGTAAAATTGCACGACATGAACTGCGGCCTAAAAGCCTACAACGTGGAGGTGGTTAAAAATATTGAAGTGTATGGTGAAATGCACCGCTACATACCCGTTATTGCAAAATGGGCCGGATTTAACAAAATTGGAGAAAAGGTTGTTCAACATCAAGCCCGAAAATATGGCACAACCAAATTCGGTTTAAGCCGCTTTGTATATGGGCCGCTAGATTTGCTCAGCATTATGTTTGTGGGCAAATTCGGAAAACGCCCCATGCATTTGTTTGGTTCTCTCGGAGCGTTATTTTTTGCCGGAGGCTTTGTGATAGCCCTATATTTATCAGTGGCAAAATGGATTTGGCATGAATATGAAATGACCCAACGACCGCTATTTTATCTTGGCATTTTGGCCATGATTATTGGTGTTCAATTGTTTGTTGCCGGATTTTTAGGCGAATTAATCAGCCGAACTGCCCGAGAAAGAAACCGCTACCAAATAAGAGAGTGGCTTGGCATTGAGGTACAGGAATCGTAGAAAATCTACCCTCAACAATCCATTTTAGTTTGATATAGTTGCTATAAAGCAATATAATCGCAATGTTTATGGAAGTAATAATAGCAATTTGCGTTCTCCTTTTACTGGCTTACTTTTTCGATTTAACGGCGGCTTTTACCAAAATTCCGACAGTTATTTTATTGCTGCTTTTGGGTTGGGTTGTCCGTCAGGCGGTACATTTTTTTGGTTTCGATTTTCCCGATTTAGAGCCACTTCTCCCAGTTTTTGGAACCGTTGGATTGATTTTGATTGTATTGGAAGGCACCATTGATTTAGAACTGAATATTTCAAAAATTGGCATAATCAACAAATCCTTTGTGGGTACCATAGTGCCCATGTTGGCCATGACTTTTCTAATTGGATATGGCTTTGTAGAATTTTCTGGGTGTACATTTCGGCAAGGTATCGTAAATGCCATCCCGTTTGGAGTTATCAGCAGTGCAATTGCCATACCCAGTGTTCGGCATTTGCATCGAAAAAATCGGGAGTTTATTACATACGAAAGCAGCCTTTCTGATGTAATTGGAGTGTTGTTTTTTAACTTTATATCCTTTCATCAAATTATCAATGGAAAAACCTTTGCCGTATTTGGCGGGCAACTGATTATTATGATTATTATATCCATGGCAGCCACGCTGCTCATGTCGTATCTGCTCAACAAAATAGAGCATCATATCAAATTTGTACCCATTATCATTTTAATTATTCTGATTTATGAATTGGCAAAAATCAGCCATCTTCCTGCGTTGATTTTTGTAATGATTTTGGGTCTATTTCTCGGCAATTTAGATCAGTTGAAAAATGTAAAATGGATGAAATTTTTCAACCCCGAGGGGTTGGATAAAGAGGTTCACAAATTGGAGGAACTTACCATTGAGGCCGCATTTTTGATACGTTCGTTATTCTTCCTGTTGTTCGGTTTTTTGATGGAAACAAAAGAAATTTTGAACCCCGAAACATTTGTTTGGGCTCTTTCAATCATTGCAATTATTTATGCTTTCCGCTTTATTCAACTAACAATTACCAATCTGCCCATCGCCCCACTGCTTTTTGTGGCACCTCGCGGATTAATAACCATACTTCTTTTTATATCCGTAAAAGAAAACGACAAAATTATGTTAGTCAGCAGGTCACTTGTCATTCAGGTAATTTTGTTGTCCATTTTGGTAATGATGATAGGATTGATGTGGCACAAACCGCAAAAAGACGATGCCAAAATTTCTGAGCCCCACCAAAATGCCATCGGCCCCACCGAAGAAACAAGTGTGGGATAAATAAATAAGGGTAGTTTATCGTTTACTTATGCTTTTTAATCGGCAAGGAGTAACATTTTAATTCTACATTTGTATCACTAAAAACGAAAACGATATGACAAATACAACAAAAATTTTATTGGCAGTTTTGGCATTTGTACTGCTTCTTGGAGGTTGCGGATATAACGGCATGCTCACGCAAAGCAAAAAAGTAGATGAGAAATGGGCAATGGTAGAATCAGCCTATCAAGCCAGAGCGGACAAGGTAAAAGGATTAGCTGCTATTGTTAAGAATGCTGCTGATTATGAGCGACAAACACTTACTGACGTTATCGAAGCACGTTCAAAAGCAACGAGCGTTAATATTTCAGCCGATAACTTAACCCCTGAGACGCTTGCTCAATTTGAGGCCGCCCAAAGCCAATTTACAGGAGCATTGGGGAAACTGTTGGCAGTAATCGAGCAATATCCCGATTTAAAGGCTGTTCAGTTGTATCGTGATTTTGAATATTCGTATGACGAGCTCGAAAATCAAATCAAATTTGCTAGAAACGAATACTCAACAGCTGCCACAGATTTTAATATTAAAATAAAGCGTATTCCAAATGTGTTTTATGCCAGTATATTAGGTTTTTATGAAAAGCCCTTGTTCAAAAGTAATCCAGGAACTGAAAATGCTCCCAATGTAAATGATGCTTTAAAGCAATAGGGCTTCAATTTTTAGAATCTTTTAAATGTCTTGGAAACCATTTTCAACCGAGGTTGAAAAGAAAATAACGGATGCCATTACTAAGGCAGAGTCTGAATGCTCGGGCGAAATCAGGGTTCATGTGGATGAATACTGCAAAAGCGACCCCGTTTTTAAAGCAAAGAATGTTTTTACTCATTTAAAAATGGAAGAAACCGAGTTGCGAAACGGAGTGTTGATTTATGTGGCTATGTTCGACCGCAAGTTTGCCATAATTGGCGACAAAGGAATACACGAAAAAGTAGGCGATGATTTTTGGGATAAAACCAAAGAAATTATGCTTGCAGAATTTATAAAAGGGGATATTCCTGCCGGTATTATTGACGGAATAAATATAGCAGCCGAGCAACTCAAAAAGTATTTTTCTGCCGATGATACGTTGGGCAACGAACTTTCTAACGATATTAGCTATGGGTCGTAGAATAGGTTTTATTGTTGTCTTAATTTCTTGGGTGTTTTCTGCTTATGCTAAAGAAGTACCTACTCATAACATGGGCGATGCAGCCTTTGTAAATGATTTTGCAGATGTATTATCTCCCGATGAAGAGACTCGACTTGTAAAAAAACTCAAAGAATTTTACGATTCAACGAGCAATGAAGTAGTGTTACTCTTGGAGAAATCGTTAGAAACAGAGCCAGTTTTTGATTACTCAGTGAAAGTGGCTAATGAGTGGGGTATTGGCGACAAAAACAACAAAAATGGTGTACTGATTTTTGTTGCCACGGAAGATCGAAAAGTGTTTATACAGGTTGGCCGAGGGCTTGAAGGTTCTCTAACGGCTGCACGTGCAGGCCGGATTGTAGACTATGTATTGTTGCCAAATTTTAAAAAACGCGGCTATTATGTTGGACTCAACGAGGCTGTGGATGAGGTAATCTCAATTACCGGTGGAGAGTATAAAAACACTAACCAATATAAAGGACTTCCCATTTGGGTCATTGTACTTGTCATCATCATCATAATTATTATTTTCTCCTCTTTTGGAGAAAACAGCGGACGCACCTATCAAGGCCGAAGAGGTGGATGGTATATTGGCCCAGGTCCGGGTGGAAATTGGGGAGGTGGTGGCTCTTCTGGTGGTGGCGGATTTGGAGGCTTCGGTGGTTTTGGAGGAGGTAGTTTTGGCGGCGGCGGAGCAGGTGGAAGCTGGTAAAACAAGGCTATGATTCATTCCCAATCAACTATCAAGTAACTCTACCCCCCAATCCATAAAAAAGCCGAAGCATATCATTGCTTCGGCTTTTTTATTACAATTTTTTGCAGATAACTACGAACGCTCAAGTACCCATTCGGCTACTTTTGGAGCTAATTCTTTTTGAGATTTTGCACCCACAAATACACCAATGTGTCCACCTGGGAATGCGTATTCTTGCTTGTCTTTTGTCCCCAATTTGTCCATTATTCCTAATGAAGATTCGTTTGGAATAATGTTGTCTTCTGTAGCATACACGTTCAAAAATGGAACAGTCATGTTTTTCAAATCGACTTTATATTCACCCAATTCAAATTCATTTTTGATGAGTTTATTGTCTCTAAATAGGTCTTTGATGTATTTTCGGTACATTTCGCCAGACAAATCAGGACAATCGTTTTTCCATTTTTCCATTCGCAAAAAGTTCATCAATTTATCCTCATCGTGCATCATGTCTAACACGCCAAAGTATTTGGCCACATCCATGCTTGGTTTTAGCATACTAAATGCACTGTTCATCACGTCAGCACTAATAGTTCCCATGCTTTCTACCATAGTGTCAACGTCCACATATTTAGTCCATTTATACAACATGTTACAGTTGGTATTGGTAAAATCGTAAGGAGCTACATAAGTGGTGAGCGTTTGCAATTTTTCGGGGAAAATAGCTGCGTAAATCATGCTAAATAACCCACCTTGACAGATGCCCATTTTGTGAATTTTTTCTACATTGTGGGTTTTTCTTACAAAGTCCACCGCATCGTTCATATATCCTAAGATATAATCTTCCATAGATAAGTAGCGGTCGGCTCGGGTGGGATAGCCCCAATCCATAATGTAAATATCCAATCCTTCGTCCAACAATTTTTTCATCAACGAACGATCAGGTTGCAAATCCAACACATCGTGTCGGTTCATTATAGCAAACGAAACCAATACAGGAATGGTTGTTTTAGCTGGAGTGTCTCTTTTGTAATGAAACATTTTTACTTTGTCGCATTCCCAAACCAATTCTTTTGGTGTGGTGGCAACTTCCACATTACCAATGTTTTGCAACGTTTCATATCCTTTTTTCATTTTTTCAGAAACGGTTACAAACTCATCAAATATTGCACTTGTATTTAACATTTTTTGTTTAAAATTTTAAGGTGAAATTATATGAAAAAAGCCTGAAAAAGTTTTCAGGCTTTCACTTTTAATTGTTCTTTAAATTATTTCTTTTTTGCTCTTGAACTTGCACTT
The DNA here is from genome assembly GCA_020635395.1 of Flavobacteriales bacterium. Lineage (NCBI taxonomy): Bacteria > Pseudomonadati > Bacteroidota > Flavobacteriia > Flavobacteriales > Flavobacteriales bacterium. The sequence goes on from JACJZV010000002.1 coordinate 94,336, forward strand.
GCAGCTGTTTTGGTAGCCGTAGTTTCTTTGTTTGCAGTTGTATTGTCCGATTCACTTTTAGGTGTTTCGTTTTGAGCGGCAAACATTTTCTCCAAGTTTCTATACATCTTTTTCAAGTTGTATATGTTTTGATAAACTTCGTCCATTTCGGTGCGAGTAGCTACTGGAATATTGGCCAAAATGGTTTTTTCCATTTGTTTTTCAATATCCATTTTCAATTTTAACTGCAAGCTGCTCACCTCAGTCATTAATTTGCTGTACTCATCACTTTCAAACATTTTAGAGAAAATCTCATCACCTGTCATCATCCAATCTTGGTAAACTTTGATAATGCTGTCAATAGTTTCTCCATTTTGAATTTTTTGGATAAGATTATCCGCAGTTTTGTCCATTACTTTAACGCCGTGCATGTACATCATATATTGCAATTCGTTGTTTTTCATATTGAATTCAACCATACGATTGTAAATGTCGTTCCATACGTTAAACGCTTGATAGTTGCTGTTGTCGGCCATTAATTTGCCAAAAGGTGCTGCTGCATTTGCAAATGCACTATTCATTTGACTGTAATTTTCCCACATTTTAGCAAATGGATTCATATTGGCCCAAGGAGTGTTGTTGTACTGAGCCTTAAATGCATTGTACTGGTTCATCATTGGGTTGGTCATTTGTTTCATTGAAGCAACAAATTGTTGATTCATTTGATCCATGTATTGTTTAGCACTATCAGGCATAAAGCTAAAAAACTGATCCATAAATGCTTTGTATTTTTCAGGATTCATAAATTGATTAAAAACCTCTTTGTTAAAGGTTTTGTCCTGAATATTTTTCATCATTGGCATCCACATTTCAAAGAAAGAAGACAAGGTGTTGGCCATGTTGTTCATTCCTTTAAATGATTCAGCAGCAGTAGGATCCACAAAGTTTTTTGTCCAATCGCTGTAGCTGTTGTTCATCATATCGAAATATTGCTTGGCCGCATTGCTCCAATAATTCATGCCTTCGTTAAATTTTGATTGCATGTTGTTGGTGTTCCAAAAAGGATTGTTTTGAGCCCAAGTTCCAAATGGATTGTTATTCATCCATGAGCTATATGGGTTGTTTTTCATCATATTTTCCCAATAGCTGTTGGCTTGATTGAAGCTGTTTGTCCAATTTTTGAACCACTCTTGGTTGTTGGCTTCAAAATTGAATGGATTTGACGCATTCTTGGTACTGTTTTCGAATACGTTTTTGGCCATATTCATTTGGTTTTCAAACCATTGCTGGAAATAATTTTGAGTTTCTTTAGAATTTTGTTCCATTTCTTTTGTTGATTTTTCAAATTGAGAACCTACCTCATTCGCTAAATTCTTAACCGCTTCGGCAGAATCGCTATAGATTTTTTGAGTTTGAGCAATTGTTTCTTGCACAATCGGCATTTCTTTAACAATTTTTTTAGTACTTTCGGCCAATTCATTCACGAAACTACTTTGAGCTTCAAGCATTGTTTCAAAGAAATTGTTAGAATTTTTTTTAGTTGTCATTATAAATGATTGTTTTTTCTTTTTAAAATCGCGGCAAAATTACAATTTTGTTTGGTGATAACACTAAAATTGCAAATTAAAAAAGTAAAATTTACATTATGATAAATTTAGGAGATGAATTCGTTCACGAATTTAGTTATACTCAAGAGGACGTAAACACGTTTGCAAAGGTTACTGGAGACACTAATCCGCTGCACATAGATGAAGAAACCGGTAAAAACAGTCCATTTGGTAGAAACATTATTCATGGTTTTTTGGGGGGCAGCGTTTTTACCAAAATTTTTGGTGCTTTATGGAAGGTAGACGGCCATGTGTACATGAAACAAACCATGCAATGGCTAAAACCGATGTTTGTGGATACACCTTATGAGGCAAAAATTACTGTTAAAGAAATTTTCCCTGATAAAAATAGAGTACTCTACGACTGTGCGATATATGACAAAGCAACTGGCACTCAAACCTTTACGGGTGAAGCATTGCTTCAAAACAAGGTGCAGTATGTGTGGTAAAAAGAACCGAGCAATTGCTTGAATCAACACCGTGAAAATGTAGTTAAGCTTTTATCCCCTTTGTGATTTCTAACCGGCAAGGGGTAATTAGGCTTGAAATATTTCTCATATATTTTGGTGTCATTAAGTCTTTTTCATTCCACGGGATACGCTTTTGTAACACCTTCGTGTACTTTATGAAGATAAAGTCAGCTTGATACAGAAGACAAAAATGCTGTCTTCGACGTAATTGTGCCTTTTGAAGAGGCAACCAAAGCCAGCGTGTTGTGCGTTGCCCTTTTTTGCTGATAGAAACAAGTAACTTCAGAAAAGTATGGGTTTAATTTTGAATCAGAAACGAACCATAAATGTCGGGTTAAAGAGAAGTATCAAAAAGATAATTCTGCATGGTTTGCTGAAAGTAAATTTATAATATTTTAATAAAACCTCCGATTCAACTTGGTGTAAAGTGCTGACAACCAATTTATTATATCCTTTTTAACATTGTAATAAATAATTGGGCTTGGATTAAGAAAAAGACCAACTTGTTGGTTAGTTTACCCCGATGAATATGAAGAATTAAAATTAGCAAATAACTAATTCATAAATACTTAGTCGCTTCCAGATATCAAGTGCTGATTCTATGCTAAACTCAACCCTTCAAACGTTTCAATTCCTTAATGGATTTTGCCCGAAGCCGTGTACATAGCCACCGTTGTTACCAATTTTGGCGACCATTTCACCACGAGAATTGCCAAAATGATTTACCCATAACCCTGCAAATACTAAGATTTTTAGAACTTGTCTGATGTGGTCTAAATCCAAAGAAAAAATATGTTTGCTGATATGGAAAAATTCACATTTTATCATTCTTAGGGTACACAGGTGTGTCACTTATATTTGGCTAAAGTTCGGTTTACATTCCTTGCTTTTGAACGGAAGTTGAACCCAAAATGGGTGGTAGATTCAAATTTTTAAATCCCCATCCGCTCCACCGCCTTTTGGCAGCCATCAATTTCGGCATTTATTTTTTTAAAAAAACGGTATCGGTGTGTTTCGCTTACATCGGTTATAAGGGTAGATTTTCTGATTAGGTTTTGCATCCATTTGGAGGTTTCGCTGCAAAAATCGGCATCGGTAGTGCTAAGTGAGTTAAAGGTATTGTGGCTTATAAAAACGGTGGGCACTTCGGGGTGTTCTACCAAAATGCAGTTGTTGCCTATAAGCACTTCGCTGTTGTAGATTGTCAGATTTTGTTTTGAAGAGTCGTTGAGTTTCGAGGCCTTTTCGGCCTTTTGTTGCAGGTCACTCATCATTTGTCGAACCTCGTGCAGCACTACTTCGGCATCGCCAAAACTTTCAAACTGACCTGATTCTACCATATATAAAATTTGCCGTAGGGTAGAGTTTACCGATTCTTCGGTCCAAATTTCAGTGCTTTCAATGTTGTTGTAACTTTCCAGCAAATCTTTGCCCGACTTTAAAGTATCCGGATGGATAAGTTCTTTGCGAAATCGTTGGCCTACTAAACTCGACTCATTGAGTACCGCTTTTTGCCAATAAAAAAGTTTGAAAGTGGCCAATGCCGGATAGTCAAAATGATGAAAAATAGGCACATCTTCTGCAGCATAAATGATCTTGCCGCCAGTTTTGGACGCATAGTCGATAAAGTTTTTTATACCTGAAAGATATTGCTCAAAACCCCCTTTCAAATCATACAATTTATTGAATTTAAAGGTAATAGACTGGTTCAGTTTATTAAAAAACAAACTCAAGTCAAGTTTAAAATGGCTGCAAACCTTCATGGCCTCGTCAATGGTAAATGGGGTTTCGCTTCGCAATCTGCGGTAGGCACTATCTTTTGAAACGGCCAACACTTCGGCCAACTCATCAGCCAATAGCACATTGACAGAAACTGACTTTTTCAAATAGTCAACAAATTTTTCTTGAAATGATTGTTCCATATAATTTGCAAAATATGCAACTCAAAATTAACAAAAAACGGAATCATGCAATTACCGAACTATTTCTACTAAAAAATTCAAGTATCTAACGCGAAATATTCTAAAACTTTTGTGCGGCCAACGCTCATTTGCAATTTTCTACGGTTTGCTTCGGGCCAACTTTGCCTCAACAAAATGTATGATTATGAACACTAAAAAATTATTTTTCGCAACATGTTTGGCCTGTTTGTCTTTTCTATCAATCGCCCAATCAAAATCAGTAGCTATTGTAAATGTCAACTCCAATCTCGAAACGTTTACCGAGAACCAATTGACTGATTTTCTTCAGCTTTTTACAGAGTATAATTTGCCCGAATACACGCCAAAAAACAATGCTATCGTGGCCAGTATCATTGATAAACAGGGCATTATAAAAAGAGCCTGCAACGATGAGGTTTGTATGAGAAAAGTGTGTGCTGCCACCTCAAGCGATTTTGCTCTGTCCGGTTCATTGAATAGGTTGGCGGGCAGCATTTATGGCTCATTGCAATTGGTTTCGGCCAATGAAAATATCCAATCCAAAACGGCACGCATTGAGTTTGTTGACCAACCCTTAAAAGCAGATGTAATGCTAAAATTGCTTGCTCAAAAATTATTTGGATTGCCCATTGATAATGGCATTCTTCAAAGTTTGACCGACCCAAAAGTGATGGCCAACCAATACAACACCGAACAAAAATATCTCGACCTATCCGGGCCACGATTTGGTATGGCATTTTTTGGTGGCGAGGCTGCTTCGGTGTTAAAAGCCAGCCGCAACAATGGCGGTTATGATGCCTCCGCCAATATGTTTATGTTTGGCTATCAGTTTGAAACACAGTATTTGAGCGGCAGCAATATGCAGGGTTTAATCGAGTTTATACCACAAATTACCGGACTCGATCAAAGTCTGTTTTTGCCCAGTTTATCTGTTTTGAACGGTATAAGAGATAGCCGTTCCGGTTTTGAATTTGGCTTTGGCCCTACAGTTTCTTTTACCAAAAAAGCCAACAAATATTTTGACGAGCAATCTCAAACTTGGGTAAGACCAGCTGATGTTGCAAACGTAAACAACCTGCCAACCGAATTAAAATTAGATAGTAGAGGCTCTGTTTATGGGCAAGCCAACTTGGTATTTGCCTTTGGCAAATCTTTCAGAAGTGGCGATATGAACCTGCCATTAAACGTGTTTGCGGTGCCAAACGGCAAAAACACCCGATGGGGCTTTTCGTTGGGGTATAATTTGGCAAAACCTTGACGAAAACGGTCACTTCTTGAAATTTTGAGTCCGCTCATAAAATGTGTGTAAAAAAAGTATGCACCATCTATCTTTGCCACGTTGAAACGAAAAAACAATCTTAGAGAATTTTCGGCAACCCTCAGCATTGTGATGGTGCTGGTGGTGATTGGGCTGTTTGGCCTGCTCATCATTCAAAGTCAAAAACTGCTGAACTATTATCATGAAAACGTTCCGGTTTACATTTATTTTGAAAATTCTATCCCAGAACAAAAATTGATTGAAAAAGCCAAAGAGCTGGAAAAACTTCCGCACGTGGCCTCAACAAAATATTTGAACGGCGATGAAGAAGCAATAAAATTTAAGGAGGTTTTTCAGCAAGATTTTATTGAAGGATTAGGTTTTAACCCCATACCATCCAGCATTGAAGTGAGCTTAAAACCGCAACAACTCGAGGGATCATTCGATGCTGCCATCGAACAATTCAAAAAAATAGAAGGAGTAAACGATGTACAGTTTAATCCAGATTTGATAAATCAGATAAATCAAATCAAAAAAAAGGCAGGTATTTCGTTAATAGCCATTGCACTATTGCTACTGATTGTTTCGCTTATCCTTGTCAATAATGCCATAAAGTTAGAAGTTTATGCCCGACGCTTTACCATTAAAAGCATGCAGCTTATTGGTGCCACACAGTGGTTTATTATACGTCCCTTTGTTTTAAAATCATTAATCATTACCCTGATAAGTGCTGTGTTGGCCATCATCATAATTTGGCCGGCCAATTCTGTTCTGGCCAATTTGCTAAATACCCAAGACCAAATAACCAGCTCACCAATTTATCACACCGATTTTAAAATTTATTCCATTTTATTTGCAGTAATATTGCTGATAGGGCTTTGCATTGTGGTGCCAAGCACCTACTTTGCAACCAAAAAATATTTACGATTAAAAATTGAAGATTTATATTAATTGAACAGATATGTCGAGCAAAAAAAACAAACAAAAAGATGCCGTTTCCAAAACAAATTTGCACCAGTTAAAATTTGCTTTTTCGAAAGAAAACTATAAATGGATGCTGATTGGTTTGGCCATCATTACTCTTGGTTTTGTGTTAATGGCCGGCAATACAGACGATGTATATAATGGCACAAAATTGTTTGACGGCACCATTAGTTTTAGCAGCACCATCAAAATAACCATCGCTCCATTGGTAGTTTTGGCCGGATTTGCCGTTGAGGTATATGCTATTTTCAAAAAATCCGATTTAGACAATACCAATGAGCCTGATTGAGGCCATTATTATTGGCATTGTTCAAGGTCTTACCGAATTTTTGCCCGTCAGCAGCAGCGGCCATATCGAGTTGGCTAAAGCCGTTTTAAATGCCCAAATAGACGACGATTTACTTTTTACCGTTTTTCTTCATGCAGCCACAGCCCTTAGCACCATTGTGGTTTTTAGGCAAGATATTCTCCAAATTTTTAGAGGCATTTTATCTTTTAAATGGGATGAAGAAACCCGTTTCGCATGGTTTGTAGTTCTTTCCATGATTCCTGCCGCTATTGTGGGTCTAAAATGGAAAGATGAAATAGAAACTTTTTTTAATGGAAACATTTTATTTGTTTCAATAATGCTTCTGGTTACGGGCCTGATTCTGTTTATTTCAGACAAAATAAAAATCAACAAAAACGAAGAAATAAGCGGCACAAAAGCCCTGATAATGGGCATTGTGCAAGCCATTGCCATTTTGCCCGGCATTAGCCGCAGCGGCAGTACCATTGTGACAGGTGTTTTTTTGGGAATGAACCGAAGCAAAGCAGCTCGATTTTCCTTTTTAATGGTTTTACCCCTTATTTTGGGCGTGGCCGCCAAAAGTTTGCTCGATTATTTTGAACAGTCTGAAGCCAGCCAACAAACCATTCCGTTGTTTGAACTGTCAATGGGTTTTGTGGCAGCGTTTATTACAGGTTTGTTTGCCATAAAATGGATGATAAAACTGGTAGAAAAAAGTCAATTAACATGGTTTGCACTGTATTGTTTCATAATAGGTATTGTAGGTATCTTCTTTTCATTTTAATACTGTCGTTTGGGCAACAGCTTAAAGCCCAAAATATAGTGGAATGTGACACTTCAACATCTGGCAAAAAGGTGACATGCTTAGAAAAAGACAGCACCGGATATATCTTGGCCATTCGCAAGTACAAAAACAACCAAAAGCACGGCACGTGGCAAGTATTTGAAAAGGAAGGCTGGATAAAAGAACGATACGTATATAAAAACGACCGTTTAAAATGGCAACTTTTCTACCGTGAAGGTAAATTAGTGCGAAGCATCAATAAAAACGGGAAAATCAAGAATTTTAAAGGCTGTGGGTGTACTTAGAGCCAATTTCCTTAAATAGCTCTGCTATTATGGTCAATTTTGCCTTGTTTGGAATAAAATAATTCCAAATTAGTTTTCAATTCGGAAATCATAAACAGGCTCTTAAATAAAGAGTCCCGATTCGCCTGCGGCGAATCGGGACTCTTTAAATCATAATTTCTCTTAAAACTTATAGCTAAACCCTACACCAAACAATTCTTTAAATTGTGTTCTAGGTCCTACTTTTCCGGGTTGCCCTTCAGGGTCAAACTCTATTCGAGTATCGTCGTCATATTTTACATGACCAAATAGTGTCATACCCAAATATTTATTCAACTTCCAGTCAAAGCGGGTTTGCCAGTCAACATCAATATTCCTTCTGTTTGGCCTATTCAAATCTGTAAAGTTGTTAAAAAGCTCTAAGCTGCTTCTTACGCCAATATTTTTTACAATTGCCTTGTTTTGATATATAAAAGAGGTTAATGCCCCAAACTCCCCTCTTCTATTAGCATTGACACTGGTGGTAGGAATGTACAAATGCATGGCTGCAATGCTGTCATCGTTTACAAATGTCCATTTCCCTGCTGCTGGAGAGATATACATTGACAAATATTTATTGGGTTTATAATCTATTCCAACAGAAAATTTTAGATATGCTGGTGCCATAAATCTTGAAAGAACCGGACGGTTTTCGTCGGGATTGGCAAAATCAAAACCTTCGGCAAACTGGCTTTCAAATCGGGCAATACTTGCCCAACTCAATTTGTCGGTTGCTCTACGCCCAACTTTTGTTTGAAAATCAATTTTATCCTCGTTCTTTCTTACGCTTTCTCCTTTATTTCTCAATAATCCATAGGCCAAATCAAGGTTGTTGTCCCATGTCCATTTGCCGTATTTATAGTTGGCAAAAGCGTTTCCTAATGCCGCAACCGAAATAGCATTAACCCCTCCCAAGGACCAGTTCGTAAAAGAACCTTGGTTAAAATTGACCGCCAACAGATTTCCTTTTTCCCATTTTACAATGGGTTTAAGTGCTTCTACCTCTGCGGCTATCTGGTTCACTTTTGCCTGTGCCTCGGCCAATTTTGCCTTAGCGGCTTCCAATTCTTTTTCTTTTTGTTCTAAAGTTGGGTCTTGTGCAAAAACACTCAAACCCAAAACCATCAATAATGCTGTGATAAATTTCTTCTTCATTCTACGTACACTTTGCGGCAAAACTATATTAATTTTTGAAATCGAAACCATTACGAAAATTTCACCAAAACCGCATTTTTATCAACCTTTTGTTGAGTCTTTACCTCAATAGAGGCAACCATGGCATCGCATGGAGAGGCAATGACGTTTTCCATTTTCATGGCTTCCAACACCATCAAAGGTTGGTCTTTCTTAATCTCTTCCCCCACTTCTACCATTATATTCAATACCAAACCAGGCATTGGTGATTTTACTTCCGACACTTTTTGTGTGGTTGATTTATCCATACCCATGCTTTTGAGGAGTAGGTCAAAATTGTCCTCTATAGCCACCACATACCTTTTATGATTGATGGTCATGGCCACGGTTTTATCGTTTCTAATCACCTCAATCTCACTCAACTCGAATGATTTATTATTGAGCAACACATGATAATTTCCGTTTGGAAGTGGTTTTATGTCAAAATCCACCTTACTGTGGTTCATCAAAGTTTGGTCATTTTTATCTATTTCAAATTGTTGACTATTGTTAACGGTAGCTCTATACATTTTTATGATTTCAATTACAATTCTTCACCAAAATATTCAACATAGTTATTGTGTGTTTCCCACAGCTTTATCCTGTGCAGTTTTCCACCAGTTATTTGAGGCTCCAACTGCTCCCAAATGCCAATGGCAATATTCTCAATAGAAGCCAATTTGCCCGCCATCCATGGCACATCCATGTTTATGTTTTTATGGTCGAGCTGTTCGATAACACTGTTTTGAATAATGTCTCTCAGTTTTTTCAAATCCAAAATAAAACCCGTTTCAGGGTCGGGAGTACCTTTTATGGTAACATACAAATCAAAATTATGTCCATGCCAATTTTTATTGGCACATTTTCCATAAACCGCTTCATTTTGTTCTTCACTCCAGTGGGGATTAAACAATTTATGAGCTGCATTAAAATGCTCCTTTCGCGTTATATAAACCAGTTTTTTCGACATTGCGGCAAAGATAGTTGATTCGTGGATTTGTTGATTCTTGGATTTGCACGAAAGGAAACAAGCAACATGTACAGAAGAGTACATACCAAACATCCGTCATTCAGAGCGAAGCGATGAATCTCACTTTTTAGTAATTCGTATAATATTTCTTACGTCCTACATCCGCAAAAAACTTCTACCTTCGAGCAAAATTTTGACAAATATGAAATTCTCACATATCAGTGTTATCGCAACTATTTCAGTATTTCTTTTTTCGTGTAATTCTAAAAAAAACGTCAAGACAATGGAATCAACAGAAAACAATAACCCCTTTTTTCAGAATAGCTCGTTGCAGTATCAGGCACCCGAGTTTGACAAAATTAAAGATGAACATTTTGAGCCGGCATTTAAAAAAGGCTTGGCCGAACAACTGATTGAAATTGAAAACATTGCCAACTCCACAGAGGCAGCTACGTTTAAAAACACCATTTTGGCATTAGAAACCAGTGGCCGAATTTTAAATCGAGCAACCATGGTTTTTTATAATCTCACCAGTGCCAACACCAACGACAGCCTTCAGGCATTAGAGGAAAAATATGCCCCCATTTTTGCAGCCCACCACGATAAAATTTACCTCAATTCAAAACTATTTGAGCGGGTTAAAACCGTATATGAAAATAGAAATAATGCAAACTTAGAATCAGAAGACATCCGACTAACGGAATATTATTATCAGAATTTTGAAATAGCCGGAGCCAATCTTTCGGAGGAAAAAAAGGGCGATTTAAAACGTATCAACGAACAACTTGCCAGTCTTGAAACCGCTTTTAGCAACAAACTTTTAGCTGCCCGCAAAAACGGAGCACTGATAATTGATGATGTAAAGGAACTTGACGGAATGAGTGCCGACGAAATTGCGGCCGCCGCCAAAGATGCCGAAGATGCCGGCCACAAAGGCAAATATTTGTTGGCATTGCAAAACACGACGCAACAACCATTGCTTCAAAATTTAACAAACCGTGCAACCCGTGAAAAATTATATAAAGCCAGTTGGGAAAGAGCCGACAAAGGCAACAACGACGACACGAGAGCCACGATTCAGGAAATTGCCAAACTTCGATTGCAAAAGGCTCAATTGCTCGGCAAAACTAATTTCGCCGAATGGAAACTGCAAGATCAAATGGCCAAAGACCCACAAAATGCACTTAACTTATTGTCGAAATTGGCCGCCCCTGCGGTGAATAAAGCCAAAACGGAAGCATCTGAAATTCAAAAAATGATAGATGCAGAAAAAAGTGGTTTTAAATTAGAACCATGGGATTGGAATTTTTACGCCGAAAAAGTACGGAAAGCAAAATACGACCTTGACGAGTCGGAAATCAAACCTTATTTTGAGGTGCGTACGGTGTTAGAAAAAGGCGTTTTCTATGCTGCCGAGCAGTTGTATGGCATTAGTTTTAAAGTGAGAACCGATTTGCCTGTTTACCATCCGGATGTGGTGGCATACGAGGTTTTTGATAAAGACGGCAGCTCCATTGCCCTGTATTACCTCGATTTTTATACCCGCGATAACAAAAGCGGCGGTGCATGGATGAACAATTTTGTAAACCAATCACATCATTTGGGTCAAAAGCCGGTTATCACAAACGTGTTCAACTACCAAAAACCTGCCAATGGCAAACCTTCGTTAATCAGTTTTGATGATGTAACCACCATGTTTCATGAATTTGGCCATAGCATTCATGGCATTTTTGCCAATCAAAAATACGAAAGTCTTTCCGGTACCAGCGTTCCACGAGATTTTGTAGAGTTCCCCTCTCAAATAAATGAGCATTGGGCTATGAACGAAAAAGTGTTGAACAACTACGCGTTGCACTATAAAACAAAACAACCAATTCCAGCTGAACTTGTTCAAAAAATAAAGAACGCAGGTAATTTTAACGGTGGATATTCAATGACCGAATTAGTGGCCGCCGCCACCCTCGATTTGGCGTGGCACACCGTTGCAAATGCCGACAAACTTGTGGCTGCCAATGATTTTGAAAAAGCAGCTTTAGAAAGCTACGGTCTGTATTTGCCTTATGTGCCACCACGCTACCATTCTTCCTATTTTTTACATATTTGGGCTAATGGATATTCGGCAGGATATTATGCCTACATGTGGTCAGAAATGTTGGATTTCGACTGTTTCCAATGGTTTGAAGACAACGGTGGCCTTACCCGCGAAAACGGCGACAAATTCCGTCAGCACATCCTATCGGTGGGCAATAGCATTGATTTAAACGAATCCTTCAAAGCACTAACTGGTCATGAACCTACCATAAAACCGTTGCTGAAAGCAAAAGGGTTTTAGGCAAAAAGGTAGCGTCGCAATGCATTGCGGCTCTACCTTTTTGCATTGCGACTCTGCACTATTTCCCCTACCTTCGCTCTATGACAATTGCAGAAGCTCAGCGACAGGTAGATGATTGGATAAAAACCATTGGTGTTCGGTATTTTAACGAATTGACCAATACCGCCATTTTGATGGAAGAAGTGGGCGAAGTAGCCCGCATTATGGCTCGTGTCTATGGCGAACAATCATCAAAAGACAGCGATTTGGCAAAAAACTTGCCCGACGAAATGGCTGATGTGCTTTTTGTGCTAATCTGCCTTGCCAACCAAACGGGAATAGATTTAACCGAGGCTCTTACTAAAAATATCGAAAAGAAAACTCAACGAGATTTTAATCGGCACAAAAGCAATCCGAAACTATAATATTAGTAAACGTAGCGAAAACGACCTTATTTTCGGTCGCCCATGTCGGTAAACGAACGCAACGTTGGCCCTGTATAAATTTGCCGTGGACGACCGATTGGGTCTTTGTGGTCACGCATTTCTTTCCATTGGGCAATCCAACCCGGTAGGCGACCAAGAGCAAAAAGTACAGTAAACATTTCCACAGGGAAGCCCATAGCTCTGTAAATTATTCCAGAATAGAAGTCAACATTCGGGAACAATTTTCTTTCAGCAAAGTATGGATCGGCCAAAGCCGTTTCTTCCAGCCTTTTTGCAATGTCTAACACAGGGTCGTGTACGCCCAATTTGTTCAAAATATCATCGCACGATTTTTTGATAATCAATGCACGAGGGTCGTAGTTTTTATAAACTCTATGCCCAAATCCCATCAACCGGAATGGGTCGTTTTTATCTTTTGCTTTATTGATGTATTTTTCGGCATCGCCACCATCTTCTCTAATGGCTTCCAACATTTCTATAACTTGCTGGTTGGCACCACCATGCAATGGCCCCCAAAGAGCGGCCACACCGGCAGAGATACAAGCATACAAGTTTGAGTGCGATGAACCCACCATTCTAACCGTAGAGGCTGAACAGTTTTGCTCGTGGTCGGCATGCAAAATCAACAGTTTATTCATGGCTTCAACAAATACCGGATCAATTTCGTAATCTTCGGTAATGTTCTTAAAAGTCATGTTTAAGAAATTGGAAACATAATCCAAATTGTTTTTGGGATAAATAATGGGATGCCCTTTTGCCTTTTTGTGCAGCATTGCTACAATAGTTGGCATTTTGGCAATCAATCGGCGGATGGTTCTAAACTGATCTTCTTCGCTCAAATTTGGATTGAGTGATTCAGGATAAAATGAAGAAAGTGAGGATATCATGGCTGTAAGCTGCCCCATCGGGTGCGAGCCTGTGGGCCATGCTTTAAAGATGTTCTCCATATCTTCGTTTACCAATGTATGGTGACGAATTTGGTAATCCCAATCCTCATATTCTGCCTTTGTGGGCAGTTCGCCATTAATTAGCAAATAGGCCACTTCTAAAAACGATGCTTTAGAGGCCAATTCTTCGATTGAGTATCCTCGGTGTCTTAAAATTCCCGCTTCTCCATCTAAATAGGTAACATTGCTAACGGTACTTCCCGTGTTTTTAAAACCCACGTCAAGCGTTATAGCTCCGGTTACGTTTCGAAGTTCGGATATATCAATACCAACTTCATTCTCTGAACCAACTATTAATGGGAGCTCTACTTCTTTACCTTGAAACGTAATTCGGGCTGTTTCTGACATCTAATTTTACTTTATCTTTTCGACGGGCGAAATTACTTTTTTTTGAAGATTTTTTTCGACACAAAAGCTGAAATGTTTCCAACATCCAAAAATGGCAAAAAATTACACACAATTAGCTGATAATCAATTGGTTGCAAAATTGTCATTCTATTGTAAATTCGTTTTTAAAGACATAGTTGTAAGTTCTTGGTAAAAGATGCCATTTAAAACTAAAATAAGTTTGCAAAATCTTATCGCTGCGGTGCAAATTTCTTTTTTTGGATAACTTTGTCAAGTATTTAAAATTCTGACATGGGCAGCAAGATGGACTTAATTTTAAACGGGCTTAATCATAAGGCCGACTTAAAACAACGGATTTATAAAAACTCATTAGAAATTTTTGAGCAATTTAAAACCGCTGCCCAAGAAATAGCGGGCAAACTCGCACCTGAGGTTTTGACCAAAAATTCGGCTGTAGAAGTTATTGTAAACGATTTTGGTCAATTCGAATTTCACCTAAAATTTTCGGGAGACACCATTGTTTTCATACTGCACACCAATGTTTTCACTTTTCCACCCGAGCATTTAATGATGAAATCGAAATACATAAAAGAGAATGAAGATAGGGGCTATTTTGCCATGATTCAGATTTATAATTTTTTGAGTGATTCCATCAAATACAACCGATTAGCAGATCCGGGCTATTTATTGGCACGTTTTTTTGTAAACATCGAAGATAGATTTTATGTCGAAGGGAAGCGGCAATTGGCATTTTTATATAAAGAACCCGGCAAGCATCTGGTATCAAAGGAAAGTATTGATGCCATTATTGAGCAATGCATGTTGTATTGCTTAGATTTTGATTTGTTTGTGCCGCCGGCAGAAAACTTTAGCCAAATAACCATTGAACAAAAAAATTATTTCAACAACCCATCAGGACTGGCCACCGGCAAAAGGCTCGGTTTTGACATTACCAATAGAGCAAATTAAATGAAAGCTGTTTTAAAATTTTCCTTTTTAGTCATGACGATTTTTGCATTTGCAAGTTGTCAAATGAGGTATGGAAACATTCCAAGAACCAATAGATTGTTATCTCATAATCAACCATCAAAACCTTTGGGCGGGCATTATGTTAAACCAAAATCGGTAGAGGCCGCATCTATCTCTGAACAACCCACTGAGACAGGCAAGAATCAGCCAAAAATGCCAAAAGCAGATAGTCAACAATCGGCAACAAATCCGCTGCCCAAAAAGGTTACATCCGTAATAAAAGAAATTCCTACTATCGTTGCCTCAACACATCAAAACAAGCCTTTTGTTACCGAAACTGACTCTACCAAAAATGACATTTCAGCTAAACCTCAAAACAAAAAAAAGATTTCCGGTTCTGCCATTGGATTATTTTCGGTGGCGGCACTCCTTAATTTAATGTTTATTGTAAACGGAACTTATGGTTTGATGGGATTTGTGGCACTAACCTTTTTAGGTTTGGTTATTCTAATCTATTTAATCAGCCAACTAATTACCAATATAAACGACAATACACCACTTCGACCCAGTAGAAGAAAAATAATGGGTAAATCGCAAGAATCGGCTCTGCGATTTGTTCAGTTAAGCCTTATTCTGATGCTTTCTTGCTATACTTTGGCATTGGTTTTTTCTATTTTATGGATAGATGGTCTAGTGGCTTTGTTTGGTGTGCTTGGTTTTATTGCTATGATTTCTTTCCTCATTTCCGGATTGGTGTACCTTTTCTCCTATTAGCGAAATTTAAACCAATTGCAAGGCTTTTAATCCTTTGGCAGTAATTTGATATCTATAATCTCCCATAAAATCAGAATCATAGCCCAAACTTCGCACCCAATCTCCTTTTTCGTTTGGCAACATCGGCGAAACCATTTCGTCGTGCAACAAAGTTTTAAGCACATCGCCAATAATGTGTTTTCCGGCTTTTATTCGGCACTCCTCCACAATATTTTCAAAATTTTCGGGAAACAACAATTGTTCTAAAACCGCTTTTGCCAATTCATCCATTTTCTATTTTTTATAGATTCTTCCTTTCCATTGAATTGAGGTAAACTTGCTGCTCACACCAATCAAAACCACATAAATAGGGTGCAACACACTGGCTATCCAAACTTTTTTCAGCAGTATTCTTTCTTTAAAAAAAGGCAATATGTTTTTGAAGAATAAATAGTCGGCCACGAACTTTACAATAAAAGCCAAAATTGCGGCTTTCCAGCCTCCAAACAATGCACCAATTATAACCAAAAAGAAAAACATATAGCACACCATCAAGGCCAACAACCAATCGTGACGGGGGTTGTTTAGCTGCAACCTAGTTTTTCCTGCCCACCTCAATCGTTGCCTTATAAATTCTTCAAATGATTGTGGTTGGCCAGTTTGCACCAACGCTTCTTCCGATTTGCACACGCCTATAGGTTGTGCGGCAATGGCTAATTTTTCAAGCAAAAAAACATCGTCTCCCCCAACAATTTGTTCATTGCCTACATATCCATTAACCTGCAAAAATGCCGACTTTCGAAACATCATATTTGCCCCGTTGGCAAGTGTGGGTCGGGTTTTGTTAATGGAAGAAAAACCCAAAACAATCAAACTCAAAAAGTCCAGCTGAGAGAGTTTTTTCCACCATGAATTCGATTCAACAAATTTTACCGGCCCCGACACAAACGATTTTTCGATGGCATTTTTTCGCATCGTTTCTACCCAGGTTGGTGGCAAAATGCAATCGGCATCGGTCGAGAGTATTAAATCTGTGTTGGCCGCCGAAACTGCCGATGTCACGCCAGCCTTTTTTCCCTCAAGTCCCAAATTGGCAATCGAAATATGTTGTGATTGGATGTGTGTATTTCTCAAAAAATCATCCACAATTTGAGCAGATTTGTCGATTGAGTGATCATTAACAAAAATGATATTCAACTCAGACTGCGGAATCGATTGGGTTTTCAAACCATTAATTAAGATAGGCAGGTTTTGCTCCTCGTTTCTAAAGACCACCACTACTGTTACCGGTTCATTGTTTTCAACAGAAATAGTTTCAATCGAATTCCATGACCGAACTATTCTATTTAAAACAGCGGCGTACAAAACGGAAATAATTAGAACCAACCAACTCATGTCAACGATATTTTTGTTTTTATCAAAAGAATCATTCCAATGATGCCAGGTAAAACCAAATTTATAAACCAGATAATGAACGACACCAAAATGACATCGGATGAGGATAAACTCTGGCTGAACAGCGTGGTCAAAATATATCCACGAACTCCCACTTCGCCCAGGGCAACAGTCGGAATTAAGGTTTGTATGTAGTAATAAACCGGAATAAGCAGGACAAATTTAAAATCGGTAAAGCCTCCAAAATGATAGAGTAGAAAGCCTAATTGGAAGGAGAAAACCGAATATCGCAACAAAGAAAGCCCGTAAATGGTGGTCAATGTCTTGCGTTCAAATTGGTCGAATGAATCGATAAAGTGATTGTATCTGTTTAAAAATAAGGCTTTCGAAAGTCCTTTTTTAGCTAATTGCGGCATAAAGTAATACGCCACAATTCCAACCAAAACAGTTGAAAAGGCAGCAATTTTTGCCATTACCAAACGGCCATCATCTATAAACAACGAACCAAAATAAACCACAAATGCCCCACCAATAGTAATGGTGACCGCCAACTGAGCCATACTTGCCACCATACTGGACGAAACAGCTTCTTGTCTTTTTCTGATGGGTACTGCCGTCATTCTCCCCACAAACTCACCAACTCCATTAATGGTAAATAAACCAACCGCCACCCCCATCAATGTTCCTTTGAATGCTTTTGGCAAGCTCATTGAGCCAAATTTGGCAAAGAGTATTTTCCATTTTATCGACTCCAGTAGCCAATTGATTGGCATTAGCAAAAGCACAATTGCTACTACCCACCATTTTTGTGCAATCAATTCTTTATAATCTTCCACCATAGCCACGGCATCCCGTTTTACAAATATTTCGTTTATCAGAAAAATAAAAGCAAAAACCGTAACAAGCCATTTGGCATACCTTATCCACACAGTTTGCTTTGGCCGATTACCTTTTTCCGACAATTTGAAACTACCTTTGACCAATGGCAAATAAGCTGTTAGATACCGACTTCGATAAAATTATTCTTGGCATAGACCCGGGTACAAATATAATGGGCTATGGCATTTTAGGTTGTACAAAAAAGTCGTTTCAGCTTATAAGTATGGGCATTATATCTCTAAATAAGTACGACTCGCATGCTTTAAGGCTCAAAAAAATTTTTGAGCGAGTTTTGAGTTTGATAGACAGCTACCACCCAGATGAAATGGCTCTTGAAGCACCTTTTTATGGAAAAAATGTACAGAGCATGCTCAAACTTGGCAGGGCACAAGGTGTGGCTATGGCAGCCGGATTGCACCGCGAGTTACCCATATTTGAATATGCACCAAAACGCATAAAACAAAGCATAACGGGCAATGGCAATGCCAGTAAAGAGCAGGTGGCCTCGATGCTTCAAACCCTCCTTAAGTTTGAGAGCATACCCCAAAACCTCGATGCCACCGACGGAATGGCTGCGGCAGTCTGTCATTTTTTTCAAAATGGAAGCAACCAAGTTTCTGAAACGAAGAGCTATGGCAGTTGGTCATCGTTTGTGAGCGATAACCCGAAGAGGGTGAAATGAAGATTCCATTTTTGAATCTACGTTTTGTTCAATATTTTTTCTTCAAATGTTAATTTACTAAAAAGATTTTATATTTGTGACCAACAAGTGTACACTAATTAAACTAACTGGGTAAGCCGAAAACCAGTCCAAACTAATAGAGTAGGCCAAATTTTATTTATTTTTTTTTCATGATTAAGCACACTAAATACGTGGTGACATCATTGTTTTTGATGTTCACGTTTCTCGCATTCGGTCAATCACCGAACTATTCCAATGATTGGCAAAACAACACAGATTATTTTGGCGGGTATCAATTACTTGTTGATGACGAGCATCATTCGTATGCAATTGGAGTTAATGAAGTATCTAACAATGGATATCTGACGATTAAACATTATGATTCGAAAGGTACTTTAGTTAATACTTTAGAATCGCCCAATCATTTGGGTTCTTCTACAAATCCAATAATTGTCAATCATTATATTTATTTAATATCGCAGAAGGCAAAGGGTTTTGGATTTGATGTTCTTCGTTTTCATCGAAATAAAAAATTACCAGAAATAATTTTGAGCTTTGCAGACTTTTCTCAAGGCAGTTCTGCAGGACAATTATCAATAGAAAACAACAGACTATACTTTAATTTGAAGAAAAACAATCTTCCTGTATTAAAAAGTTGCAAATTGGATGGTTCAGACGTAAAAACATTTTCAGCTCTACACGCGTCCAACAAGGCATTTGAATCTAAATTCACATTTAAAGAAAATGGAGATGTCATTTTTGCATACGGAGCTGGTGATCAGTACGGAAACCCCCAACTTTTTGTCAAGCTATTAAATAGAAACACTTTATCGACAATAAGCAGTATTCAGCAGTCAATTTCTAGTACTGCTACTTTTCATCCAGGACACCTCATATACGACAACAATGAAGTCTTTATATCTGGGGATATAAATGACGGTTCACCTAAACTAAGAAAAATTCATATTTGGAAGTTTCATTTTAACGTAAGTGCAAATATAATCTTTGACCAAAATCAAGTTTACTTTAAGCAGCCTAGTTTTGGTGGCAAGGATTTCGAAACTCGGGAAATGGACATGGTTTTGGAGGGTTCGTATTTATATCTCTCCGCCTATTGCGACGCAGGACTTGGTGCATCGGGAGGAAGTTCTTCTCAATTCAAAGAAGTCATCGAAATTCTTCAAGTTAATAGGTCAACCCTTGCCACATCTGCCAATGAGATATACTCCATTATTGAAAATACTCAATGGAGTGGCTATGATTTCCGAAGACCCTTAGCCATTGGACAAAACTCATACATATTTCATTTTTACACTTACCATGGGGCTACTTCATATCAGGCAGAATATCAATCAGAACTAAATGGTTTTGATTTAAACATTACAAACAGTCAAAATTTAACAATCAACACTTCTAACGCCGTAAATGAAGACTACGTGTCGCAAGACTTAATAGCCAAAGACTGTTATGTTTACTCATTAACTAATATATCCCATGGCTATGGACACGAAGAATCCATAATTACCCGTCACGTAGATCAAACATGCCTCCCAAATCCATCGTGTTTCGTAGATGCAGAATTCGTGTTCGAGCAGGAAAAGCTGAATTTAACCATCACACCTGACGAGACGTTAAACGAATTTACAACGGTGCAATCCTATTCTCTTTCAATGGGAGATGGCACCACTTATAGCACTCAAGATTTTGCAGGAGATGCAATTACCCACGAATATGCAAATCCCGGAGTTTATGAAGTTTGTCTAACTGTCGTTGGCGTATTGGCTGACGGCACAACATGCACAGATGTGATATGCAAGACCATTGAAATAAAATGTTATGACCAAGGACCATGTCGAAATACATTTACCCGTCGTTTTGACCATAGAGTTAACAATCTGTCTGACCATTCTCAGTATTGTCTAACAGACGATGAAGAAATAATTGTTGCTCACGGAAGACAGCTAAATCCTTTTGAATATCAAATAATGGTCTCTAAGTTAGATAAAAGTGGAAATTTAATGTGGTCTTTTCTCTATAAAGACCCAAACACAATTGCCTCTTATAATTCCATAGGATATTATGAAGCCCAAGATGTTATAGAGCTTTCAAATTCCGAAATCGTAGTTACAGGAATAACGAAGGTCCAAAACGGCATTCATATAAACAATTACGTTCCCTTCTTTTTAAAACTTGATGCCCACGGAGGCTTTATAAGCTATAGGACATACGACAATGGAGCACAAACGAATAGTGCTATTATAAAAGAAATGAACATTTCTGTAGCTAACCAACTCTACTTAATGACATCAACAAGCAATGAAGTAATTTTTAGTGAAATAACTTACGATGGAGATGTCATTCAGCAAGAAAGTCATGAAATATTGGCCAATCAAGCAGGAATAAGCCTAATAGACAATATTGTTCAGAATAATGGAACAACCTCTGCAGAAATTACCCTCTTGGGAAATAAAAGAATGTTGGATAATTCATCCGTCCCGTTTTTAATGACATTTAATTCAGCATGTAATCTATTAAACTTCAAAGAATACACCTCTATCGAACCCCCTTCTACGAAAATCATCAATGGAATTACATATACCAAACAGCCAAGTTTATTAGCAAAACGAATCATTACACTTCCAAATAGCACTCATGCAATTATTGGTCAATCTGGCAGAATGATAAACCCCAATAGGTCTTCCGATGAATATATTGATGGGTTCCTTTATGTTGTAGATAATACTTTAGAATTGCTTCCGAACATATCGCACTCATATCAAATTCCTGTTGGAAGCAGTAGAAATCAGCTTGACTTTAATGCAGTTACCATAACACCCAACTCCATTTTGATTGGAGGGGCGTATGGAACTATAGGCCAATCCGTTGATCCCCCTCAAATGCCTCTTAATATCGAATTGGATCTAAACAATCCTCTTCAAATAATAAAATCTCTTGCTTTTCCAAAAGTAAAAACGGGACTATTCTTGAACACAAAAACAACATCCATCGCAGTTTTGAGCGACCAATCAATTCTAAACCTTGGGTATGAAAAAGTAAACACCTTAGGCGGGAAAAGTGTCCCATTTTTATTTAGGACGAATGAAGTCGGTTTGAGTTGTAGTTATGACAATACCTACCAAATTATCGTACATTCGGATGAGCTACTTGTCTCTCAAATGAATAGCACTAGTTCAATTGGACAAAACGTAAGTTCAACCCAATCAAGCCTAGTTAGAACTAATATGTGCAATCTTGAATTGGAGGATGTAAGTTGTGATACCAAATGCAATTCCTCAAGCTGTGAATGGTTCAACCCAGTTCTCGATTTTAACATTCTCAAATGTCTTGGTTCTAATGCCAATGTTGACAATATTGTTACAGTTAGCATAACGCAGCCATCATGGAATTATCTTGATGAATATCATATCCAAATTGATGGGAATGAGTTCATGGAGCCTGTAAGTGGTTATTTTCCAGACATCCCATTTCAAGGAATTTCAGAGGGTTGGCACAATGCGTGCGTGACTATTGTTGACCCAACTAGTGGTTGTTTTAAAACCATTTGTAAAGATTTTTACTATGAACCTTATGAAGTAGTAAATGAGACACATACGATTCCATGCACCTTTGAAAGTTCTATCCCTTTATTCGAGTTTAATCCTTGCGAGCATTATCCTTTTGCAACAGATTATGCAATTAAGCAATCAAATACTAACGAATATTTTTGGGACACGAGACTGGTAAATCAAGATTGTATGACTCACCCATTATTCTCGGGCAGTTACGAAATCGATTTATATGATGAGAATGGGTGTAATTATAAAAAGGTAATTCTTACAGTCGAATCAACCCCGGTTAGTCAATTAAATTCAAACGATAATTTAATTGTACCATGCGGAAGCAGTATTGACCTAAACAGTCATTTCTTGAACTTCTTCCAAAATTTTCCAATTAACATTAATCTTCCCGAGTTCTTCGAATGGAAAAGGGCGAGCAACAATGAAATCGTGCCGAATGGAACAATTGACAATATAGTTTCAGGTGGCAACTTTGTTCTTACCATAGAAGACCCAAACAATTGCACCCGATTGGTTTATACTGTTACTATTGAAGTTCAGAAAACCTTGCATCAATTAACAAAATATATGAATTGTTCAGAAAATTCATCGTGTGCAACACTCACCTATGCTGAGATGAAAAACTTTTTTCAAACAGAATACCCTGGATGTTATCAATATCCGGCAACCAATGTCACCGAAACCATGAGAGTTGAAAATTCAACAAATCCAGCAGATTGGTTTGTTCTGCCACCCGGATCAAACATGTGGGCTTGCGATAATGATAAATTCACCTTTTACGATGCTCATTCATGTTGCATATTTGAAGTCACTTTCCGGTGTTTCAATGGAACTGAACCCCTCAAAAAATCGAATATAGAAGGCGAAATTACAATGACATCCGCACCAAATCCGACGAACAGTTCTGTCGAAATAAGTATTAACGTAAATAATTGGCAGGGAGAAGAGAATGGGAGTATTAGTGTGGTTAACGATAAAGGTCAGATTATTCAGCAAATAAATAATCATAGCATATACCACCCATTACTTTTAAATCTTGGACAATACAATTCTGGACTCTATTTTATTATTTATAAAATTGGAGAGGTAACCTTAACTAGTAGAATTATGGTTGTGTCCGAATAACAATATAGATAAATAAAAGAAAAATAACCCCTTCGTTAATTGAAGGGGTTATTTTTTTTATCAGGTAAGAACTTGACTTACCTAATGTAACTCAACCTTCAAAATTCACCCGAATCTTCTCCGCAATTTCTTCCATTTCTTCCGCCTCAATCTTCAATTTGGGTTGAGAAAAATCGATGTCGGCAACAGATTGAATTGGCACTAAATGGATATGTGTATGAGGAACTTCCAGCCCAATAACGGCAACACCAATGCGTTTGCAAGGGATGGCCTTTTCAATAGCCTTTGCCACTTGTTTAGAAAAAAGATGCAGACCACTTAGCAGGTCGTCCTCCATATTAAAAATGTAGTCAATTTCTTTTTTGGGAATGACGAGTGTGTGTCCTTTTCGCAACGGAAAAACATCCAAAAAAGCCAAATAATCATCCGTTTCGGCAATTTTATAACAAGGTATTTCCCCTGAAACGATTTTACTAAAAATGCTGGCCATTAGGCGGTAATTTCAAGAATTTCAAATGGTATCACTCCGGCAGGAACCTGCACTTCAGCCATATCTCCGACCTTTTTACCCATCAAACCTGCACCAATGGGCGATTTTATGGAAATTTTTCCTTCTTTTAGATTGGCTTCCTTTTCGGCCACAATGGTATAAACAACTTCTTTATTTATTTTTTTATTCATGACCCGCACTTTGCTCAAAATTCCCACTTTGCTCAAATCTAAATCCGCGGTGTCAAGTATGCGAGAATTGGCAAGCGTATCTTCCAACTTAGAAATTTTTAATTCCATAAGACTCTGAGCTTCTTTGGCTGCATCGTATTCTGCATTCTCCGACAAATCCCCTTTGTCTCTTGCCTCTGCTATTTGAGCCGAAATGCGTGGCCGCTCCACCATTTTCAACTGCTCGATTTCCTTTTTAAGATTCTCGTATCCTTCACGAGACATATAATTTATTGCCGACATAGCTTCTAAATTTATTGAATCCTCGATTTATTTAAAAAAACATTGCATCGGCTTTGGACCGATGCAATGTTGTGCAAAGATATTATTTTTTTGCCTTTTCTAAATCATTAGTTTATGCCAACCCGCACACCAATGGCATGACAACCTCCAAATGGGTTGCTTTGACGGAATGAATAATCAACAGAGAATGTGTTATCGTTGTTGCTACTCATTGGCAAATCAACTGAAAAACCACCTACTAAACCTGTTAAAGCAGTTGTTCGTTCACTGGCTTTAAAGATACCTTTTTCATAAGCATATCCAGCCCGTAGTGAAATCAACTCTTTGTAGGTATATTCCATACCAGCAGTCAATTGATTTCTGGTATAGGCATTTGAAGTGAACGTAAGAGCAGGAGTCAACTTATGGAAATACGTCTCATTCGTATTGTCTAAACGTACGTCATAAGAGGCACCAATGTTGATTAACGTTGGCAAACCCAACCCTGCAGTTCTGAGCAAAAAAGATTGCTGAACCCCGTTGTTTGGGTTGGTAGCTTTAAACGTAACACCATCTCCGCTGTATCTCGCATCTGGCCCAACATTTTTCATGCTTATACCAAATTTGATGTCGTTCTTTTTGTTTTTGTCGTTTGGATTTGAACTGGCCGTATATTGAATACCGGCATCAATAGCAACACCAGTTAAACTGGCGTTTGGTATTGACTCTGAATGCACTTTTACCATTACCCCACCGGAAATAGTGGTAGTAAAAAGCTTAGAATAAGCAATACCAATATTTGTGTGTCTTGGATTGATGTATCCCAAACCACCATTCGGTTGGTTGACCGTTGTCACCTCAATATCTCCCAAATCTGTGGTCATCACCGAAAAGGCAATAACATCTTCACTTTGCAGTTTTTGAGCAAACCCAAAGGCATTGATTTTTACTCCTGAACCCATCAACCAATTGGTATTTGAAAAGCCGATTTCGGTTCCTTTGGTATAGGCCAAACCTCCAATATTAAGAAAGGTGCCTTGTAGTCCCCGCACGCTGCTCATAGATGCCCATCCCATTCCGCTGGTTTGAGCCCAGGGGTTAATCAATAATTGTTGTGCACCCGCCTGACCAATCCTGTCCGGATTTCCGGCAATGGCCGAACCCACCGCCACCGCTGCCAATACCACTGATATATATATTTTCTTTATCATCTTTATCAAATCAATTACGTTAAACCTTAAAATGAGTCCAAATCCAATTCCCGAATAATACCCATCCATTTCACCACCTTCTCACCAAGATCACCGCCATCTATGTGAATGATGTAGGTTCCGCTGGCAATAGGCACTTTGGCACTATTTTTTAAGTCCCAAGTGTATTCGGTAGAGTTATCGTCCTTAACAATTCGTCGTACCAAAGAACCATCCAAAGTATATATTGAAATTTTACATTGTGGAGGAAGATTGATGATTTTCACCTTGTTCTCTACAGGGTTATTCTCGTACGCTGAGTTGGCCATGTAAGGATTAGGAACTAATTTAACCGTTTCTAATGCGTTTTTGCCCACATTGGCACTTTTCTCAGTATAAACCGAATTGGTATTGAACGAATATCTTGGATTGTATTTATTTTGATTTTCGTTGGTTGCATAATAACGGTATGGTTTAGACACTCTTATCTGGAATTTAACCTCGGTGGGAGGAACAGGCATTCCGTTGCCGTTGTATTCCATTTCATAGCCTCTTGCCATAAAAGCTGGCATAACCCACATAGCGTGGCTTAATACCTTTGAGTTTAGGTTCGTTTCATAACTACCAGTTCCATTCAAAATACTCAAATAAGTTCCACATTTGTCGTAGGAAACTCCTCCTGAAACATTAGGACTAATCGGAGTAGTACTGGTAGCAAACGTATCTGCGTCCATAATATATATATAATGGCGACCTCCAAATGCTGCATAAGGATATGAACCTAAACTATAGGGACTACTTTGATCGGTCGGATTCCATTTTAAATCACGCCCATTATTTAATCCTTGATACGAATCTTCTCCAAGAATAATATTCAGTCGTTGTCCGGTTTCCACATTAATGGCATATCCCGGAAACCAAGTCCTACCTTGCTCTGCCGCATTTTCCGTCCCATCTATATTTATAGAGTTGTGTTTTCTGATTTCAAATTTTTTAGCTCCACCTTGATTCAAAGCTGACTCCTCACCCAACTCCAACACAAGACATTGGGTCCATTTCGATTCATCAGGGGTGAAAACTAAGTCAATACTACTCACATTATCAAGATTTTGGAAAATATTGGGGTTTCTGCTTCCCTGAAATGCAACCCCTTGTGTTACCGAATAAGGATATTTAGGTTGAGGAGAAACGTTGCTTAACAAACTATAGGCTGTTAAACGATAGGGTGCAATTCGTCCATCCCAAATGTTTTCATACAATTCAAATTCATCTAAACCATTGCCACTTGTAGCAAAGAAATCGTGTTCGGAGTAATCTTTAGGACTAGCGTTATTACCAACTCTTCCAGAGCGAATCCAATTGTAGTAGCTAGCTCCATCAATATCAGGAATGGCCGTCAACCATTGTTTGCTATTATCTTCCCAAGCCACGTTCCAACTCAAAAATCCGTTTGTTTCGTCCACATCACCATGACCCGGGCCAACAACCTGCTTTAGGGTTACCGACATTCCCCAATCCAATAATTCATTTTCGGTGCTTCTTGCCGTAATCAATTGCTCATTTTCATAATCAATTGTATATTGAGAGAAAATAGTATCACCGCTAGTTTTATTAATCAATATCCAATTGGTTTGATCTGCAATAAGTCCTTGAAGTTTTGTTAATGCATTCACCTTAGCCGGATTCTCCAACAGCACCAATTCAAATTCCCCTTGTGGCACCTTTAGAGGATCCACTATTTTGATATTCACAGGTCCTTTACCAATTTCATACAATGGATTGTCAGATTTGCCATAAAGCAAAATCTCATTGATGGTTTCTTCAGTCAATTGAAGATCTAAGCCACCGTTCCCTCTACCTTCAAGTCTTCTCAACTGCGGTCCGTCTCCGTAGCCACCATGAGCCAACGTTCCTCCTCCTTCAATTTCGGTTTGATGTGGGGTTACACTAAACTGGGCAATTTTTCTTCCTGCCAGATATTCTTGGTCGCGGTGACCAGGCAATGCCGCGTATGATATAATCATAAAATAATAGGTTTTATGATTAACCAATTTCGAGTTACCATTTGTTGCAAAGGCATCTTCGGTTATCGATAGAGAATGAACCAAGCCCTTATTTGGTCCTTCCACCATCAATTTGGCTGCCGGTTCGCCTAAGTCTTCATCAAATGGTTTGTTTATTAATCGAGTAATACTATCCTTTATGTCACAAACAAATACCTGACGTGCTTTGTCAATATTTGTTAAATCACCCGTTCCTGCCGTTGCATCTGCGAGTTGATAAACTCGATACCCTTGAAAATGATAAATAACAGGCTTGCCATCCGAAATGGTCACTTCTTTATAATCTTCAATTCGCTTTGTGTCATTAAACATGATAACCACCTCTTCATCCAACTCCTGAGCTTCGATGGTCGGTGCATCCGGCCCGTCCAAAATATCAAAACAGTTATCAAACAATTCTTGAGCTTTTCTACTGGCAGCCTTGAGGATGTTTAATGAACCTGTGGCTCCTCCCGAATTGGCTTTAGCCCAAACAACGCCAACAGTAATTTTATTAACCGCTCCTTTTTTCAGAATAAAAGGGCCGGAAGTCTGTAAAAATCGTCGATCACCTTTGGTATTTCCTGCCAATTTTTCAGTCCAGTCATCAGTAAATTTTGGGTCAGTTGTACCAGGAAACATATAATCTGTACACACGCTACCACTATATCCATTGCCTCCTCTCTTCATACAGTCACCATTCTTCCAACGTCCTTTTAGATAGTTGTAGTAATGAACAGGTTGCTCAGGATTGCCGTGAAAAGTAAAATCGTTATCATAAAATACAAACTTCGACATACCCAACTCCAACAATGTATCTTTACCATTTATTGTAGTATCTCTTTTCGGTCCTTCAAAAAAGTCAACCCCAATTGAAGGGGGATTCAGTCCGTAGCCCAAAATACCTTCATCGTTATCATCCCCGTTGTAACAAAATCCCAGACTCAGCCCTACGTCACAGCCTACAAAGTCATCTGAATAGTTCCCCAAATCGGGGTCAACCCATTGGCCAAAGTAGGTGTTCTCCAAGTTTGAACCTCGATTAATAATTCGGGTCGTGTAAAAGGTCATGTTGTTTACCTCATCGTTTGTAGCAAACGCAAACGCAGTTGTCTGCAACTCCAAACCTTGAGATTGTGCTTGCGTTTCGGAGTGAATATTTCCCCTATCGTTATACACAAACCAAAGCATTTGATCCGGTTGATCTGTAGGTTTGTTTTTATCGCGTGCAATCGGCACTCCGCGGCACTCCGTTTGCAAAACAGGGTAATCTCCTTGAAACGGGTCGTAAATACCATTGCTGTCTTGATCGAAGAACGGTGCTAATTGGTCAGGTTCTCCTGCACCTCGTCCGTTGCCCGGCCAATTTTTAATGGATTCCGGAACAGAAATCAACGTTCCTTTTTCCCAGGCTTCGCGGTGTTTTTCAATATCCTCTCTATTTACCTTATAGATATTGTCGTAGGCATCGCATCTATCTTTATTGGTTGTACCCAAAACCGGATCAAGCGGTCCAGGAAAATAATCCGAACCACCTTGACGGTAGGTCATTGCGGCCAATTTAAGCACACCTTGATCTTCGCCACCAATCCATATAGCACCGGCAAAAAGCGAATTTTTTCGCACAGCGTTCAGGTCTTTCAACTTTGGAATTTCATAGCGGGCATTGTTCAAATCCCACCACATATCACCGCCGTTCAAAATACGAGTTCGTACGTTGTTTACATCCAAATCTGCCTGTGCCGAAGCCGGCTCGCAATCGGATGCGTATTTCATAAACTTGTTTTTTGACTGAGTTGAGCCATCCTGTCCTGTTTTGGTGGGCGATAGCTCTCCGACATTCTCTTTGGCCAAGGCACTTCCGCTAATGCAAGCGGCAAGAGCCAACAACCCTATTTTTCCTAACTTTTTCATAACTCTCCTTTCTTTTGTTTTTCTTGATTAATTAAAAATACATTCTAAAACCTAATCGAGCCAATCTTGGTGTAGCATAATTGCCCGGATTATTCATTTTAATTGAATATAAATCCATGAAAGATTGGTGACTAATTTGCTCGCTGATATATTGTTGCCCTTGAGGCGAATTTAGATAACCATCATCGTTTGGCAATCCTGTATAGCCATAAACAGATTCTGTTATTGCCGTATTTAATAGATTTTGAACCCACAAGAAAACGGTAAATTGTTTTGACGATGGTCTAAAATCTTTTCTGTTTTTCTTGTCCACTTCAAATGTTTTTGAAGCGTTCATATCTACTTTAAACTGCCATGGCAATCTGCTTCCGCTCGGATTTCCTAACAAGAATGAACGTTGTACACGACCCAAATCTGATTGAGCGGTTGATGTGGCAATACCATCTCTTGAATAAGGAGCACCTGATTTCATTGTGGCTAAGAAGTTAACACCTGCATCTGCAAATACTTTTTTACCAAACCAAACAGGTCCTTTATAATCGTTTTTACCTTCAAAACGATAATCGATGATTCCAACAATTTTATGACGAACATCCACATCCAAAGGATACAGAGAACGAAGGTTTGGTTGGTTGGCAGCAATCAAAGCACTTTGTGAGTTAATGTTGCTTCCAGTTCCTTCTGCAAATAACAACGCATAGTTGGCCGAAATAGAAACTCTACCTTGATCTCTCAACTCATACTCTGCTCTGAACGATTTTGTGGTTGAAAAGTCAATGTTTGAATAGGTGTTGTAGGTAACAGGATATGCCTGATACAAACGAACCAAACCAAAATCGTTTCTTGTTTCGGCATATTGTGCAATAAGGCTCAACGCTGAGTTGTCAGATAGTTTTTGTTTGAAACCAATTTCGTAGTTTGTTCTAATACGAGGTTTCATATTGCTATTGGCAATGGTTCTTGATTGAGAAGCCTCCAAGAAATAGTATTGGTTGATTGGGGTAAACGTTGCTCCGTTTGTTGGTCTCTGTGCCATCACATCGTAATTAGCAAAAAATTGAGCCTCATTGTTGATAGGGAAAGAGAACCAAACGCGTGGCAACACATTTACTTGAGGGTCATAATCTTTAAATGATTCTTTTACGATTCGTTGATCTTGACCATCTACTAAATAAGGTTGAACCTGACCTCCCGTTTTGTTTGCAATCAAATCAGGAGTAGAAATTTCAATACCGTCGGCATCATACCAAGTATTGCCATTTCTGTAACCCAAAATTTCACTTGGCGACTCGCTGTTGTTAACATAAACCGCATAATCAGAACCAATGTTTTCAGGATGAGAAACTTTTACACCTTGTATTTCGTTGATTTCTCCAGCACGTTTAATTGGATACAATGAATATGGGTCATCCAAAACATTTTGGTTGGCATCGTACCGCTCAATACGCACTCCTAATCGGAAAATCAAATCTTTAAAAGCAAATTTGTCTTGCAACCAAGCTGCACTGTATATTGGTGCAAATGAGCCAATTCTTCTTTCGTCCTCATTATTAAGGAAAGAATTCAGACTGGCAAATCTTCTATCTCGATTTCCTAAGTGGTCATAACCATAATATGAAACATAGCTATTACCATTGTTCCAAAGGTCATCGGCACTGAACATATCAATGGTTAAATCTTTTGGAGACAAAGAGTTAACATCTATATAGGTAGTTTCAGAAATTGGATTTCCGTAAACATCTGTTCTTCCTTCAGCAATTAATTTATCACGTAAGTTTCTGTCGAATGTTTTTTGAGCATCTACATCAACAAACACATTGTATTCTATGGTATCAAGGAAACGACCGTTCTCGTCGTATTTATGAATTCCACCAACAGTATATCCGTTTGTTTCAAAGTTGTCAAGTGTAGAAATGTGAGAATTTGCCAACTGTGGCATCAGCGTCCAAAGGTTTGCCGCCGACAATCCATAACCGCTATACAAGTTTTGCTCATAAGTCAAACCAAATTGCAAATCGTGTTTGTTTTTGGTGTTCAATGTGGCCTCACCCATTGCATACGCACTTAAACGCTCTGACTGACTTTTAGAATATCCCGAAACGTTGTTTCCAGGGTTAAGGAATAACGAATAGGTAGTAGGAATAGAATAACCATTCAAAACGCCCAATCCTTGAAAAATTTGACCATCAGCAAAAACAGTTTGTCCCAAAGCGGCAGCATTGTCAAAATAGTTTTGAGTGTATCGAGATCTTTCAGGATTTAAATCAGATGATTGGAAAGTGATTAACGTATCCGTAAAACCGGCTCTTTCAAAGAACCCTCTTCTAATAACAGTATCTCCGTTTTGATCAATGTATTTTTTCTCGTTTGAAGTATATTTATATACCGGTGTTCTGTAATGGTTAAACTCACCCACATATCCGTAGTCAAAGATGTTTTTTCCATGGGATGCATCATAGCTTTCTCCCAACGAAGTTTGATAGTCTAAACGCACGTTATAGAATACATTTGAAATCAACGACTTTCCGGAAAGAGAATCATTTGGATTTGAGTTTCTCAACCTTTGGGTAAATTTAATATACGTTCTGTAGGTTTGATCAACACTCTCAGCGTTGTTTTTATAATTCAATAGGTAGTTGGCTCGGCTATACGAATTTCCTTTTGAATAGTTTCCACTACCGAAAAGAGTAATCGTAGTATTTTTATTTGGCTGATACTCCAACTTTGTTTGAAGAGAACCTGCATAATAATCAACGTTTCTACGAGCCTTTTCAAGCACCAAATCATCCATTGTCAAAAATGAACTTGTTGGCACAAAACCACTACCTTGTGGGTTTGGAGAAAGTGGGTTTTTCTCGATATTGGCAAGCACATCGTCTTTCACTACATACACACCACCAAATTGTGGACTTGGGTCTTTGGCATAAGTCAAATCACCTGATAGCTGAAAGCCAAGAGCCACATACTCGTTTATCCCTCCTCCCTTATTTTTTACCCAAAGTGGTCCAGACATAAAGCCTTGAGCATAATTGTAATGATATGGGTCAAAGGCTGATGAGCTAATTACCTCTAATGATTTTTTGAAAACCCGAGATGGCCCTTTAGTGGTAATATTGATAGCTCCACCGGTAAAGTCACCATATTGAGCAGGAACACCTGATTGAATAATATCTACCTGGCTTTGTGCACCTTGCGGCAATGAAGAACTCCCGATAACGGCTACCCCATCGATAAACACCCGCGTTGCATCCGTTCTTTGACCTAAGAAACTAACACCACCATTTGAAGTTGTATTGGCTGCAGAAGATGTGCTAGCCAAAGCACCAGCACTACGAACGGCCATTTTAACCAAATCTCCATCTGAAAAAGATTTTGTGTTTTTATCTTTCTCAACCAGAGCTGTTTTATAAACCGTAACGGTAGCAGTTACCAATTTCACACCACCCTCAATAGGCTCCAACTCAATGTTTTGATAAGTAATATTGTTGCTGGTAACAACAATATCCACCACTTTGGCATCATTATAGCCCGGATAACTGACTTGCAGTGTGTATTTTCCTGGCTCCAAAGGTTTAATGGTAAAGTTCCCGTCATCGTCAGAAAAACCACCGCCTTTGCCAATGCCCTCTTTCATGGCAACAATTTCGGCATAATCCAACGCACCACGCGTTTTTTTATCCAAAACCTTTCCCCTGATTTCTCCAAAATTTGACTGTCCGAATCCGGTTATCACTCCAACCAGAACAAGGATTACAGATAGGTAGAGACGTTTAATCATATTACATTCTTTATTCGTTGTTAACTACTAAATAATCGGCGAAAGCTACTTAACTTTCTATTAATCCGCAAAAAAAACAATTTATCCGACAAAATTCTTCTGTGTTGCCCGTTGATTTTTTACTTTATCTTGCTTATTTAGCCAATTTCTAATTTTTTTACCCAAAACCACCGATATTTTCTCAAATGATTCTGCTGTCCAACCGCCCACATGAGGGGTTAAAACAACATTTGATCTTTCTATAAGCCTTGTGAGTATATTTTTTTGACTGTCGTTGAGTTTGTCAAAATTTTCATTTTCCAGCACATCTGCTCCAAAAAATCTAATTTTTCCGGTTTCCAGAGCAGTCAGAATATCATTGGTTACCATTATTTCTCCTCTGCAAAGATTTAACAAACCAAAACTTTTGTGCACGGATGAGATAAAATCTTGATTTATCCATGCCCGTGTTTCGTTGGTAAGCGGAACATGAAACGAAATTACATCGGCTTCTTCCAACAATTGATTAAGGGTTACCTCTTGCACCAACTTACCGCCAAAACCACTTTTGTATTTGTCGTAAGCCAACACCTTGCAGCCAAAACCACTGAGTTTTCGAGCAACTGCCGAACCAGTATGCCCATATCCGATAATACCTATTGTTTGATAGCCAATTTCAAAACCTCGATTTCCCTCTCTATCCCACACAAATTGTCCAATTTCGTTGTTTCCTTTCACAATGTTGTGAGCCAATGTCAGCAGCATACCCACCGTTTGCTCTCCCACCGCATCGCAATTTGCTTCAGGGCAGTTTATACAGTCAATATTCAATCTCTCGGCTTCTTCCAAATCAATATTATCCATGCCAGAACCTGCACGTGCAACCAGCCGAAGGTGTTTATTTTGGTTTAAAAACACCGTGTTACACTCAATTTTGCTTCTCACAATCAGAGCATCAAAATTTGAGATAATTTTTTGAATTTCGGCTTTTGAAATTTCGGGCATATAAGAATAGTCAACATTTAATTCATCTAAAATACCCATCAATGCTGGATGCATTCTATCAACAATCAATATGTTACATCTATTTCTCATTAGAGACGACAATTCAAAATCAAAAGTACAAGAAATTAGGGATGCAAATTTGACATTTTTACCAATGTCGAGCTTGATTTTAGGAACGGAAAATATCCTTTGTGCATTTTCCTTCATTTTTTTCATGATTATCTCTTGCATCCCTATCTCTTTTTTTAAAGTGTTAAATTCATACCTACATGCATCATTCGTGGTGTACCATAATTGAATGGATTATTCATTCTTATTTTGTAAAGCATGGCAAATGTTTCTGCATTTATTTGATTTTGAATTTGTTGCTGTCCAACTAATGAATTCAAATAACCATCGTCGTTTGGCAAACCACTGTAGCTGTAAACATTTTGAACCGTTTTTCTATTCAACACATTTTCAGCTGCCACATAGGCTCCCACCAGTTTATTTTTAACCATAAATGTTTTTTGAATTCTTAAATCGAGATTATCATTCCATACCAAGCGGCTACCAAACGGATTGCCTTTTATTTGAGAACGTTGTACCACACCATTAGCAGCTTGTGCCTCAGACACTGGAGTGGATGTGGCCGTATATGGCGTGCCACTAAATGCTTGAAAAGTGAGTGAAACGAAGGTATTGTTTAACACCGAATGTTTCCCCATCATGGGGCCGGAATATCGAAGAAGTGGGTTGTTTTTGTCGCCAAACTGATATACAAACGAACCTTTTATGCCGTGTCTCACATCATAACTTAATGGATATAAACTCCTTAAATTAGGCTGCCCGCTTTGTATTAATGATGCGGCCGAATTGGTATTTGAACCTGTTCCATCGGCAAACTGCAATGCATAATTCACATTCATAAACACCCTGTTATTATCATATTCAAACTCAGCAATATAGCGTTTGATGGTTGCAAAATCGATGTTGCCGTAGGTGGTATAGGAGTATGGGTATGCTTGTTCTATTCTAATTTGGTTAAAATCATTGGCCATCGTGGCATACGAGGCGGTAAGTTTTAAAGACGACCATCGACCAATATTTTGTTTCAAACCAAAATTATACTCTGTTTTTACCCTTGCCCGAAGTTCTGGATTGGGCAAAACGCCTGAAATATTGCTTTGCAAATAATAGTAGGTGCTAAGCGGAGCATAGGTTTGTGCCGAATTGGGTTGTTGTGCCAGTTTATCGTAACTAAAAAAGATAAGTTTTGTGGCATCAATCGGGAAAGAAACGGCAATGCGAGGTAAAAATAAATTTTGTGGCTCATAGTCCTTAAAAGAGGCAGAAGAAAGCTCTTGATGCTCCGGATCTACCAAAAAAGGCTGAATTCTACCCGTACCTGATTCGTTGGCCAATAGCGATGGATCCGAAATTTCGATACCTTGATTGTTATACCAAATGCTGCCATTTCTATATCCAGTAATTCGTGTGGGATTGTCCACATTGTCAACATACACCACAAAATCATTTCCAATTCCTTCGGGATGTTTTACCTCAATTCCATTCATTGCAGAAACATCTCCTACTTTGTATGTTGGAAACAACACATAAGGGTCTTTCAATACTTGCTGATTGGCATCGTATCGTTCAAAACGCAAACCTGCACTCACCACTAATTGTTTAAAAATAAATTTGTCTTGCAACCAAGCGGATGTTGTTACGGGAGAAAAAGCATCAATAGGTCTGTTTTTGGCATCTTTTATAAAGTTTTCGATTCCGGCCTTTTTATTGGTTCTATTTCCCAAATAATCATATCCGGAGTAGGCCACAAATGAATTTCCGCTATTCAATAATTCATCAGCGGTAAACATACTGAGGTCGAAGGTCTCCGGCGAGAGGGCATTGATGTCTATAAAAGATTCTTGGGTAATCAAATTGCCATTGGCATCTCTATATCCATCGGCCATGAGCTTATCTCTCAACATTTTATCAAAGTGTTTTTGATTTTCGGCATCCACATATACCGGATAAGATACAGTGTCGGTAAATCTGCCATTTTCATCTGTACTAAAAATTGGGTTATTCTTGTCAATGCTTTGAATATGGCTATTTGTCAACAAAGGCATCAATTGCCAAAGCCGTGAAGCCGAAAGTGAATAATACCCATTTTGATCTTGCATATACGTTATGCCCGCATCTACCTGATGACTAACCCGTGGATTGTTTTTGAATGGGTGAAAGGTAGCCTCGGTAAACGCCATAGCCGAAAATCTCTTTTGAAACGATTTTGAATAACTGCCATACACCTCGCCCGGATTGGAATAAAGTGAATAGAGAAGTGGTATATTTTGTCCGTTCAAAAATCCACCCTTTGCATTTAATTCGTTTAAAGAATTTATGCCACCAATGTCCATCAAAATGCGGTTTTGGTTGGCCAAAATGGGGTTTTGGTTTCCAGCCTCAAATCCTACAAAAGAATCGCGATAGCCAGAAAGTTCTACATAGTTGGTTAGTGTTTGTTCTTTGCCCTGTTCGTCTATAAATTTTATTGATCCATTTGTATTGTATATATATTGAGGTGCTCGTATAGTTTTAAACTTGCCAACATATCCGTAGTCAAAAATATTTTGCCCATGGCGGGCATTAAAAACCTGAGAGTTGGTTTCCTGATAGTTCAAATCTACTGTGTATGAAAGATTGCTCAAGCCAACACTGTCGGGCAAGAGTCTCTCACCAAATAGGTTGTATTTTTTTCTCACATTATGAGTCATTACCAACCTTGAGTTTATACCTGAATATATCTGCTGTGGATTTTCGGAACTATTCATTAGCACATAATTGCCTTGCGACAATCTTCTGTTTAAATACTCGAACTGGTTGACAAAATCGAACGTCAAATTTGGCGTTGGGTTGTATGAAGTTTTAAACCTCAATTCGGCATCATGGCGAGCCGCATTAGGTCGGGCTGCTCTGCGTTCTAAATCATCAGCAGTCAAAAAAGACCCAGTTTGCACCAATGAGGTAGAATTTTGGCTGGTTGACAAGGGTGATTCAAAAATTTTTTGGTATGCCCCATCTTTTACAACATAAATATCAGTAGGGCTAGGAGTTGGGTCGGCCTCAAACCTATAGGTACCCAAAACGCTGTATCCTAAAACCAAACGTTTCACCTCTTTCTCCCCATCTTTCGATTTTAACACCTCAACTTTTAAGGGTCGTGCATAATATACAACCCCAAGATTGTGGTGGTAGCGATTGAACAGAGAACCTGATTGAACTTGAATTTTGGTTTCATTTCTTGAAGTGATTTGTTTGGTTTTATACTGCAAGCCTCCACCTGTAAAATTACCATATCGGGCCGGAACACCTAAATCTATTATTTGTGTCCCTTCTATGCCAATGGTTGATATCGGTCGCCTACCAATAGTTCCGGTAGCATTATCAATCATTATTTGAGTTCCATCTGGCCTTCCACCGCCCACCACTATAGCACCATTTCGCAAATTAACAGTTGGTGCCACTTTAGTAATTGTTTCTGCAATTGGGCCAAATATTATAGCTGTATCCTTGAATTCGTCGATATTTTCCGTTTTGACAAATCGCACATCTACCGGTTTTAAAACATTTCCCGTTTTCACATTTACATGTTCCCTCAAAAGCACTTCCCCACCTGTCAAACTAAATGATTCTAGATAGACAGTATCTTCTTGATAAGTAACTATCATTCTATAATTTCCGGGCTTTATGTTTTCAAGCGAAAACGCACCATCTTGGTTGGTGGTTGCCCCACTGATGACAACATTGTTTTGAAGAAAAAGAACATAGGCCGCTACCAATGGCTCATCATCTTGATCAAAAAAAGAACCTTGCACTTTGGCCGATTGTGCCCATAACATGCCGGACACAAGAATCAGGAAAAAACTAAATGTAAATCGTGTATTCATAATGGTAAACCTTTATTGTTTACCAAAATTAGATAGAGAAAATGTATGAAACGAGCTAATTTAAACCATCATCAACTTTGGTTTTACCAAAGGCAATTTTTAGTCAAAAAGTGGATTATCCGAAAATATCGATTTTCTCCAATTTTACCTTTTCGCCAAAAAACAACCTGGCAGTTTGCTCGAACGAAGAAGTGTAATCCGACACAAAAAAATGATCCTCTTTGTGTGAATCGGCTCGTATGTCCAATTGGGCAGCCAAACTATTTGCCACCAATTCTGGGGCATCGAGCAATTTTACCTTTCCTCTAAAGTAATGGTCTATTTCGGTTTTTATGAGCGGATAGTGGGTACAGCCCAGAATCAAGGCATCCATATCCGGAAATTGACCCAAATACTGATCTATTACGTGGCGAGTAACACTTCCAGTAATAAAACCTTCTTCTATCATGGGTGCCAAAAGTGGGGTAGCTATTTGGTAAACTTCAGTTTTAGGGCTTTTCAGGGCAATGAGTTTACCATAAACACCACTATATATTGTTCGTTTTGTACCGATTACCCCTACTCTTTTCAATTTTTGATTGGCCACATACTCTACCATTGGGTCTATTACGTTTACCACACTATCAAAGGCCGGCATTTTCTTAACCATGTCTAAAATGGACGAGGCACTGTTGCAGGCCACCACGAATCGGTTACAATTTTGCTCAAACAAAAAAGAGGCAATTGCCTCTGTATATTTTTTAATGTTTTGTGCTGATTTATCGCCGTAAGGCAAATGTGCCGTGTCGCCAAAATAAACGACCGGCACATTTGGAAAACGGTGTTTTATAGCCGAGGCTACCGTAAGGCCGCCTATGCCCGAATCAAAAACCCCAATGGTTTCTGCCATATATTTATTTAATACCCAATTTTGCTTTAACGGCAGGCATCAAATCATGAGCCGGGTCTGAATAAATTACTCCCCCACCTACTGAGCTGTCCAGCACGTATGCATAGCCTTTTTCTTTGGCCACTTCCTGAATTGTTTTTTTCAGTTTATCAATCAAAGGTTGTAGCAATTCTTCCTGTTTTTGTGCAATGTAATTCTGAGCTTCTGATTCCTTGTCATTGTATCTGCCGTACAAATCATTCAAACTTCTATTCAAAATTTCTAAAGTAGCTATATCGTTTTTGGGAGTATTGTTTATCTCATTTTGCGTTTGCTCGATTTGATCTCGTAGGTTTTGCAAAATTTTCAAATACTGCCCCTGAATAGCTTCTAATTTCATTTGAATGGTGTCAGCCTCCGGCAAGGTATCCATCAATTCTTGAGAGTTGATGTGGGCTATTTTAAAACTTTGAGCATTTGAATTTAATGACAATCCAAATAAGGCAAAGGCCGTAATAATTAAACTTTTCAATTTCATTTCTATTTAAACTTTTATATCAATTTGAGTTGTTAGTACCGTTAGTCCTCTTCAGGTAAATTATCCTCTGATGAATCTGGGTCATTTTTTCTTTCATCAAGCGGCGTAACACCAAGTTCTCCCAATACTTCGTCACTTTTGTCGTATTTGGCATTGGTATATAGCATCAACATATCGCCTGATTTATCAAAAATAAAGTCCAAGTTTTCGCGGGTAGCAATGGTTTGAATAGCCTCAAAAACTCGGTCTTGTATTGGTTTTATTAGTTGCTCTCTCTTTTTAAAAAGCTCTCCTTCGTAGCCAAATTTTTCTTGCTGAAATGCCTTTGCTTCGCGTTCTATTTTTACTATTTCGGCTTCTCTTTCTTTTACTTGCTCTGCATTAAGCAACACTTTTTCGGCC
This sequence comes from Flavobacteriales bacterium, assembly GCA_020635395.1. Taxonomy (NCBI): domain Bacteria; kingdom Pseudomonadati; phylum Bacteroidota; class Flavobacteriia; order Flavobacteriales; species Flavobacteriales bacterium. Next base: position 134,136 of record JACJZV010000002.1, read on the forward strand.
ACCAGGTCTTTATACATTTTGTCAATTTGGCTATATTTTGCGTCCACTTCTGCTTGCCATTTTTCGGCCAATTGGTCCAGTTCCTTTTGTGCGGCTTTATAATCTGTAAGCTGATTAAGGATGTATTCGGTATCCACATAGGCCCATTTTTGAGCGTTGGCAATATTGGCAGTTCCAGTGGTTAAAAATAAAACCAACAATACTGCCATTGATTTTAAAATAGATTTTGTTTTCATAATCTTTTCTTTTTGAACATTTTAATCAAGAGTCGTTCCAAAACTGCCTACAGACCTAAAATGGCTGCAAACATAACTTTTTTTTATTTTCCTATTGAGTCACTTTTGACTACTGGCATTGTCTAAATTACTAATCACTTTATTTCTGCAACAAAACGATATCAGAGGCAGATATTCTATTGCTTTCGTTAAAATTTCGATCCACGATATACAACTCAAATTTGAGGGTATCCGCAGCTATTTCTAATGAATTTACCCCAAATGAAACCCGCATTGAACCTTGAATTTCTTTGTTTTTCCCCGTGGGCGTGAGGTTGGGTATTCTCTGACTAAAATCAGGCACACTACCAAAAGCATCTTCCATGGGTATATAAATGCCGTTTTTCTTTTCAAAAAATTTGATGTTCAAATTATTAAATCCTTTGAAAGCACCCATGGTATCATTTGTTCCTAAACCCAAATTGCCGTCTTTGTCGCCATAATCAAAATTGATATATAAAAGAGAGTCAAAACCTGTGGCTGTTTTTTCCAATTCATATCCTTTATATTCAATGGTTGGTGCCGCATCTTCAACAATTGTTTCGCTACACGACATCAAAAAAAAACACCAAACCGATGCAACAAACACCAACGTGGTTTTGCTAATTTTGACCCCAATGAGTTTGCCTTTTAGCACTACGGATATTTTTGAATTAAAAAAACACAAGTTTAACGAAATCTGTTTAGAAATGTTTCATTGGCAGGCAAAAAACAATGACATCTACCACGAATTTCTTACACTTTTAAAAATTGATTCTTCAAGCATTTTTGATTTGAATCATATTCCGTTTATGCCCATTGAGTTTTTTAAAAACCATAGGGTAAAGACCGGAAACTGGAGACATTCTACCATTTTTGAAAGCAGCAGCACAACAGATAGCACGCCAAGCACTCATTTTGTGGGCGACATTGAGTGGTATGAAACTTCTTTTATGAACCATTTTGAAATGAATTATGGCTCGCCCCACAAATGGTCTATTTTGGCTTTATTGCCCAATTATTTAGAACGAGAAAACTCATCGCTCGTGTATATGATTGACCATCTTCTAAAGCAAAGCCAATACTCAAACAGTGGATTTTATTTGTATAATCATACCCATTTAAAAAGTGCTATTGAGGAGAATGAGCGAAAAAACATACCCACACTTTTGTGGGGCGTTAGCTTTGCTTTGCTTGATTTTTCTGAACTGATTTCGAAGAAATATAAGTGTCTGACCATTATGGAAACCGGAGGCATGAAAGGTCGAAGAAAAGAAATAACACGTACCGAACTTCATCAGCAGCTCACATCAGCATTTGGGAATGTTCCGATACATTCAGAATATGGAATGACGGAGCTTTTTTCGCAGGCATATAGCAAAAAAGATGGTAAGTTTGTATGCCCTCCGTGGATGAAAATAATGGTTAGACGATTTGACAATGCTCTTGAAAATGCCCGACTTGGCTCGTCTGGACTAATAAATGTGATAGATTTGGCCAATATTCAAACCTGTAGCTTTATTGCAACGCAAGATGTAGGAAGATTGTTTAAAGATGGTACATTTGAAGTGTTGGGCAGGTTTGACCATAGTGAACAAAGAGGTTGCAACCTAATGGTAGTTTAATGACAATGAAAAAATATGTTGGATTGGTTTGTATAATGCTGTTGGGGTGTGCCACAGTTTATGCACAAAACATGGAAGTGCCATTGCGACTTCCTGTGTACGGAAAGTTTTTTGTTGCCCAAAAATTTTTCCCAATTCCCGAAGTTAACGTGCCAAGCAACGAACTTTCCATCACCTTTGAGAGAACCCATAATGTGGGTGTTGGATTTGGCACTGATTTTTTCTTGATGAATCCACAAAACCGAACCAATTTTATTTCACTTTCCACCACCCTGCAATTGGGTTCATACACCACAAAATATTCTGCCACCATGCCCGGCCCGCAAAATGGATTTAGCAGCGATATTGATTGGAATTATCAACTGGCAGTTTTGGCATACGAGGGAACTATGGGGTTAAATTTCAATCACAAAAAAAATGAAAAACTTTTGTTTACTTTGGGAGCAGCCTTAGGTGTTCAAGATTTTAACCTTAACCCCGACAAACTGACCGTTTCAAAGCAAACTATTATTAATGGCCAATTTGAACAAGTTATAATTGTTGGTTCAAATGGCATAGGCCCTTTTGGTTTTCCAAATCCCACACCACGCAGTAAACAAAATATTGCCTTTAATCCTGTTTTTTCTCTTAACATAAGCCACATACTAAAAAATGATAATATTTTTAGCTATGGCGTTAGAGTATGCAGTGCAACCGACCCATTTAAGGAGGTATTTGAGTTTCGATTTGGCCACGACAGCCATATAGTGGCATCGAAAAGCTATTTTGCCTTAGATTTGGCCTATTCTTTTTCGATGAACAAAAAAATCAGTGAACCGTTAAATTGATATTACTCTATTTTTTCCTTTTTGGGCAAAAATGTACCCAACTGCCAAAGGGCAAAAGTAGGTTGCTCTGGTAAGCCAAATAAAATCGGGTTCCGCCGGAACATTCGGTTTATAACCACTCACTCCACCTTTAAACTAACGGCCTCATCACCTTTTTTATAATCTAAATAGGTAATGATAAACTGAAACATTTCGTCGGTTGTTCGCATACCTATTCCGTCTAAATCAAACCGTGCTTTAACGGTTTTTGGCGGATTGTTGGGGTTGTTTTTGTTGGCTATGGTGTTGTCGAATGTGGCCTCCACTTTTATCACGCTTTGTGCCGGAATTTTAACCATCGTGGGGAAGGTATAAAAATATTGCCACCGAAAATCCCAACGATTTATTCTAATAAGTTTGATGGTATCTTTTTGTGGGGTTATGGCATACGCCAAAAAATGTTTTCCCAATAAGTGCATGTGCGGATTGATGGTCAAAATGGAAATATCGGCTGCCACTCTAAATTGGGTGGTAAATGTCATTACGGTATCCGGCGGAATAATCAACTGAGGATAAACCGGAGCTGCCCCGTTGGAGCCTAACGTTATTTCCTTTGTTGGCCTGCCGGGTGGTGTTTTGCTGTAAAAAATGTTGTAGTGCGAGTAATCCCACAAGTCCTTTTGCACAGGGGCATAATGCAAATCATTGGCTACAAGCACTGCCTTTCGGTTTAGTTTAAAACCGCCAATACCTTCAGGATAAATAGTGCCAAAAACCCCTGGAAGATAATTCACCGCACTCTTCACCACCTCTGGCATAGAGCCATCGTCGTTATGGATTTTCAACAACGCCATTTCGGCCATTCGCTCTTCCGGGTGCAACTCCTCATCGGCTATACGAATTCCATCATTCACGTTGTTTTTTTTATCAAAATCATAATTATACAAATAACCATTGAGATGATGCACCAGTTGGTTCTTGTTTGGTACAAATTCTATGGCTCGCACATAAGTGTCGCGTGGTATTTCTATTGGTGTTTTTACGACAAAAAATTTATCAAGGTTGTCGCCCTTCACCAAAAAGGAATCCATATAAACAGTTAAATCTGGCTTGCCCAAAAACGAAACATCGCTAAACTGAGGTATTTCGGGCATTTTTTTTACATCACCTTCTCTTGCACCCTGCTCTATCCAAGTGTAAATGAGTTGTTTTTCCTGATTGCTTAATACATTTTCATCCAAAAAATGGGTATAATTCGGGTCGGCTGGCCATGGCGGCATGATGTTTTGTTCCACCACCTTTTTGATAGTCTTTTTTTTTCTAAACACCTCATTATAATTGGTCAATGCAAAAGGTGCAGCCCCATTGGGTCGGTGGCATTTTATGCAGTGATTGGTTAAAATGGGGGCAATATGTTCAGCATAATAAACTTCTGTTGGCACTTCTTGTTTGGCCTTTTTCTTATTTCCCATTAACATTTTTCGCACCGAATTAAACACCAACAGCGTGGCCAAAAACGATAACAACAGTAAAATAAAAAATTTCTTTTTACTCATTTTAGACATAAGGCAAAAGTAGTGAAATGATTATTTGATAGACTTGTCAGGTCTATCAAATAATCCATCAATACTCAATAACACACCCCACCGCCTCTGTTTCGGGAGTTTGAATAGGTTGATGGTTTACAAAATCTTGTAGTGCATTTTCGAGATAAAAATAGTGTGGCTGTACCTTTTTTTGGGCAAATGCAATCGCCCAATCGTCCATTTTACCTCGATAAAGAATTTTAAGGTTATCATCTAATAAGAAGAACTCGGGTGTTACTTTGGCTCGAATGGCTTTTAGAAATTCAAATTCCGGATCTAAAACCAACGGAAAATTGAATTGAAACGAATCAACAAAATGATTTAGCTCCACTTGGCTATAATAATTTCCGGGAACAACGCCCCAAAAAACAATGCCGTCTCTCTCAAATTTGTTGGCTAAGGCACTAAAATTTTTGCAGTATTGCTGGCTCAAGGGGCAATCAGGAGCAATGGTCATTACCACATTTGCTTTGTTTTGTTTTGGATTAAAGGTTTGCCCGCTCAATGTTTTCATCTCATTTTTATTGGAGCTGCAAGCCCCAATAAAAAGCATCAAAACAAAAACCAAGCTATTTTTCATGTGCTATCGCAATTCAAAGTTTTTACCCAAATAAACATTTCGTACCCGCTCATCGGCAGCCAATTCTTCGGCGGTTCCTGCCATCAAAATTTGCCCTTCAAAAAGCAGATAAGCTCTATCGGTAATATTGAGAGTTTCATGCACGTTGTGGTCGGTTATAAGCACACCAATATTTCTTTCTTTCAATTTTCGAACAATGTCCTGAATATCTTCCACCGCAATAGGGTCAACGCCTGCAAAAGGCTCGTCCAACAAAATAAATTTTGGATTAACGGCCAAAGCACGAGCAATTTCGGTTCTTCTTCGCTCACCACCCGACAGCACATTCCCTTTATTTTTTCTAACTTTGTTTAAGCTGAATTCAGAAATCAAAGATTCAAGTTTCGCCTTTTGATCTTTATAACTCATATCGGTAAGTTGCAACACTGCCTTGATATTGTCTTCAACCGAAAGGCTTCTAAAAACCGATGCCTCCTGAGGTAAATAACCCACACCGAGCCGAGCACGTTGATACATTGCCTTTTTGGTAATTATCTCATTGTCTAAGTAAACATTACCCTCATCGGGCTTTATTAAACCCACTACCATATAAAAAGTTGTGGTTTTTCCGGCACCATTTGGTCCAAGCAAACCCACAATTTCTCCTTGATTTACCTGCACACTGACGTTGTTTACCACCTTACGTCGTTTGTATTGTTTTACAAGATTTTCTGCTCTCAGCATTTGTTACTTTTTCGGGTTGTAAACGGCAAAAATAGTAGCATTGTATCTTCTTCGGTTTTTATTGGCCGATAAATCATACCAAATTGTCAAATAGATACGTTTCAAAAATATATATTTGCAACGTTCAGACAGTTCATCGTAAATGATTATGAATACACTAAAAAAAGGATTTGTATTGGTAGCCGTAGGTTTGTTAGCCTTTTCATCGGCAAATGCTCAATGGTATGCTGGCCCACGATTGGGTCTAAATTATGCAAAAATGAGTTTTAACAACGGCGGCGAAAATAGATTTGCCCTCGGTTTTCATGGTGGAGCCACCGGCAGATTTCAGTTTACAAAACAGTTTTCGGCACAGGCAGACTTATTGGCATCTATTATGGGAAACACTAACGTGGTGGAAACAACTGCGGCAGGCACAACTACAACCATAGAAACCACTACATCACCATTTTATGTACAATTGCCTTTGTACATAAATTTTGAAAAACCTATTAAATCTAAACAACTTGTTCCATATAGAGTAAAAGAATCCGTGGTTTCTTTTCATTTGTATGGTGGCGGATATTTTGGCTATGCACTTTCATCAGCTCAAAGTACAACAACAACCATCAACGATGGAACGACAAAAACCACAACTACGGTTTCAGGCAATCTGGAGTCATCAACCTACAACCCCATAGATTTTGGCGTTATGCTTGGCACTGGGTTTTCGTTCAAATTAGACGAACACAATAAAAATAGATTCTATGTAGATTTGAGATATTTAATGGGTTTTTCTGATTATGATAAATCAAAAACTGGAACCGCCAGCAATAGTGCTGCTCAAATATCTTTTATGTTTTCAAGAAAAATTACTCAACGTATTTATACCAACAGACATAGATTTTAATAGAAATTATGTTTGAAAAAAAAGGCCGTTTCATTGAATTGAAGCGGCCTTTTTCCTACCTATCATTTTTAATCAATTGCCAAACCATTTCCGGTTCATAGCCTTTTACAATGCAATATCTTGCCACCTTGGCATTTTGTTCAAATTTATTTTTCGACAAATAATCTTTAGATTTTTTTGCAATCAATTTTTCAAGTGTTTTCAGATTATCATCATCAGATATTTCTTTTAAAGCCTTGTTGATACAGTAGTCGCTTATTCCTCGTAGTTTTAATTCGCGTTTTATTTTTTCTTTTCCCCAATTCTTTACGCGAAATTTCCCGCCGGCAAAGGCCACGGCAAACCGTTCTTCGTTCAAAAAATTTTGTTCAATTAACCGTGAAATCAACTCATTAACCTCCTCTGTTTTCAAACCAAAATCATACAATTTCGAACGAACCTCCTTATGACATCGCTCCTGATAAACGCAGTATTTTTGAATGGCTGCCCATGCTTCTACGTAGGATTTTGTTGCTTTTTGGGGTATATTTTCTTGGCCAAACATCGCTATTTTTTTTTTGCAAATGTAACAAAGCCACAAATAGCTCTACTTTAACACTTTTACCAAACACTTCTAAAAAGCCTCCACAAAAATCACATCTCCGCTCAAGTCAGTGCCGACGAAAATCTAATTCTCCAAGCATCTAATTATCTAATCAACTAATTTCGCACCATGCAGTATAGTCTCGCCACCATTTCAAAAATTGTCAATGCAAAATTGATTGGAGATGGCAATGTTATTATAGAAAATGTATTGACCGACAGTAGAGCCAAAACCAATCATTTAGCTTGCCTTTTTGCAGCGATAAGAGGAAATCAACACGATGGCCACCACTACATTCAACTTCAACAATCAAAAGGATTTTCCAACTTTTTGGTAGAGGAAATACCATTGGAAATAAACCTTCTAAATTGTAACTTTCTGATAGTAGGAAATGTGTTAAACGCTCTTCAAAAACTTGCACGCCACCACCGTCAAAATTTTACATTTCCTGTAGTGGGCATTGCCGGTAGCAATGGCAAAACAATTGTAAAGGAATGGAGCTATCAGCTACTTTACCCCCAACAAAACATTGTGCGAAGCCCCCGCAGCTACAACAGTCAAATTGGCGTACCACTTTCTGTTTTTCAAATGCAAACCACCAATCAGTTGGGCGTTTTTGAAGCCGGAATTTCTGAACCCGGAGAGATGGCTAAGTTGGAAGAAATTTTGCAACCCACCATTGGCATTTTCACCAATATTGGAGATGCCCATGCCGCTGGATTTATTAATGAAACAGAGAAAATTTACGAAAAGCTCATCCTGTTTAAAAACTGCAAAACCCTCATTTACAGAAGGGAGGAGAATATTTTAACAGAAATTATTGACCGATTTGTAAAAGAAAACAATATTGAATCTATAACGTGGTCAACAAACTCCAAAGCACTCATTTCGGTAAATTATTTTGAGTCGAAAAACAATCAATTGGAAGTTTTTGCAGAAGTAGGAACTCAAAAATACTCGTTCGAACTCCCTTTTTCGGATGAGGCCTCTTTTGAAAACGCCCTTCATGCTTGGGTATTGACATACGCCCTCAAAGCCGACCAAAGGCAAGTTATTCCTCAATTTCAACAATTGCATGCCGTTGAAATGCGGTTGAACCAGAAGGCCGGTAAAAACAATTGTATTTTAATCTCTGATTATTACAACTCCGACATTAAATCAATCGAAATTGTGCTGAATTGGGCTGAAAATAGGCACTCCAACGCCCAAAAAACTGTCATTTTATCTGATGTTGAACAAAGCAGTTTATCGAATCGAGATTTATTTACGGCCATAAATCAACTTTTGAAAAAACACAATTTTAGCAGACTAATAGGTGTAGGCAAAAACATATCAGCGTGTAGTTTTTTATTCGATCTTAAAGAGCAAACTTTTTACGCATCCACAAATGATTTAATGGAAAATTTTTCATCCTTTACATTTGAGAATGAAGCGATTGTGCTCAAAGCTGCACGTTCTTTTAAATTTGAGAAAATTGAAAAATTACTTCAACAAAAAGTACACAACACCGTGCTGGAAGTAAACCTGAATGCACTGCAAAATAATCTGAACTATTTCAAATCCATCATCGATCCCAAAACCAAAATTATGGCTATGGTAAAGGCCTTTTCCTATGGCAGCGGAGGTGATGAAATAGCCCATTTTTTTCAATTCAATCAGGTGGATTATTTGGGTGTGGCCTACGCAGACGAAGGCATTGAGCTGCGTAAAAAAGGCATTCATATACCCATTATGGTTATGAATAGCGATGAAGATTCGTTCGACACCATGCTCGATTATAAATTAGAACCTGAAATATACAGTTTCAGAAGTTTAGATTTGTTTGAGCAAAGCCTTGATAGAAAAGGAATAGAAACGGCCAAAGTGCATATAGAAATAAACAGCGGTATGCATCGGTTGGGTTTTGACGAAAACGAAATAACTCTGCTTTGCAAAAGACTAAAGCAAAATTCAAACATTGAAATTGCCTCAATCTTTAGCCATTTGGCAGCAGCCGAAGACAAAACGATGGATAGCTTTACCAAAAATCAAATAGCCATATTTAATCGATGCTATTATTCACTGGCAGAGGCAATTGGTTATACGCCCGTTAAGCATATCGCCAACTCGGCAGGAGCTATACGTCATAAATACGCACAATTTGATATGATACGGCTGGGAGTTGCATTGTACGGTTTTTCTCCAAGCACGCAGTCAGACAAAAAAATTGAACCCATAAGCACCTTAAAATCATTCATTTCGCAAATAAGAATTATTAAACCGCATGAAGGAATTGGCTATGGAAATTTGCAACCTGCACCCTATCAACGAAAAATTGCCGTTGTGGCCATTGGTTATGCCGACGGACTCAACCGATTGCTCAGCCGGGGAAACGGATATTTTATGATTAATGGCCAAGAAGCCCCCATTGTGGGCAATGTTTGCATGGACATGACCATGTGCGACGTTTCAGAAATAACCTGTGAAGAGGGTGATGAAGTGATTGTTTTTGGAAAAAAACCAACCATTACCGAGCTTGCCAACAAAATTGGCACTATTCCTTATGAGATTTTAACTTCCGTTTCGCAGCGAGTTAAGCGGGTTTATTCGGAGGAGTGAGTCCTATTCCACCACCCGAATATCCTTAACCATCAATTGCAAATTTCGGTTTCCGTTAAAAATATTTTCCTCAATGGTGTATAGCATATCAAACGATTTCCCGTCCTTAATCAGGGGGTAAAGTTGCCCAAAACCAAAAGCAGTAGCACCAATAGCTTGGTTACAATCGGCCGATATCACATTCATTTTTAGGTGATTATGCCCCTCCCCCATTGTTCGGGCGTTGCCGGTATCTTGCACTTTTTTGGTTAAAAAAACAGGTTTCATGTTTTGCGGGCCGAAAGGTGCAAAACGGTTGATATTTTGGAAAAGAGATTCGCCGATGCTCGCTAAACTTATTTCCGATTCGTATAAAATAACCGGAGTTAAATCCTCTTCGGTTAGTGAAGATGCTTGCTTTTCAAAAGCCTCCATAAACTTTTCTAAATGTTCGGGCAATAAAGTTAAACCCGCAGCAAACTTATGTCCGCCAAATTTTTCCAAATATTCCGAGCAATTAATCAAGGCTTCATGTATGTCAAAATCAGCCACAGAGCGGGCTGAGCCAACATATTTCCCACGAGATTTTGTTAGAACAATGGTGGGTTTATAATGGGTTTCAATCAATCGGCTTGCTACAATGCCCACCACGCCTTTGTGCCAATCGTTTCCGGCCACCACTGTAGTTTTTTTGTTTTTGTAATGTTCATCCAGAGCCAAAAAATCGAGTGCCTGATGGGTGGTTTCAGTATCTAATTTTCTGCGAAGCGTGTTATATTCATTCAGATTTTGGGCTAATTCTTCCAAATCGAGAGACATGTCGGCCAACAACAATTGTACGGCCACCGTGCCATTAGCCATTCTTCCGGCGGCATTGATGCGTGGCCCAATCATAAACACCACGTTCGTGATATCAATGCTGCGGTTTTGCATAAATTTTTGCATAATTATTTGCAAACCTCGGCTCGGATTTTCAGATAGTTTTTTTAACCCCACACTGGCTAATATTCTATTTTCGCCTGTTATTGGCACCAAGTCCGATGCAATACTTACAGCTACTAAATCCAAGTAATCATAGGCCATTTCCATGGGGCAATCCCATTTTATGCACAATGCTTGAATTAATTTAAACCCCACACCACAAGCCGACAACTCTTTGTATGGATATCTACAATCGGGCTGTTTAGCATCGAGCACTGCTACCGCCACCGGAGTGTCCTCCCCTGGTTCATGATGGTCGCAAATCACAAAATCTATGGAATTGTCCTTGGCTTTTTTAACCAATTCAACCGAGCGAATACCACAATCGAGTGTTATGATTAGATTTACTTTCTTTTCTATTGCCAAATCAATAGCCAACTCTGAAACGCCATAGCCTTCCGTTTCTCGGTTCGGAATATAGTATTCAATATTTGGAATAAACTGCCGCAAGAAACCAAACATCATTGCAACGCTTGTGGTGCCATCCACATCATAGTCACCATAAACCCATACCTTTTCGTCATTGTTCAAAGCTTGGTCAATCCTTTCTACAGCCTTTTGCATATCCTTCATCAAAAAAGGGTCGTGCAAATGGGCAATATCCGGATTAAAAAACGCTCGAGCATCATCAACCGAAGCGATTCCGCGATTTAAAAGCAGCGTTGCATAAAAATGATTTACTGTTAGCTTTTCAGAAATTGAATTGATGTACTCCGGAGAGTATGAGGCTGATTTTTTCCAAATGTTTGGCATTCTATTTTGGGTTATTATCAGATTGAAATATCTACCATAGAAAGGTTTACAAACGATTCAATACGCGATTGTATTTCCCTTTCTGTCAAACCAATCAATCTTTCTGTTCCAAATTTTTCAACGCAAAAAGAAGCCATGGCAGAACCGTGGATAACCGCTCTTTTCATGTTTTCAAATGAAATATCGTCTGTCTTTGCCAAATAGCTTATAAAACCTCCTGCAAAAGAATCTCCAGCACCCGTTGGGTCAAATACTTCCTCTAATGGTAAAGCAGGAGCAGAAAAAACATTATCGCCATGAAACAACAATGCCCCGTGTTCTCCTTTTTTTATTACTAAATATTTCGGCCCCATATTTCGAATAATTTTACTAGCCTTTAACAAACTGTATTCCCCACATAGTTGTCTAGCTTCCTCATCATTAATGATCAAAACATCCACTTTTTCCAGTGTCTTTTTTAAATCTTCAAGGGCAATATCCATCCAAAAATTCATGGTATCCATTGCAATAAGTTTTGGCCTGTTTTTCAGACGCTCAATAACCGTTAATTGCACTTGTGGTGATAAATTGCCTAACATTAAATACCTGCAATCCTGATAATTGTCTGGAATAATAGGGTCAAAATCACCCAAAACATTGAGTTCGGTTACCAAAGTGTCGCGGCTATTCATATCGTTATGATACCGTCCACTCCAAAAAAATGATTTTTCGCCCATTTTTCGTTGCAAACCTTCTGTATTAACACCCATGTTTCCCAACAAATCGACATGCTCTTGTGGGAAATCCTCGCCAACTACCGCCACAAGATTCACAGGTTTTACCCTATAGCTTGATACCATTGTGATGTATGTTGCAGCTCCCCCAATAATTTTATCTGTTTTACCAAAAGGGGTCTCAATAGCGTCAAAAGCCACACTTCCTATTACCAATAAACTCATTCTTTTTTTTCGGCAAAGATGCACCAAAAAAATCTCATAAATTTTTTATCAAAAAAACATTTGCAAATTACCGAAAAGATTATTTTTGCACCTCCTTAAAAAAGGATGACACGCCTCATTAGCTCAGTTGGTTAGAGCGACGGACTGTTAATCCGCAGGTCCCTGGTTCGAGCCCAGGATGGGGCGCGAAATCGCCCGATGCGTGGAGATTAAAAAAGCGACTTTCAGTCGCTTTTTTTGTTTATCTGATTTTGGTTTTTTCAAACCCAATTTCTGATTCTTCCGCTTTTAAGGTGAAAATTCTTTTGTAAATACAAGGTTTCACAATGGTTCTACAGAAAATAATAAATCAAACCCTTGCACCACATAGTTTAAAATTTCTAACCTCAACTTTGACTTCTAATCCAATCAAAACTAATGCATTATGCATTTCATTCCATTATTGCACGCACAAAATTCAACTAAAATAGACAAAAATGGAGTACCTGTTTGAGCAAACAAAGGGTACTGACATACCCAAATTAGGCTGTTAATAGTATTTCAGATAATAAATTTCAAATTATTACAGGATTTTTATTGTTTTGGCACAATATTTTGTTGTACTTTTGAAAAGTATAATTGTTATGAAACAAAATCTACTCATACTCTTTTTATCCATTGGATTAATGTCTTTTCAGATCAACTTTGGTTCTGAAAGCACTTCTGGTGATTTGAAATTAGGTCAAAACTACCCTAATCCGGCAATTACCTTGACGTATATTGATGCTAAATTTATTGGCGAAGGAACGCTTACGGTTTATAATGTGGTTGGGAAAATTATTGAAGAACGCACTGTTAATTCTGGTATTATATCTATTGATGTGAGCAGTTACAACGAAGGCGTTTATCTTTATACCCTTGAGGCGAATGGAGAGAAACTTACGAAGAGAATGACAGTTAAGAAGCCTTAGACGATTTTTTAATAATAAAAAAGGCCGATTCAATGAATCGGCTTTTTTATTTAGTCTTACATGATTTTTTCCAAAATTTTGATTGCCGCAAGGCTGAGGATAGTGCCAGGACCAAAAACAAATGTGACCCCTGCATTATACAAAAACTTATAATCCTTTTCCGGAATTACGCCACCTGCAATAACAACAATATCATCTCTACCATATTTCTTTAGTTCTTCAATAACCTGTGGTATAAGCGTTTTATGGCCAGCAGCCAAACTAGAAACACCGAGTATGTGTACATCATTTTCTACAGCATGTTTTGCAACTTCTGAGGGAGTTTGAAACAAAGGACCGATATCGACATCGAAACCCAAATCTGCAAAACCGGTGGCAATTATTTTTGCCCCTCTATCGTGACCATCCTGCCCCATTTTGGCCACCAAAATTCGAGGTCGTCTGCCGTGCTCAACGGCAAATTCATCTGATTTGGCAACAGCCATAGCAAAATGTTCATCCATCTTCATTTCTTTTGAATACACTCCATGAACCCCGATTGTTTTAGCTACGTATCTCCCAAAAACGTCTTCCAGCACCTGACTAATTTCACCCAGGGTGGCTCTTAGTTTTGCTGCTTCTATGGCCGCCTCCAATAGGTTTCCTTCAGAGGTCAAAGCCACATTTTTCAACGATTGCAACGCCCCTTGCACTTGCTTTTCGTCTCGCTCCGATTTAAGCTTGTTCAATCGAACAATTTGACTATTTCGAACCTCGTCATTATTAATTTCTAAGATATCGAACTTCGACTTTTTGTCGGTGGTATATTTGTTTACCCCAACAATCACACTTTCCATTGAATCAATATTGGCCTGTTTTTTGGCCGCAGATTCTTCTATTCTAAGTTTGGGCAACCCTTTCTCAATGGCGTAAGACATTCCTCCTAATTCTTCAATCTCCAAAATCAAACTCCACGCCTTATAGGCCAATTGGTCGGTTAAATATTCAACATAGTAGCTGCCTCCCCACGGGTCAATTACATCTGTCAAATTGGATTGTTTTTGCAAATAAATTTGAGTTTCGCGTGCAATTTTTGCTGAATAGTCTGTTGGTAGGGCAATGGCCTCATCAAAAGAATTGGTGTGCAAGGATTGAGTTCCGCCCATTACAGCAGCTTTGGCTTCAATGGCTGTTCGAATTATATTGTTAAACGGATCTTGCTCGGCCAAACTCCAACCACTTGTTTGGCAATGAGTTCTTAGAGCCAGTGATTTCTCGTTTTTGGGGTTAAATTGTTTCATCATTTTAGCCCACAAAAGCCGACCTGCTCTCAGCTTGGCAATTTCCATAAAATAATTCATGCCTATACCCCAAAAAAAACTGAGTCGGGGTGCAAAGTCATCAATATCTAAACCTGCATTGATGCCAGTTCTAACATATTCTAAACCATCGGCTAATGTATAAGCCAACTCAATGGCCGCATTGCCGCCCGCTTCTTGAATATGATACCCACTTATGCTGATTGAATTAAATTTCGGCATTTTTTGTGAGGTATATTTAAAAATATCACTCACTATTCTCATGGAAGGTTTTGGCGGATAGATATAGGTGTTTCTAACCATAAACTCTTTCAAAATATCGTTTTGAATAGTTCCTGACAATTGGTTTATTGAAACCCCTTGCTCTTGAGCCGCCACGATGTAAAAAGCCATTATGGGAAGCACTGCACCATTCATAGTCATTGAAACAGACATCTCGTTTAACGGTATTCCGTTAAACAAAATTTTCATATCTTCTACTGAATCAATTGCCACACCGGCCATACCCACATCGCCCACCACACGCGGGTGGTCGGAATCATAGCCTCGATGCGTTGCTAAATCAAATGCAACTGAAAGCCCCTTTTGGCCTGCAGCCAAATTTCTCCTGTAAAATGCGTTCGACTCTTCGGCAGTGCTAAATCCTGCATACTGCCTGATGGTCCATGGCCGAATGGTGTACATTGAGCCATAGGGTCCTCTTAAAAATGGGGGAATTCCTGCTGCAAAGCAACTATTTTCAGATCTATCCGTTTCGGAATACGCATTATACACAACGATTCCTTCGTCAGAAACATAGGACGCTCTATGTTTATTCAACTCGTCATTATCTGAATTAATTTCTGTGGATTGCAGTAACTGGTTGCATAGATAATCCACAAGATATGAACCTTTAACAGCATCTTTTACCGCACCGAGGTGGCTTTCGTTTCTCAAAATTAATGACACATTTCGAGTAAGTCTTAATGCTGACTCATCGTGGTTATGACTATTACTTACATCAAGATACAATAAATTTGCACCACCCAAAATTGCAGCTAAGGCTGTAATTGTTTGTTGCAAAACATTTTCATGAAAATTGGAGCCACTTGCCGAACAAACCGCAGTAATTGTTGGGCATCTCCCCTCAAAAAGCGTCTCCATAGCTATCCGAATGCTTTTTATTCTTGCAATTTCATAAAAGAAATTTTGGCTGAGATTCAATTCAATATTGAGCCAATTTTCAGGATTATTCTTCCCCCTATTTAAAATTTCCTTTTTAAAATTAGCTACTCTTTCCAGCAAATATCTTATCTCACTCTCTCCAACTATGTTACTATTGGAATTGATTATAGAAAATAGGTTGACCGGTTGGATATAGTTTGCTACAATGTTTAAATTTCTTGAAGTTGGCTTTATATTACAAATGTCTCCTACACTATAAACCGCGTCTGTTGGCAAATCCGAGCCGAGTCCATACCATTGGTTTTCAACCCCATTTTTAGTGTCTGATGCCCAAAAATCGACCCCTTCAATGGATGTGAAAGAATCATTTACCGGATTTAAAACCAATTTCCAATTATTTGGAAAAGTTTGAGCATGTTGCACACAACCCACATCTTTGGCAGTATAAAATGGCTTTATTGGCACGCCAAACCAGTCTTTGTGCAGAGTTTCAAGTCTATTACCCTTCAATTCTTTTTCTATAACAGAAAGCCAACTTTCAGCCTCTGGAAAATCAAATTCTTCAAAATCAAGCGTCTTTTTCATTAACCGCAAAAGTATAAAACGAACTCTAATGAAATTCCAGACTTTTATCAATGGCGACAAGGATTATTTTTGCGGCAAAAAAAAGCATGGTGTACCAGTTTATAGAAACAGAACTAAAAAATCATTACCTTACCATAAGCATAAACCGCGAGGACAAAATGAATGCCTTGAATTCAGTGGTTTTGCGAGAAATAAAAATGGCCATTACTGTGGCCGAGACCAACGACGAGGTGTTTGGCATTTTGATAACTGGCAAAGGCCAAAAAGCCTTTGCAGCCGGAGCAGATATTGCCGAATTTAAGGACTTTGACATTTCTGAAGGAACCAAACTGAGCCGCGATGGGCATGATGTAATGAATACATTAGAAAATTGCAAAAAACCAACCATTGCCGCAGTGAACGGATTTGCTTTGGGCGGAGGATGCGAACTTGCCATGGCCTGCCATCTCAGAGTGGCCTCATCAAATGCCAAATTTGGCCAGCCAGAGATTAATTTGGGACTTATACCGGGTTATGGTGGCACCCAAAGATTGGTGCAGTACATTGGCAAAACCAAAGCCACCGAACTTTTGATTACAGGAGATATGATTTCTGCAGATGAAGCATTTAAGCTCGGTCTGGTAAATTATGTAGTAGAAACAGACCAATTGTTTGATAAATGCTACGAAATTTTAGACAAAGTGTCTAATAAATCGCCACAAGCTGTCTCGGCCATTTTTGCATGTGTTAGTGATTATTTCAACTCTGACAAAAACGGCATGAATTCAGAAATTGAGAGCTTCGGAAAACGATTTCAAACCACCGATTTTATTGAAGGAACAAACGCATTTGTAGAAAAAAGAAGGGCTAACTTTAGAAAGTAATATAGCCTAAATGTCAATTTTGGCACAACGTTTGTTTATTACAGCCTGACTTTTTAACTTTGAAAGTCGATTGAAAAAATTTATAAACGATAAAATAAAGAAATGAAACGATTATTAATTACCCTTTTGGTGGCAGTTGGATTTGTGGCTTACACAAATGCCCAAAATAAAACTGTTACTTTACAGAATGATGCCGTTGCGAAAATTGAATTCAAATCTACAGAGCACAACTTTGGTGATGTAAAACAAGGAAAACCAGTTACCGCCAAGTTTGTGTTTACAAACACAGGTAACGCCCCATTGGTTTTAACTCCGCCCAAACCTTCGTGTGGTTGCACTACTGCATCCTACACAAAAGAACCAATTCCTCCTGGGGGAACTGGTGAAGTAGTAGCTACCTACAATGCTGCCTCTCCCGGCACATTCCAAAAAAGTGTAGCCGTTAGATATAACGGGGCCGAAGGGGACAATGCAGTATTCCTCTATCTTAAAGGAAATGTAGTTGCCACCCCTCAAGAATCTGCTCCTCCTGTTCAAGTTGCACCATAATTTTAACAATTAGTTTTAAAAAATTAGAAAAATGAAATTTACAAAAATTACAATGATGTTGTTAATAGCCTTTGTAAGCGTAAGCACCGCAATGGCTCAAACAGAAGAAAAACCTCAGTTAAATCTTGTTAGCGAAGGACAACCTAAATTGGTTTTGGCTGAGACTGAACACGATTTTGGCACTATTACTCAAGGTGATGTTGTTAGTCATACCTTCAAATTTGTAAATGAGGGCAAGGCACCTTTGATTATTTCTAGCATCAGCACTCCATGCGGTTGCACAACCCCGAAATTTCCACAGAATACTCCTATTGCTCCAGGTGAAAGTGGTGAGATTGTAGTAAGTTTTAACTCTGCTCACAAATCTGGCCCACAACCTAAAACTCTTGTTATTTCTCACAACGGAGAAGAGCCAATCAGTATTAGCATTACAAGCTATGTGAATGTTCCAAAAGTGGAGCCTGCTGTTCAACCAGAGCAGCACCCAGCAGAACAACCTGCTAAAGCACAATAAATTAGCATAATTTAACGATGGTTAAAAAAATTGTTTGGTTGATGCTGGCGGTGTTTTTCACCACGATTTCAATTGCACAAACTGCAGAACCATCTTCTGATAAAGATTCCATAAAAGAATCCGTTTTAGCTCCCAAAATTGAGTTTGAAACGGATTCTTTTTTTATTGGGAATATTCCGAACGACACCATTGTTACCCGAGTTTTTAAATTCAAAAATGCAGGAACTTATGACCTTTATGTCATTGATGTATCTGCTGATTGTAGCTGCACAGTTCCTGAATATACTGCTGGCACATTTGCCCCCGGAGAAGAAGGAAGTGTCACCGTAAACTACAACAGCAAAGATAGTATGGGTAGATTTTTGCAGTACATTACTGTTTTTCATGACGGAAACCAAAACGGGTACACGTTCCTTACCATTGAAGGCTTTGTCGAGCTAAAGTTATAGATTCATTTTAAGCCATTTATCAGATAATAAGCCGGTTAATCCTCCGGTATGTATCAACAACACCTTTTCGCCGCGTTTTATTGATTTTTCTTTAATCAAATGGTTTGATGCCCAAATCATTTTTCCGGTATAAACAGGATCAAGCAATACTCCAGTTTGCCTTGTAAATGCAAGATTCGACCGAAGAAGTTCGTCATCAAACTTTCCAAATCCGCCTCTTGAAAAACGGGTATGCAAAATCCAATTGTTTCGATTCGTTTTTGATTTGATTTTCTGAGCCAAATAGTCTGCTTCCGAAAGTGCGGCAATGCCGTGTACAATGCAATGGGTTGAACTCGAATTTACGACACCAATAAGTGTGGTGGCCGTACCTACAGGAACAAAAACATGGTTAAATTCCATTGTTGTTTCCGGCAAAATTTCTTCACAACCTTGTATTCCTAAATCATTATCTCCTCCTTCTGGTACTACAAAATAACCTTCTTCGACCAATTGGTTGGCAATAGCCTCTTTATCGGCATATTCACTTCTTGAAACAAAACGAAGCTCCATGCCATATTCATAACACAACCTTAAAATATGATTTGATTGTTGACTCAACTCATTGCCACGCACAATGCCCAGGGTTTTGTAGCCAAATATTGCACCCGCACAAGCCGTGGCAATCAAATGATTTGAAAATGCACCTCCAAAAGTAGCCAGCTTTCTGAACCCATTTTGTTGCATAAACAGCATGTTATACTTGAGTTTTCTCCATTTATTTCCAGAAATAAATGGATGAATTAAATCATCCCGTTTTATAAAAACCTCGATGCCATACTGATTATACAATGGCAGTTTAACCCTTTCAATAGGTGTATTTAGGTTGAAGGTCATTGCTATAAATAAAACTGAGAAATCTCGTTTAAGGCTTTCCTTTTTATGTTTGGAACAGTGGCATTTATAGCCGGATACCCTACGGGAATTAACAAAAAGGGTTTCTCGTTTTCTGGTCTTTCCAGCACTTGGCTCAAAAAATTCATGGGGCTTGGCGTATGAGTCAAACACACCAAACCGGCATTGTGAATGGCGGTTATGAGCATGCCGCAAGCTATACCCACAGATTCCTGCACATAATAATTTTTGCTCTTTTTAATTCCGTCAAAGTCATACGATTTTCTGAAAACGATAATCAGCCACGGAGCAATTTCCAAAAATGGTTTCTGCCAATTGGTGCCAAATTGTTCTAAATCTTTGAGCCATTCTTCGCTCATACGGCCATGATAGTTTTCAAACTCCTCTTTTTCGGCGGCTTCTTTTATTTTCCGTTTAAGCTCCGCATTGTTGACCGCACAAAATGTCCACGGCTGCTTGTTGGCTCCTGACGGAGCTGTTCCGGCCGTTAAAATTAGTTTTTCCATTACCTCTATAGAAACCATTTTATCCGAAAACTCTCTAACCGTTCGCCTACCATTCAGTTTTTTATATAATTGATTTACCCATTGCCTAAGCTCATCTTCTGGCACTTCATCGAAGCGATAAGGTATAAAATCGGTTGTTTCCATTATTTAATCCAAACTCTATCTGTGCCATCAAACATGGGCGATTGAACCGAAATAACCAACATGGGCTTTTTACCCCTTACTTTTACAGAGTGTACCGAATTTTTCGGAATTACAATGGCATCACCCCTTTTTACTTTAAATGTGCTGTCGTTCAACGTAAAATTTCCTTTGCCCTCAAGCACAGTTACCACCTCGGTATGCTGCAAATGTTTGTGAGCCTTTACCTCCTTTTTAACCCATATTGCAAAAGTGCTACTCAGCGAATCGGAGTATATTTTTTTGACTAATATATTTTCATAATTAGTAGAATCAGGCTTTAACTCACTGTAAACTTGAGCCTTAGAAACAAAAGACACTACTAAAATTAGGAGCAAAAAAACGGTTCTTTTCATCGATTTTCTTATCAAAAATTAACTTTATACCAAAAGTTCGGCAATCTTCCTAATTGATATTCTAAACCAAATTTTTTGATGCCCGGATTTTCAGGATCGTCAAAATAATTTTCTTTCAATATGTTTTTGGTATTCATTACATTGGCTATATCCAACGAAAATTCATGCGTGGTCTTTTTTGTATTAATCCGAACACCCAATTTCACATCCAGGCGGCTGTAGTTTTTGAATTGATAAATGTTTCTTTGGTTATCAACAATAATCACATTTGCCCCATCTGCCATGGTGGCTGCCGTATCGATTGGAGAATATCTTTTGCCCCCACCAATGGTATATTTTGTTCCGAAAATCAACGCATTTTTATCGTTTTTAGCAAAGCGATATTCATATCCGGCCAACCCATTGAGTATAAAATTTCCATTAAAATCGGTGTTTCTCGTCACACCATCACTGCCTTTATATTTCGAATCATACACCGAAGCTGTGGTCATAAAATAATAATTTTTACTAAAGAATTTTTCAACGGTCAACTCAATTCCTTTGTTTGTACCCGTGCCGCTATTTTGCAACACATCCGGAAAAAATCGTGTAAAACCAGAACCTTGATTGAGCAATGAAAACGAGCTGCTCAACATTTCAACCGGTACATTAAAAAGCCATTGGTGATATATTTCTGTTCTAAACCGAATACTTTTTGATATAGTACGCTCATACGAACCAACTAAGTGATGGCTTTGGGTCAACCCAATTTGCTCATTATGCTTTCCAAAGGTTTTTGAAATGGAGTCAACAAACTGGGTAAAATACACATACAGGGGTTGCGTTTGACTGTGCATGCCATACCCCAATGAAAAAGATTCGTTTACCAATCTACGCCATTTTATGCCTACTCGAGGTTCTACGACGGCATTGCCGCCTTGGGTAAATTGCATGGCGTGCAAACCGGATGTAATTGTTGTTCGGGCATTTAGTCGGTATTTCCAATTGGCATACATTCTGGTCATAAATGCATTTCCCTTGTAGTTGAGATGTTCTGACCACTGGTAGGTACGCTCGTTCCGCACACTGTCCAAATAATTGATTTGATAAAGATCGGCAATAAAGCCATACTTTAAAACGCTTTTGGAACTATATTTTTTGGTGATTGATGCGTGAAATGTGGATTTTCCGTGCATCATATCCGACCTCAAAACGGGTAGTAAAGAAACGCGGGTGAAGGTATCTGGATCTCTATAAATTTTATCATGGCTGCTCAATACTTGTTGCACGTTTTGAGCAAAAACAAGGTTAAAGGTCTTATCAGTAGAAAGCCTTCGTTCCCAAACAGCTCCCACCACACCCATATTGGTTCTAAAATATTGGTCTCTGTCTTTTTCTCCATAAATTTCTTTGGTTGGTGCTTCATCATCGCTAAAAACAATATCAATGGCACTTAAACCACCCACACCAAACACAGAAAAATTGCCATTTTTCTTCGGATAATTCAATTTGAAATTGACATCTTGATATTGTGGAATGGCATCCGTGCCTAAATCAATATTCAATGCTCTGAAAATGCTGAAAGTGGCATATCGATACGAGAAGGTGTAACTCGATTTTTTCTCTTTATTAAGTGGCCCTTCGGCTTGCAACTCGGTGCCAAATAAACCAAACTGAACGCTATATTCAGATTTATTGTAATTGCCGTTTCGCATTTTTAGGTCAAAAACACCGGAAATGCCATTGCCATACTCCGCCGGAAATGCACTGGTCATAAAATCGGAATTGCCCACCAACTTATTGTTAAGCATACTGATTGGGCCACCCGTTGTGCCAGCCACGGCAAAATGACTTGGATTAAAAATATCCACTCCTTCCAATCTCCAGAGCAAACCCAGCGGTGAGTTGCCCCGTATTACAATATCGTTTCTTTGATCGTCTGTGCCAGCCACTCCGGCATAATTTTGAGCCATTCGGGCAGGGTCTTGCCTGCTGCCGGGATACCTCTCGGCTTCTTCTGCATCAAAACTTCTACTACTTACGGCCACCATTTGGTTATTGCTACTCACTTTTGAACGTTTTACCGTTACCGTGGCGGTTTCGGTAACCATTGATGATTCTTGCATTTCCACCATCAAATCCACCTCTTTACCACTGGTTACCATAACGTTGTCTTTAACCACCGTTTCGTAACCAACGTATTCAATAGTTAGTCGGTGGCGGCCAATGGGCACATTTACCAATTTAAAATAGCCACCTTCGCCTGTCATGGCACCAATTCCGGTGGCGGTTTCTACCAAAATAGTAGCACCAACTAAGCCTGCATTTGTGGTGGCATCCACCACTTTGCCGGTTATGGTTTGTGTAAGCTGAGCCTGAACCACATAGGTTAAAAACATCAAAACACAAATAAGTACACCTTTTTTCATACTGATTTTTCTGCTAAAATAGGTGTTTGTGGGGAATAACAAAAAAGCCGCTGCAATGCAACGGCTTTCTTTTTTAATTTCTGTTAATCACTAACCTTTTCGCATCCGAGTATTGGTCGTATTTGAAGTGAACCATATAAACACCCGTTGGCCAGTTGCTCACATCAATGGAAACCGAGTTTACTCCTTTTTTGTACCACGCCCTTTCTACACCCACCATTTTATGACCAAGAACATCAAAAATTTCAATTTCTACATACCTTTTTGATTTCAATTTAAACACTACCTCCATGCCTGTTTCAGCGGGATTAGGTTGCGTTTCCCAGTCAATTATGGGTTTTCCGTTTACCACTTTTTCGGTTATTTGCTCTGGTGCAGGTGGTGGAGAGGTTGGTGGAATGGTGTCCACCACAAAGCAATTGTACAGTGAGTCTTTCTGAGAAATGGTAATAATTCCTGCCAACACATCCTTTTCTGCATTAATGGCACACATAAACATGTTTATATTGTCAACCTCGGCATCCGAAATATCTATTTTGCTTCCCAATTTATCGCTCAAAACCAACAGGGATGTATCCCGCTTGTTGTTCATACGATACACCTCGGCTATATCCATGGCAATTTGCACTTCTTGCTCGTGCCAGAAGGTGTCAGAAGCATTTTCAGCCCTTTGTTCGAGGTTTTCTAAAACGGGCAAAAATTCGGTGGTTATTCCGGCAATGTCGAGCGTATTGCTGTCATAAAAAATCTCACCATAACTTTCCATGGTCGTTCTATAGACATTCTGTAAAACGTATTCGTCAAACTCACTTAAGCCTAAAAAGTTGAATGCCAATATCGATTTCCCTCTTTCAAACGCACCGCTAAAGTCATGATTGTAGTAGGCACGCTCGTTAATGTCTGCAAACACTGCCCCCAAGGTTGCATTGCTGTAATAGCTGTTCGTCACGCTTTGGTTGTCGGCATCAACCGCTCTATCGCCTTTATCTTTTACGGTAAACGTGCCAACACCTGAACTCCAAGATGGACAAAGGTTTGTTTGTTTGATATAAAGAGCGGATGAACTCACAAAGTCGTTTGAGTGATACAAATCAATATTAAATTCTGAAAAGAAAGGCACAGTATTAACCTTAAACTTCAAATCATAATGAAGATTATGAATTGGATTGTATGGATACCAATAATTGTGAGATGAGGGAAGAACTAAGCTGTAGCCGCTTGCAGGACTACCCACCGTAGAAACTTGGGAAAGGTATCCTGAAAACGTATAGTGGTCTGCCCCATAAACATTATCAAAATCAAACTTCGTATTGCCATTGGAAATGTCAATACCATACGGGTTCAACGTGAAAGAAGGAGCTACTATCAATCCGTTGTTTATGAAAATATTGCTACCCATTTTATGATTTTCATTCATGTTAAAGCTGCTGTTGTATTTGGGTGCCAACGCTACTCCATTCTCATCAAAATTGCTACATCGTATTTGAACAGTCCCACTAAGTGGAGTAATACCGCTTGCATTTAGTTTGTAGGTGCCATAGGTTGATATTAATGTTCCATTGGCTTGTCCATATAATTTTACCCCGTTTTCACACTCTTCAATACGGTTGTAAAAAAGCTCAGATGTTTTGCTCGGCGTATAAATATTTACGCCATCTGTACAGTTCGAAATATCTGCTACATTTATACTCAAACTTGCACCAAAGGACTCTACAGCCACCTTCATATTTTCGGCAGAAATGTTCTCAATATATGGAGCATTGTTGCCTATATAGCTCTCGCAATGTATGCCCACTTTACCATCCTCAAAATGTGCATTTTTAATAACCACTTTTGGCTGACCGATGGTGCGTATGGCTTCCTCATACGGATAGGCAGAATACGTAGCATCAAAATCAACGTTTTCTACCGTTAATGGCCCGTGAACTTCCATTACCGCATTTCCACCTAACAGCACAGCTCCATCTTTTATCTTTATAGATAGCTCTGAGGGAAAAACAATTGGTTCTATACCATCAATTTCTAGTATGGGCTGCCCTTGATAATTTCCGGTAAGATTCATTGAACTACCATTGAAAGCAATCACTTTTGCTTGATGCTTAACACTATTGGTGCCCATATTTTTGAATATGACACGGCCTATACCATTTGGCCCAGGCTCAATAGAAAATAGAACACCATACATAAGCTCCAAATTTCCGTTTATCTCAAGAGTTGACCCCTTATCAAGAATAATATGGCTTCCTTGCCAAATGCGAAGCAGCCCACCGGATTCAACAATAACTCGATTGTTAGAGTCAAGTATTAAACTAGAATTGTTATTTAATTCAAGAATCGCATTTCGGGCAATTCGTAATTCCTTTTTCCTACTTGGGTTGCTCGGACTCAGTCTGATGGAAGATGCCTGATAAAGTGCCAGCTTCGCATTACAAATCGTTAAATCTCCCTTAGGTTTTAACTGCCCTCCCTTAGGAATACTCGGGGGGTTATAGATATTTACATCATGTGTCAGAAATTCTGGTACACGAATCCCAATATCATTATATTCCGGAAACCGAGCTATGGTGTAAAGAGTATCTTTAAGCCCAGTGTTAACATTATTGCTAAACCCTTGTGCAAGGGAACTTTGACATGGGCAGCCCGAAGTAAAAACCTTGCCCTGAAGTGAGTTCTTGAAACTTATCCGATACATATTGTGCAGGAGCATATAGCTTATAGGGTTGTACTCTGCCTCTCTCCAGGCATTCGAGGTTTCAAAACTTCTATTGGGGGTGGAAAAAATATCACTACGATTAAATGGCTCGTGTGGATAGACTTTAAGTGTTTTATACTGTGTATCTATTACGGAAACTATCTTCTTTGAATAATAACCACCATAAACATTAAAGTTTAAAAACATATAGCCCGCAGTACTTTGGGGAGAAAGCCAAAGCTGGGTAGTATCCCAAGGGGTATCCGTAGTGTCAATAATTTGAAATAAATATTTGTCAATGATTGTGTCAGGATAAGATATACTCGGCCATTTCTGTATTCCAGTGCAATCAGCCGAATCAAGAAGGTGTCTATAATAGTCCTGACTGTAGGTTGGTGTAATATCTTTAACACAAGCATCCATTAACTCAAACCACGGAAAATTGGCCATTGTTGCAAGTACTGTAAAGTCTTCATGATTCCAAGAAGCCGTTATTGCCGCCAGTCGCATAACCATATTTAGCATCACATCACTTTTGCTTCCTTGTTTTTCAACCATTTTTTGTAATACTACTTGAGATAAGCAATCATCATAAATTTTTTGATAACAACCCCATGCATTTCGCCATGTACTTTCTTCCTTGGTAACAGAATTGATGGATTGAGTTGCTACTTTTTTTATTATGAATTTAACGAGCTGCGTTTCAAGACTTGGATATATGAAGGTCATAAATTCATTAACGAAAGTATTTTCCCATTCAATATTCCAATTTTTCATATCCAAACACCCTGCAGGATAATCTATACCTGTCAACTGTTCACCTAGAATTTCATACCCACCCGAAAGCATAAACGCTTCCCAACCTCTATCCACAGGCCTACCCGTTACGGGGTTGGTAAGAATATATCTCGCTTTTCTAAACTTTACATATATAGAGTCTATTGCAAACAAAGAAGAATCATCACCTTTAACCTCAAAATACATTTCTGTATTTTCAGGAAATTCCTTGCTCATGTGGTTCATAATTCTTTCGGCTAAAATCCTAGTTTCGGCCATCAACCACATGCCAGAATCTTCGGTTGCGGGCTGAATATATAGATTTTCGTCATTAATAAATATCTGCAGAAACCGCAACCCCATTAGCATGCCAAGGGCATGGTCTTGGCTCATTTCGTTTGATTCACGAAGTTTTGAGCTTGATTTTGATTTTGAAAGATTCCACATGTCTCCGCATTCATCACCAACTGGCTCCCACGATTTATATGCCTTAAAACCATTAAAAGGGGGGTCTTGATACAGCTCTTCGAGTGTGGCCTTTAATGGATGGCTCCCCGATGAAAGCCATGGATACTCGGTGGTCCAAGGTAGGGGGATGCTATTTCCTGGCGGAACTACAAGGATACTGTCCGGAATAAACCCATTGGTGGCATGTGCCCCATGAAACAAAACACTATCAGTAACTTCCCAAAATTTATAGAAATTTTCAGGTACATCATCTCGTACAAAAAAACCTTTAGTATCAGGAACAGAAGGGTCATCATTTGATATAAATTTCTCTGCAAAAACGTCAAGTCGGTCAAAGGCTTTTAGGGCAAAATATATTTCGCTTTGGCAGGCTTGTAGTTTTTCATAGTCGTCGGTTTCTTTCAACCAGTTATATTCGGTGGCCAACGCAGCAAGATACATTCCTAAAGAGGCCACCACATCACCCGCCTCTATTTTATAGCCCTTCATATCTCCACAACTTCTCCATCTTATCAAATCCATGGGTAAAGATTCCCCCTCATCCTTTCCAACGTGAATAAAATGTTTCAAAAAGTGGTCTTTGTAGGTCCAATATTTGTTTAGATTGAGGCTGTCTAGGTTTTGGGCAAAGAGCAGTGCATAGCATAGCGTTAACCCTAAAGTGGTAAAAAGACGTTTCATAATTTTATTTATTTGTTATTGCACAATATTGTAATCAATCAATTCCCATGATACAGAGTGTTTTAAATTTTCAAGCTTAATCATTCCAATATTTTTGGCCCAGTAGTATTGTGCGGCTCCTCCGGTTCTTTCGAGTTCATCATAAAAAATTAAATCGTCGTCGCTTACCCAAAATACTTTAACATCGGTATAATTCTCAGTGCCTAGCTTGAGAGTAGTATATTCACCTTTTAATTGAACACTATGAGTGGAGTTTTTCTCAATAAAATTTTGGTTAAAAGGGTAAAGAAAGTTGTTTCTCAGCCCCACGTAATTTCCGGGCCGATATTTAGCCAAAAAATAGCTTCTATTGACCACTTGATTTTGTGTTGCCAATTCCATATTTGGTTGGCCATACATGAGATAAAAATGATATTCATACCCATCCATCCTGCTTTTGGCATACCATTCAATTTCTTCGTAATACATGGTATTACCATTTCCGGTTAGTTTCGTGGTATCATCAAAGCTTTTAGTTATTTCGATAGTGTCAAGTCTTCCATCTTGCACATTTTTATACACCCACCACGTACCGGGTTTGAAATAAATGTAGTCACGAGCTTCACCCAGATATTCATATCTTGTCCATGGTTCCGGTTCTTCGGGTTTGCAACTTGGTAGAAGTACAACAGCCAATAAACTCATTAAAAAATACCGCATTTTCATACTTGTAAATATAAGCGATTATTCATTGAGATTCGTGTTTGTGTGATTTTGTAGCATCAAAAAATGTTTCAAAAAGTGGTCTTTGTAGATCCAATATTTGTTTAGATTGAGGCTGTCGAGGTTTTGGGCAAATAGCAGTGCATAGCATAGCGTTAACCCTAAAGTGGTAAAAAGACGTTTCATAATTTTATTTATTTGTTATTGCACAATATTGTAATCAATCAATTCCCATGATACAGAGTGTTTTAAATTTTCAAGCTTAATCATTCCAATATTTTTGGCCCAGTAGTATTGTGCGGCTCCTCCGGTTCTTTCGAGTTCATCATAAAAAATTAAATCGTCATCACTCAGCAAGTACGCCTTTATGTTCTGATATTCCTTGCTTTTCAGTTTTAAAATATTCAATTCGATTTTAAGTTGAACACTATGTGTAGATGTATTTTGTGTGTATGTTTGGTCAAAAGGGTAAATAAAATTTGTAACAACTCCCACATATCCCCCAGGTTTATATTTGGCTAAATAATACCTACGCCAAGCTGTTCTTCCCTCATCATACTGTTCAATTAGTGGGGAATTCCAGCTATAAAAATGATATTCATACACATCCATCCTGCTTTTGGCATACCATTCAATTTCTTCGTAATACATGGTATTACCATTTCCTGTTAGTTTCGTGGTATCATCAAAGCTTTTAGTTATTTCGATAGTGTCAAGTCTTCCATCCTTGATGTTTTCATACACCCACCAAGTGCCGGGTTTAAAATAAATGTAGTCACGAGCTTCACCCAGATATTCATATCTTGTCCATGGTTCTGGTTCTTCGGGTTTGCAACTTGGTAGAAGTACAACTACAAATAAAACAATGTATGGAATGTGTGCTTTCATAACTGTAAATGTACAAGTCTCTTTGTTTATTTCTCTCCAAAGTTAGGAAATAATTTCAAAAGCAGGATTTAATGTTCTGTTATTTCATAATTTATACCGCTTCGTTTGTCAGCGTGTATTCAGATGGCATAACAATTGGGCTTGGCAAACAGATTAAGTCTTTACGAAAACAAAGAAATCTTACACAAGCCGAGCTTGCCGAACTGATGGATATTGATGAGTCAGCTCTTAGAAGGTTAGAGATTGGCAAAATTACCAATCCCAAACTTTCAACGCTTTTAAAATTGTGTAATGCTTTCAAAATTTCCTTGAACGAATTGATAGATATCAAATAGAAAAAAATAACGT
Organism: Flavobacteriales bacterium; assembly: GCA_020635395.1. Lineage (NCBI taxonomy): Bacteria > Pseudomonadati > Bacteroidota > Flavobacteriia > Flavobacteriales > Flavobacteriales bacterium. Next base: position 163,703 of record JACJZV010000002.1, read on the forward strand.
CTTCTTTTTTCAAAATCTTTATGTTCAAGCCATGAAAAAAGCACTGATGTCGGAGGTTCAGGAATGATTGAGCAATAGGTATTAAACCATTGTTTTGCAGAAAGAAGATGTTCAGCAATTATTTCACTCGGACAGAAAAAAGTAGAATGTCGTTTGTCAGATACGAAGGTATGGCCGAAAATAAAATGTTTGAATTGATAGCGGATTACCGTAACACTTCGACCCCGACTACATCTACCTTTCTATCCCAAGAAAAGAGCCAAACAGGTAAGTATAAAATCTTACGATTTTTCTACAAGGAATTCAGCAAAATTTCCTCCAAACATTGGCATTAATTCTACTCAATTAGCCGAGGCAATGATTAAAACCGGATTTGAGGGAGCATCTAAAAAAAAATTGATAATAAAAATTTGAGGGAAATGGTTGCCAAATAAAAAAAAAGCGGCTTTCGCCGCTTTTATCTTTATCAAACTAAGATTTCAATTACATATTGGCAACTATCTCATCGCCAAACTCGGAGCATTTTAAGAGCGTTGCTCCGTCCATTAGTCGCTCAAAATCGTAGGTTACTCGTTTTGCGGCAATGGCCCCATTCAACCCTTTTAATATTAAATCTGCCGCTTCTGTCCAGCCCATGTATCGGAACATCATTTCTCCCGACAGAATAACTGAACTTGGGTTAACCTTGTCCAAACCTGCATATTTTGGGGCAGTTCCGTGGGTTGCTTCAAAAATGGCTTTTCCGGTGCTATAGTTGATGTTTGCACCTGGAGCAATACCAATTCCGCCAACAATGGCCGCCAACGCATCCGAAATATAATCGCCGTTAAGGTTTAAAGTCGCAATAACATCATAGTCAGAAGGACGAAGCAAAATCTGTTGCAAAAAGGCATCTGCAATTACATCTTTAATTACAATTTTGTTGCCTTTGTTGTCAATAACCTGCCATGGACCACCGTCTAAATCTACTGCACCAAATTCATTTTTGGCCAATTGGTATCCCCACTCCTTAAACATACCTTCGGTAAATTTCATGATGTTTCCTTTATGCACCAAAGTCACCGATTTTCGGTTGTTTGCAATGGCATATTCAATGGCCGAACGAACCAATCGCTCTGTTCCTTCCTTGCTTACCGGTTTTACGCCTAACGAGCAGGTTTCTGGAAAACGAATGTTGGTTACCCCCATTTCATTTATCAAAAATGATTTTACTTTCTCCACTTCGGGTGTGCCATATTTCCACTCAATTCCGGCATAAATATCTTCCGTATTTTCACGGAAAATAATCATGTCCACGTGTTGTGGTTCTTTTACTGGCGAAGGAACACCTGTGAAATACTGTACCGGACGAACACAAGCGTACAAATCCAATCGTTGACGAAGAGCCACGTTTAGCGACCGAATACCGCCACCAACTGGGGTAGTAAGCGGCCCCTTTATAGCCACCAAATACTCATCTATTGCATCTAACGTTGTTTGTGGCAACCAATCGTTGGTTTGGTTAAAAGCTTTTTCTCCCGCAAGTACTTCCAACCATTCTATTTTTTTTGTGCCGTTGTATGCCTTTTCTACTGCCGCATCAAAAACGGTTTGAGAAGCCTTCCAAATATCTGCTCCAATACCGTCACCTTCAATAAAAGGAATAACTGGATGGTTCGGAACGTTTAATTTACCATTATTTATTGTGATTTTGTCTGCCATGAAACTTGTTTTTTTAAGGGTGGCAAAGGTAACTTTTTTGTTTAGAATTTGGTATAGTCCACAGCCTATTGCAAACAAAAAAGCCCATCAATGAATGGGCTTTACACGTCAATTTTAATTGACTTATTTCTTTTGAAGTTCCTTAATGTGTTCTTCCAAGTCTATTTCGTCTCCTTCAATGTATCCTGTGTGTGTATAAACAATGTTTCCACTTTGATCAACCAAAAAAGTAACCGGTGGGTTGGTAACATTCATGGCCAGAGCCAACTGACTGTTTACATCCAACAAAATATCAAAATCCCAACCTTCGGCAACGGCTTTTGGCCCTGCTTTGGACGTGGTTCTTGAGTCATCCACCGAAACAGCTACCAACTGCACATTGTAATTTTCTTCCCAATCCTCAATCACCTCGTTCAAATTTCGGAGTTCTTTAATGCAAGGACCACACCAAGTAGCCCAAAAAGAGATAATGGTTATTTTGCCTGATTGTCCGTACGACTGAAGATTTACATTTTCTCCGTCGGTATTTTTTAGGGTAATGTCTGGTAGTTTTTTGTCTGATTTGGTTGTGTGAACCGTGGTGTCTTTACTTGATTTTGTGCTGTCGGCAGACTGAGCAACGGCAGATAACGAACAAATTCCTAAACTTATGGCGATAACTAAACTTCTCATTTCTTGTTTTTTAAAACTTTCCTGTCAATTATTGTTCCTATAAAATAGAAGTGCGAATTTAACCGCTTTGTATTAAAAGACATTCAAAGTTTAAATATCTTTGCACATCTATTTGATTATCAATAAATAATAAAAAATAATTTAGCAATATTTCGGCATGCAAACCCGGTTTCGGATAGGTATTTTTTTTGGTGGAAGTTCTCGCGAGCGTGAAGTATCGTTTGCCGGAGGCCGCACTGTGTACGATAATTTAGACAAAAGATTGTTTGATGCCGTACCCATTTTTGTTGACGAATTTGGAAACATGGTTTTGCTCAATTGGCAATTTGTTTATCGGGGTACCATTCGAGATTTTTATCCTCCCGTAAGCCATTTGCCTGTCAGCAAAAATTCATTCCAGATTTACTCAGAGAGCATAGCTGCAAACACATCGGATAGAAAAAAAATGCTTTCTGAAATAGGTCAAAACATTGAACCCATCAACCTAAGTAATCACATAGATATTGCCTTTTTGGCCATGCACGGCGAGCGGGGCGAAGACGGCAACATTCAAGGTTTGTTAGAGTGGTATGGAATACCTTACACCGGTTCAGGCATTTTGCCCTCGGCCTTAGGAATGAACAAAGCGGTACAGAAAAAATGGATGAGACACAGTGGGTTTGACGGGCCTATTTTTGCAACCGTAAAATTTGACGAATGGAAAAACTCGCCGATTTCTTTTTTTGAAAAGGTAAAAAATCAAATTGGGTTTCCCGTGGTCGTTAAAGCAGCCAATCAAGGCTCATCCATTGGGGTAACTATTTTAAAATCAGAAAATAAAGAGGATTTTTACAAGGCAGTAAACAATAGCTTTTTTATAAAAAAATTAACCAAAACCGATTGGGAAAAATCCGATAAAGTGAGGCTAATTCGTGAGCTTAGCGACATAAGAAGTTCTCTTGGTTTTCCGATGTTTATAAACGACACCTTAGTTAATCATCCGGAAGAAGCTCTCGAACATATAGACCAACTATTTGTCGCCATGGAAGAAATAGAGCTTATGGCTGTGAGGGGCGAAGTGGAAGTTATTGCCGAACAATTTATTGAAGGACGAGAATTTAGCTGCATAGTAGTACGGGATAATGCCGGGAAAACCATTGCCTTACCTCCCACCGAAATTGTAAAAACCGGAGGCTATTTCGATTACAAATCAAAATACTTACCCGGACTGAGTAGAAAAATTACGCCCATAAACCTGCCGGATGAACAGATAGAACGCATACGGCAAGAATGTAGCCGACTCTTTGAATATTTCGAGTTTAATGTATATGCCCGAATTGACGGCTTTTACACCCCCGATGGCCGCATTTTGCTCAACGACCCAAACACCACTTCGGGCATGATGCCTTCTTCGTTTTTCTTTCATCAGGCTGCCGAAATTGGCCTAAACCCAAGCCAATTTTTGACCTTTATCATTCGCTCATCTATTGCCGAGCGTTTGCAGACCGTTCCATCTTTTATTCCCAAAAAAGCATTGCTCCACAATCTTGACAAACGACTCGAAGATTTGTCGTCATCAAGCCAAACAATGGAAAAAGTGGCGGTAGTGATGGGTGGATACAGCACCGAAAGGCATATTTCGGTAGAAAGCGGACGAAATATTTTTGAGAAATTGTCCTCTTCGGGCAAGTATATGCCAGTACCTGTGTTTTTAACCGGAGACCACGACAATCATTTGTTGTTTAAGCTGCCCATCAATATAATGCTTAAAGACAATGCCGACGACATAAAACACAAAGTTGAACATTTTGAGAGAGCCGCCATTATTGAAAAAATAATAGCAGAGGCAAAAGATATTTTTGAAAAATACACCTTTGAAAAACCCATTTTTAAGCCCGAGCAAATAACTTATGAGGATTTGAAAAATGAATTTTCTACCGTTTTCATTGCTTTGCATGGCAGGCCCGGCGAGGATGGAGCCGTTCAAAAAAAGTTAGACCAATATGGTATTGCATACAATGGCAGCGGTGTTGCCTCAAGCGAAACAACCATTGATAAATTTATCACCAACAACATATTGCGAGACAATGGTTTTTTGGTGGCCGATGCAGCTCTTATAAATAAAGCTGGGTGGCAACAAAATCCCGAAAAAATTAAAAACCTGATTCAAAATATGGGCTTCCCGCTCATTGCAAAACCCGCTGATGAAGGCTGTAGCAGTGCGGTGAAAAAACTAAAAAACATCGACGAGTTTGCCACCTATTGTGAGGTTACTTTTAGAGAAAATACCGAAATATCAAGTGCTGACAAACAAAAATTAAAGCTGGACGATAAAGAAGAATTTCCGCAAAAAGATTATTTCTTGGCCGAAACATTTATTGACAAAAAAGGAGCAAAACATTTTCTAGAAATTACGGGAGGCATGCTCACCAAATACGAAAACGGTAAGCTGTCGTATGAAGTTTTTGAACCAAGTGAGGCACTTGCCGAGGGAGAAATTTTATCATTGGCAGAAAAATTTTTGGCCGGAGAAGGGCAAAATATCACTCCGGCACGTTTTTCGGCGGATGCAAACGAACAACAACGAATATCGGCCAAAGTGCGTTTGGAGCTTGAAAAAGTGGCCAAATGCCTGAACGTGGAAGGTTATTGTCGAATCGATGCTTTTGTTCGCATTTTTGGGGATGAAACTGTAGAAGTGGTGATTATCGAAATAAATTCGTTGCCGGGCATGACCCCTGCCACTTGCATCTATCATCAGGCTGCCATAAACGGATATAAACCTTTTGATTTTATTGATAAAATTCTGACTTTTGGGCAGCAAAGAACAGCTTTACAGCATAGATAATTTAACGCAACAAGGAATGAATAAAACACTAAAAACATTGCTATTAATAGGGCTTGCAACCATTGGATTTATTGCCTTATCGCTTATTTTCATTCATTTCTATACGGGGCATGGAAAAGCGTTGGTTAAGGTTCCGAAGATAGAAGGACTCAAAATAGATAAAGCCGTTGAAATATTAGTAGATCAAGGCTTTAACTATGAAATAACCGACACAGTTTATAGAGATGGAAAGCCTCTTTTATCTATTATCGACCAAGACCCGGAGGCAGATTTTGATGTAAAGTATGGCCGAAAAATTTATTTGGTGCTTAATTCTGACAAAATTCCGGATGTGATTATGCCAGATGTAACCGATGGTGATTCGTATGACCAGGTGGTGCGAAGTTTTAAAAGTATTGGCCTTAAAATAGGCAAAATAACCGAACAACCCATTCCGGAAATAAAAGACCCCGACAGCAAAACTGTTTTGGGTGTTTTTTACCCAGGCACCCAAGACCCCATAAAGCCCGGCACAAAAATTCAACGAAACTCTACGGTGGATATGGCCATTGGCGTGATGATAAGAGCCGCAGCCGCCGACACCACTTCTACCGAAGGGGAATAAAATTGAACTCTTACTCATTTGTTGCAAATCATTTTTGATAATTCCACTCAACCAAGCTATTTTGCATCAAAATGAAAACTTGGAGCCTTTTTATCGTCTTGATTATTCTTGGTTCTTTCCAACTGAGTGCTCAATTATGCAAACCCGATTTTTATTTTTTGGGTGAAAACGCAATCACGGCCAAACACAACAAGAAAAAATCGGATGTCGGTATTGACTATGATGTGGTTTATCATCGATTAGAATTAAACATCGACCCAAGAAAATCGCCGATGAACGGTGCGGTTACCACCTATTTCAAACCTCTTATAGACAATTTCCAAATTATCAAATTTGATTTGGCAAACAATATGTCGGTAGATTCGGTAATCTACCACAACGAACGCATACTTGCCTTTTCGCACAGCAACCATATTATTTCCATATTGTTAGGAACACCCGTAATAAAGGGAAGCACCGACTCCATTATAGTGCATTATAGCGGCAACCCTACGGCCAATGCCGATGCCAGCTATGTGCTAGAAAAAGATAGGCCAATCAGTGATGCTCCAAGTGTAAGTACGCTTAGCGAACCATACGGAGCCTACCAATGGTGGCCATGCAAAAATGGAATTTACGACAAAATTGATTCGTTGGATATGTTGGTGACTGTGCCAAAAGGCAACAAAGCCGCAGGTTTGGGCATACTTATTTCTACCCAACAACCCAATGATTCACAACTGATTTTTCATTGGAAACACCGTTATCCGGTGGCAACTTATTTGGTAGCAGTTGCCGTTACAGACTACGTAGAATTTACCGATTGGGTGCATTTTGTAGATGGCGATAGCATGCCCATTCTCAATTACGTTTTTCCCGAAAACATCGACGATGCCAAAAAATACACAAAGGTTGTGCTGCCAATCATGCGATATTACGACTCTCTGCTTGGCGATTATCCATTTAAAAATGAAAAATATGGCCACGCTCAATTTATGCGTGGTGGCGGCATGGAGCATCAAACCATGAGCTTTATGGGCAGCTGGAGTTTTGGGCTTATTGCACACGAGTTGGCTCATCAGTGGTTTGGCGACAAAATAACATGCAACTCATGGTCGGATTTGTGGCTGAATGAAGGTTTTGCGACCTATTTTACCCTATTGGCCCGCGAGCAATTGCAAGACGATAAGAGTGTTTTTTTTAGCGAATTGATAGGAAGCAGAGTAAAAGCCATGCTCGACATCGAATCGGTGTATAGAATTGACACACTGAACCGAGCAAGCCTTTTTAGTAGCAGAATTACCTACAACAAAGGGGCTCAATTGCTCCGTATGTTGCAATGGCAATTGGGCGATTCACTCTTTTTTAAATCGTTAAGAAACTACCTGAGCGATGAAAATTTGTCGTACAACTTTGCTCGTACAGATGATTTAAAATTTCATTTGGAAGCCACCTCAAGAAAAGATTTAACCGCTTTCTTTAATGATTGGTTTTATGGAACGGGCAATCCGCAATACGAAATAATTTGGAAACAAAAAGGCAAAATAGTTGAATTAGCTTTTGTGCAAACCACCAACGGTGACGTTGATTTCTTCTCCATTCCATTTGAAATTTTGTTGAGCAATGGTCACGACTCAGCCTATTTTACAATCGAACCCTGGTCGAATCAGTTTACCACCTCTGTTGAAATCGGTTTTATTGCCGACTCTCTCCAATTTGACCCCAACCTTTGGATTTTGGCCACCGCAACAACACACAATCAAACCCAAAAATCTACGGATGTGTTTTTGTACCCAAATCCGGCAAAAGACGAAATTATTGTAAGCAGCTTCGACTCTACATTAACCCAACTAAACCTTTATGACATAACCGGAAAAGTATTATTTGAAAAAGCACTGAGTCCCGCCAAAAATCTTCTGATTTCCATTCCTGTAAATCATTTTACCAACGGTTTATACTTTATTGAACTGATTGGAACGGACACAAAATCGATTGCAAAATTCGTTAAGGAATAATGCTAAAAACAACTTTTATCTTGATTTTGCTCTCAGGGCTTATTTATTTAGGAACATCCAAAGTTACCTTACCACAAACCGAAAACAAAACCCTTTCGTACAACGAATATCTCGATAGCCTGTCAAAACAAAAATCTGCCATTGACTCCGGCGATTTTGACTTAGCAAAAAAACTATTGTTCGAGACTATCAATGACCACATACCAAGCTACTGGATTGGCACAAAATGGAATTTTAATGGCACCAGCCAAACCCCAAAATCAGGCACCATAGCGTGTGGTTATTTTCTTACCACGGTGATGAAGCAAACCGGATACAACATTGAGCGGGTCAAGATGGCACAACAAGCCTCTTCGGTTTTGATAAACGCCTATTGCACCGACATAAAAACGTTAGGAAGCAAGGAAAAAATAAAAGCCTATTTGGCCGCACAACCCGATAGCTCTGTGTTTATTTTAGGCTTAGACTTTCATGTGGTGTTTGTTGCCAAAAATGGTTCAGATAACCAAATTATACATTCAAACTACATAGACAATATGGGTGTGGTAAAAGAAAATTTTGACAATGCCCAAGTGCTTTCGAAAAACACATTTTTTATGATTGGAAATTTATCGGCAAATACCAAAAAAATGAATGAATGGATGGGCTGGTAACTTCTACCGATTAAAGCTCAACCTCTGCCCCATTCTGCTCTCATCAAAAATACCGTTTCTGTAAACCCAATGTCCGCTAACAAAGGTATTTGTTATAACAAAATCAAACCTTCTACCCTCCAACGGCGACCAACCGCATTTATATAAAATGTTATCCTTTTCTACCACCATAGATTTCATGGGGTTTACCAAAACTAAATCGGCAAAATATCCTTCACGAACAAAACCTCGTTTTTCAATATTGAATAATTCGGCGGGTTTGTGGCACATTCTATTTACCACTTCTTCTACCGAAATTCGGCCATCCCTGGCATGTTGCAACATCAACTGAAGGCTGTGTTGTACCAACGGCAGCCCGGAAGGAGCATTCAAGTATTTTCCGGCCTTTTCTTCGGCAGTGTGCGGTGCATGATCGGTGGCTATCACGTCAAACTTTCCCTCACGCAAAGCATTCCACAAAGCCTCTTGGTCGGTTTTGTATTTTATAGCAGGATTGCATTTAATTTTCGAACCCAACGTAGCATAATCATCTGCATTAAACGACAAATGATGCACGCACACTTCAGAGGTAATTTTTTTGTTTTTGAAATTCTCTTCGGTGGTAAACAAAGCAATTTCTTCGGCGGTGCTAATATGCAAAATATGAATTCGGGTATCGTGTTTTTTGGCTAATTCCACCGCCTTGCTTGATGACAAATAACACGCATGGCTATTTCTTATTTCAGGATGTGCCGAAAACGGTATTTCATCACCATATTTATCTATATACTGCTGTGTATTGGTCTTGATGGTTTGCTCATCCTCGCAGTGCAAAGCAATAATGGTGGGAGCATTGGCAAAAATTTTGGAAAGCACGTGGTCGTCGTCCACCAACATATCGCCGGTGCTACTGCCCATAAAAATTTTTATCCCACACACCTTTTTGGGGTCTGTCCGCATCAATTCGTCGTAGTTGTTGTTGGTAGTACCCATAAAAAAGGAATAATTGGCCAACGACGATTGGGCTCCAATTTGATATTTCTGCTCCAGCAACTCTTGTGTAACAGCCTGGGGCTTTGTGTTTGGCATTTCCATAAAACTGGTTATTCCACCCGCCACTGCCGCTTTTGCCTCGGTATAAATGTTGGCTTTGTGTGTTAACCCGGGTTCTCTAAAATGCACTTGATCGTCAATAACACCCGGCAACAGCCATTGGCCTTCGGCCTCAATAATGGTGGCCGTTGGGTGACTAATGCTTTGAGCAATTTTTTCGATGATTCCATCTTTTACCAACACATCGCCCTCCATTCGACGATGCTCATTTATTATGGTTGCATTTTTTATGAGGTACATATCCAAAAGTTTTGGCGAAGGTAGGGAAGTTTTGGTTGGTGTGTGTGACTGCTGCGTTGGCATTATGATAGTAAGTTTTTGATTTTATTTTGTTTTTTAATGATGTCCAAAAAAACCTTATTTCTTGCTTCCGCATCTTTAATCAAGGTCGATGCACTAATTACAAAAATTGAAATATTGGGTTCACTGTAAAAGCGATGATAAATTGGACTTTCAAGTGAGAACAAAGGAGTATAACCATCTGTTCTAAGTCTATCAGCAAGTTTGTCGTCTATTTCAGTGATTAAAAATGAAGATACTTCTTCAATCCTTTCTTTCTCTTTAAAAGCTTTTACATAATCCAACAACTGCTGGATTCCTGCAAATTTCTTTCTGTCAGGTTTAGATGCATAGTCAAACGGTTTGATTTCAACCAAAACTGATTTCAAGCGTTCTGGTTTACTTGGATTATGTGAAAAGAAAAGAGATAAGTCGGGTTTATCGTCCAGAATATCTGTGTCGCCATTTTCTTCATCAATTCCTTTTAGAACCTCTCTAATCCTTTTATCGCTTGCTACATAGCTGTATGTGGTATATCTGTCGTCTAATAGCCAAAGATTGTTTTTGCCAACAGCATAGTAATCATCATCAGTTCTCATTTCCATGAACAGATTATGGATGATTTCTTAAACTCTTTCTTTTTTGTCAATCAATTTCTTTAATCGCTCAATTACCAAAACACGGTCATTGATGTATGAAACCAATTCGTTATGCGTTAACTCAATCGCTTCGTAAAGTTCTGTGTCGGTGTATTCCTCTTTCCCTGCTGATGCAAGTATTTTTTCTTTAGCATTATCAAACTTTTTCTTAGCGTTGTCAATCAGTTTTTTCTTGTCCATGAAGCCAGCAATTTCAATATCTGTTTCATCAATGTAGTTGATTAGATATGGTCGCTCTTCATGTATTTCTTTAATCTTCGTCTTGTTTATTTCTTTTGTTTCCGGAATTCCTTCTTTCACCAAGTCTGTTACGGTCTTTTTTAATTCTTCGTTGATTAAATCCCATGAAAGTGTTGTGAAAGCATCCGTTCGTAGGGGTTTTATGTCAAAGTCGTTTCTTTCGTGGTTAACTCTTGTGTTTAGATACTTAGATTCAAGCAATAAATATCCTGAATAACCATAGGGGAAATTCAGTTTCAGATCTTTTTCGGAAAACTCACATACAGTTCTATTATTTGCACAGTAGTATGCATTTAGCTTGCCATCTACATTTTCAATTCTATGATTTAATGTAAACTCAAATTCCTTGCTTTCTCTGTCTTTTACTATGAATTTGCGTTCCTTGAAGTCAGGAATATCTTTTGGCTCAATAAATACTTGGTCGGAAGTGGTTTGGTCTGTGAAGCTAATTGTAATTTCAACACCTTTCTTTTTGTAAAAGAATAGCGTAGGAATCAGATTAAGCAATACCTTTTCTCTAATTGCTTCCAAATCCATTTCAATTCTTCTATCAACGTGTTTATCATGGTTTAAGTAGCTTTCGGAAAGGCTATTTAAAGTTACTTCGGTTAAATTTTGCTCTACTTTACTTGGGGTGCTTTTAATATTGTCTGTATCGAAATCAAAGTCAAATTTGAAACTCCTTACTTCTTGTGTGTTAACCAATGAGCTTGTAAAATTGGCATAATTGTAAACCTTTAGGAATACAAACCGACCAACACCTTTACAACCCAAAGCCTTTTTGTATTCAGTTCTGTATTTGCAAAATGAATCGTAGTTGTCATCATGCAAACCATCGCCATTGTCTCGAACTGTTATAGTGTGAACCTTTTTCCTTGCGATTTCTGTTTCACTTTCCTTGATAGGATTATCGAATGAGTTTAATATACAATCAATAGCTGTAGCTTTTGCATGAATAGCATTTGTGATGGCCTCAAAAATCACATCATATTGTGAAATTCGACTACTGATGTCTTCATCCACAATTCGTTTTATCTCTGCAAACATTTTACTCATAGCTTCTTAAAATTTACGTTCGGACTTTAAGGGTTGTCCTGTAGTTGTTATCATTATCTCCTCCCAAAAGTCAGCATTTTTAGTTTTGTCCGAACTGTCATAGCATCCTTTATACATTTTGGTTAATGTGTCCTGTTTGTGTTGAATGGAAGCCGTAGTCTTTGCTCCGTTTTTATAAACCCAATAATTAACCATACCTTTTGAGATAACAGAGTCCTTACCGAGCTCTTTCAAAAGTCTAAAGTCGTCTTCTAACTTGATTTCAAACTTGTAAGTGTCCGTTCCGTCTGATAATTCAAACTCCACTTGTTCTCCACGTTTTAGAAATGGTTCATTTTGAATTTGTCTTAATGCTTTTAATGTGTTTAAGCAGTTGCCTACTTCACTATTGAACTTGGGTACATCATAGCTGTCATGGCTTGTTGGATTCAGTACAAACTTTCTATGGCTGTCTAAGTCCTCAAAAAGTTCTTTGTCAATTCCAGCACCTTCTGCAAAAAGTATTAGTTGCTTAATCATACCGTTTAAATCATGTAAATTGTACTCAACTGTGTACTGCCACTTTTTCGGTAAAAATTCTTTGCAAAAAGCTTCTGCTTCTTTTCTGAGGAAATTACCCGCAATCTCATATTCTTTTAGTTGAAAGTATTTCTCAGCTTTATCAAGATAAGTTTCAGAAGTTTGGATGAGAGGTTGCGGAATACCGTCTTTTTCACATTCGTACATTTCAATGTACTTCCAGTTGGTCTGATTGAATTTCTTAATTCTATGTCTCAACAACTCAAAGAAATAACGGTCATGTGTAAGAATGATTAACTGATAATCGGTAAACTCTTGAAGAATAATATCAAGTACAATTTCCCGATTACTCATATCGAGGCTTATTAGTATATCGTCTAAGATTAGAAATTTTGGCGTATCGACAGCTACAACACCGCTTAGTTTTTGTCCTAGCATGGCTAAACGCATAGATAACGCAATGGCCGTTAGTTTCGCTTCATTCAAAAAAGTATGCGGTCGTGTGATTTTCTGTTTGTGTGCAGGAATATGAGCGTGGTTGAAATGAGCATGAATAAAAACATTGGGAGCAATGGTTTTGTGATTCCTCTGTGTTGTGCTTCCTTCAACAAAGGCATCATAAGTGCAGTTTTCTACTTCAAAACTCACATTAAAAGGTTGCTTAAATTTCTCCAAATATTCGTTTACGGATTCTACAATAGAATCGAAATAGAACTGAAGTTCTGAATTAAATTTCGTAACTGCTGCTGCAAAAGTTTTATATGGTGGTTCATGCATTTTTCCTCTCGGTTGCATGCCGGGTTTGATATAATCCCACCATTCTTGTGCATTAGCAGTACCCACTACTCCATCATGTCTGACAAGATTTTCTCTGAAATTTATGAAGGGAAGAATCTCTTTGTCCATAATGGGGAACAAGTCAATTTGTTGCGGATTTTTAAAATCATGGATTTTAGAAAGCAATTTATAATTGATGAGTTCACTGCCTTGGACAGCTTGGCGTATTAATGTGCCAGTTTTGGTGTTTACAGTTGAATTGGATATTTGCTTATCAGTGGTTGATTTGTGGTCGTCTTCAAAAACAATTTTTATGTAGCTATCGTCTGTATCGGGAGCAAAGCGATTTCTTAAGTTTTCATCATGATTGTACTGAAAATACTTCTGTACCTTTTGTGGGGTGTCCTTAAATACGCTTTGCAAAAAAGTGTATAATGCCCAATACAAGCTGCTTTTACCACTTCCGTTTTCTCCGAAAATTAAAGCATTTTGTCTTTCAAGGTCAATGGTAACTTCACCGTAGAAGAACTTGAAGTGCTTCAGTTTTATCTGTTTAATCTTATTCATCACTTGGCTGTTTTAATAGGCATGATTAAATCAGCCAGCTTGATGTCCATTAACTTTAGGTTGTTGCGGATTTCATTGTCTTTTTCCCGCAAGGTCTGATAGGCTTTTTCAATTATCGCTATAGCTTCCTTTTCGTCTTTGCCTTCTATGCTTTTAAAATCTCTTTGAGCATATTTCATAAAATCAATGCCTGCCTTCTTGAAATCTTCATCAAAATAAAGTTCATAAACCAATGCATCAATAACTTCTTCAAACAATTGAATAAGGTGGCTATTTGGAACATGTTCATTTATTGACTTCTTGGTGGAATAGGCTAAAAGAATATAGTCAACTAGTGCCTCAAAGGTTTTTGTATATTTATTTACGGCAATTGGCAAAAGTTCAATTGTGGCTTTTTTTAAAGTAAATGCTCCACCAGCCGTCATTACCCCAATAAAACGGAAATAATATTCCAAGACTTTACTGTTTAGTATTGCTAGTAGAGTTTTAAGTGAATATTTTTCTGAAACAAGAAAAAAAGCACCACTGGTTAAAAAATGCCTCTCGGTGTCTAATGCAAAACCCCATTGGTCTGCGGTAAGGGGCCATACAATCTTATTTAATTCAAATAAATTTAAAAATGCACAAGCTCTAAGATTTGTCCAATGGTCACCAATATCGGTTCTTTTTGATACTTTTTGTTCATTTTCGTCATCAATTTTTTTTAGATACTCATATACTTTTGGATATTCTGATATAAGATTTATTCTATTTGCGTATCCTTTTTGACCATTATGGCTATTGATGAGAAATCTTTCTTTGCTATCTAATTTGTATTTTTTAATGTCTCTCCCTAAGATTAAGGGCTCAATAATATCTGCATCCAAATAATCTTTGGTTTCTTTATCGATAATAAACGCAGGGTCAAATCCAGTTGTTACCCCACGCTTAATTTCTACACCTGAAATATCCTTCAAAGGCACACCAGCTTTTTCAATTTTTTCTTTTATTTCAGATTCGTTACCTTGAAGAAACACCCATTCAGCTTCTGATAGAACGTTTTGATAATATTTCCGTTTTCTTAATTTTAGCTTCTCCTCAAAGTTTGTTTTCCAACCTGTTTCATTTTTGAATTCATGATACTCAAAAGTACTATCACTTGATGCTTTTTTGTTTTCAGAGAGATAAATCACGCTTGAAACCAATATTCCTTTAAAAACCTCAACCTGTTCAAAGTTTGTGATTGAAGCAATACTCTTATCAATTAAATAGCTTCGTAGAGCCTTTCCATATCCTGTATTGAAAAATTTATTGGTGCTTATAAAATTCAAGGAGCCGTTGTCGCAAAGCAACGCAAATGCCCTTTCAAAAAAGTAAACGCTCAAATCAGAACTACCAGTATAAACGTTATACATCGGCTTTAATTTACTTGCAATATGCTTTAACTTCTTGTGTTCTACATAAGGTGGATTGCCAATAACAATATCAAAATTATCTACACCATACATCCATGAAGGGTCAAACCAATCCACTTTCTCATTGCTAAATGGATTCCATGAACTAATCAAAAAAGCTCGACTATTAACATCTGCAACTCCTGATTTTATTTGTTGCTTAGAAATTTTGTTTTGAATTCGTTTAAATTCAGCCTTTAATTCATTTTTATGCTCCCCGTAGCTTTGCAAGTAGTCTAAACGAATTTGCTTTAGCTGCTCTAAATCATCAAATGAATTGAACAGACCACCAAAATCTTTTTCATCAGGTAATTTTAGAAGAGCATCCGCTGTTACAAACTTGAATTCAAGGTTTGGCAAAGGTTCAACTCCTCTGTTAGGCTTTGATTCATCGATATTTTCATCTACAACCAAAGTCAGAAAGCAACGCAGTTTTGATATTTCGGCTGCAATGGGCTGAATGTCCACACCATAAAGCGTGTTTTGTATTACACCGATTTTTCGGGCATACTCAACAGTTGTCAGTTCCAGTTTTTCTTTTACTTGCTTTCTAAGCAAAGCATTTTCAATACGGTTTATTTGCCTTGCTTTCCACCATTCTGCATTTCGGTCTAGCTTCTGTAAAGCCATCACTATTTTTTGAAGCACACCCATTGGGAAAGCTCCAGAACCACAAGCAGGGTCAAGAATCTTTAATCGGTCAAGTGCCTCCAGTATTTTTTCTGAATCGGGCTTTGAAAAAGAAACCTCGCTATCAATTTTGAAAATGGGTTTTAATAGCTCTTTGTCAATTTGAGTTTGGTTATGCAGGTAAAGTACCAAACTTTCTGTTGCCATGTAGTCCACAATTTCCCTTGGTGTATAAAAACTACCAGTTGCTTTACGTGCAGTTTCGCCACTGTCAGGGTCAATTTCAGCCAATAGATTTTCAAAGATTCTACCCAACATTTCAGGGTCAACACTCACTTCAATGTCAACTACACTGTTTTCATCAATAGTAAAATTGTATTGTTCGAGATTTTCAAAAAACTCATTGAACCATTCGTCAGGTATTTTAAGCGTATTGATATGGTCTGAAAAGCCAGTTGTTTTGTTGGGTTTGTAATAGTCTTCTGTTTGCGGCTCAAACAAACCACCATTTAAGAAAGGAATCTGTTCGCAGCCATCAGGTAAATCTTTCCTCCTTTCGGGCATTGGCGTATTCAAGGTTTGAAAAAACAGTTTTTCTAAAATGGAATTGTAATAATTCGAGTTTTTCTTTACCGCTTCACTGCTCAAAAGATGCTCTGGTACAAGCGAAATACCTTCATCCGATTTCTTCACTTTCAGAAACCAACAAAATACCGTTCTACCAATGAGCCTTACTGCAAATTCTTGGTAAACTTTTCTGGAAGCATTATCGGAGGGGTTGCCAATAGGTAAATTCAATACTCTATTGTAAGTAATCGCTTTGGCTCCTTTGCCTTCGGTTGCCCCAACCAACTGATAAAAGTGTCGTGCAACAATTTTATAGAATTCTGTATTGAGGGCTTCAACACTAAAGGCATTTCGGATTTCTTCCAGATATAGTTTCTTTCCTGCAATACTGAAAAGTCTGTCAACTGGTGTTTTTATTTTTTCGCCTTTACCCAGTAAATAGGTGTATCGTTTGGGCTCTGTTATTTTCTTGGTAATGTTGCCTTCTTCATCAAAAGTTCTGATTTCACTTACAAAACTTAATCTCCACTTATCCGCTTGCTCAAAAACGATTATAGCTCCATCCACATCGTAATCGTAAACGGAACGAAGCAATTCTCTTAATCCAACTTTGTTTCTTTCGAGCCAAACTTCGGGTTTCACTTTTACCAAATACAAACCAATGATTCTGTCATCTGCTGTATTAAAGCTACCCAACTCATACGCCGATTCTGCTTTTTTAAAAAATTCTTCGTTTTTAAACTCAATCTTTTCTGGTTTTTGCCAAAAGTTTTTTACGCCTAAAACCTCTGTCAACAAATTTTGCCAGTCAGCAAGCACAAAGGGCTTAGATAATATGCTTTGTAATGTCTTCTTATCCATTATTCAATCTCGTCTTTAGTAAGTTGCTCCACCAGTTGGTGAAGTTTGTTTGCCAACACCGTTTTCGGAATCAGTTTGGTTTCGTAATCGGCAATAATAGCAGGCGAAGTATTGCGTGCCATGGCATATTCTACTACTTCTGTATCTTTACCCTTGCACAGTAAAATGCCAATACTTGGGTTTTCAAAAGGTCGTTTTACATCACGGTCTAATGCCTCCAAATAGAAATTGAGTTTACCCAAAAACTCGGGTTCAAATTCCTGAATTTTCAATTCAAATAATACCAAACATTGCAAATCTCGATGGTAAAACAGCAAATCGGTAAAATAGTCTTTATTGCCCACCTGCAAGCGATACTGATTTCCCATGTAGGTGAATCCTTTGCCTATTTCCAGAATGAATTTTTGCAAGTTAAGAATTAAAGCCTTCTCCAAATCGCTTTCTGAATGGCCATCGGGCAAGTCGAGAAATTCAAATATGTAGGGGTCTTTGAAAAGTCCTTCAGGGATTTGTGAAGTAAGTGATGAGACCACCTTGTTGGAGAGCATAGTGCGTTCGAATGTTGCTGTATTCAGTTGTCGTTCCAATTCTCTTTTCGATAACTTTTGAGTTATACATTGGATGAAATAAAAAATCTTTTCTTCGGTAGTTTTAGTCTTAGAAAGTATAAGTAAATGGTGTGTCCAGCTAATTTGTGTCACCAGCGGTGACACAAATTTAAACACTTCAATTTCAACTAATTGCAATTGTGTCACCGCTGGAGACATAATTTTTTTCACATCATTTTCAGGCTTTTGTAAATGTGTCGCCAGCGTTGACACAAATTCGGAAGACGAATAGGTTTCATAAAACTGCTTCATTCTATAAAGACCTCTACGGTTAAAGCCTTTAAGTCCGGGACAATTATCCTGAATAAATGAAGCCAGTTCTTCCACCGTGTTTTCGCCCCATGCACCCGCTGAAACTTTTTCTGAAACTAGGTTGCCCACCTTAAAGTACAGCAATACCAATTCCTGATTTACTTTATGAAAAGCCTTGTTTCTGGCTTCTTCAATCAATAAAACAACTTGTTTGAATTCGGTATTCGTATTTTTTAGTTTGCTCATATTTAATCAATAAACGTTTCTGATAGCACAATTTCAGGTGCTATATTGGTGTCAATTTCTTCCAGTTTTGTTTCTTCTTCTTCACTTGTAAAAGCATCGTATTTCTTTGCCAAAGCAATTAGCAAATTGTCCACTTGTGAAGTTGTAATTTCTCGTTTGCTGAAAAACTTTTGACTTAGCTTTTTCAACTCATTTGCCAAAGGCGTATAAGTTCCGCTTTCAACAATCGGTTGCAAGGTTTGACAGGTTTCTTTTACAATTGCCAGGTGGGTTATGGCTCTGAAGTCACGTAGGAACTTTAAAGCCTGTTTTGTATTTGCATCGGCTTTGTCCGTGGTTGTAACCTTTTCAGTTGTTCCACCTAAAAAGTCTTCGTCAAATGATTTCAAAGCAGCCTGAACATGTTCGTAATGATTTTTAGGCAATGCAAAAGATGGTTCAGTAGTTTGTGCTTCAAAAATTTGTGCAGCTTCTAAAAAGGTCAATGGATTTACTTTGGTTTTATCGTGGATTTGATAAAACTCCATTTTGTAAAGTGATTTCAAAAACACCACTGTTGAACCGTGTATATCTGCCTTTTGTGCATACTTGTTATTTCTGGCGGTTCTTGCCTTTAACGGAAAGGCTTTGATGCGTTTAAACTCTTTCGGGTTGTTGTCTTTAAACTCACGGATGTAACGTAAGTAATGCAGTCGTTTGTCTTCATCATCAGGCAATCCTTCATCGAACAATTCAAACTGCTCCAACATTTCTTCGTGGGTGTATATTTGTGCATCCTCTCCAAAAGCCGTGTGAAAACCCTGCAGTTTTAACAGAGCATTTTTGTAAAGTTTTATTTCCTCATCGCCCTGTTGAGAAGGGTAGAAATTGTAATTATAAATCACTCCCGCCACACTTCCTATTCGATTTACACGACCAATACGTTGCATGAGTCGAGTTGCATTCCAGGGCGTGTCATAGTTTACAATTACATTGGAACGGTGCAGGTTTACACCTTCTGCCAATACATCGGTTGTAATGATGATGTTGTAATCGTTCTTTTTCTCTCCAATATAATTAGCATCAAAGTTTTCTTGAATGGTTTCAAATATCTTGCTTCGGTTGTCGCTTGAAACATTTAGAACTTTGATGTTTAGAAAAGCTTCGACTTTTTCTGTCAAATAATTTGCCGTATCGGTGCTTTCCGTAAACACAACCAATTTTCCTGTTGGGTTAATTTGCTGATTCAGCAATTCGTCTTTCAGGGTAGTTAAGAAAGCATCCAGTTTTGGGTCTTGCTCTACTTTGCTCCATTCCTTTACTAATTCTTGTAAAAGCAAATGGTCTTTTCGCAAGCCGTCAATAAATCCACTATCAAAATCATCAGGCCTAAAAACATTGTTTCTAGGATTTTCAGCACTCATTTCAAGAATCATCACTTCCAAATCTTCAATGCTAAAGCCTTTTTCCATTAGGTCGTTTACACGCAAGTCGGGAGCAATCAACACTTTGCCCTTATCAAACATTTCAATCATTCTGCCCGTGGCAGTAGTCAGATTCTTTAATGATGCTTTAAAAGCAGTGAAACTGCTTTCTAATCTTTTCACCATTAAAGTTTTCATGATACCAGCCAAGGATTGGGATACTAAAATTGCTTGTTCGTAATAGTCCTCTCTTAATTCAGGTCTCAAATATTTGATTGCCTGATAGCGGTAATACTGGATTTTATCATCATCAGTTAAATAGAAAATTGTATGATAAAAGAGCTTACTCAACTTGGCATCAAACGTGTAAAGTTTTGGTTTTGGTGCTGCAATATCTGGGAACTCTATCCCTTGTGATTTTAAATCTTCAATATACTTCGGATAGCTCTTTAAATCTCGTCTTGTTCTGCGAACCGTTATTTGTGAAATGATTTTTTCACGAATAAGTGAATACAGTTCTCTGATACGTTCAATGTTCGGTTCGTCCTGTTGCATGATTTCTCTGAATTCACGGATGATAGGCCCAAAGAAACTTTGCAAGTTGGTTACGGATAAAGTGCTTCGTCTTGCATCTTGAAATAAAAGCAACTGGTAATATAAATCTTGTGGTCTGTTGTTGAGCGGTGTAGCAGAAATCAGAATCACTTTTTTCTTTTTGCCAGGAACCAACCCTTCTCCATTTCTTGAAGCTTTGCAAATTCGTTGCAGCAATCCAAATGCCTGAGAAGTATGATTTCTATATCGGTGTGCTTCGTCCACTAAAATCAAATCGTAATCCTCCTTTGCCCAATAGTTCAAATCATCGCCTTTTACAATTTTGTCCAATCTTCCGTTGGTGATGAATTTGGTGTGTCTGTCAATACCAAAAAGTCTGAATGTATTTTTCCAGTTCTTTTCCAATGCTGGCGGAAAAACCACCAATATTTTAGTGTTCAAAGAACCATTGGCAATTAAAAACCGTTTGGTAATCATGGCTGCAATAACAGTTTTTCCTAAACCAACCACGTCAGAAAGGAAAAAGCCATTGTGCTCCATCAGCATTTGAAAGCCTTGGTTTACTGCATCAATCTGATACGAGAGTTTTTTATAAGTTTTCGGTAAATCTCCAACCGTGTCAGGATCGTAGTCTATGTTTTTGCCGAAATATTCAATTAAGAATTTGATGTAAAGTTCATAAGGCGTAAATGTCTGCCCAATGTGTGTTTTCTGTTTGAACTGCTGAATGTCCGCTGGCAGAATTGGTGTGGAATGTTCCCATAATTCAACAAACTCCTTTTTGGTAAACTGAACATCATCATAGTCCTTCAAAGCTATATTCAATTCATAGTTTGGTGATTTCTTAATTCCAAGACCTGCTTCTGTCAGGTTAGATGAACCCATGATAACCCAACCATCAGAATGTTCGCTGTGATGTTTAGGCAAAAACAAATAGAACTTGGCATGAATCGCTTTTGAGTTGTGTGCTCTTACTTCAATTCGTCCGTCAATCAAGTCGTTTACGAATTGCAAAACACCTTTTTCAACTTCTTCGGAATATTTGGCTTCTTTGATGTCTTGTATAAACCATTTCAAAAATTCTTCTTTCGTTTTTTCTTCGTCACCGAAATACAAAAGTCCTTTGCGTTGAGATTCGGCAAACATTTGATCAACATTAATGCCGACTAATATTTTGATTTCTTTTAAGTCTTTTAAGTATGGTTGTAAAGCGAAGTAGCCCGAAGAACGGAAGTAACCAACTACCGCATGAAAGGCATACAAGTCTTTCATGTGTTCAATAATTCCTTTGAATTTATCGAACATGCTTCGTTCACTGTTATTTGTAAAAAATTTAGATGACATTATCTTTTTTGCGTTTTATCTGCTTTTCCGCTTCTTTTAGTCCTTCACTTAAATGTTCTAACCCACCAAAGTCCTTTGTGATTTTGTCTGCTATGTAAGTTGTTTGCACCTCTTTCAAGTCCAGTTCCAAGATTTCAGAAAGTGGTTTTAAATAGTCTGGTGATGCAGGTCTTTCACCACGTTCAACTTTGCTCAGGGTTGATGTGTCAATGTCGATATAAGCAGCAATCTTCCGCAATGGAAGTTCTATTTCTTCTCTTCGTTTTCTGATATAGTCACCAAATGTTATGTTGCTCATTTAGACAAAATGTTTTGGACAGAAGTGTCAAATTTAACATTTTACTGGAACGATTAACTTTGTCCTTTTGAAAATTCACCCCTTAGATCACAAACTCCAAGGTCAACTAATCTATCATGATTGACGTTTTATGTCAATAAAAATATTTCGCCGATTTATAACCTACATTCATAAAAGTCAGTCAAAAAAAATTTAGGTTTATAGTTCCTTCCTCCAAACCCGTTGAAATAATTTTAATATCCCCATTTTGCCCTGTGTTTTAAACCGATTGTGTAAATTTCGCCTCTTATGTCAGACAAAAAATTATTTCTGCTTGATGCCTATGCCTTGATTTTTCGAGCGTATTATGCGTTTATAAAAAACCCAAGAATTACTTCGTATGGATTAAACTCATCGGCAATTTTTGGTTTCACCAATACGCTGCTGGATGTGCTTCAAAACCAAAAACCAACGCACATAGCCGTGGTTTTTGACCACAAGTCAGAGAACGTTCGTAAACAGGAGTTCGATTTTTACAAAGCCAACCGAGATGAAACACCAGAAGACATAAAGCTGTCCGAACCATACATTCGGCAGATTATCGAAGCGTTTAACATTCCGATTTTGGAGGCCGAAGGCTATGAGGCCGACGACGTGATTGGTACCTTGGCAAAAAAGGCCGAAGCCGAAGGCTACATCACCTATATGATGACTCCGGATAAAGATTTTGGCCAGTTGGTAACAGAAAAATCGTTGATTTATAAACCGGGAAGAAGCGGCGGAGAAGTTGAAATAATGGGTCCGAAAGAGGTGTGCGAAAAATTTGATTTGGACAACACCAACCAAATAATTGACTATTTGGGCTTGATGGGCGATGCCGTTGATAATATTCCGGGTGTACCCGGCGTGGGGCCAAAAACGGCAAGTACGCTACTAAAACAATACGGTAGCATGGAAAATATTTATGAAAACACCCACGAACTAAAAGGAAAACTGAAAGAGCGTATTGAAGAAAATAAAGAGCAGGCCTTTATGAGCAAACGACTGGCCACCATTTTGTTAGATGCTCCGGTGGATTTTGACCCTACTAGTTTGATATTGGAAGACCCAAACAAAGAGAAAATAAAATCAGTATTTGAAAAGCTGGAGTTTAAAACACTGTTTAAACGTGTTTTAGGCGAAAGCCCTGAATTTATAGCCAATGGCGGACAACAGTCGTTGTTTGGCGATTTGCCCACCACCAACACCACCACAACTGCCGCCAAAGTGGTGACGCAAATGGCAGGAATAAAAACGATCGAAGAAACCACACACAGCTACCATTTAACTGACACAAGTGAGAAGAGAAAAGAATTGTTGAGCAAATTGCTGCAACAAACCACCGTTTGTTTAGATACCGAAACCTCTGACCTCGACCCGTTATTAGCTCGCATCCTCGGTTGTTCTTTTTCGTTTGAAAAAGGTAGCGGATACTATGTTCCTTTTCCAGAAAATCAGGAGGAATGTCGGTTGATTTTGGAAGAATTTACTCCATTTTTCTCCAACCCAACCATTGAAAAAGTGCTGCAAAATGCCAAATACGACATACGAATCTTGTGGAATTATGGCATTGAAATAAAAGGTCAGATTTTTGACACCATGTTGGCTCATTATCTGTTGGAGCCAGACCAACGGCACAGTATGGATGTGCTCTCGGAACAATACTTGGGATACAAACCCATTTCGATAACCGAACTGATTGGTAAAAAAGGTAAAAATCAATTGAGTTTTGATACTGTTTCGATAGAAAAAGCCAAAGAATATGCGGTGGAAGATGCAGACATTACACTTCAATTGAAAGCAACTTTTGACCCTATGCTGCAAAACGAAGATTTACGAAAGGTTTACGACCGAGTAGAAGCTCCTCTTATTCCGGTGCTGGGCCGTATGGAAACTGAAGGAGTAAGAGTCGATACCGACTTTTTGGCTAACTATTCGGTGGAACTTGAAAAAGAAACCGTAGGCATAGAAAAAGAGATATACCAACAGGCAGGATTAAAGTTTAACATTGCCTCCCCGCGTCAGTTGGGCGAAGTGCTGTTTGATCATTTAAAATTAGATAACAATGCCAAAAAAACAAAAACTGGTCAGTACAAAACCGATGAAGATACACTGCAAAAACTAGCTGACTTGCATGCTTTACCAAAACTTATTTTAGAATATCGACACAATCAAAAATTAAAAAGTACGTATGTAGATGCTATTCCGAAATTGGTAAACCCCAAAACCGGCAGAGTGCATACCAGCTTTGCCCAAGCTGTGGCCGCCACCGGACGACTCAGCAGTAACAACCCGAACCTACAAAACATCCCAATCAGAACAGAAAAAGGGCGTGAAATAAGAAAAGCATTTATTCCAAAAGATGACGAACATATTTTGTTAGCCGCAGATTATTCGCAAATAGAATTGCGAATTGTTGCCTCCATGAGCCAAGATCCGGGTATGATGGAAGCTTTTAAAAATGGATTAGACATTCACACGGCCACGGCGGCACGCGTTTTTGGTGTAAAACCAGACGAGGTGACAAAAGACCAGCGTTATAAAGCAAAAAGTGTAAACTTCGGTTTGATTTATGGTCAGGGTGCTTCCGGTCTTTCTCAAAACCTAAAAATTAAACGCAGTGAGGCAAGTGCACTAATCGATGCGTATTTCGACCAGTTTGCCGGAATTAAAAAGTATATGGATGATACCATCAACTTTTGTAGAGACCACGGTTACGTGCAAACCATTATAGGCAGAAAACGAAAGATTAGAGACATAAACTCTCAAAACAGAACTGTGGTTGGCTTTGCCGAACGAAACGCCATCAATGCCCCAATTCAAGGCTCGGCAGCAGACATGATAAAGTTGGCAATGATAAACATCGACCGTGTATTGACTGGTCAAAACTTCAAATCAAAAATGATTTTGCAGGTGCATGACGAATTGCTTTTTGATGTTCATTTAAGCGAATTAGACAAGATTAAAACCCTCATCAAACCACTGATGGAACATGCCATGCCATTAAGTGTTCCTACAGTGGTTGAAATAGGCCAAGGTCAAAACTGGTTAGAAGCACATTAGAAACTTTTAATGCATAAAGAGCCTTTAGTTATCCGTTGTTCCACAAATCATTCACCGTTATATCAGGAGTCTGACCACGTTTATCGCCGATAATGCAAGTTCTATACATGATGACAAGAAATTGGTTTTAGCTGTCCTATAGTGATGTCTATGGTTGCATAACAAGTAGGGGTTTCGGACTAAATTCATCCAAAACAAAACTATTTCAGATAGTTCGCTATTTCCTCACTCTCTGGTTGAACCTTTGATGAAAATCGTGCCAACAACCTTCCATCAGGAGCAACAAGAAATTTATTAAAGTTCCAGTCCACCTCAAAGTTATCTAGACCGTTAAAATCTTTATTTGTCAACCATTTATACAATGGATGCTGGTTTTCACCTTTCACGTCAACCTTTTCAGTAAGAGGAAAAGTTACACCGTAGTTTAAACGACAAAAAGAATCTATTTCGGCACTGTTTCCAGGTTCCTGAAGCCCAAATTGATTGCATGGCAAACCCACGATAATCAAAGAATCTTTACGAGCCTCATACAAGGCCTGTAATCCTTCGTATTGAGGCGTGTAGCCACACTTGCTGGCGACATTCACAAAAAGCATGTATTTGCCCTTAAAATCCCCTAAATTTATTGTATCCTTTCCGTTTAAGGCCAAAAGTTTAAAGTCGTATATTGATGTGTAATTATTCATTTGCTTTTCTGCTACATTTAGTTCTCTTCCAGATGAACCACAGCCCATTGCCAACAATAGTGAAGTGATTGAGCTAAGTATTTTTTTAATCATAACCCTTTAATAACAAAAAAGGGAGCCAATTGGCTCCCTTTATATTATAAACTTAAAATTATCTGCTCAAAATTTTGAACTCAACTCTTC
Organism: Flavobacteriales bacterium; assembly: GCA_020635395.1. NCBI lineage: Bacteria > Pseudomonadati > Bacteroidota > Flavobacteriia > Flavobacteriales > Flavobacteriales bacterium. The sequence goes on from JACJZV010000002.1 coordinate 189,490, forward strand.
TGTTTTGATCCAAACCTGGGGCAGATACAGTAACTCCATTACCCACAGTAACCAATTGATCAGGGCTAACTCCATTTCGAATTAAGTACTCACGTACCGCATTCGAACGCTTGTTAGATAACCATTGATTGTGAGAAACACTACCTCTTTGGTCTGCATAACCCGCTACTTCAATTTTCAAATTTGGGTTTTCTTTAAGAATAGTAGCCAAATTGTCCAATTCACCTCTCGCTTCTGTTTTGATGTCCCATTTATCTGTATCAAAATAAACGTTATTGAAAGTATAAACTTGTCCGGTACCTGAAGTAGAACCATCAGGTCTTTTTGCACCATCTTTATATTCTTTCATAAAGTCATCAAAGGTTTTGATTTTGGCTTTGATTTCGTCAATCTCATCTTGATCATCATCCAAACCATCTTTGTTGTCTTTAATACGTTTATCGTGTTTTTTAAGTTCATCCTCAAGTGAATCAACCTTATGCTTGGTTTTTTCCAATTCGTCTTGAGTTTTCTTAACCTTTTCTGGAAGATCATTATTCTCTCTACCCCATTGGTAACCAATCATAAATTCATGAGCACCAACCGTGTATTTACGAACATTGTGAATAGCTATATCATAGGCATAACCTGCTACAAACTGTTGTGCCAAACGAGCACCAGCAGCAAGGGTAGCTGAATATCCACTTCTATACATAGCACCGCCCCAGTATTTATCATTATAGTTCAACATAGCATTAATGTCATACTGCAAACGAGCATTAGGAACAACTCTTATCAACGCCGAAGGTTGCAACGACCAATCACTATTAAACTTCCAGTTATAAGCTAGATTTGTAATAAAGTGACGAGCCAAACCATATCGAACGTTTTTGCCATTAACCGAGTTAATCAAAGACGAATACGCCAACTGATTACCCACAATTTGTGGAACAGAAACACCAATGTTAAAATCACCTGCGGTTAAGTTAACACCAATGTTTGCGTCATATCCTGTAGTACCCTGAAATTGATTAGCCAAATCAGGGTCGGTCCAATCCTGAGGATTAATGTTTGTATAATCAATTCGGTTGTTTACTGCACCAAGTGCGAAACCAAAACCCAATTTATTATCACTACCTAAATCAATAGAATATCGATATGCAGCCTGACCACCAATTATATTGAATTGTCCGGCCTGATCGTGGTAAAGACCTAAGCCGATACCTACATTTTTATTGCTTAAAGGTCCATCAATCGTAAAGGCCTGAGTAACCGGAGAATTAGGAATACTAAACCATTGGTTACGTTGTAGCAAGTAAAATTGTCCATAACCCTTAGAACCAGCAAGAGCAGGATTATAAAGGAATTGATTGTAATAGTAGTGGCTATATAAAGGCACCTGTTGTGCAGTTGCTTGATACAAACCTGCCACTACTAAAGCGATGATTATTGATAACTTTTTCATTTTTCCTATTCTAAGTTTTATGAATTATTACTTCTCTCTAATAATATTAATTGCACCTTTAAATACTTTATCAGGGAAATCCGGATGCGTAATTACATAGTAGTAAGCACCATCTGGTAATGGATTGCCATTTTTGTTTGTTCCATCCCACGGAGCTGACAAGAATGTTTTACCATCAGCACTATACACTTCCATTCCGTAACGGTTAAAGATAGTAATTTGTGCATCTGGATAAGCCCATATATTCTCAATAGCCATTACATCGTTTTTACCATCACCGTTAGGTGTAATTACGTTATAAACTTTAAGCACCCAATCAGGACTGATAAAGATAGTAACTTGATCAGAACCTTTACATCCGTAAATGTCAGTACCGTTAACAGTGTAAGTAATATTCTCTAAAACTTTCTCTGCTCTAACTGGTGTACCCAATGTGCTGTTCAAATAAGTAGATGGAGTCCATACATAATCTACACCACCTGTTGCATGTAAGTCAATGGACTCACCTTTATAGATAGTATCAGATTTCAAACCATATACAGAACCTAACCATGCTTGAATATTTGGAGCTTTATGAACAACTACCAAAATAGAATCAGTATTAGAACATCCAATAGGAGGAGCGGTAATAGTAACTTTATACCAACCACTATCTTTAGCCGTAATACTTCCATTTGTAGAAGAACCACCAGTCCAGCTCCAATTGTAAGTTCTGGCATTTGCATTCGCTCTTAAGGTAACACTGTCACCATCACAGAATTCTGTAGTACCATCCGCAGTTAAGTTAACATCAGGAAGAGCAATAACATTAGCCACTTTAGCAACTGTGTTTTCACAACCTCTATTAGATTTAACTCTAAGCGTAACATTATAGCTACCAGAAGCAGCGTATTGGTGCATTGGATTTTTCAATCCGCTAAATTCTGAGTCACCAAAGTTCCAGAAGTATTCTACCATCGTGTCACCAGCAGGTACACTTGAGTTGTTTACAAATACACTTGCATCACCAATACATACATCAGCTACACTGAAGTCAGCAGTAGGAGCAGCATAAATTGTTACACTTCTGTTGATAGTATCTCTACATCCGTTGTTGCTAATAGCAATCAATCGTACGTTGAACTGACCAAATCCGTTGAACGTGAAGCTTGGGTCTTTAGCAGTTGATGTGCCTTGACCGGCAAAGTTCCAATCGTAAGTCATTGTTCCGTAACCAATAGCTGAAGCATTTACAAACTGCATGGCGTTGTTCTCACAAACTGGAGCAGCTACGAAGTTAGCCTCAGGTAAGATGTAAACTGTAACATCCTTAGTGATTGTATTTGTACAACCATTGTTTGTAGTTACAGTCAACGTTACTTGGTATGTACCAGAAGCACTGTATCTGTGAGTTGGATTTTGAGCGGTAGATGTAGTTCCATCGCCAAACATCCAGTACCATGAAACAATGTTTCCGCTTGATACAGTAGATTTATCAGTTGCACTGAACACATCGTTTTGACAAACGTTAGCAGCAGTGAAGTTCGCAATTGGGTTTGGATAAACCGTGATGCTTTGTGTTACTTCACCTCTACATCCATTATCACTCCAAGCTACAAGTCTAACATTGTAAGTTCCGGCAGCTTTGTAAACGTGAACTGGGCTTGCATTTTTGCTTGAGTCGCCGTCACCGAAGTACCAAGTGTAGGCTGTAACATTTCCTTCAGCAATTGAAGATGTATTGTTAAACATTACTGTGCTATCCTCACATTCGTTAGCAGCGGTGAAGCTGGCAACTGGGTTAGGAGTAACTTTAGCAGTAGCTGTGCTTTTCAATGTATTGTTTACACAACCAAATGTTGTATTTGTAATGCTAACCAATTCAACAGTAATAAACGTTGGGTTGCCAGCGTAAGCCATTCCAGCTACAGTGAAGTTGAAGTCACCAGAACCAGTACCTGTTACCGGAGTACCAACCAACACACCATTTCGTTTGTAAACTACTGACCAACCGTTTCCGGCAGGAACATCCGTTACATGAAGTGTAAATGTAGCCACATCACCAGGACAAACCTTAGCATTGCTGGTTACAGTTGCTTCAGGAGTTGGAATTACAGTTACAGTAGCTACTGAAGAGTAAGCTCCTGAACAAGTTCCGCTCTTAACAAACACTCTGTAAAGCGTTGTTTCGTTGATATTAGTTATTGTCACAGATTTAGTTTTGTTAGACAATACTGTCCAAGTAGCTCCATTATCTGTGCTGTATTCCCAGTTTTGAACTGCACCAGTCTCACCACTCAATGTCAAGGTAGCAGAAGCTCCTTTACAGATAGTTGAAGTTGCTGGTGAAAGTGTACCTCCAACAGATTTAGGACTAACCTTGATAGTAACCGAATCTTTCAAATCAGTATCGCAACCAAGAGCATTGTCTAAAGCAATTTGAGTCAACTTAATTTTAACGCTGTTTGCAGACACAGTTCTACCTGTATTTATTGTGAATACACCAGAACCAGTTCCTTTCTTAGTAGGTCCGGCAGTTCCGTCAACCTCATAATCCACCAACCATTTTGTTCCAGTAGCCACATCACTAATTTCAACGTTATAAATCAATACGTCACCGTGACATAATGAATCTGGGTATGAATCAAATGTTGCCATTGGGTTTGGTGTTACGGTGATAACCGCTTTTTCACTAATTGTATTAGCACAACCCAAACCATTAGTAACTGTAATATCAGTAAACTCAATAGTTGTTGTTTGTGTAAATGGTCCAAAAGTGATGCTTTCAGTAGTACCAGTTCCTGTAGTATAAGTTCCGGCAGTACCATTCACTTTATAACCTACAGTCCATGTAGAAGTAGAGTTAACATTACCAATTGATAGGTTAAGTGTTACATTATCTCCTGAACAAATAGTTTGTGTAGGATTGTTGATTGTTACCGTAGGCAATTGTTGAACATCGATGGCCTTAACAGTTGAGAAGGCAGATGCACACACACCACTCATAACTTCAACTCTATACCAAGTTTTTGTAGTAAGAGATGAAACAACCAAGCTATCAGATGTATTAGCTATATCATAGTAATTGATAGCGTCGGTAGAGTATTGCCATTTTACAATTGCTCCTCTGTATCCGCTCACTTTCATTTTAGCACTAGAACCTAAACAAACAATTGTTGGTCCGCTGATTGTGCCACCCACCGAAGTAGAATCAACTTTGATAATAACCGAATCAGCAAGAGCCCCAGTACAGTTAGGACTGCTAGAAGTATTAGTAATAGAAACAAGTCTAACAACATTATTTCCTTCAGTATTGAACACAGGCATGTTCGACAAGTTAAATTGACCAGAACCAACACCTGTTGAAGTAATATTTGAACCACCATTTACTTTATAAATAACAGTCCAAGCCTCTGAACTCAACACATTGTCAACCAAGATGGTAACTGTTGGAGTAGTTCCTTTACAAATCTCTGTTGGAGCATTTGTTATAGTAGCCTTTGGATTGCTAATAATATTGATGGTAGTAGTGTATTGATTAGTGAATGAACTATTAGCACATTGTGGTTTACCACTAGTAATCTTCATAGATTGAAGAGTAATACTTGTGGTAGTGTTCAATGTACCAGTGAAGATAGTATCAGCACCTGGACCAGTACCAGTCAATGTTTTAACAGAAGAACCTTGTAAGTAAGTAAGTTCCCAATTCATACCCGCACCAACATTTGTAATATTCAATACTACGTAAGTGTTTGAACCTTGACAAATGCTGCTCGCACCAACCTTAACTATAGAAGCCACTGGCAATTCGTTAACCTTGATGGTAACCCAGCTAGAATATTCGGTATTACATGCACCACTCTTAACAACTACTCTATATGTAGTAGATTGAGTTAAGTTGCTGTAGCTATATGTGGTTGCCGTATTTGTAATACTTGTCCATGTTGTACCTCCGTTAGTGCTATACTCCCATCGGATAATTTTTCCAACAGCATCAGCACCCAAAGTTAGAGTTCCGCTATTTGTACCTTTACATACCGTGTCTGTACCAGTCAAAGTACCTCCAACAGTAGTTGGGCTAACAACAACCACATCTTGATCTGTCAATGTTCCAGTACATCCTGTAGTTCTATTAATCATAGAAACCAGTCTTAGCGTAGATGGATTTGCAGTCAAGTTTGCAGTTGTAATATTGAAGCTACCTGAACCTGTACCGCTAACCGAATCAGCAGCACCACCGTTGATAGACCAATACACTCTCCAATTTTCGCTTGATCTTACATCGTTTACAGTAATTTGACCGTAAGCTGGGCTTCCAGTACAAACAGTGTCTGTAAGTGAAATAAGCGTAGCATTAGGAATGTCATCAACCTCAACAGTTGCGGTAGCGTTATTTGTCAAGTTGTTGTTTTCACATTGAGGAGTTCCAGAAGTCATCCAGATTTTCTTCAACGTAACATCAGTATTTGTTTTGATAGTACCTGTGTTGATAGTACCAGTAGTAGCAGGACCGCTAACGCTAATCGTATCAAGAACAGTTCCTACTAAGTAAGATACTGACCAACTTTGATTGTAAGTATTAGAAACACTAACTGTTAAGTTAGCAGTACTTCCAGCACATATAGTGTCAGAACCAGTTATTGTTGCCACAGGAAGAGGTCTAACTGTAACAGTTATAGGAGCAGTAGCAGCCTCAGAACAAACTCCGTTTTTCTTAACAACTCTATATTTAGTTGTGTTTGTTAAGTTGGTGTAAGTAAAGTTGCTATTCGTATTTGTAATTGATGACCAACTTGTACCACCGTCAACTGATGACTCCCAACGAACAATACTTCCATTACCACCGCTATGTCTTACAGTTCCAACGTGAGAACCATAACATACTGTAGAATCTGCAACTACAGAACCAGCAACAGTTGTAGCATCAGAAATGATATTCATTGTAGAACTCAAGTTAGAGTCACATGTTGTTGTTGTATTAGTGATGTTATGTAGTTTCACAACATACGTTTTAGCAGATGTCAAAACAGGAGTAGCCAAAGTAAACGTACCTGGCCCAGTACCAGAAGTAGTTTTAGAACCACCGGTAGCATCATCCACTTCGTAGGTCAATGTCCAATTATCACCACTCTTAACGTTAGAAACAGTATAAGAGAATGAAGAAGTAGAACCTTGACAAACAGGAGATGTAACAGAGTTCAAACTTGCGTAAGGTCTTTGATTAACATCTACGTGAGATTGAGCGTTATTAGTCAACTTGTCATTCAAACATTGTGGTACACCACTAACCGTAGCAATCTCTTTCAATACAACATTAAATGAAGTGTTGAAACCGCCGACAGTTAGAGTGTGATTTCCACCACCAGTACCAGTCATTGTTTTTGTATAAGTTCCTTCCAAATATTCAATTTCCCAATCTTGGGTAGTTCCCACATTTGAAACAGTAACAGTCAAGTTTGTGAAATTACCAGCACATATTGTGGTAGAACCACTAATAGTAGCCAAAGGCAACTCAGCAACAGTAATTCTAACAACATTAGAGTGAGCTGTGTCACAAACTCCCGACTTATAAATCGCACGGTAATCAGTAGTTTCTTGCAAGTTGATTACATTTAGTGTGCTGTTGTTGTTGCTCAATGCAGTCCAATTTGATGCACTAAGTGGTTTGTATTCCCAACTTACAGTAACACCTTGTTTTGGTGTTCCAGTAACCTCGCTAATTGTAGTGCTTCCACCTTTACAAATAGTATCGTCAGCAGCAGCAATGTCACCAGGCTCAGTAGGTTTGTAGATATAAATATCCCAATCGTCAGTATTTACAGATTTACAAATTCCTAAGTTTGAAAGATTAAGAATTTCAATCAATTGAATCTTAGCAGACTCGGCAGTATTTGGATCTGTATCAACCCAAGTTACGCTACCAGGACCAGTGCCGGTAATGGTATCTTCGTCACTTTCCAATTCGTATCTTAACTTCCAATTGTCAGTAGCCAAAACATTTGTTACTGTAACCGTAAACACAATTTGGTCATTTTGACACAATGTGTCCGGACCAGCTGTTATAGAGGCAAATGGCAAGTCAAGAACCGTAACAGTTCCGTTGCTACTTGCACTATTGCTACATGCAGGAACACTTGCACTTCCAGTATTAATAACCGTAATTCCAGTTAATTGAACCAACGTATTAGCTGTCAATGCACTAGTAGTCAAGGTATGAACACCAGACGCATTTTGAGTCAACAATGGAGATGTTTTAGGAACTGAACCCTCAGAATATGTTACTCTGAAAGTAGAACCAGCATCCACATTTGTAACCGTAATTTGGAATTGAGCAGTAGTTCCTGCACAAATACTATCATCGATAATATTAGTAAGAACAACCACTGGAAGAGCTTTAGGAGTAGCTGTAACAATATTAGAGAATTCTTGAGAGCACAATCCTGATTGGTAAACTGCTCTATATTCAGTTGTATCTGTCAAGTTAAAGAAGAATTGAGTACTATTTGTTGAATTAATATCAACCCAAGTTGAAGTACCATTTCTTCTTGATTGCCATTTTGTAATATTTCCAGTACCTGCAGTGTATTCTTTCACGTAACCGCTTCCACCTTTACAAACGATAGTGTCAGCAGAGATAGCGGCTGTTCCAATAACACCAGCAACTGTTGTAGGATCAACTGCAATAGTAACTTGTTGAGTCAATGTTCTTGAACAAGCATCTTGTGTGCTGTTGTTCACAACAGAAACCAATTTAAGAATATCAGAAGTACTAGTTACAGTAGCAGTAGTAGTAAAGCTAAATGTACCAGTACCAGTACCGCTAAAAGTTTCTGTATTAGCATCCAACATCGCCGTAACTGTCCAATTATCCGTTGAACCAACATTACCAATGGTCAATGTGAAATCTACTTTTTCACCGTGACACAGTCTATTGTCATAACTTGCAATAGTTGCAGTTGGCTTTTCTTGAACTGTAATAGTAACCGTGCTATTCAAGCTACTGTTGCTACAAGTAGTTCCAGAAGTAGTAGAAATATTCATCAACGTAATATCCGTTGTAGAATTAATTACACCAGTAGTAAAGGTATGCGTGTTAGAAGCATTGTTCGTGAAAGTAAGTGTTCTTGTTTTAGAACCTTCGATAAACGTTAAGCTAAATGTTTGACCATTTGCAACATTACCAACAGTCAAATTAACTGTTGAAGTATTACCCTCACAAATAGTGTCGTTTGAGCCAGACAACGATACCATTGCGGTAGGCAACTCAACCACTGAAATTACAACAGTGTTAGAAGAAGCCGTATCACAAGGACTGTTAGAATAAACAGCTCTGTATCGAGTTGTAGTTTGAATGTTCACATAATTCTGAGTAGAAGTGGTATTTCCAGTAGAAGTCCAAGTAGCACCACCATCTGTACTCATCAACCAACCAGTAATCACAGAACCATTTGTACTTGCAACGGTTTGAGAAATGCTTCCTGAAGCACCTTTACAAACAGAAGCAGTAGTACCTATAGTTCCAGGAGCTGTTGCCTGACGTACAGTATAATTTGCAGAACCGCTTAGTGTATTTGTACATGTAGCGTTTGCAGAATTTTTAGTTGTTGTATTTTCAATGCTAACCAAAGCAACAGTTTGAGTAGAGTTTCCGCCACTAACTGTGTAAGGGATTACCCAAGTAAACGTACCTGATCCAGTACCAGTATTTGTTTTAGTACTACCATTGATTGTGTAAGTCAATTTCCAAGATTCAACAGATTTTATGTCAGATACTGTAACTGTCATCGAAATTGAACCACCATCACAAACAGTAGAAGTAATACTGTTCAAAGTAGCAGAAGGCATATCTATAACTGTAATGTTTGCAATAGCCACATTCGCTAAGTTTTTAGTACAAGTATATGAACCTGCTGAAATAACAAGTTTTGTAGCTACAACGTTAAATGATTCAATCATTTCACCAGGTGTAGTAACAAAATTTATTGTTTGATTACCAGTGCCAGTAACTGTATGAGTAGAATCACCACCTTCAAGTATAGTTAAAGTCCATGGGAAACCACTTGTTCCAGTAATTGCAAATTGAACAGTAGCAGTATTTGTAGCAGATGCACAGAATTTCTGAGTAGCACTTCCTACAATTGCCACATCCGGATTTGCACCCATAATTGTAATTGTAACAGGGGTAGAGAATGCCTGACCTGAACAAGGTGCATTTTCAATTACAGCTCTGAACATTGTTGTAGTTGTCAAACCATAAAATTCTATAGAATCTGATGCCGAACCACTAATATCTGTCCATGATCCCGCTGATGGAGTTTTCTTTTGCCATTTAACAACATAACCATCGGTAGCTGTTCCATCCCATCTTACAAATCCATCAGAGTTTGTGCACAAAGTGTCATTAGAAGTAGAAGCAGTGCTACCAACAGGAGCAGATTTAATTTTGAATCTAACTGTATCTTTAACCGTAGTGTCACAACCTGTATTTGTATTGGTAATCTTATCAATAGCGATAAAATAATCACCAGCGGCAAATGATGAAGTTGCAAGCGTTCTATTTATAGTCGCAGAAGAACCAGTTCCAGTCCAAGTACCTGAACCAGAAGCAGCACCACCATAAGTATAATTAATTGTCCAGTTGTGCGTATTTGGCACACCAGATACATTGATTACTGTGTTCACATCAGAACCAACACAAATGCTATCATCAACACTAACAAATGTTGCAGCAGGTTGAGGATGTACAAACAATATAACTTCATTAGAAGTATCGGCAGGACAAGCACCACTCTTAACGATAACATGATATCTTGTTGTCAAATGAGGATAAACCACAGTATGCGTATTGGTCATATTACCAATGTTATACCATGTAAAACCATCATTATCAGAAGAATCCCAGTTTTGAACATCACCAACATATCCTGATAATGTGAAAACATAAGGACCCATATCACCATCACATATTGTATAGCTTGGAGACAAAGTTCCAGCATCTGATGGAGGATCTACAACAATAGTATCCGTAAATGGAGGAGTTGGCATCGAATCACAACCTGTTGTTGTATTTGTAACAGCAAATACATTTACAGCACTTAATCCTACCGGATTTAATGGTAGAGTGGTAAACATTGATGTAAGAGTATCTGTACCAGTAATATTATTTGGTCCATCTGTTGGATTCGTTGTGTACCAATCAAAATCCCAGTTATCAGTGCTTCTAACACCACCTAAGAAATAGGTAACATCAGCAGCCAAATTAATACATGAATGCTCAGGAGCAACCAAAGTTACCCAAGGACGTGGCATTACGTTAAGATCGGCACTATTGTCTGTCACATTCGTGTTTTTACACAACGGAGGTGTTCCAGCTCCAGCGGTCCAGGCAATACTGTCAATTGTAATAGGTCTATTGTCGAACGCACCCACAGAATCCTGATGATATTGTACAGGTATAGTTAAGGTATGAACACCATTACCCGTACCAGTCCAAGTTCCAGGAACTCCATCAATATTATACCAAATAATCCAATCTTTACCGGCACTATTCGCAACAGTTACATTGTAGTCATTATCCAAACCAGAACAAATGTTCGTTCCTGCTGCATCTACAAAGGCAGTTACATCAGGAAGTGTAAGAATAGTAATATTTGAAGTGCTTGGTGTATTTCCAATACAACCTGTAGTTGTGTTTGTAATTGCTGAGAAAGCTATCGTTTTAACCCCAGGAGGAGTTAACGCTACAGTTGTTGTATCAACCATTGTTACTGGACCAACACCTGTAACTGTATGATTTGTAGTACCACCATCGGTTGTAAATGTAAAAGACCATCCATCCGTTGAAGCAACATCAGAAACAGTATAATTAATAGTTGAAGTTGAGCCATCGCAAACAGGGGTTTCAATACTATTAATTGTCAACATCGGTAAATCGTTAACAACCAAAACTACTTCAACACCAGCAAACGAATCTGTATTAATACAACTTTGTGTAATATTTTCAATTTGAGAAATGTCAAAATTATATGTACCAGCAGGCAATGCCGTGGAAATATTCATGGTATAAGTTGTGGCACTCATGTTACCATTACCATACCATACAGAGGTAGGAATATCACTTTGAGTTGTATCGCCATGAGTTATTCCCCATGTAACATTAATTAAAGAACCACCAATAGAAGCACAGTACTCCGCATTTGTAACAGTAATATCAACCGTTCCAGTGGTATTTTCACAAACCCAAACAGTATCAACACTTACGTCAACATCAGGTTTAGGATATACTGTTATAGTAATTGTAGGATTAGCTCCAGGAGCACCAGTACATGTGTTGCTTATGTTTTGAACACTATTAATAGTATAAGTATATACACCGGGCAACAAAGTGCCAGGGATATTAACAACTATCATGCTGTCTCCAGTTCCAGAAATATTATTCGCTCCAGCAACAGAAAATAAACCAGCACCTGCACCACCAGAGGCACAAGCTACCGTAACATCCGTACTGTCGCCGATTAAATCAATAATCCAATTTGCCTCAACCGTAGTTGAACCAGTTGTGTATTGAGCATTAGTTACTGCCACATTGAAAGAACTTGTAGCTCCTTGACACAACGTAATAGATGGTGTACTGAAAGAAGCTATTGGTTCTGGATTAATAGTTAATGTAAATGTATCAGGTACAGAAACCGAACAATTAGCTACCGTTGGGGTAACAATTTGACCCGTAATAGTAGAAGTGATAAATTGATATTGACCTGCTGGCAATAACCCACCATCATTTGCAGTAAAAGTATATGAAGAATTACCAGAACCCGTTAATGGATCAGGGAAAATATCACTTTGTGTAGCATCTGAATATACTAAAGTCCATGGAACATTGGTTGACGCAGTATTTAAAGCAGTACAATATCTGGCATTTGTTACCTCGATATCGAAAGCAGACGTTTCACCTTCACAAATTTCATCAGAAGTTGGTGTTAAGGCCATTTGTAATTTAGGATACACATATACCGAAACCACAGATGTTGCTGAAGTACCTGTACAATTTTTATCTGTGTTTAATACGTTACTAATTGTATATGTATAAACACCAGGAGCCAAGTTGTTTGGAATATTATAAACAACGGTGGCATTGTTTCCATTACCAGAAGAATCTCTAACAAGACTTGCGTTTTGAGCAGCACTAACATTACACGAAGAATTCAAGTTACCACTTGCCTCTGTAATTTCATAACTCCAATTAACACCACTACCATTTAACACGGCATTTGAAACATTAATAGTTACCGTTGCCGTATTTCCTTCACAAACGCTAACAGTAGAAGTTGTAAAAGATGCGTCTGGGGCAGGATCAACTGTTAATGTAAAAATATTATTAGAAGTAACCGTTCTGCTACAAGTAACTGGCAAACCAGTTGTTTCAATAGCAGTAGCAGTAAAGTCGTAATCAGCAGGAGTTAAGGCCAACGTAGTATTAGCATTGAACTGCTGACTTCCATTACCGGTACCAGTGATAGGTGCAGTTACGTTACTTGCAACATTATCGGTAATGTTCGCACCCAAAATTTGCCAACCTGCATCTGCAATGGTTGAAGGATCTGAACAATATTTGGCGTTTGTAACATTTACAGAAAATGCATTAGTCAAAGCATTATTCTCACAAACAGAATCTCTTCGTGGAGAAATAGTGAATGTTGGTTTTGGGTAAACATTGATTGTAATCTTTTGAGGACCACCTGTAACTCCATCAACAGTTCCTGTACAAGGACCGTCTGTATTAACAATGTTTGTTACAGTATATATATATTGTCCTATTGGCAAGGTGGCGGGAATAGTAATTGTGTTTGCACCATTGCCACTTCCAACATAAGTACCCGAACTACCGGGTAAATCAACTGTAACTGCACCAGTACAACCTGAAGCCACCTGACCACTTGATTCTGAATAAGTTATCTCCCAGTTCACTGGAAGACTATTGTGCAAGGCATTTGCAACGGTAAAGCTAAAGCTACCACCATCACCTTCACAAATATTGATTGTTTGATCACCAGCAGCTCCATCAATTTGAATATCTGGACGTGGGTCAACACTTAACACAAAAGTATCTCTTGAACTTGAGCCAACACAAGTACCAGCAGAGGAAGCAACACTTGCATCCAGCATGTGATCATCTGGACTCAAAGTGCCAAGCGTATTAACATTAATAGTATATGCTTGATCACCAGTTCCTGTCAAAAGTGGAATTTGTGTATTAATATCACTTTGAACAGCATCTGTATGAACTGTAATGTTCCAACCCGCAGAAGAAGTTGTTCCGATACCAGAGCAACCTACTGTATTGGTAATATTAAGATTAAACGATTCCGCATCATTTTCACAAACATCCTTCGTATCAGGATTCATTGAAATTTGCGGTTTCGGCTCAATAATAATAGTAATTGTTGGATTAGCTCCGAGACTACCAGCACCTGCAGAACATCCTGCCGAGGTATTGGTAATAGAGGTTAATGTATATGTGTAATAACCAGGAGCCAATCCTGAAGGAATTGTATAGGTTTTTGAACCATTACCAGTTCCAGTAATAGAACCCGGCAAAATTCCGGCCGAAGTTCCAGCCGCACATGGCGTTCCGCTTAAAGCACTTGAACCATTTTGCGTATAAGCTACCGACCAATTCTGACCAACACTATTCAACACTGCATTTGTAACATCAATTGAAAAAGTGGTTCCCACTGTTCCCTCACACTGTGTAATAGATGCCGTATTAAATGTTACAATCGGTTCTGGATTTACCGTCAATGTGAATTTTTTAGCAGACACATCCCTTGTGCAACCTGGTGAGGCAGGTGTCGTTACGGTAATATTTGATGGAGAGAAAACATAAGTACCTACTGCCAAACCAGCATTTGTGGAAAATGATCCACCCGCGGTTAATGGAGAAGCAGGCAAATTACTGTTTCCACTATTTATTGTACCTGCTCCTGAGCCATAGGCAAGTTCCCAAGACACATTACCAGGAGTACCGACACCGGCAACTGTACCACAGTAGGCAGTGTTGGTAACATTTATGCTAAAATTTGAAGCTGTGTTCCCTTCGCACGCCGAAGCAGTAGATGGCGTAACCGTAATATTTGGGGTTGGGTCAACTCTCCAACTAACTACTGTTGTTCCAGTAGCCGCGGCAGGACTACATCCGTTTGATGTATTAGTTATTGTAGTAAGTGTGTACTGATAAATACCCACAGGCATTGTGGTAGGAATATTGTAAGTAAATTCACCATTTCCACTTCCAGTAACGGTAGCAGGTAAAATGCCTGCCGAGCCACCAGTACAACCAGTAACATTAGTAAAAGAAGATTCCGTTCTTGAAAAACTCCAATTAACAGCAACAGTAGATGTTCCAACTGTATATTCTGCATTTTCAACTTTTACTTTAAATGAAGTTCCACTTCCGCTACCATTACATATATCTGTTGGAGAAACAGAAAACGTAACAGTTGGAACTGGGAATATTGTAACATTGATTGCGTTTGTAGAAATTGTTCTTGCACAACCGTCAGAAGTATTAGTTATGGTAGAAATTGTGGCACTGTAAGCTCCTGGAGCAAGAGCAGCTCCAACATTTAAGTTTACGTTCGTATTACCAGATCCAGAAGAGGTCAACAAGGCAATAAGAGCAGCATCGCCTGAAAAAGCAATAGACCAATTCACGGCACCACCACCAGAACTTGGATCTCTAAGTGCATTTGATATATTATATGTAATGTTAACATTATTACCTTGACAAGCAGATAATGAAGAATTTGAAGCAGGAATGGTTACTACTGGTTTTGGATTTACGGTTACTGTAGCAACAGCAGAGGAAGCAGAACCACATGCATTGGAAACAGAAACTTGGATATCATCCTGATCATCCGTTAACGCGGTGGTGTAACCATAAGAATCTGATGTTGTGAGAACATCCGTTGTAGTTTTGACTACTGATGGAGAACCCCCATCGGGTGTTTTTTCCCAAATGTAGGTTAAAACTCCCGCAGGACTCGGAGCAGTCACTGAAGCAGTATAGTTGACACTAGCACCTTCACAAACCACGGGTGCAAGAGGCGACAACAAAACCGTGGGCACCGAAGAAACCTTTGTGTAATAAAAAGGTCCGACCGTGTCAATGTCGCTACAAGCTCCCGAGCTTTCTGTGATGATAGCAAAGAAACTTGTGTTTGTACCCAAAGCTACAGCATTGTTAACGCCCAACGTAGAAGTGTTCCAACCTGAATAGGCTGGAGCTCCAGCAGACGTAATTGCTGTTGCCGAACTGATGTTACTCGCTCCTGTTAGACTCACATACCACTGATAAACTACAGAACCACTTCCACAATTACTGGTGGCCACAATGGGCAGAGTAAGCGTAGGGGCACCCGCAGAACAAAAATCATTGTTCGTGGCGGGGGTAGAATTAACATTGATAGTAGCACTTACTTGCGTAAAAACAACACCAAAAATAAAGGCCAGTACCATAATGTACCTGGCAAAAGCTGATTTCAACTTTACTAATGACCCTCGTCCAGAGGTAAATCTATTATTAGTCATGCTCACAATATATTTGTAACGGGGGCAAAAATAGGAAGATTATCTCAAAAAAAAATTTTTTATTAAAAATTAACTGCGACTAAACAATTGATAATGTACCACAAAAAGGACATAGCATCCATGTTGTAAAGAACTATAAATAAGATAGTTGCGAATTTAAAGGATAAATATTTTCAATATTTAATTGTATGCTTTATTCTTTGTAAAAAAAACCACAGCATTGCAACGTTCAAAACCGAGATGTTTGGTCATTAATATCGATTATCATATTTAGATAGTTTTTATACCGGAAATCCGAAATATCCATGCGAGCTAATGCCTTTTGAATTTCGCAGCCGGGTTCGTGAATATGGGTGCATGTATTATACCTACATAAAGATATATATGGCTCAAATTCTCTGAAGTAATGTGCCAATTTCCATTCTTCCATTTTTTCCATACCAAATTCTTTCACTCCGGGGGTGTCTATCATAAATGTTGAATCATTCATTTTAAACATCTGGGCAAAGGTGGTAGTGTGTGTGCCTTTATTATGAGTTGCACTTATATCTTTGATTTGCTGAAAAACACCTGGTATCATCAGATTCAGCAGGGTTGATTTTCCCGTACCAGAATGTCCAAAAATCAATGTGGTTCTGTTTAATAGTATTGTTTCAACCTCATCTAAATTAGTACCATTCTTTAAACTTGTGAATAACACACGATAACCTGCAGTGATATACACCTCAGAGATAGCTTGAAAATCGGGGCGGTCTGCTTGCGTAATCAAGTCCATTTTATTAAAGCATATTATTGGCTCGATACCATAAGATTGACAGGCCACCAAAAACCGATCAATAAATCCGGTGGAAGTTCTCGGCTGCAAGTAGGTAGCCATTATAATGGCTTGATTAATATTGGCAGCTACTAAATGAAATTGGCTCGAAAGCTTTGTTGCCCGTCTAATTAAATAGTTTTTACGGGGTTCTAATTTGCAAATTGCGGCACTTTCTGTATCCCAATTCTCCACCCAAACCACATCGCCCACCGCCAAATAATTGGTAAGCTTGTGATTGGTTAATCGCAGTTTGCCACGCAACCTACATTGGCATGTTTTTCCATTTTCGAGCCATACATCATACCAATGACCTGTAGATTTTGCAACAACGCCACGAATCATATTTACAATACTTTTGACAGCACGGCGTGTGTTGCATTGCTATATCCCATGGTATAAAAATGCAACACAGGAACCCCTCGTTGCTTTAACTCCTTACACTGCTGCACACACCATTCTACACCCACTTGATAGGCTGCCTCATCTGTCTTGGTTTTCTCCATTTCGGTAGCCAAATCATTCGGTATGTCAATATTGAATATTTTGGGAAGTGAATAAAGTTGATTTCTTTTGGTTATGGGTTTAATGCCCGGAATGATCGGCACCAGAATCCCCTTTTCACGGCATTTGTCCACAAAATCAAAATATCGTTGATTGTCAAAAAACATCTGTGTTGTGGCAAATTCTGCACCCGCGTCAACCTTTTGTTTTAAGAAATTCAAATCGCTTTCGCGATTCATAGCATCTATATGTTTCTCGGGATATGCCGCTGCACCAATGCAAAAACTTGTGGGGTTTGGATTTTTTAACTCTTCGTCCAGATATATTCCATTGTTCATATCATCCATTTGGCGGATAAGTTCTAAAGCATTTTTGTTTCCATTTTTTTCTGGAACAAAATTTCTTTCACCGTGCTGATTGTCTCCTCTAAGAGCCAAAACATTGTCGATACCCAAAAAATGTAAATCTATCAAGGCATTTTCAGTTTCGTCTCTTGTAAAACCTCCACAAATAATGTGTGGCACGGCTTCTACCTTAAACTTGTTCATGATGGCGGCACAAATAGCCACTGTTCCCGGTCGTTTTCTTAGGGAAACTTTGTCGTACAATCCATCCGGACGCTGTCTTAAAACAAACTCTTCTCGATGATAGGTCACATCAATAAAAGTGGGCTTAAACTCCATTAAGGGTTCAATACGACTGAATAGTCCTTGAATGCTACCACCTTTCAGCGGAGGAAGAATTTCAAAGGAGAATAAAGTCTCTTTGGCATTTTCGATATACTTTGTCAGTTTCATTAAAGCTGTACTTTTAGTTTTTTTATTTCACCATTTCTCAAAACCTCCACTTCCACCTCATCGCCTGCCGACAACTCCCCCAAAATAGTCATGTAATCTTTGATATTTCCAATATGTTTGCCAGCTATACTTACAATAATATCCTTGGCCAATATGCCTGCCCTTTCGGCAGGTTTACCATCTCTAACAGCATCTATTTGCATTCCTTCTCCATCAAAAACATAGTTTGGCACTACACCCAAAGTTACGGACATAGATTTTCTACTACCGCCAGAGTTATCTGAAGAATCCGCTGTTTTTGTAAATTCGATTTTGCCTTGATTATTTAACTCTTGCACAAAATCCAGAATAAAATCAATAACCAAAACCTCCCCCGTCAGATTCAGTCGTTCCACATCATCAGTTGGTTTATGATAATATGGATGAGCACCTGTAAAAAAGTGAACAGCCGGAATATTTTTAAGATAAAACGAAGTATGATCTGAGGGTCCGATACCACTTTGAGTAGTGTGTATGTTGAACCTTTCGTCTTCTGATTCTTCGATTTCGCACGCCTTTATGGTGCCAGCAAAGAGCGGACTTGTACCTACTCCATTGATAATTAAAGTCTTATTAGAGTCTAACATTCCCACCATATCCATGTTTATCATATAGTTGACAGTAGATAAATCAATTGTCGGATTTTCTACAAAGTATTTTGACCCTACCAATCCAATTTCTTCTCCAGAAAAAGCAATAAATAAATAGTTATTAGACTTGTTCCATTTCTTTGACTTTCGCAACAAATTTGAAAGCTCTATGAGTGCAGCCGTGCCGCTGGCGTTGTCGTCTGCTCCATTATGTATTTCAGTAGTGTTTTCGGCTAATGAATTTCCGTGCTCGCCCCTTCCCAAATGATCATGATGGGCTCCGATAACCACCGTTTTTGCTGCCTTATTGTCTTTAAAACCGATGACGTTGTGGCCAATATCTTCGGCAGTAAGTATATGAACATTAAGTGTTGCGGTTTTGACATCCTGAACCCCTCTCATTAGTTTATCAATAAAAATGACAGGAATACTTGAAGGTCTCATACTCAACCCAAGCTCGCCCGAAGGTTTTTGCACCTCTTCCGACAATCGGTAGAATGCCACACCCACTGCTCCTTGTTTTATGGCTTCATCCACTCTTCTGTTAATGCCATGCCATTCAATAAATTTGCTGTGCGGATGTATGCCATCCGGGCTGCTGATATTGATAAAAACAACCTTTCCTTTGGCATCAATTCCTTCATAATCATTTCGCAAATCCGAATTGATTCCGAACCCTGCATCTACCGCATCTGCCGTAACTTCCGCATGGTTGGCCGAATAAGAAAGTGGGTAGAACTCGGAAAATAATTTTAGCGGTTCCGGGAAATAATTAATTTTAAAAAATGATTTCCCGTCGGCTATTCTTAATGTAGTAATGGCAAATTTTTGAAAATACCCCTCTTCTCCCATGGGCTTTAACTTATTTTTGGCAAATTCTGCCGCAATAAATTCTGCACTGGATTTTTCTCCGCGAGTACCTGTTCCTCGTCCTTCCAACTCATCTGAGGCAAGGTAAGTAATATTATCTTTCAACCGTTGCATCATCTTCGTTTCCCTTTTATCCAAATTTTGAGCAAAGGCCGAAACTGCATAAACTCCAACAACAAGACTCGAAATGATTTGTCTTTTCATTCTTTTTATTTTACAAAAATTTCTATCAAATATTTGATAGACATAACTATTAAAAGTGCGGCAAATATAGCGTGCAATCGGCTGCTTTTTGCTCGCTTTGCCAATGAAACACCAATTGGTGACCCAATAGCAATACCAATTATTACGGGGATGGATTGAATTAGCTGGAGATAACCGATTGACCCCTTCAAAATGGTTTCGGGTTTTCCGCTGCCATAAACATATATGATGCTTAGAGCCAGAATAGGAATAACACCAATGCTGATGCTACTGGCTTTTTTTATATCCATTTTCATAAATATGGTCAACAATGGCAGCATAACCACACCTCCACCTAACCCCGAAAAAGCCGAAACCGCCCCGGTAATGATGCCAATGATAATGTATTTTATTGCTGAAAATGGTCGTTCGACAAACTTACTTTGACTTCTCTGATTTATGTACATTCGGACTAACGTAAGCAACAACAACGCTATAAAAATTCCATTAAAAAAATCTTTATTATACCAACTCGAATGTCTTATAATTTCAGACAGAAATCCTCCACTAACAATTGCCGGAATAGCAATAAAAAGAATTTCTTTGAAATGAAAATTGCCGTGTTGACGGTGCTTTATACTCGAAATAATTCCAGAAAAGAAGATGACCAAAAAGGAATTTGCTAAAGTAAATTTAACCAACTCGCTTCCTCTTATACCCTTTTGGTAGAAAAGGAAATCGAAAACCGGAACGAATATAATGCCCCCTCCAACTCCCAATAATCCAGAGAGCATTCCACCGAGAATGCCAAAAAAAAACGCTACTAATAACTGAAAGTAATCCAATTTTTAGTTAGTTCCCTTCAACAGCAATGTGTATTGTGGGCTTGAAAATACACTAATGGCTTTATTTATATCTGGGTCACTGTCGAAAGTAGTTTCTATTTCAGCTCTATCAAAATAATATCGGGAAGCTATTTCACTTTCTAATAATTGCATAATTTCTGCTTTATGTCGCTCTAAGTCGGCCTGTTTATTTTTTTCAAAATCGGCCTTAAGTGCATCAATACTGGCCTTTAGTGATGAAGAATATTTTTCATCTTCAGCTTCCTTTTCAAGCTGCTTTATTGCCCGTTCTGTTTCAGTTTCGTAGCTATATTCTTTGTCAGATAAAAATCTCTTAAAGTCCTCAAAATCAGAATCAGTAAATCGGAAGTTTTTTGCTGAAACAATGCTATCGTTTTTATGGCGGTATAATGTGGCATAGTCAAAAATTAGATAATTGTTAATTAGGCTACTACCTATTTTGCTCAAAATATCCATTCCTACAACAACATCCGGATTAACACCTTCTCCATCAATAACTTTTCGTTTGTTTGCGGTGTAAAATATTCGTTTCAATGAGTCTGCAACCGATATAGCGTGTCCATCCTTTTTGTTTGAATAATCAAGCCTTTGAATACATCTACCTGAAGGAATATAATACTTAGAAGTGGTAATTTTCATTTGAGTATTATAGGTAAGCACCCTTGATGTTTGCACCAATCCTTTACCAAAACTTTGTGTGCCAATAATAACCCCTCTATCCAAATCTTGAATTGTTCCACTAACAATTTCGCTGGCAGAGGCCGACCCCTTATCTATCAAAACAGCCAATGGAATGTCTAAATCAAGTGGAGCATTGAGGGTTTTATATTCGCCATCTTTTTGATTTTTGCCTTTCGTGGTAACCACAATTTGATTCTTTTTGACAAATACATTAACAATGTTTACAGCTTCATGCAGCAATCCCCCACCATTTCCCCGCAAATCTAAAATGATACTTTTAGCTCCCTGCCCTTTGAGTGTTTTGGCAGCATTGTAAACCTCATTCCCTGCATCGGGCGTAAAACCAGTGAGTTTGATGTATCCCGTTTTATCATCGACCATACCAAAATAAGGCACATTTTTAACCTTAACTTGAGCCCTTTTAAAAGTAAATTCTTTAACCCCCTCATAAGGTCTGTCTATAGTAATTACGATGGTTGTGCCGGCAGTTCCTTTGAGCAAATCAGACAAATCACTACTTGTTTTTCCCTCCACAGATTTGCCATCCACTTTTTTCAAAATATCACCCGCAATAATGCCTGCGGTGTGTGCCGGATAGCCTTCATGAACTCGAGAAACAACCAAGTTTTCGCCGTGTTTATTGATGATAGCACCAATGCCACCATAGGTTCCGGTAACCTGAAAACGGTAATCCTGACTCTGTGATTCGCTGTAAAAATTGGTATAAGGATCTAATGAGCCCAACATTCCATCAATAGCCTCTCTGATAAGACTACCGGGTTGAACCTCATCCACGTAACTCGTATTTACTTCTTTATATACCGAAGCAAAAATGTCGAGATTCTTCGACACTTCGTGATAATCCTCTACTTGGGTAAAGGCAGTTGCTCCCACCAATACCGCCGCTCCGATGTAGAACCATTTTTTAGGTTTCATTTTTATTTCTCTTGATGATTATAATGCAATATTAACGAACGAATTGGGAGTTTCTTTTTAAAACAGCACGAAAAGCATCATTTTAACTTTTAAAATTATAAAATTGAGAATATCTAAAAATAACAATTTACCTAAGTATTTGAATTTAAATACATTACAAATTTTAGTGGCTTATATTTTGCGATTAGTCAAAATCCTGAATCCCGCCAAAGAATCAAAAGAAAAAATCGCCCTTCATATCATTGACACTATCAATAAAAATTAAAAAACACATAGACTATTTATATTATACAAAAACCCTCGAAAAAAGACGTAAGAAATAAGAAAAATCTATGGCACAGGGTCGTAGCCACTTCCACCCCACGGGTGGCATCGACCAATTCTTTTTATGGTTAACCAAAATCCCTTTATTGGGCCATGTTTCTTGAATGCCTCAATTCCATAATTGGAGCATGTTGGACTAAACCGACAAGAACTCGGAAGTATGGGCGATAGAACCCACTGATATAGCTTAATCGTTAAGATAAATATTCCAGAAAAAAAGTTACTTATAACTCTTAATAAGCTGCTCATAATTATTAATAAATGATTTTGTAAGTATGTTTGACGGAAAAACTTCTGCACCAATGTAGATTACGGCCAAAAGAAGTTTTAAATCTGGCTTTAGGCAAGCTTCCATATTGGGTCTGTGTATGCGGTATATTTCACGCAATCTTCTTTTTAAAAGATTTCGTGCAACGGCTTTTCCAAATTTTCGTTTGGGTACAGAAAACAATACCTCTATTGATTTGCCCTCTTGGTGTGGTAAATATTTAAAAACAAAAACGAGCGGATATTTACCCACTCGTTTAGCATCTTTGCCAAAAACTTCTTGAATAAGATAATTACTCGAAAGCCTTTCCGATTTAGGAAAAACGGCCATTTACACGAAATTACCCTTTATGTCGAGGCTCGTCAGAAACGGTAAGTTTCTTACGCCCTTTTGCTCTTCTTGCAGCAAGAACTTTACGACCATTTTTGGTACTCATTCTTTCTCTGAACCCGTGCTTGTTTCTTCTCTTTCTATTCGAAGGTTGAAATGTTCTTTTCATCTCTTTATCCGCTTAAATCTCTCTTTTGAAAAAAGGACTGCAAAAATACCATTTTATACGAATGGAAGTAAGTTTTTTGACAATATTTTACTCAATTAATTTTTGTCATCTTTGAAACATGCAAGAATCAACTGAAAAAAGATGTTTGGAGTGCCAGAATATTCTTCGCGGCAGAATGGATAAAAAATTTTGCGACAATCAATGTCGTAATGCACATCATAACCGCATTAATGGCAATGCCTCAACCTACATGAAACGAATAAATGCTGCCCTGCGAAAAAACAGATTAATATTATTGGAACTTAACAATGGTATAAAACCAAAAACAACCCGCAATGAGCTTTTAAAAAAGGGGTTTGATTTTAATTTTATTACGAATATTTATACCACCAAAACAGGAAAACAGTACTTTTTTTGCTACGAACAAGGATATTTGCCACTCGAAAATGATTATTTCGCATTGGTTTTAAAACACGATTATATAGATGGCTAAAACTGACGAAACAAAAATTACTAATGAATTGAGCAAACGTTTTGCTCATGAACCTTTTATTTCGTTTGGGGAATATCACGTTTATCCGTCAGATATTTTTGTTGCCATTCTTATTGGTTTTATTTCATGGTTGCTGGTGCGTTGGATAAAAAGGTTATTAACAGCAGCACATCGTTCCAACAAATTGACCGTTGGCCAAATGTATGCCTACTCGCAACTAAGTAAATATTTCATTTTTGTCATTTCGATTGTATTAATTCTCCAATCATTACGTGTAAATATATCCATATTACTTGCTGGTTCGGCAGCTTTATTGGTAGGTATTGGTTTGGGGCTTCAACAATTGTTTAATGATTTTGCCTCTGGCTTTTTCCTTTTATTTGAAGGCTCGGTTCGGGTGGATGACATTATTGAGGTGGACGGAATGGTGTGTAAGGTAGAGGAAATTGGCATTCGGACTTCAAAAGTTAGAAATCGGGATGGCATTTCGGTGGTTATACCGAACTCAAAAATAGTTAGCAATTCGGTAATAAATTGGAGTACAGAAAGCCAAATTACGCGATTCAAAGTTGATATAGGGGTTTCTTACGAATCTGATATTAGGCAGGTTAGAGAAGTGCTATTATCGTGTGCGGCCATGCACCAAGAGGTGGTAAAAAATCCAAAACCGGTATGCCGGTTTGTTGATTTTGGGGAATCGTCATTAAATTTTGAGCTGCTATTTTGGTCGAAACATCGTTTTAGAATAGAAGATGTAAAAAGCGATTTGCGATTTCTTATTTTTAGCGAACTATCTAAGAAGAACATTCAAATTCCTTTTCCACAAAGAGATTTGCATATAAAAAGCGATGTTCGGAAGAGTCCTCCGAACACCGACTCAGAAATCAAATCTTAGCAAACACTACCAGCGAGAGGTGTCAAAACCCTCCTCATCCCAGTCTTGTTTAAACTTGCCATCCTTCTTGGGGGCTCCTCTAAAACCTTTGTTCTTATTTTTCCAATCGTCATCGTTTCTTCCATAACTATCACGACCACCCGATTTCTTGTCAAATCTTGAGTTGTTGTCTCTTCGATTGTTGTCACGGTTGTCAAAACCTCTATCCCTATTGTTGTTGTTCCGATCGTAACCTCCGCTGTTTCTGTCAAAACCACCACCCGAGTTGTTATTATCAAACCGTCTCGGTCTATCTTGATTATTTCTAAAATTGTTGTTGGGTCGATTATTTCTATTTCCATCAAAACGTTGTTGCGGTTTTCTGTCGCCCTTATCTTGAGCTTCAATAACCACAATAAGGTTTCCTTCAAACTCGGTGCTATTGAGTCCTTCAATAGCCTCTTTGGCTTCGGCATCGTTGCTCATTTCAACAAAGCCGAAACATTTAGATTTTCCAGTGTCTCTATCCATAATAACTTTGGTAGATTCAACCTGACCGAACTGGCTAAACAACATCATCAAACCCTGATCATTTGTGTTGGGGTTGAGTTTTGTAACAAAAATTTTCATTTATTAAAAAAAACTAAAAGAATTTACTTCGGGAGATTATTTGATTAAATATGTAGATATGTTATGTGTTTCACACAAAAAAATTTTCACGAAGTTACAGTTTTATTCCATACCTTTTGGCATAGTGGTCTAAATAATTTTTCACAACGTTCTGTTTGATGTGCATACTGTTAAAAAGGCCTTAATATTGCCTACAAAATGAAAAACAGAATCACAGAATTATTCAACACAAAGTACCCAATAGTTCAGGCCGGAATGATTTGGTGCAGTGGTTGGAAGTTAGCCTTGGCTGCCAGTAATGCAGGATGTTTGGGTCTTTTGGGAGCAGGCAGCATGTATCCTGAGGTGTTGGAAGAACATATTGATAAAACAAAACGTTCTACCCAAAATCCTTTCGGGGTCAATGTGCCTCTTCTCTATCCGGACGTTGAAACCATTATGGAAATTATAATAAAAAAAGGAGTTGAAATTGTGTTTACATCAGCCGGCAACCCATCCATTTGGACACAAAAACTGAAAGAAGAAGGAATAAAAGTGGTGCACGTAGTGGCCAATACCAAATTTGCTCTAAAAGCCTTTGAGGCCGGGGTTGATGCAATAGTGGCAGAAGGTTTTGAGGCAGGAGGGCACAATGGAAAAGAAGAAACAACTACCTTGTGTCTTATTCCGGACATTTCCAAAAAAATAACTATTCCTACCATTGCGGCTGGTGGCATTGGCAGCGGAAGAGCTATGGCTGCCGCCTTTGCATTGGGTGCTGAAGGTGTTCAAATAGGTAGCCGATTTGCCGCATGTCAAGAATCGAGTGCACACGAAAATTTTAAAAATGCCATACGCACGGCAAAAGAGGGAGATACCAAATTGATGCTTAAAGATATTGTTCCGGTAAGGTTGCTCCGAAATAAGTTTTTTTATGACTTAGAAGTGGCCTATGATAATTGTGCCACGAAAGAAGAAAAATTGAACTTGTTAGGAAGAGCAAGAGCAAAACAAGGTATGTTTTTGGGCGATTTGGATGAAGGCGAATTGGAAATTGGGCAAGTAAGCAGCATGATAAACCGTCCTGAAACCGCAGCAGATATTGTTTCTGAAGTGATTAGGGAATACAATGAAACATTGGTTAAAATGTCAACCAACGTAATGCCAATCTAAATGGAATACAAAATACACACATTTGAGAATGGCCTGCGTTTGGTTTTCAAACAAAGCTATAACACGCAAATAGCACATTGCGGATATTTTATTAATGCCGGCTCTCGAGATGAAACTGAAGACCAAATTGGGCTTGCACACCTGCTTGAACACATGCTTTTTAAAGGCACCAAAAAGCGAAATACCAACCAAGTGTTGAATAGGCTTGAAGTAGTGGGTGGCGACATGAATGCCTTTACAACTAAGGATAAAACGGTTATTCATGCCAGTGTGGTAAAAGATCATTTTAACCGAGCAATCGAACTTTTGACTGATGTTACCTTTAATAGTAGCTTTCCGGAAAAGGAATTAGAAAAAGAAAAAAAGGTAATATATGAGGAAATTGAGATGTACCTTGATTCTCCCGATGAAAGGATATTCGATGAGTTTCAAGAATTGTTTTACCCCAATCATCCGTTGGGCAACAATATTTTGGGCAGCAAAGACACGGTTTCTTCCTTTTCTTCAAAAGATTTGTCGAAATTTATTAGTCAACGCTACTTTTCGAATGAGATTTTGCTGGTTGTGGTTGCTCCAATTTCATTTGACAAAGCAGTTAAAGTTTGTGAAAAACATTTGTCTTTATTAGAAATTCCTCTCGGAAAAATAAATCGAGAACCTCCCACCGATTTCAAAACTTTTGACAAGATTGATGAAAATGGATTTGGCCAGGCTCACACCTTAATTGGTTGCAACGCTTACCCTTTAAACCACCCTAATAGACCTGCATTGATGCTATTGAGCAACATTTTGGGAGGGCCAGGACTTAACTCCATTTTAAACCTAAAACTCCGCGAAAAGCATGCATATACGTATGGCGTTGATTGTGGCTATCAAGCCTTGACGGATTCGGGCTTTTTAACCATCTATTTTGGTACCGATAAAAGAAACGTAAATAGGGCTCGCAAAGCTGTTTTGAAGGAGTTAGAACATTTGCGAAACACCACCATGAAAGAATCTCTGCTAAAGAAATATAAAACGCAGTTTAAGGGTCAGCTAATAATGGCCGAAGAAAGCAACAGCAGTATGATGTTTGTAATTGGAAGAAGCCTTCTTGACCTCGGCTTTGTAGATTCTTTAGCCACTGTTATTGAAAACATTGATCAAATAACGGCAGATCAACTGCGTTTGGTAGCAAATGAACTTTTTGCTCCTGAAAAACTAAATTTTTTGACCTACCTGCCCAAAAGTAATTAAAACCAAGTGCCTATTGAAAAGTTGAGCTGCCATCTATTTGTGTTGAAGCCATAACCATAGTCAACCTGCATTTTTCCTAATGCCCCAACAAATAATCTCATACCTGCCCCTGCTGCGTTGTACATATTAAAAGGATTGTACTCCCGTACGTGATTCCATGTGTTTCCTCCTTCATAATATACATAAGGCAAAAGCATAGCTGCCGGACTGGTTGCGGCAGGATAGCGAAGCTCTAATGAGAATTTGCTGTACAGTGGGTCGGCATCTTGACCATTTATTGGGTCAGAAACCCTTCCATTGTCATATCCTTTTTGAGGTATAATTTCGGTGCCATATACTGTCCAGTTTCCAAAACCGGACCCCCCTACTTTAAATTGCTCAAACGGAGAGTAGCCAACCTTTTTGTTGTAAATGCCAATAATGCCCGTTTCAAAATGAGGCACCAACACGAATTTGCTGAACGTACCCAGATACCAAGTAGCATTAAATTTCCACTTGTTGTACTCAATCCATTTATACCTTTCACTAAATGGGAGTGTGCTAAAATCTCTGTCATCGCCAAATAAGTTGTTTATGGCAGTATGTGGCAGCGTAGCCTGCACAGAAAGCACAAACTCCGAACCGGAACGCGGAAAAAACATATCAGACGAAGAGTTTCGAGCCAGAATAGTGTTCCATGACAAACTGTTTGAAATTCCGTTTTTAAAACCAATTTCTGCAGCTCCATAATTACTCCAGTTTTCCAGTTTATATTTCTGATAATTCAACGAATTGCTCAGCGTAAAAAAGTCATCGGGCCATTTAAGCAATTTGCCATAAAGAACCGATATTCCGGTTGTGTGCAATCGTTGCTGACTTGGGTCGTTCTTAACCAAATAATTGTTCTGATAGGTTTGACGCGAATAGTATGCACTCAAGGTTAATGAGTTGGGCTTTTTGCCCCCAAACCACGGCTCAGTAAATGAAAAATTATACGATTGAAATGGCAAACCATTGGCTTGTGCCCGCAGTGTTAATTGTTGGCCATCACCCGTAGGAATGGGGTCGAACTGCCCTTTAAACATTTTTCTTGTTGAGAAATTATTAAGTTTAAGCCCAATAGTACCCACAATACCAAAGCCACCGCCAAAACCACCACTGGCTTCCACTTGGTCGCTCGATCTTTCTTCTACTTTATATTCCAAATCTACTGTTCCGTTTGCCGGATTTGGTATAGGATTCACATCCAACGTTTCTTGGTTAAAATAGGGCAAATTGGCCAACTCTCGCATAGAACGTTGAATGTCACTTCGGCTAAATTTTGCCCCAGGCAATGTTCTCAAATTTCGGCGTATTACAAAATCGCTGGTTTTGGTATTTCCTATTATTCTAACCTCATTTATAACAGCCTGCTTGCCTTCGTATATCCTAATTTCTAAATCAATACTATCATTTTCAACCCGAGTCTCTACCGGAACAATGTTAAAAAACAAATATCCATCGTCCATGTATTTGCTCGATACATCCACCCCAACCGGATTCATAAACAACCTCGTTTCTAACTTTGATTGATTAAATATTTCGCCCTTTTCTATTCCTAAAATTGAATCTAACCGACCGGTGGTGTATTTGGTATTACCCGTCCAACTTATGTTTCGGAAATAATATTTCTTACCCTCATCAACCGTTATTTTGATATTGACTTTATTGGGTCGAACCGCATATATCGAATCTTTTACCAATTTAGCATCTCTGTATCCTTTTGATTGATAAACATCTATAATGTTTTTCTTCTCAATGTTGTAATCCTTCTTCACAAGTTTGCTGGAGGCAAATGGATTTATTTTTCCTTTGGTTTGCTTGGGCTTAATCACACGTTTCAACTTCTTTGCTCCCACGCTGTCATTGCCAACAAACAGAACTTCCCGCACTTTGACCTTTCTTCCCTTTTTTATATCTATACGCAAATACTGGAGGTTGGTACTTCCGGTATCTGCAATGCGAGAAATGTCAATTTTTGCATTATAAAATCCTTTATCGAAAAAATATTTTTCTACTTCGCTGCGGGTTTTCTCCACCAAATTTTCCGTAATAATTTGACCTTTTCTTAACGAAATTTCGTCTCTCACGTTTTTTGTTTCGGTTTTGCCCAACCCACGAATGGAATATTTAGAAAGTCGTGGCCTTTCTTGAACTAAAATATGAAGGTAAATTGTATCAGCAACAACCTTTCTAATTTGAAGTTCAACGTTTGAATAGATTTGCTGAGCCCACAATTTCTCAACGGCTTTACTCATTTCATCTCCTGGAATTTTAATTTTTTCTACCGAAAGCAGGCCAGAAATGTGTGCCAAAATTTGGGTGCTATACGATTGGCTTCCTTCCGAGCTTATACCCCCAATTATATACTCCTTTGGATGAGTATAGTCATAGCCAACCAATTTGTTTTTATCTATCTGCGAGAATACGGTTGTGTGCATACAAAGCACAGACAACAAGGATATTATTAGTTGTTTCTTATACATTAGCAATTTGTTCTCCGGTTTTTCCAAATCTTCTTTCTCTTTTTTGATAATTCATGATAGCCTCATACAAATGTTCTTTTCTAAAGTCGGGCCACAAAACATCGGTAAAATAAAACTCTGTATAGGCCATTTCCCAAAGCAGAAAATTACTAATTCGATGCTCGCCACTGGTTCGTATCATTAAATCAGGGTCAGGTATTCCAGCGGTAGATAGTTTTGAAGAAATGTATTCTTCTGTTATCTCCTCTTGGGTTAATAATTGTTCTCTCAACTCATTGGCCATTTGTTTACAAGCCAAAGTCATATCTCTTTTAGCACTATAGCTTAGAGCCAAAATGAGAGTCATACCATTGTTGTTTTTGGTGGATTCGATGGCTTCTTCCAACTCATTGATACACTCTTTGGGCAAGCTGTATTTATCTCCTATAGTGCCAAGTCGGATATTGTTTTTCATCAAAGTTTTGGTTTCCTTTTTTATTGTTTTAACCAAAAGAGTCATCAATGCATCCACTTCCAGTTTTGGTCTATTCCAATTTTCGGTGCTAAAAGCATAGAGTGTAAGATATTTAACTCCTATTTCGGCACATCCCTCCGAAATTTCTCTTACCGATTCTACACCATGCTGATGTCCGAAAATTCTAAACTTTCCTTGTTGTTTCGCCCACCTGCCGTTTCCATCCATTATAACAGCAATGTGCTTTGGAATTTGATGCTTTAAAATTTCCTCTTTTAGAGTCATGCTTTACTTCCAGTTTATCGGTTTTTTATATTTTGGCCAACATCGAATTGGTGTAAGTCTGTATGCCACCGTGACACCGGCCGTAAAATAAAAATCCTTTATAGAAGGGTCACCGCGTTCATCTCCGGCTTTTGATAAAGGCTCACCTACCCCATTTGCCTCCCAACTTCGGTCAGAAAGTTGGGCACTAAGAGTTCCATTATTGGCGGCTTGTGTTTTTAGGTCTGGATACAACGTACTCACATCATCCAAATAATCTGTGAACGTTTTTCTCCAAAGCACTTCAAAACCCACCACAAGGTTTTTGTTGAGGTTATATTTTACTCCACCACCAAAAGGTATAGCCAATTGCAACAGTCCGTATTCTGTTTTGCTTGATTGCCCCTCGGTTCTTAATGATCTAAGCTGATATTTTTCATCACGAAAAATGGCATAAGGGCTGTGCCTGAACACCGCAATTCCCAACGTGGCATACGAAGTAAAATTTTTGCTTAAAACCTGCGACCCAAAAGGCAAGAAATTAAATTCAAGTGCATTGTTAATTTCCCAAATATTGGATTCAAAACTCAAATTGCGGATGGCCATTTCTTTAAAGTTGGCATCGTTTCCGCTTATTTTTCCATACACAATAGAAGGGCGATAGGACCAATAAGGGTTAAAGTTATACCTCATTAGAATACCTCCTGAAAAATGGGTTTCTTTTGGAACTATTTGATAGGCCAAATCTCCATGATAATTGCTCGCTCCCAACATTCCGCCAAACTCCCAAAACTGGGCATTTGTTTGAATACCTGCGAGTAAAATCATCCCAACCAAAAAAAACTTTTTGCTCATTTTTGGATATATACGGACAAGGGCAAGAATTTGTTTCACTTTACTTTTACTTTCTAACTAAATTTTTTTTATCAGAAATATTATCTGAATGCAGGACACACATCATCTGATTTCATGAGCCGATAGGTAAGGGTAATTCCAAAAATATTATACATATCAATTTTAGAATTATCACCCCTTGCAGAAAATGCCGGATTTTGGCTTGGGCTTCTATCGCTCATTGCTTTGCTCATTGCCCCAAAAGAAGATTCGAGGAAAACAAGTTCTTTGTAATCACCACTCACATCATCTAAATAATCCGTAAAAGTGATTCGTGTTGAATATTCTAAACCAAAAGTCCAACTTTGGGTAAGTTTAAACTTAACACCTAAGCCCACCGGAATGGCAAATTGAGTTAAAGAATATCTTTTTAAGTCATTGTATTCTGTTGTTTCTTGTCCTTCGGTGCTCAATGGTTGTAATTCTACCCAGTCTCCATCTCTATCTGCCAAGGTTTCGTAGCTGTTGTCATTTGGTAGGTTTTGCCAAGATGTTGGTTCGTAAAAAAACTGGGCTCTTGGGTTGAACTTAAATACCGAAATGCCACCCATCACATAAGGAACCACTCCCCGCTCAGCCTTTGGCTCTAAGGTGTTCAGGTTAATTTCAAATGCACCATGAAAATCCCATAGGTCACTTTCAAAATGTAAATTTCTAAAAGCCCGATTCTCATCATTGCCATACCACGAGTCATATCCGGATATTTTCCCGTAATTGGCACCTACCCGAAACGTAAAACGCTGAACAGGTGTGTAACGAACAAGCAACCCATAGTTTGCATGTATTCCTTTCGACTCAAAATATTTATTGGTTAAATCTCCGGTGTAATTATCACCTCCCAGCATAAAGCCAAAATCTAACCCGCTTTTTCTAATTCTTTGCTGTGCATCGGCTTGAGAGGAAAACAACATCGCCCCAATCAAACCTGTCACAAATACTAACTTCTTTACTATCATTTTTCTAAATCTAAGAAGAACCAACAAAGCTATTTTAAATAGCCCTAATTAGCAAGAATAATATGGTATTTTACAAACGTTGAACAACAGTTTATGTTATTTTCCGCTGGAAAAAAGATTTTTATACTCCTCTTCATCAAAACCTACCGCAATGATTTTGCCATCTATTTCCAACACTGGTCTCTTTACAATCGAGCTATTTTGTGAAGCTATTTGAGGAGCCAATTTATCGTCGTTTAGATTGATTTTATCTGATTCACTTAGGCTTCTAAAGGTTGTACTTTTTCTGTTTATAAGTGTTTGATTGGGCATATAATTCAGCCAATCAACAATTGTTTCCGTCTCCAATCCATCCTTTTTAAAATCGTGAAATTGAAATGGGATACTCTTATTTTCGAGCCAAACACTAGCCTTTTTTACCGTATCGCAATTTGGAATGCCATAAAGTTTAACTTTTGTTACCATCTAATTTCTCTTATCAAATCCCCACATCAATTTGTTTCTAATGTTTTGCAAAAAACTTTGATTGTTCAGTCGCACCATGTTAAATCGAAAATCTGCTTTGGTCAAAACGAGTCTCTCGTGCTTTTTAATTGATACCGATCGATTGTCGAGTGTAATTAAAAACTCATCCGTTCTGGTCTCAATTTCAAACGACAAACTGCTTTTATCATCAATAACTATGGGTCTTACTGTGAGGTTGTGCGGTGCAATTGGGGTAATAACTAAACTATTGCATCCCGGAAACAACAAAGGCCCCCCGCAACTTAATGAATAGCCGCTGCTGCCTGTGGGTGATGCCACAATAAGCCCATCTGCCCAATAGGTATTCAATATCTCGCCATTTAATTTTACATGAACGGTTATCATACTCGAGGTGTCGTTTTTATGAATAATTAAATCATTTAAAGCATACGGAAACCCCTCAAAATAATCTCCTTTCGATTCCAATTTCAAAACACTTCTTTTCTCCACAGAGAAGGCATTTTGTTTGAGCAGTTCAAAATTTTCTTCAAAATCCTCTTTTTGACTATTGGCCAAAAAACCAAATCTTCCCAGGTTAATTCCCAACACAGGTATGTCGTAATCTCTCACAATGGAAAGTGTATCCAACATGGTTCCGTCTCCGCCCAAACTAAAAACAAAGTCGAAGTTTTTGCTTCGGTCATCTCCAGTGTCAAACACTTTTAACACCGAATAACAATGCAGTTTTTCCAAGTCTTCATACATATTTCTATGCACAAAAACCTCTACCTTTTCATTCAAAAGTTTATTGAAAAAAAGATTGAGAAAATCAACGTTTTCATCGATGTCTAACTGGCGTGCATAAACTCCAATTTGCATTTTAAAAGGCCTTTTTAAAGTGTATTTTCAAACTCCACGAATTGTTTATTCCGGTTGAGTATTCAAATCTAAACACTTTGTCGGAATAAAACAGACTATTTACCCCCACTCCATAACCTAAAAAATATTTGGTTTTATCTGATTCTTGCACAAATGCTTGATCTACAAACAAACTTAAAAAAGTGGTGACGGGCATGACTTTATAGTTGGGCAATGGCATAAGTGGCCATTTAAACTTTTTTCTATTTAGTATTTCATACCGCAAGTCAATTTTATTGAGAAACATTCCCTTTCCGTCGGCCACCCTATTTTCAAAGCCTCTTGCCGTGTATTCATACCCCATCATACGCGTTTGATAATAAGGCAGTTGGCCACCACTTAATAGCTTTATTGTGTTAGAAGTTGCCACACTCCAGTGATAAAGCGGCTTGATTTTAGGCAACTGTTTATAATCCGAAAATTCTAACAAAAAAGAATAAAAATTCAATTTTGTCTCATTTAAGAAATGATGCCCTATTGCAAATTTTCTATATCGGCCTTGGGTTGGGAAAAACCTAAAATTTCGATGGTCAGATTCGTAGCCATATTCTGTGGTTAAAATTCTTTGTTGATTTGAATTTGACACTAAAAATTTTGGATTAAGAGTTTCTGACAACAAGGTGTCGGCCACCCAAATTTGATTTAAATTGGCTTTGAGCGAATGTCTTCCAAAAAATTTTGGTCGGTATCCCAAACCCACGGTATAATTGATTTCTTTAATCTGAATCTTTCCGAACTGTCGAAAAAAAAGCAACTGATTGTTTTCTGTTTTATACCAAACTTCTTGATTTGACTTGTAACTATAAGCCAATTCGGCGAATCCATTTTGATTCTTAAGTAGGTTAGTTGCCTTGTATAACGCAGATATCCGTTGCGTGTATCCATTGCTCAAACCCAGCTTGAGTGTTTGGTTTCTACCCGATATGTTGTATCTAAATAGATATAAGCCATAATTCGTTCGGTATGGGTCAAATTTGAATTGATACCATTGGTTGAAGTTTCGATCGGCAAATTCGAGGTATGGAATAGGCCACCAATACCATTTTTCATCTACCACAATATACACATTCAAGTGGCCACTATCTTGCTCTATAATATTGATATTGACACGATTAAAAACATTCAGATTGGCCAAGTTAATTTTAGATTGAGGAATGTTATCCAAAAAAAGTTGATTCCGTTCCATTTCATTTCCTTCATAAAAGGTTAACTCGCGAAGGATTATTGATTTTTTGGTTAACTCATTACCCGAAACAAAGATAGAATCAACAACCACCAACTCGGCTTTTGCGTGCCAAAAAGAAAGCAATAAAACCAGTGGAAAGAAACATTTTTTTATCAATCCGGGTTGATTATTTGTTAGATGTCGAGATAGTTGATCAGCGATTTATACCTGTCTTCCATCATGTCGTTTCGTTTTCTATTCACTCGATGTATTAGTTTAAAACCGTGGCTTTCCAAAATATTACAGATTGTGTCAACATATTGGATATTGAGTTTGAGCAATACTTCCAATTTCCCATCATCTGCTTCGTTGGTAAGTATTCCCAAAATTTTGCCGTCTTCGGCTTCCACAATTCGGCCTATGAGAGATATGCTATAGTCAAATTGATTGCATAAAAACATCAATACTGCTCCATCGTTTTGACTGGTAATGGTTTGTCCCAACCTCCGCATCACATCTTTTTGCCAAACCATGCCTACCAACTCATTTCCTGCCAAAACGCCCACTACCTCCAACTTAGCCTCGCTCATTACTCGCCAAACTTCAAACACCGAATGCTCGGGCAAAAGCGTTGAGACGGGCTGATTATCCGAAATTTCTGCTAAAGAACTTTCTGGATTTTCTGCCTCTAATTGCAACCTTTGGGCATACCCCTTCAGGTCTTTACCGTCAACAATAAGAAGGTTCTCCACACCAAAATCTTCCAGCATAAGTTGGGCATACTGAACCGTATCTGATGGTTTCAGTAGCGGCAAATCGGTTGATATGAAATCTTGAACAATCATTATCTTGGCAACGAAGATAGTAAGAAAATGTTTTTGGAGAATAGAATTACAAAAGCCTCAGCCAGTTTTGTATCATTTTCAATCCATATTGAGTTAAAATGGCCTCCGGATGAAATTGCAAACCCCACACCGGCAGGGTTTTATGAGCCAATGCCATTATCTTGTGGTCAATTGTTTCTGCGGTTATTTCTAAATGTTCTGTTTGTTTATTTTCTAAAACTAAGCTATGATACCGACAAACCTCCAACTCTTGAGAGATACCCTCAAACATTGGATGCTTTTTTGTTTTGATAAATGACACTTTTCCGTGAACCGGTTCATCCATCTTTACCAAATTCATTCCGCCGTATATACCTATTGCCTGATGCCCCAAGCATATACCCAAAATTGGTTTTTTGTTGTAAAAGTAATCTAGCACTTCCATCAAAATACCAGATTTTTCTGGTGTTTGAGGCCCTGGTGAAATAACAATTCCATCAAAATTGTGCAAAACCAATTTTTCGAGAGGCATTTCATCATTACGAATTACAAAAACTGAGGCACCACATTGCTCCAAATAATCCTTAAGATTATACGTAAAGGAATCGTAGCTATCAAACAAAAGTACCTTTGGCACCGTGCAAAATTAGTGCAGACATCAATAAAATTCGGACAAACCATTTTAAAGTTTGTTCGTTTACCTTTGTACTGTAAAAAAAGGGAAATGACAATAGACGAAATAGTTACGATCTATAGCGAAGCAACTCCAAACCCGGAATCCATGAAATTTGTGTCAAACAAAATGATTTTGGCCAACGACAGCGTTGACTTCAGATCGAAAGATAAAGTAAAAAACTCGCCATTAGCCACTGCACTTTTTGAATATCCTTATGTAAAAGGTGTTTTCATTATGAATAATTTCATCAGTATTACCAAGTCGGTAGATTATGAGTGGTTTGATGTAATTCCAACCCTAAAAAAATTCATTCAAGAATATTTGCAGGCAGAAAAAGAAGTCGTTTCTATTCAAAAAACGGAACTTTCCGAACAGGAAGAGGACGAGGTGGTTCGGAAAATTAAAAAATTACTTGACGACCACGTGAAACCAGCTGTTGAAATGGATGGTGGTGCTATTTCATTCAAAAGTTTTGAAAATGGTGTTGTAAACGTGGTAATGAAAGGCTCTTGTAGCGGGTGTCCGAGTAGCACCATGACTCTAAAAGCGGGTATCGAAAATTTACTAAAACGAATGATTCCTGAAGTGGAGGCTGTTGAGGCCGAACCAGGATAAAAACTCCGTTGGTAAACAAATAATTGCCGTTGGTTAATTGCATTCTTCATTCAACATTATGTGATGTACTTTTACCGTTGAATTTATATGGTACGTTTCATTAAATATGTTGTAATCGGGGTTGTGCTAATGGCAATAGCTCAATTTTCA
This sequence comes from Flavobacteriales bacterium, assembly GCA_020635395.1. NCBI lineage: Bacteria > Pseudomonadati > Bacteroidota > Flavobacteriia > Flavobacteriales > Flavobacteriales bacterium. The sequence continues at coordinate 227,143 of JACJZV010000002.1, forward strand.
CAAGCTAACTGTGATGAAAAAGAAAAAACAAAAACCTCCGATAACACTAAAACAACCAAGGCCGACAGCGTAATTATTTCCACTATTGGAGATATCGCTGTTGGCGACACCTTGGTTTTTGATGACTATGACGAGGATGACGATGATGCGGGGAGTATATCTCTTGTAAATAATGGCTCTAAGTCAAGTTCAACATCGGCGGCCAACTCAGCTTCCATAAAAATGTCAACACCACAACCTTTAGCCACCTCAACCCAAACGAATGAATCAGGTTCAAAATCAATTGAAGACATACATGCAAACTCTTATGAAATGTCGGCCTACCCTAATCCTGTAACATCGGGAGAAATGTTATCCGTTACCCACAACCTCTCGGGTAGCGTTACCTTAATTATCCGGTCAATAAACGGGAACATTGTTAAAGAATTTGAATCATCCTCACAAAAAATCGAGATATCCGACCTTTCATCAGGAGTATATTTTGTACAAATATCAGGAGGCACCCACAGTCTCTTAAAAAAAGTAATTGTTCAATAACAACCGTTTGGTCGGTCAAAAACAATGATGACCTACACAAACTTTTTCCTAAAGCAAATAATATTGATTGGTTTAGGAGTGTCTAATGGTTAAAATTGCAAACAAATGCAAACAGAAAATGAACATATCGACCTGAGTCTTCTTAACTCTTTCAAGGCATTTATTGGTTCTCATTTTTTGCTGAATGTTATCAATTCCATTCAATCTGATATTATTCTAAGTGACAAAAAATCGGCATTTGACACACTTCAAATTTTTAACAGAATATATAAAAATGCACTGCGGTTTAGCAATGCCGAATTTGCGGAACTTAATGCCGAAATAAGTTTCCTTAATGATTATATAAGTTTAGAAAACATTCGTTTTGCACCCCGAACTTTCTCAAAATTATCTACTTTTCAGACAGAATCGGGTGAGGTTCCGGTGTTTGTTTTTCAGAGTTTTATCGAAAACGCCATACTTCTATCCTTAGAAAATAAAAGCACCAAACCAAAGTTTGTTCTTTTATCAAAGAATGATTTTATTGAATTTTCGATTACGCTTGCCGAGACACCCGAAAAAAACATTCACCCAAAAATTGAATCTAAGTTGCATTTGGCCTTAGAACGATTAGATATTCTAAAGGCTCATAGATTATTGGAATATGAAATAGCTTGGAATGAAAAATATTTCATGCAATTAAAACTTAAAAAACGTAAAGATTAGAGTATGCTTACAGCCATAATTATTGACGACGAGCAAAAAAGCCGAGAAGGGCTTGAAGCCATGTTGCACACCCTGGTTGAGGGCGTGTCGGTGGTTGCCACAGCCGATTCTGTTGCATCAGGAGTAAAGGCTATTGAAAAAAACAGACCGGATGTGGTATTTTTAGATATTGAAATGCCCAAAAAGGATGGATTCGCTTTGTTCGAAGCCTTCGACACCATTGACTTTGAGGTTGTTTTCACTACGGCCCATGAGCAATATGCCTCAAAAGCTTTTCGCACAACGGCCATTGATTATTTGCTCAAACCCATTGATTTGAGTTTATTAAAAGAAGCTTTAGCCAGAGCCGAGGCCAAGCGTAAAACAGATAGAATTAATAAAAATTTTGAGGTTTTTGTGAGCAACATGAAAACCAATAGCCAGAACCAACAAATTGCTATCAGTAGTAGTGATGGACTTATTTTTATTAAAATTGACAACATCATTTATCTTAGAGGCGATGGGGCTTACACCTATTTTTTCTTAAAGACCGGCGAACGAATTACCGTATCCAAAAATTTGAAAGAATATGAAGATTTACTTAGCGATTATGATTTTTTCCGTGTACACAAATCCTACCTAATTCATTTACATGAAATGAAAAAATACGTTAGGGGCGAAGGCGGATATGTAGTTATGAGCAACGGCGATTCGGTTGATGTTTCTAAAAGAAGAAAAGAAGACTTTTTACACGCTTTGAGTAAATTATAAATGCTAAAACATTTACTCCCTTTTTATCTATTTTTTGTATCGACAGTTTTTGTCTCTGCACAATCAGATATTGTCCATTTTGAAAACATTACCCGCGAAGATGGTTTGGCTCAAAGCACCATAAACGGTATTTTGGAGGGAAAAGATGGATTTATGTGGTTTGCCACTGCAGAGGGGCTTCATCGTTTTGATGGGTATGAATTTAAAATATACAAACACGACAACAAAAACCCTAACTCATTAATTAGCAATCACATAACGGCTCTATACGAAGACAATGAGGGCTATTTGTGGGTAGGTACTTACAACGGCGGTTTGGATAAGTTTGATAAAAAATCTCAGAAATTTACCCATTTTTTAATTGCATCACTCGATAGCACAGAAAACCAGTTTCCGGTAAATTGTATAAAAAAGGATAGTCGCGGAAATCTATTGGTGGGCTTGGATGGAAATGGATTAGTTCTCTTTAATGAAACATCTAAAAGCTGGCAAATTTTTACGAAAGAAAACAGCAAACTACCCAATAACTATGTAAACGCCATTGAACCTGAGGCAGCAGGAACGGGTTTGTGGATTGGAACAATGCAGGGTATTATTTTATTGAAAGATGGAGGTTTTAAGCAATTTTCGTCGTTAAAATTATTTGAAAATCAGGCCATTAACTCTATTTATCACCATTTAGGAAAAGTTTATTTTGCCACCAGCGGCCAAGGGCTTCAAATATGGGATACAAAAACCGATGAGGTTATACCAATTCCATCACCCCGCATTAGAGGAGCCAACTTTATGCAATTTATTTTGCATGATAATGAAGGCAACCTTTGGATTGGAACAGACGGAGCGGGACTTTTAAAATTTAATGGTGAAAAATTTGTAAACTACAGAAACAATCCATTCGATTTTCAAAGTTTGGTTGGCGATGATTTGTTGGTGGGCTACAAAGATAAAACCGGAGCGTTGTGGTTTGGTTGCCGAGACGGCATAAGCAAATACGACCCCAACATGAAACTTTTCAACCTATACACTCGGTTTGAACATGACGAAAAATTAACCAACAACAATATTTACAGCATCTATGAAACCGCCGATAAACATGTTTGGCTCGGCACTCTGGGCGGTGGTTTGGCCGAATTTAATCCAGAAACAGAAGAGCTAAGGGTTATTCCGGAAATTAAGTCAGGCCACATTGAAACCAAATCCGTGCGGGCGATTTTTGAAGACAAGTTTGGCATTTTATGGATTGGAACCCGCGATGAAGGCCTGTTTTCGTATGACAGAAAGACCAACAAGTTTACCCACTACCCTCCTCAAAGGGAAGAAATAAATGTAAAAACTATACGAAATATTATTGAAGATGAACAAGGTAATTTGTGGTTGGCCACCCGATGGGGTTTGGCCAAATTTGACCGAAAAACCAAAAAATATATTGTTTTTAAAAACGGTTATCTGAACAACAATCCAATTTATCAAATTATTGAAGACCCCAAACGGGATGAGCTTATTTTGGTAACCTTTAGAACTGGACTTCAGATTTTTAACAAAACAGATTCTGTTTTTTCTGAAGTATTGTTTCATACCGAAGACAGCACCAGCCCAAACGTAAATGCCATGATGTGTATTGAGGCCATGGGCAACGATTTATATTTGATTGGGACGTATGCCGGCGGACTCAATATATTTGATAGAAAAACATTGAAATTTAAACACTTAACCAGCGAACAAGGTTTGCCTAATGATGTTATTTACGGAATTTTAAAATCAGATAACAACACTTATTGGCTTAGTTCTAACAATGGTTTGATTGAGTATAATTCTTCCAAAAATTCGTTTAAGGCCTATACCCTTAGTAATTACCTGCAGGGTCTGGAATTTAACGAAGGAGCCTATTGGAAAACAAAAGATAATACGTTTTATTTTGGTGGTTTGCATGGATTTAACTACTTCAAAACTGCTTCTGTTCACAAAAAAGAAATTCCACCTAAAGTAGCTCTTACCTCTTTTAAAAAAATGGATAAAGAAGTGAACCTTGAAATGGATATTAATTATCTTGATAAAATTCTTCTATCGCATAACGAAAATCTAATCAGTTTTGGTTTTTCAGCATTATCATACAACAACAGTCATCAAAGCACCTACCAGTACATGCTGGAAGGATTTGACAATCAATGGATTGAAGCCGGAACCAGGCATACGGCATACTATACACATCTATCTCCCGGCACTTATACATTCCGCGTAAAAGCAGCCAACCATCAAGGCGTTTGGAGTAATGACGAGCGAACCATAAAAGTTGTAGTTGAACCCCCATATTGGCAAACATGGTGGTTTCGGTTGTTAATAGCACTGGCTCTTATTGCACTTATATTGCTCATCTTTAGGTTCAGAACCCGCAGCATTTCAAAGAGCTATCAGCACAAATTGGTTGATTTAGAATTAAAAGCCTTGAGAAGCCAAATGAATCCTCATTTTATTTTTAACAGTCTAAACTCTATCCAGTATTTCGTTTTAAAAAATGAACCCAAAGCGGCCTACACCTACCTCACTAAATTCTCGAGTTTGATGCGAATGATTTTGCAAAATTCAAGGGTGAAATATATTACCCTAAAAGAAGAAAGAGATTGGCTTTATACCTATTTGGAGCTTGAAAAATTAAGAATGGAAAATCAACTCGAATTTTCGATTGAGGTGGAAGATGAGCTAAATGAAAAACAAATATTTGTGCCAAGTATGCTCATACAACCCTATATAGAAAATGCCATTATCCATGGCCTTTTGCCTAAAGAAGCCAACAGAAATTTGACTGTACATTTCAGAAAAAAACAAAACAAGTTGGAATGTACTATTGAAGACAATGGCATAGGAAGAGAACAAAGTGCCATTCTAAATCAAAATCGCACCAAAAAACACAAATCGCAAGGAATAAAAGTAACCGGTGAGCGGCTGGAAATATTGACTCAGGATATGCAAGAAAAACCTGAGTTTAACATCGTAGATTTATATGATGAAAACAACAACCCCATTGGCACCCGAGTAACCCTGATATTACCCATAATCAAAGATATAAAAGACAAAGATGCTTAATGCACTTATAGTTGATGACGAATTAAAAAGTAGAGAGGTAATAAAAACCCTTTTGGAAAATTTTTGCCCCGAAGTTAATGTTGTTGGCACTGCCGAAAACATTCAGGAGGCTTTAAATGCCATTCATACTTTAAATCCAAATCTAGTATTTTTAGACATTAGCCTAAAAGAGGGAGATTCTTTTCAAATATTGCAACAACTCGAAGAAATAACTTTTGAAATTATTTTTGTGACCGCTTATGATGAATATTCGGTTAAAGCTCTCAAATATTCTGGAATTACCTGTTTATTCAAGCCTTTGGATATAGAAGAACTACAACATGCCGTAAAACGGGTGGTTAAGCAAAAAACCAATATCAAAACAGCCTATCAAATGGTAAATGGAATATTGAAAAGCAAGTTTACTCAAATTCCTGTCATTACACCTTCTGGCTTGCTGTTCGCTTCGGTAGATGAGATACTTTATATCAACGAACTCGAAAAAGGCAGCGAAATCCATTTTTTTGACAAACCAAGCGTAAAAAGCAAACGAAACATCAAAGAGTTTCAAGACATTATTGTAAACAAAGAATTTCAACTTGTGGGTAAGGAACTATTCGTTAATATGCGACATCTAAACACCAACCTTAGCACCAAACGGCAACTGGTGTTTAACAATAAAGAACGGATAGATTTATCAACCTTCGAATTATCAAAGCTTCTGGATTTTCTCAGAGGGTAAAATGGTTTGGTTATGAATTTGTTGGCTATGAGTGGCAATGTTGCGGTTTAATCCGATTTTTGCCAAAAAAAAGCAATGATCTACGATGTGGCAATTGTTGGCGGCGGTATAGTTGGATTGGCAACCGCCTACCGAATTTTGGAAAAAAAACCTGAAACAAAACTCATCATTTTAGAAAAAGAATCGTCCGAAGCAAAGCACCAAACCGGTCACAATAGTGGCGTTATTCATAGTGGTTTATACTACAAACCGGGTTCGTTAAAAGCCAAAAATTGCATCGACGGATATCATCAACTAATAGATTTTGCTCAGCAAAACGACATTCCTTATGATTTGTGCGGAAAGATTGTGGTGGCCACTTCAAACCAAGAGATTCCTGAATTAAACAAACTATACAATAGAGGCATTGAAAATGGTTTGGATGGAATGAAACTTTTGAAACAAGATGAACTTCGCGAATATGAACCCCATGTGAATGGAGTTCAAGGCATTTTTGTTCCTCAAACTGGCATTATAGACTACAAAGTTGTCGCGGCAAAATATCGCTGGAAAATTGAAAAAATGAGTGGTGAATTTTTGTTCAATTACAGGGCAGATGGTTTATCCAAAAACCACAACAACTGGATAGTTCGATCAAAAAACCATGAAATTGAAACCAAAACCTTGATAAATTGTGCAGGTCTTTATTCTGATAAAGTAGCAGAACTGAGCCAAAAAACAGACACCAAAATAATTCCTTTTCGAGGCGAATATTATATGCTAAAAGATTCGGCCAAGCATTTAGTAAAGAATCTTATTTATCCGGTTCCTGACCCCAACTTTCCTTTTTTGGGTGTTCATTTTACCCGAATGATGAATGGCCATATAGAAGCTGGTCCCAATGCTGTTTTGGCTTTTAAACGTGAAGGATACACAAAGAAAGACATCAATTTGGGCGAGCTTTTTGAAAGCCTCATGTGGCCCGGTTTTCAAAAAGTAGCAGCAAAATATTGGAAAACTGGTATGGGCGAAATGTGGCGGTCGTTTAGCAAAAAGGCATTTACAAAGGCTCTACAAAAACTTATTCCAGAAATTACTGAACATGACCTTGTAGCCGCCGAAGCAGGTGTGAGAGCTCAGGCGTGTGACAGAAAAGGTGGATTATTGGATGATTTTAAAATTATAGAAGATAAAAATGTTATTAATGTACTGAATGCACCAAGTCCTGCAGCCACTTCGAGTTTATCTATTGGAAAAACCATTGCAGAAATTTGGATAGAAAAAAGCTGATATTTTGTAAAAAACGCTCCTCAGCAGTTTCTTTGAGTTGATTTACCGCATGAGGGTTACGGTACCCCATTTATACATTTTTGGATCTTGCAAACATTCTGCTTTTATACGAGCCATCCAGATATAGACTCCCGGTTCAGATTGTTTTCCTTTGTATGTTCCGTCCCATTTTTCGCCATAGACAAAACTCTCAAATATCTTTTCTCCCCAAAGATTATATACCTCAAACGAATATTCATCGACCTTGCTCAATGGAAAAACGGGGCCAATAGATTCATTGAGTCCATCATTGTTTGGACTAAAGGCATTTGGCACAAAATAGTCGAGGTTTTCTGCTAAAAATACAATTTCGGTTTCATCAAAATCAGAGTAACCACAAACTTTATCCGTAACCACAACCTTATATCTACCCGTTTCATTTACGGTTATGGCTCCCACCGAATCTCCAGTATTCCAGCTAAACGAATAACTCGAGTCATTCAGTTGCGTACTCAACCTAATATCTCTCTTTTGGCAATATACCTGATATGGATCTCCAATATCAATGCTAAACGGTTTTCTCTGGTTTAAAACGATAGTGTCTATGTCGTGGCAAATATCTTTATCAACCCTAAGCCAATATAGACCCGGCGTGGTCGCTCTTAGTATGCCCAATTTGCTTCCATCGTTCCATGTATAATCATCCCCGTTAAAATTTGACTTTAAAGGCAAAATAAAATCACCGCAAAAGGTTGTATCGTTGCCCAAATGCACTTCGGGAATTGCAATAGCATCAATGGTTATCGTATCCTCTTCATAACAGCCGTATCGACCAACTTTCAACCAGTATGTACCGGGTTTGTCAACAAAAATGGTAGGGGTAGTATCTCCGTTCGACCATTGATACGTATCAAATGTTCTTGCTTTTACCTCAAGGTTTTTGGCAATTTCATTTCCACAAATAGTGGTGTCATTTCCAATATCTATGGGTTTAATGGCCGGCAGAATCTTTTTCACATCCTTAAAACTGCCACATTGAGTAAATACTTCAACGGTATATGTGCCATAGCTTTTTACATTTATTTTTTGCGTTCTTTCCCCAGACGGATACCAAAGTACGTTTCTGTCCGGATGTCCTGCATCGAGTGTTATGTTAAAGTTTTCGGAGCAGAAAGTCGTGTCGTTTCCAAGTCCGGTTTTATGTTTAAAACTCTTACTTCCCACAAAAACCCATGAATCCAAGTTTCTATCGCCAACATCTGCAATTCCTAACTTTATTTTGTACCAATTGCAGGGAATCAGGGTAAGATTGGCTTTCAACACCACCGTTTGTCCATTGGGTTGCAAATACTTTTGCTTTACTTTTTGTGATGAATCATTCAAAATGAAATATTCTGTATTTCTTAAATGGTTAACATTATCAATGGTTACCTCCACATTCGAACCAGGAACCAAGGCAACATTTTGCTCGCCAGATATGCCGGGTCCTGATATAAAAAACCCGAATACATCATTAAAGCCTCTATCAACATATCTCGGATATTCTTCGGATGCAAATATGTATTTGAATTCGATTTCTTCGGTTTGAGGCATAAATTCAAATTCCAAAACGGCTGCATCCTTCGTTGCTATTTTTGCAATGTTGTCTAAAGTTATGTTTCCCGGTTGACTCATATCACCTGATTTATCTGGCACATCATTTGGGCCTTTGGCATCTGTTGCAATCCCCGATGATAGTATAATTCCGGCATCAAGACCCAAATCGGCTGAATCTCCTCTTTCAAAAAGAGCAATTGACTTGCTGTGTCCTTGATAGACAATATTTTTCGTCTTTACACCATCGCCCACCAAAATATTGTTTACCAAAACCTGACCGCCAAATCCGCCGGCCACAATCATTTGTGCATTCGATAAAACCGCCACAAAAAGAAAGATAACAATGAAGCCCATTCTTAAACAAGAACCAAATTGATTACAGAATTTAGAGGAATGAATCAAAACTTATAGAAAACGTATCGCCGCAGGCTTTTATATTTCTCACAAAAATAAACAGAAGATTAGTCAAAATAATGACACTATTTTTAAAATTATTATCAAAAAAAAAGGTGGTGTAATTTTTTTTTGGCAACTTGCGTGCAAAATTTAGAAACAATGAGAATATTTTATACACTGATTTTACTTTGTCTTTTTGCTCTTTTTTCAAACGCCCAAATTACTTGGAATAAGGATACGGCTGATCTTGCCACGGGTTTTGAAACAGAATCTGACATAGAAACACACAATGTCATTACGGTAGCAAATGCCGGAAACTATAGGTGGGTAAGAAAAATTGTACAAAATTGTGGCACCGTAAAAAATGCTATATGCGATAAAAATACATGCTACTCTGAGGATACAGATTCGGCCGATTTTAGCGTAACTGATGGAGAATCATTTACCATGGTTTGTCATTTTTATCCATTTAACAAATGTTGTACTGACTCGGTAGTTATTTCACTATATGTTTACAACGTAGATTTTCCAAACGTTAACAGCACAGCTACATATATTTTGGATTTATGGTGTGCATCTGCTAGTGTAAATTCTATTAATAATCAAAATTTGATTGTGTCTCCAAATCCTGCCACAAGCATGCTGACTTTGTCCATGAAAGAACTTGCCACTGCCTCAGAAGTAGTGATAAGCAATGCCGAAGGCAAACAATGGAACAAGGAAATAATTGGAAATAAAGTTGATATATCTGAATTAAATGCGGGTATATACTTCATTACCATTCGAAATGAAGAGAAAATATACACCACAAAATTTGTAAAACTATAACCTTCGATTTGGTCATAGCTAAAAAGGCGATTCGGTTGAGTCGCCTTTTTTATTTAAGTTCATGACAAAACTTAACATTAAAAATTTGAGTCTCAAATGATTAACGTATAACTTCGCAATATGAAATTGAAAAAGCAACTCGGAATAGTCAAGTTTAGAAATAAATGGGAAAAAACGTTGCTAAACTTTCAGTTGGCGAACGCCAGAATAAATCTTCAAATACGCGACTGTTTTCGAGACGAAACAATAACCTACAACCAATATCAGGTTTTAAAAATTGTGGCCAACAGCAAACAACCTGCCACCAACACTTCCATTAAAAATTCAATCATAGACAACGATTCGGATGTTTCCAGATTAGTTTCAAGACTTATTTCAATGAAACTTTTATCAAAAACCGTAGACAAAGATGACAAACGATTTGCTCACATAAGCCTTACCCAAACGGGCAAAGAGACTTTGCAAAATATCGAATCAAAAATACATTCTTTGGATGAAGTATTTTTTAACCTAAGCACAAAAGAAGCAACAGCTTTAAACAATTTGCTGAGCAAAATCAGGAAAGCATAAGCATTTATTTGGGCTATATTTGCCGTTCTCATTAAAAAGAGTGTAACATGAAATTGCATAATACTGTTAATGGGGAAGAGTTAAAACAGAAAATAAAAGAGAGCAACATTGCTCGTACTACCATTTCGTTTTACAAGTATGCCAAAATTGGCAATCCCCAATTGTTTAGAGACCATCTATATACCAACTGGAATCAAATTGGTGTTTTAGGCAGAATTTACGTGGCCTCAGAGGGTATAAATGCCCAACTCAGCGTGCCTACAACCAACCTTGAATCGTTTAAACAAGTCTTGGCAGACATAACTTTTTTGGATGGCATTCGGTTGAACTATGCAGTAGAAGATGACGGAAAATCATTTTTTAAACTCGCTATTAAGGTTAAAAACAAAATTGTGGCTGATGGTTTAGAGGAAGATATTTTTGACATTACAGAACCCGCACCCTATTTGGGTGTTCAACAATTTAACCAATTGCTTGAAAACCCCGAAACCATTGTTATTGACATGCGAAACCACTACGAAAGCGAGGTTGGTCATTTCAAAAACGCCTGGTGCCCTGATGTAGATACATTTAGAGAGCAGCTACCTATGGTGGTTAACGAATTAGCCGAAAAAAAGGACAAACCGGTTTTGATGTATTGCACGGGCGGCATTCGCTGCGAAAAAGCGAGTGCTTTTCTAAAATACAAAGGATTTAAAGACGTATATCATTTAGAAGGTGGCATAATTAAATACTCCAGAGATGCCGCAGAAAAAGGGTTGGAAAATAAATTTATTGGCAAAAATTTTGTTTTTGACGAACGATTGCACGAACGTATAACGGATGATGTAATTGCTCAATGCCATCAATGTGGAGAGCCTTTTGACGACCATGTTAATTGCAAGAATAAGGCATGCAATCTCCTTTTTATTCAATGTCCAAAATGTGCCGAAAAGTATGAATCATGCTGCTCTGACGATTGCAAGACCATTGCGGCATTGCCTGAAGAAGAGCAAAAGGAACTACGAAAAGGAAAAGACACAGGAGTTAGAATATTTAGTAAAGGTCGGTTTAAAAATACCTTATCGATGAAATAAAAAAAGCTCCTTTTCAGGAGCTTTTTTCTTATCTGTTTTAAAGAAATTGGATATATCTTATTCTGAATCTTCAGAATCATCCATACCTCCAGCAGCACTTGCCGACCGAGAAGCACGAGTAACGATAACTGAAACAACACTGTTTTCAGGAGTGTCAAGCAATTCAACGTTTGGAATGTTCAAATCTCGAACCCGGATTGATTTACCAATATTTAACTTGTCGATATTTACTTCAACAAAGTCTGGCATGTCTTGAATAAGACCTTTTACCTTCAATTTGTGAATTTTTACCATCAACTTACCCCCTGCTCTAACACCTGGAGAGTTGCCCACTACATGCACAGGAATACTCAATTCAACTGGATTTTCGAGATTTAACTCGTAAAAATCAGCGTGCAAAATACTTTCAGAAACAGGATGAAATTGCAAATCTTGCAATTTTGCAATGGTTTGTTTTCCGTTAATGTCAAGTCTTACTAAGTACGTGTTTGGTGTATATACCAAGTTTTTGAAGTCTGCCTCATACACTGAAAAAGAAACGTTTTCAGAACCACCATAAAGCACACAAGGAGTTTTTCCTTCTTTTCTAACTGCTTTTGAACTGGCCTTGCCCAATCCACTTCGCAATTCTCCTTTTAAAGCAATTGTTTTCATTTACTATTTAACTTTTACAAATTATTTTAAACCTAATTTTGATTGATAAGCATTGTCGATATTAAACAATGAACTTATCGAACCATATTCGCATACATTGCGGATGGCATTAGAAAAAAGCCTATCCACCGACAATGTTTTAATTTTTTCTGAATGTTTTTTTAACGGAATTGTATCCGTAACCACCAGTTCTTCTAATGCCGAATTTTCGATGGTTTCATAAGCCTTACCAGACAAAACAGGGTGGGTACACACGGCTCTTACAGACAAAGCACCTTGGTCTTTGAGCAATTGAGCAGCTTTGGCCAAGGTATTTGCCGTATCGCAAATATCATCTACCAACACTATATTTTTATCTTGCACATCGCCAATTACAGTCATACTGGCCACTTCGTTGGCTCTTTTACGTTCTTTATCGCAAATAACCATATCGCAGTTTAGCACTTTTGCAAACTCTCTAACCCGTTTTGAAGCCCCAATATCGGGTGCTGCCAAAACCAAGTCGTCTAATTTTAAGCTTTTGAGATAAGGAATAAAAATAACCAAGGAATCCAAGTGATCTACGGGAATATCGAAAAATCCTTGAATCTGTGGAGCGTGCAAATCCATTGTCATTACACGATCAGCACCCGCTGCTACCAATATATTGGCTACCATTTTGGCTCCTATTGGCACACGTGGCTTGTCTTTTCTATCTTGCCTTGCCAAACCAAAATAAGGAATAACGGCAGTTACCATGTGGGCACTTGCCCGTTTTGCTGCATCAATTAGCAACAACAATTCTAAAAGATTGTCTGCCGGTGGAAAGGTGGACTGAATAAAGAATACGTCACAACCACGAATCGATTCATCAATACAAGGTTGAAACTCTCCATCGCTATAAAAGGGGACTGAAACATCTCCAAGCGGTTGCCCATAAGAAAGGGCTATTTTCTCCGCCAAGCCGCGGCTTGCTGTGCCGCTAAATATTTTGACTTTGTTTATTAATGAGGGCATAAAATCGCTTTACTTTCACCGTTTCAAAAGTAACGAACGGTTATCATAAACGGTTGGTTATTTTAACCAACTTTGTTGCCCGAGAAGGATTCGAACCTCCACAAGCTGTACCAAAAACAGCGGTCCTGCCATTAGACGATCGGGCAAAATTGGGCTGCAAATTTAGTATTGTATTTTATTCTTAAAAAAGATTTTTAAAAAAAATTAATTCTGCTACGCTTTCAGCTTAAATGTGTTATGAATATGTGTCAAAATCAACATATACCTCCTATTGAACTTTTGCTCTATCTCCACCATAAATTTGAGAATAGGTTGATTTTGCCACAACAAAAAAAGCTAAGGTGTTATTTCCTTAGCTTTTATAAATATATTTCGAATAAGAGTTAACCTCTAATTGGCTACTTCGCTAATAAATTGAATTCTAAACAATTGCATTTCCTCCAACGAAAAATCACCATCAAATTCATTTACGGCTTCATCCAAATCATTGCTCTCCGTAGAACGGAAATAGTCAAAAATTTCATCTTTAACATCTTCATCAATTATTTCATCGATAAGGTATGAAAAATCCAACTTTGTACCTGAATAAACGATGTTTTCAATTTCGTCTAACAACTCAAAAACCTCCATTCCTTGGGCATTGGCAATATCCTCAATACTCAACTTTTTGTCGATGTTTTGAATGATGGCAATTTTTTTGCCCGACTTGTTGGCCACTGTTTTCAGCACCAAATCTTGTGGTCGGTCAATTTCATTTTCTTCCACATATTCAGCAATAAGCTCAATAAATGGCTTGCCAAACTTTAGGGCTTTGTTTTTACCGACTCCCTGAATATTCTCAAGCTCGGCCATGGTTATAGGATATTTCGTAGCCATATCCTCCAGGGCAGATTCTTGGAAAATCACATACGGTGGCAAATTCATTTCATTGGCCACATCTCGCTGAAGTTCTTTCAGCTTCATGAACAGTTCCTCATCGTGAACTGATTCAATTTGTACACTTTCAAATTCTTCGTCGCTCACACTTTCAAATTCTGTATCAACCGGCATTTCAATTTTAACTGGAGCTTTAAGGAACTCCTCTCCTTTTTCAAGAATAGACAAAAGTCCATATTGCTCGATATTCTTTTCGACCAAATTATTCAACAATGCCAAACGAATGGTGCTTTTCCAGAACATTTGGTCTTTGTTTTTGCCCACACCAAATAGCTCCAACTCATTGTGTTTGTAGGCTTTTACCTCGTTTGATGCCTTGCCAATAAGTATCTTTACAATGTGGTCCATATTAACTTTTCCGTCGGTAGATTTTACTACTTTCAACATTTGCACAAATTCCTTGCTTACATCATGCATTTGTTTTGGTTTTCGACAGTTATCGCACATTTTATTGCAATTGGCATCGTCAAATTCTTCTCCAAAATAGTGCAACAAGAATTTTCTTCTGCATTGACTACTTTCGGCAAAAGAGGCCATTTCTAAAATAAGTTGTGTACCAATTTCTCGCTCGGCCACGGGCTTATCTTTAAGAAATTTTTCTAATTTTTCGTTGTCGCTTGGGTTGTAAAGCAACAAACAATCTCCCTCTCTACCATCTCTGCCCGAGCGGCCTGTTTCTTGATAGTAGCCTTCCAAACTTTTGGGTACGTCATAATGTATTACAAAGCGTACATCGGGTTTGTCTATACCCATGCCAAATGCAATGGTGGCAACAATAACATCTGCCTCTTCCATCAAAAATTGGTCTTGATGGCTCGAACGTGTTTTTGCGTCTAATCCTGCATGATAGGGCAACGCTCTAACACCATTGGCCACTAATATTTCTGATATTTCCTCCACCTTTTTGCGGCTAAGGCAATAGATAATGCCTGATTTGCCTGGATGCCGGTTTATGAAACTTAAAATATCTTTTAAAGCCTGTCCTTTTTTGCCCTTGGCTTTTACCTCATAATAAAGGTTTGTTCGGTTAAATGACGATTTAAAAACCTGTGCATCAAGCATATTCAAGTTTTTTTGAATATCATGCTGCACTTTTGGCGTTGCTGTGGCCGTTAGTGCCACTACCGGCACATCGTCAATAGCTTTAATGATTTGCTTTATGCGTCTGTATTCTGGCCTAAAATCATGTCCCCATTCGCTAATGCAGTGAGCCTCGTCAACGGCCACAAACGACACTTTTACAGAACGCAAAAATTCGATGGTTTCATCTTTTTTCAACGTTTCGGGTGCCACATAAAGCATTTTTGTTTTTCCGGCGGCCACATCATCTTTCACAATGGTGGCTTGTGTTTTTGTTAACGATGAATTTAAAAAATGAGCCACCGCATCGCTTTCTCCAAAGCCACGAATGGAATCAACCTGATTTTTCATCAAGGCGATGAGTGGGGAGATAATAATGGCTGTACCCTCCTTCATCAAAGCAGGTAGCTGATAGCACAATGATTTGCCAGCACCCGTGGGCATAATCACAAAGCAATCTTCGTTATTCAATATGGCTTTGATTACAATTTCTTGGTTTCCTTTAAAAGAGTCGAAACCAAAAAATTCTTTTAAACTCTTGTGCAAATCCTCCGTCTCAGTTGTCATCTATCGTGTGTACTTATGTTAATATGTATGTGTGTTTCTTTCCGAAAGCTAAATTAAGAAAACTTTTAGTATCAAAACAAAAAAAATTTAATTTGCATCAAATTCAACGCTTTTTGCAAAACCTTGATGATGTAGTGATGTGGGCCGTAGAAGCCATTGGTTTGCAAGCCAATGCCGTTTCGGCACTGCAAAGGAAAGTAAAACCCGATTTTAAAGAAATAGTTTTTAAAATTTTGCAGTCAAATGGACGGTTAATTATTACCGGCATCGGAAAAAGTGCGGCTATAGCTAACAAAATTGTGGCCACACTGAATAGCACCGGAACGCCATCTATATTTATGCACGCCGCCGATGCAGTGCATGGCGATTTAGGCATTGTGCAAGAAAACGACATTGTAATCTGCATTTCGAAGAGTGGAAATACACCAGAAATTAAAGCCATTGTGCCCATAATTAAGAAAAACGGCAATCTTCTTATTGGTATGGTTGGCAATTTGGAATCTTATTTGGCAATGCAAAGCGATTATATTTTAGACACCACCATTGAAAAAGAAGCCTGCCCAAACAATCTTGCTCCCACCACAAGCACCACGGCTCAGCTGGTAATGGGCGATGCCTTAGCCATTTGCCTTTTAAAAGCACGAGGTTTTACAAGCCGCGATTTTGCAAAATATCACCCGGGTGGATCGTTGGGTAAAAAACTTTATACAACCTTAGCCGATTTGTCCAAACAAAATTCCCAGCCTCAAACCTCGCCCAATGCCTCCATAAAAGATGTAATTGTTGAACTTTCGACCAAAAGGCTTGGAGCTGTGGCCGTATTAAACAATCATGTTTTAGTAGGAATTATAACCGATGGCGACATAAGAAGAATGCTGGAGAACCACACCTCTATTGAACAGCTCACCGCCAAAGACATTATGAACCCAAACCCAACAACCATGCAGGCCAACGAACTTGCGGCAGATGCGTCGTTGCTTATGGCCGAAAAAAAGATTAGTCAAGTAATTATTTTAGACAATAAGGAATATGTTGGAATGGTGCATATTCATGATTTAAACAGAGAAGGAATATTTTGATATGAATTATTATGCTGTAATAATGGCAGGAGGCGTTGGGTCGAGATTTTGGCCAAAAAGCCGAGCCTCCAAACCAAAACAATTTTTAGACATGCTGGGATTGGGCGAATCTCTTTTGCAAATGACCTATAAACGTTTTGCAGAAATTTTGCCCGAAGAAAATATTTTAATCGTCACAAATTCAGATTATTATGATTTAATAAAAAGCCAAATTCCTACTATAAAAGACAATCAAATTTTGGGAGAACCCATAGCCAAAAATACAGCACCCTGTATAGCCTATGCCGTTTCGAAAATTGCTTCAAAACACCCTGATGCCACTGTAGTGGTGGCACCCAGCGACCACCTTATTTTAAAACAAGAGGCCTTTTTGAGCCGAGTTAAATTAGCTATGGATTTTTGCCAAAGGGTTGAATCTATTGTTACTTTAGGTATAAAACCTTCCAGACCCGACACTGGCTACGGATACATTCAATTTTTAGATGATTCAGCATGGAAAGAGGTGTTTAAAGTAAAAGTTTTTACCGAAAAGCCAAGTTTGGAAATTGCCCAAAATTTTATTGAAAGTGGTGATTTTTTGTGGAATGCAGGCATTTTTATTTCAACCGTAAAAACATTGAAACATGCCTTTGAAACCCACCTTCCGGAAATGTATGACCTTTTTGCAAAAGGAAAATCAAAATACTTTGGTAGTAAAGAAAAAGAGTTTATCGACCAAATTTATCCGGCCTGTCAGAGCATCTCAATAGACTACGGGATAATCGAAAAATCGGACAATGTCTATGTTATTCCTTCAGAATTTGGGTGGAGCGATTTAGGAACTTGGAAATCTCTTTACGAAGTGGCCGATAAAAATGAAGAACAAAATGTACCAATTGGCACCAACATTGAGTTAACTAATTCTAAAGGCAATTTGGTGGTTTCTTATGGCGAAAAATTGGTGGTTTTGGAGGGCGTAAACGATTTATTTGTGCTTGATTCGGAAGATGCTCTTTTGGTCTGCAACAAAGAAAACGAACAAGAAGTAAAACGAATTGTCAACGAGGTAAAGGCCAAATTTAAGGACAAATACATTTGATTTTCAATCGATTAAAACTATATCTCTTCTTTGTTGTTGCCGTAATAATCACATCATTTTCGGCACACACGTCCGATTTTTCTAGAGTTTATGACGGAGAATACGCGTGTGTGAACTTGTCAAAAAATGAACTTCAAAAACCTCAAAACATGGCTTCATTTTATGCCTTACTTGACGATTTGATAAAAGGAAGGCGAACCAAATTAAACATTACTCATATTGGCGATAGCCACATTCAAGCCGATTTCTTATCACACACCACAAGAAAACTGTTTCAAAAAACCTTCGGTAATGGCGGTCGTGGATTTGTTTTTCCATTCCGGCTTATCAGAAGTAACAGCCCCCTAAATATAAAAATTTCATACAACGGGCAGTGGGAAGGTTGTAGAAGCATATTGACAAGCAATGACTGTAACTTTGGGGTTTGCGGTGCTACAGCTACCACCTTCGACAGCTCATCTTCGTTCAAAATCAACCCAAATTTTGACGATGACATGAACTACGAATTCAGCAAACTAAAACTATTTAGTTACCACACACCACTGAGTTTTGATATTGCCTTGCTGGATGCCGACAGCAATAGATTGGACTACGACTATCAGCCAATCAGCAGCTCCGTGTCTGAAATATTTTTTACCAAAAACCAAGACAGTCTGTGGTTGGGGTTCGAAAAATTTGACGACCAGCAGTATTTTCAGCTGTTTGGGATGAGTTTTGAAAACGAAAATCCGGGCATTATATACAATGCCATTGGGCTAAATGGGGCTTATGCAAAGAGCTATTTAAGAAATAATTTTTTCGATGATCAATTTGCTTCTTTAGAATCAGATTTGGTTATAATTTCGCTGGGTACAAACGATGCTTACATGAGTGAGAAATTGTTTTGCAAAACATGCTTCAAATCGTATTACAGAGAGTTGGTTGGCAAAATAATTTCTCAAAATCCCGCAGTATCGTTGTTGTTTACAACCCCCGGAGATTTTTATGTTTCACAAAAATATCACAACAACAATATCAATGAAGTGGTAGATGGAATTTATGAATTGGCGGATGAATTTGGAGCTGCCGTTTGGGACTTTAATGCCGTAATGGGTGGCAGTTATTCGGTAAACAAATGGCGAAATGAAGGTTTGGCAAGAGGTGACTTGGTGCATTTTACCGAAGAAGGGTATGTGCTTCAAGGTAGGCTATTGTATCAAACAATCATTGATGCCTACGAAAAAAGATTTGATTAATTGCAGTGCTTACACCTCGCGAAATATTTTTCTATCACGCTAAAAATCCACTGATTTTTAGTCAATACCTATTTCTATTTTTGTTTACCATTGGCTTTATCATTTTTGCCTTTGTAAACAGGAGAACATTGGTGAGAAACGCTTATTTATTGGGGTTTAGCTTGTTCTTTTATTATAAATCCGGTGGCATTTTCTTCTTTTTGCTACTATTCTCTACACTTGTCGATTATTGGTGTGGAAACCAAATTTACCGCTCAGAAAACACCAAAACACGAAAAACCTACCTAATAATTAGCATGGTTATTAATTTGGGGCTTTTGGCCTTTTTTAAATACTCTGAATATGTTGTTTCGCTTATAAATGATATGGCCGGAACCGAATTTAGGGCCGTTAATTATTTGTCGGTTTTTTCAAACAACATTTTTGGTAGTCATTTTGATATTTATAAAATAATACTGCCGGTGGGTATTTCCTTTTTTACCTTCCAAACCATGAGCTACACTATAGACATCTACCGACGGGAATTGGAGCCTGCAAAAAACTTGGTTGATTTTGGCTTTTTTGTTTCCTTTTTTCCTCAATTGGTGGCAGGTCCCATTGTTCGTGCATCCGATTTTATACCGCAGATTTACAAAAAATACAACCTTACCCGCGAGCAACTCGGCATGGCCTTGTACCTCATAATGAGTGGTTTGTTTAAAAAAGTTTTTATTTCAGATTACATATCGGCCAACTTTGTGGATAGAGTTTTTGAAGCTCCCCAACTTTATACCGGATTTAGCAATTTGATGGCTGTGTATGGCTACAGCATTCAAATATATTGCGACTTTTCTGGATATAGCGATATGGCCATAGGCATTGCAGCCCTGCTGGGTTTTCATATTCCAATCAATTTCAATTCGCCATACAAATCCACCTCTATTACTGATTTTTGGCGGCGTTGGCATATATCTCTTAGTTCTTGGCTTCGCGATTATTTATACATTTCGCTGGGCGGAAACAAAAAAGGGAAGATACGAACCTATATTAACTTAATGTTGACCATGCTGCTCGGTGGTTTGTGGCATGGTGCTGCCACCAAGTTTATCATTTGGGGTGGTTTGCATGGTGCGGCATTAGCTATTCACAAACTCTGGATGCAGTATTTCCCAAAAATAAGCAAAGCCAAGTCTTTGTTAGCCACTATCATCACGGGCTTCATTACTTTTCACTTTGTGGCCTATTGCTGGGTTTATTTTAGAGCTGAAAATTTAGCCAAAGTCCGTTTGATGTTTAATCAAATATTTAATCATTTTGAGTGGGCAACAGTGGGCGAAAGAATTTCGGGATTTGCAATTCCATTGGCCTTCATTTTGTTAGGATTTTTAATACACTTTATACCCAATAATTTTAAATCATGGGCAAAAAATCTGTTCGTAATAATGCCGGATTGGGCAAAAGTGGCCACCTGTGCTGCAGTCATTTTCATCGTTTATCAGGCTAAAACTTCGGATATACAACCGTTTATTTATTTCCAATTTTAGTTAATTCCTCAGCTATTTTTTTTCCGATAATCTGCCTCCCTATTTGGTCGTAATGTTCGGTTGGAAATGTTTCTCTATCCAAAAAATGAATATCGCCTACCAACTCCAAATTGTCAATAACAAGAACGTTTTTCATGCCATACCTATCCACCAAAAAATCCCGATTTTGACGCATTAACCATACCAAATTGTGTCCGACCATCGTTTCGGTTTGCTCTACATTTTCGGCTAAAATATTAAAAATCAATGTTATATCTTTTGATTTAGCTACATCCACCATTTCATCAAAAGCCTTTAAAATGGGGTTGTTCTCATCAATCTTAAAACCATAAACTTTAATATTTTGGTCGGCAATAATTCTTTTTTGCAACTGCACCGACCCCGTGTCGGACAAAAACTTTTCTTGTGCCGTCCATTCTTTCACGTTTTTAAACTGAAATTTTATCGAGTCATTGTTTTCAAACGTATCATAAATCCAATGTTTCCATTTTTCAATATCTCGTTCGTGTCCACTTCTATTATCGTAAAAATTGAGCGATGCCAACAATCTTGTCATTATTGGCAGATTGGGTTCATAAAATCTTGATTCTTTTAACAATTGAGCCGTATTTCCCCCATAAATATTATCTGGACCGAAGGTTCTCAAATTCATGGTAACAATGACGGTTTTGCCAGATTCTACATTTTTTAACAAGGGTAAAAACTGACGGGCATCGTAGGCAGGATGTTCAATGGCCACAATCCTTAAATCATCGCAATATTGGTCGGCAAAATCACTAATTCGCAACTTTAAACTATCTTTTGGAGAGGTGGTAAAATTGGATGACTCTGCAAAATAAAGCACATCGGCCATATCCTGTTTCTGCCAAATATCCAGAACGGTTGGTGCCATTTTGTCTAAATCATTCTTCCAAAAAAAAGTTTTGTATATCTGATTGAAAAGCAAAAACAGAGCAATCAAAACCGCTATTCGTGGCAACCCCTTCATACCGATATTTTTCAACTTTTCCATCAAAACTGAAAATAGATAAACGGATGATTTGTGACACCTGCCCAGGCGGAAATGCACCATAAAAATAGGGCATATATTCCCCAACGGATAGGCCATGAATAATTTGACAAAACGGCATCTATTCGTTTATTATATAAGGCAAAATCAGCCAAAATTAATCCAAGCCACATTACAAATATTTGAGGCTCGATGTCTAACATTTTACTACCCGAAGGTTGAAATAAAGATTGCAAATGACTAAATGCAGCATCGATGCTCTCACTTCTAAAGAACACCCAAGCCGCATTTACCCCTAAAAAAATGAGTATGCCACCAATAATTTTTGCATTGGTTTTATTCTTCATTTTAATTACTGATGTGGTACTCTTTTCGAGCAAATAGAGCAAACCATGAATGCCGCCCCAGACAATAAATGTATAATTGGCTCCATGCCAAAAACCACTTACAACAAAAACTATCATAATGGCCACCGCCCATTTAAAGGTAGATTGCCGATTGCCCCCAAGCGGTATGTACAAATAATCGCGAAACCATGTAGAAAGCGAAATGTGCCACCTACTCCAAAACTCGCCTATGCTCGTGCTGAGGTAGGGTGTTTTGAAATTATCCATCAAACTGATGCCTAAAAGCAATGCAGAACCCTGTGCTATGAGAGAATATCCGGCAAAGTCGGCATAGATTTGAAAACAAAAGGCTAAAGTGCCAATCCAACGACTGCCCAACGTATAATTTAGTGAATGAGAATAAACTTCGTCTGCCAAAGGTGCTAGGTTATCGGCAATGCACATTTTAACAAAAAAGCCAAAAAGAATAAGTCTAAACCCATTTCTAAAATTTTCATAATTAGGCACATATTTGGCTTTTAATTGAGGCATTAAATCAGCAAATCGTTCGATAGGACCGGCCACCAATTGCGGGAAAAAGGTAACAAAAAGTGCAAATTTACCCAAGTGTTTTTCGGGACTAATACGGTTGTTGTACACATCAATTGTGTAGCTTAGCGTTTGAAATGTGTAAAACGAAATACCCACCGGAATGGCAAAAAACACACCCTGCACAAGCACTCCAAAAACGGGATGCTGTGCCGTGTAAATATTGGCCAACATGGCATCGGGAGGTTTTACAAACAGACTTAAATATTTAAAACCAAAGAGCAAACCCAAATTGGTTATTAGGCTCATTATTAATAAAACACGCTTTTGATTTTGCGATTTTTGCGGCATTTGCAACGCCACCGTATAATCCACCAATGTTGAAAAAACGATAAGTGCCAAAAACTCAACTTTCCACCAGGCATAAAACAAATAACTAGCTGACAAAAGCAACACCCACCTATATTTGTTTGGCAACAAATAGTATAACACAACCACCAAAGGCAGGAAGATGAGATATGCTACCGAGTTAAATTGCAACGATTTTTAGTAATATATCGGACAAATTTAATCTGAAAATTTAAGTGATTATTTACAGGCTCCTTCCGAGTAAGAGATAACACCTGCTCTGTCCGCCTCGCACGGGTTGCCATAGGTTTTGCCATCGCATCCACAAACAGGATTGTATTCTTTAGTGCAAGGACCATCTGAAATTTTTGATTCGTCAATACAATCGGATGTAGCCTTATCTTTACAAGAAAGAAAAAACAAAAGACCAACAATCACAAACGTCAAACGGTAATGTGCAGATTTTTCCATCAATTTAGGGTTTGTGGTTTTTATAATATTCATCCAAAAGACCTTGCACCAGATGCCCAACATTTTCAGCTGGTGGATTTTTGAAAATAATTCGTTTCTTCTCGTCTAAAATGTAAATCTCGGGCGTTTTCTTTTGGTTGTAATCCTCTCTGAATGTTGCCCCTTCCACAGCTCCCAACACATTTATCCATTCCAATTTATTGTTACGGATAAACGCTCTCCAATCGTCTAATTCATTTTGGGTCATTACAGCAAATATTTCTACCCCTTTCGTATGGAGCGTATCATACATTTCTTTCAAAATAGGCACTTCTTTTTTACAGTGACCGCAATTGGGCTGCCAAAAAACCACTACCGTAACCGGATATTGCAACCGATGCAAGGAGTACATTCGGCTGAGAGAGGTATCCGGTAAAGTCATATTTGGAGCTACTTTGCCACATTGTATCAGTGCGTTTTTTTGAACGTATTCACACATTCTTTTTGTGGTAGAAGAGTCTGCCCAATAGCTTTTTCCGGCACAATAATATTTTTGTGCCATGTGATAAACCACTCCATCCAAACAAATAACCTCCTGTTTTTCGTAGTGACTTACCAACCACCAAATGGCATATTTATAGGTTTCTTTGCAATTATTTTTTTCCAATATCTCGCAATAGTTGTCGATATAAGGTATTAACGAATCGGGCGATTGTGCGAAAATTTTGGTGAAATAATATTCTAATTTCCCATTGTATATAGGCGTTCGCATCATCCCATCATCAGTCAAATCAAAGTTATCCCAATAATGTTCTCTATAATATTCATACCTTTTCCATTCATCATCACCCAATTCTTCCGGAATTTCTATTTCCATCAAAGCCTTATACAGTTTTGCAACAAACGTGTTCGGATATTGATCAATAATTCGTTTCTTTTCATTATGCACTTCCATATCAATGGCACGCAGCATGGGCCTAAGGCTATCTTTGCAGGCTTCACTCGTACATTTTTTATATTTCTCAATAAGTTCCTTTTTTCTTAGCCCAGGCTCTATTGCAAATTTGTCGAAACCAAAAAATACTTCGTTTTCTAACGAGCCAATGGCCTTTTTTGATTGAGGCGTTGAGGCTGTATCGCAGGCAATTTCAAACTGCTGGTCATCTTTTGGAACAATAAACTCTATATAGTTTCTTTTTGGAAAAACTAAAATATACACACCATGCAACAACGGGCCAGAGCCTTTGAAATGCAGTTTGCCATCCTTTTGTACCGCTGCGGTATCAACTATTTTGTTTTGATCGGCATAATAATGTGCCAAAATGCAAGAATCGCCAGGATGTAAACCATCCACTTTAAAAACAAGATTATATTGTGCCTTTGCAGAAAAGCCGAATCCTATAAGAAAAATTAGAATTAACTTTAGCGTTTTCATCAAGGTTCGTTCTTAACGGGACTATTGTTCTCATCATATTCTTTGAGCATGTATTCAAGAATTTTTCCAACGTTTTCGGCAGGCGGATTTTTAAATTCAATCACTTTGTGTTCGTTTAAAATATATACCTGTGGTGTACTGATAATGTTATAATCCGCTCTGTAAGTAGCATTGTTGTGGGCATCCACCACGTTTATCCAGCTTAATCCATTGTCCTTAATATACTTTTTCCAACCATCTACATCAGCCTGAGTATAGACTGCATATACCTCTACTCCTCGTTTTTTCATGGTGTCGTACATTTCCTTCAATTTAGGAATCTCTTTCTTGCAGTGTCCGCATTGATGATCCCAAAAAACTACAACCGTTATTTTTGACTGGATTTTGTGCATCTCCACCATTCTAAAATAGGTAGTGTCATACAATTGCATATTGGGGGCTATATCTCCACAACGCGTTTTACCAATTTTTACCGCGTGCTCACACATTTTGGCTACTAAAGAAGAATCTGCCCAAAAGCATTTTCCGGCACAGTAGTAATCTTGTGCCATGTGGTGCAACACTTTGTCCATGCACATAATTTTCGACTCTTCATGATGATTTGTTATCCACCAAACGGTGTATTTATACATTTCTTTAGCCCCGCCTTTTTCCATTCGTGAGCATAAATCATCGATAACAGGAATCAACGAATCCGGATTTTGGTCGAACATTTTGGTTATGTAGTTTTCCAGTTTTCTTTTAAATAAAGGAGTTCTAAGCATTCCATCATCGGTCAAATCGATATTGTCCCAATAATGCTTTTGCATATACTCAAACGCCAAATCCTCATTCGATTTTATAGATTCAGGTATTTCTACATCCATAACGGCCTTAAAAAGTTTTGCCACAAAAGTTTGCGGGTTTTGGTTTATCAACTCCAATCTTCTTTTGTCTATTACCTCGTCTATTGCCTCTACTTTGGCTCTAATGGCATCTTTGCAGCCATCATCAGCACATTTCTTATATTCTTCAATTAATGTTGCTTTTGGTTTACTTTGCTCAGAAGCAAACTTATCAAAGTCGAAAAACAACTGATTATCTAAAGAGCCAACTGCTGATTTTCCGGCAATAGCCAGCGAAGTATCAAATTGAATTTCAAACTCTTGGTCGTCTTTAGGCACTAAAAACTCAATGTAGGATCGTTTTGGTAGAACAATTATATAGACACCATTGTCCAATTTCTTGTCACCCTTGTATGTTACCTTTCCATTTTTTACCGCCGCCGTGTCCACAACTTTGTTCTGGTCGGCATAATAATAGGCCAAAATACAAGAGTCTCCTTCTTTTAATCCCTTTACTTTGAAAGAAATACTATATTGAGCACTCGCGGTTCCGGAAATTGCAAGCAGCAGAACGATAAATGATTTTAAAAACTTCATAAATTGCAAATTATTCAATTTTGACAAAAATAAGATTTCGAAAACGTTATGTCGCTATCAAAGACTGTGCCTGATACTAAAACGTTGCTTTGCGATGATAATTTTCCCAATTTTTTTGAATTGGTACACGAGGTTGTCAAACTAATACCTGAGGGTAGAGTGACCACTTATGGTGCTATTGCCAACTATTTGGGAGCGGCCAAATCGAGCAGAATGGTGGGCTGGGCTATAAATAACGTTGGTAGTAAATCTGACTTCATACCGGCTCATCGAGTTGTGAACCGAAAAGGAATGCTGACAGGAAAGGCTCATTTTGGGTCTCAAAACGAAATGCAAATACTCTTAGAAAAAGAAGGTCTAAAAATTAAAAACGACGCAGTTCAGGATTTTGAAAAGGTTTTTTGGAATCCGATGGAAACATTAAGTCTATAAAAAAACTCCTTCTTCCCAGAAGGAGCTCAATCCACTATTTATAGTCGCATAGTATATAGTGTGCTATTTAATATGGAATGGAAGGCTTTAATTGGACAACTTGTCAGACAAAAATCCTATCAGAAGCAATTTTTACCCTCATCCATTTCCCTACTCTAAAACGAGCCTGAGCCGTGTGGTTTTTTGCTTTTCATATTTGTTTGAGGAATCCTTTACTTTATTATTTCCACCCCTATTGGCGGCCATAATAGAAGCCAAATAGAATTGATTATTTAGCCAAATCCGAGCAGGTTTTATGCCATGACTCATATACAAATGTATAGTTCTTTCTCTATTGCATGAACAATATTCATATTTTTTTTTACCTAAATAAAGAAAAAAAATACCGCTTTAGGTTTGCCCCAATGCTTAAATATCCAAACGTTAGGTGGGTTTTGGTTTAAAAAAAAACACAAAAAAACCCGTTCAACTTTGTTGAACGGGTTTAGTCAAAAAACTTTTATTGTCTTAGCTACATCCCAATGAATTTCCGCAGTTCAAGCACTTATAACAAGTACCACTTCTAACCGTCAGGTGTCCGCATTCGTTGCATGCCGGAGCATCGCTCTGCATAGATTTAAGATGAATGTCCGTTGCATTTCCTCCACCAACACTGCCATGCTCGTGATTCATCTCTATAGATTTGCTGGCTGCCACTTCTTCAACCATCACTGTTTTTACTTTGTGATTTGTTGGAGAAGACTGGGCTTTTGTATGGTCAGAAACACTGATATTAGTGGGTGGAACTTGAACCAAATCATTTCTGTGCAAATATTCAAAGCCAAGCAATCTGAAAATAAAATCTATGATTGATGTGGCATTTTTAATGTTGTCATGACCCTCTACATAGCCCGCAGGTTCAAATTTTGTAAAAGTAAATTTATCTACAAACTCACGCAATGGCACACCATATTGCAAACCAATAGAAACTGCAATAGAGAAACAGTTCATCAACGAACGGAAGGTTGCTCCCTCTTTGTGCATATCCACAAATATTTCGCCTAATCTACCATCGCTATATTCGCCTGTTCTGATGAACAATGTTTGGCCACCAACTTTGGCTTTTTGTGTAAATCCACCCCGTTTGTTTGGAAGTTTTTTTCGCTCTACAATGTTAGAAAGCTGCATTTGGAAAATAGTATCGTGGCTTTCATCAATTATTTTTCTTGCGGCCTCCAATACCATATCGGGCGTTATGTCTTCCAAAGAAAGCTCTGCTTTCTCTCCCAATACTTCTATAATTTTTTCATCGGCAGAAACTTCTTCGGTTTTGCTATCCGATTTGTTGCTCAAAGGTTGAGACAATTTACAACCATCTCTATAAAGTGCATTTGCTTTCAACCCAAGTTCCCAGCTTAGTTGATAGCAAGATTTGATATCATCTTGAGAAGCCTCGTTCGGCAAATTAATTGTTTTTGAAATTGCTCCAGAAATAAATGGTTGGGCAGCGGCCATCATTCTAATGTGGCCGTGTGCATGAATATATCTTTCGCCAATGTTTCCACATCGGTTTGCACAATCAAACACGGGTAGGTGTTCGGCTTTAAGATGTGGAGCTCCTTCAACGGTCATTGTTCCACATACATAATCATTTGCAGCGGCAATTTGATTGTTGTTGAATCCTAACGCCCTCAAAAGGCTGAAGCCTTCTTTTTCATATACCTCTTTTTGGAAACCCAATCTTGTCATGGCTTCTTCTCCAAGAGTCCATTGATTGAAAACAAAATTGATTTCGAAAGCACTTGCCAAACCTGATTCTATAGCTGCTAAATCTGCGGCGTTAAATCCTTTTGCGGCAAGTGTTGTATGATTAATCTCGGGGGCGTTTACCAAGGTGGCATGTCCCTTTGCATAATTAACGATATCAACTATTTGTTCTGCATCATACCCCAACGTTTTCAATGCTCCTGGCACAGATTGGTTCACTATTTTAAAGTATCCGCCGCCACTAAGTTTTTTAAATTTAACCAAAGCAAAATCGGGTTCAATACCGGTTGTGTCGCAATCCATAACCAAACCAATGGTTCCTGTTGGAGCAATTACAGTGGTTTGAGCATTTCTATAGCCGTATTTCTCTCCTTCCATCACTGCTTTATCCCACATATTGCAGGCAGATGTCAATAAATATTCTGGACAATATTTGGGGTCAATACCCACAGGTTTAATACTCAATCCTTCATAATCGCTGGCATTGTAGGCTGCGTATCTATGATTTCTCATTACACGCAACATATCTTCTTTATTTTTATCGTATTCTTTAAAAGCACCCAAATATTTTGCCATTTCTGCCGATGTTGCATAAGCTGTTCCGGTCATTATTGAGGTAATGGCTCCACAAATGGCGGTAGCCTTCGGACTATCGTAAGGAATACCTGAAAGCATTAAAACAGAGCCAAGATTGGCATATCCAAGACCCAAGGTTCTATAGGCATACGACAATTCGGCAACTTCTTTTGATGGAAATTGAGCCATCAATACCGAAATTTCAAGCACAACCGTCCAAAGTCGTGAGGCATATTCAATGCCCGCAACATCAAACGTATGTGTATCGGCATTAAAAAAATGTCTTAGGTTTAACGATGCCAAATTACAGGCGGTGTTATCCAAAAACATATATTCCGAGCATGGGTTTGAAGCATTTATCTGACCACCTTGAGGGCATGTGTGCCACTCGTTTATAGTTGAGTCAAACTGAACTCCCGGATCGGCACAAGCCCAAGCAGCAAATGAAATATCATCCCAAATTTTTTCGGCAGGAATGCTTCTCATAACTTCACCGGTGCTTCTGGCTATCAAATCCCAATCTTCGCCATTTTGCAAAGCATGAAAAAACTTATTCGGAATTCGAACAGAATTATTAGAGTTTTGACCAGAAACGGTTTGGTAAGCCTCGCCCTCATAGTGCGAAGAATATCCTGCATCAATTAAAGCAGCAACTTTCTTTTCTTCATCCTTTTTCCAGTTGATGAATTCCATAATCTCTGGATGATCCAAATCGAGTGTTACCATTTTGGCCGCTCTTCTGGTTGTTCCTCCAGATTTTATAGCTCCGGCTGCTCTATCTCCAATTTTCAAGAACGACATTAAACCGCTTGATGTTCCGCCTCCGCTTAGTTTTTCGCCGGAACCCCGAATGGCAGAAAAATTGGTACCTACCCCCGAACCATATTTGAATATACGTGCTTCTCTAACCCACAAATCCATGATGCCGCCATCATTAACCAAATCATCGCTAACGGACAAAATAAAACAAGCGTGTGGTTGAGGTCTTTCGTAAGCCGAGGTTGATTTTTTTAACTTTCCGCTTTCCGGGTCGCAATAGAAATGCCCTTGAGGTTTTCCGGTAATGCCATACGTATTGTGCAATCCGGTGTTGAACCATTGTGGAGAATTGGGTGCAGCATGCTGAGCCGTGATGCTGTAAACCAACTCATCATAAAACACTTCTGCATCTTTTTTTGAGTTGAAATAATCGTATTGTTCTCCCCACGTTTTCCAACAATCGGCCAACCTATGAGCCACCTGTTTGATAGAGTTTTCAGACCCCAAACTTCCATCGGCCTGAGGCACACCGGCCTTTCTAAAATATTTTTGAGCCAAAATATCAGTGGCCACTTGAGACCAAGATTTCGGAACTTCCACGTTATCCATTCTAAAAACAGTGTCGCCACTTGGATTTTGAATTACTGATGTTCTAATATCGTATTCAAATAAATCCGCTGCTTGGATACCCTCTTTAGTGAAATAGCGTTCAAATTTTAATCCTTTGTCCTTTTTGCTTACTTTTTTAAGGCTCATATCTTTGTTTTCTAAATAATAATATAATATGTAATGGGTAAATTTCAGCCGCTAATATTTTTAACGGGTTTTTGCTCAAAATTAGGCCTATAAAATCTGTCGAAACGATTGCACTTTTCCACACCATTTTTTCATTGTACGAAAAATGTGACTTACCGCTGTTGATAACAAATCGTTAATTTTTTGTGCATATTTCGACACTCTTACCTAACCTTTTGACTTCCAATGAAATGATGCATTTTTTGGTTAAAATTAGTTTTGTACAACTTGATTTTGATAAATATTCTTCCATTAAAATTTTTAAAAACAGGTAATATTTTGAAAACTACCATGTTGCAGATTATTTTAGTTTCTTTGCAGCTGGATGGAAAATAATATCAAAAATATTTTGTCGAAAAATATCAAGAATGGTAAAAAAATGTTGGCCATTCTGATAGACCCCGATAAAGCAGATTTGAACCATCTCAATAAAATTCTTGCTCCGCACAATTTACCCAAAATAGATTTGATTTTGGTTGGAGGCAGCGTATTAACCAAAGGAAACATTGACGAAGTTTTATCCCATATCAAATCTTTGACAGACAAGCCGTGCATTCTTTTTCCGGGTAGCCCAGACCAAATCAACCCCAAAGCCAATGCTATATTGTTGTTGGCCTTGCTGTCCGGACGTAACCCAGAACTTTTGATTGGGAAACATGTTGAATCGGCTTTGCGTTTAAAACAATCCAACTTAGAAATAATCTCAACGGCGTACATTCTTATTGATGGTGGCAATCAAACCACTGTATCCTACATATCGGGCACAACACCCATCCCTGCTGATAAACCGGGTTTAGCCGCACTTACTGCCTTGGCAGGCGAACAGTTGGGAAAACACATTATTTATATGGATGCAGGTAGCGGAGCAAAAAATCCGATAACCCAAGAGGTCATTTCAACGGTTAGAGATTTGACCACACTGCCCATAGTAGTTGGCGGCGGCATACGAACAGCCGAAGGAATAAAAACGGCATGGCAGGCCGGGGCAGATATTGTGGTAATCGGTAATATGCTCGAATCAAATCCTGAATTTTTGGAGTTGATTTAATAACATATAATCTGCACCCACCCAATTCAAAACTTTGGGCATCTCACTTTATGGGGACTCAACGATTGCCACAACGAACCTGAGCTTGCATTTTTGCGACCTATGCTTCTGCTGTAAGTAAATTGTAAAAAGGAATAGTTGTCGTTGTTGTTTGGGTTTCCGCGTTGTACTCTACCTTCATAGGGTTCTCCTAAATTTCTGTCGCTAAGCTGCACGGCTATATCGCCTTTGGCACTTTGCAACACCGTTTTGTCGGCATACGTTGTACTTACATCATCTATATAATCTGTAAATGTTTTACGCATAGAAAGCTCAAATCCAATATAATTTCGTTTGCCGATATCTTTTCGAAAACCAACACCAAACGGCACCACCCAAGAGGTTAATTTATACGTACTCTTTCCTGGCTCGAGTCCTTGCCCCTCTGTACTCAGCGGTTGTAAATCATACCACACTCCGTTTAATTCTGCCTGTGGGTTAAACTGTATGGCTCCAAGTCCGAGAAATGAATATACTTCTATCGTGGCCCTTTTATTTCGGGTAAATTGGGACATATTGACCAAAACCATTTCCCCGGTAACAGAAACCTCGTGAATATTAGAGCGAAAACTTAAATTTCGTTTTCTTCTATTTTCATCTTCGCTGTATTGATCGGATGCACTAACACGTGCAAGGCCAAAATCTGTTCGAATAGCAAAGCGATTGTTAATATTGCATTTTAGACCATAACTATTGTTTGCTCCCAAAGTTGCCAAGTCTAAATCAAAAAATGCGTCTTTTCCCTTACCTTGACTTCCACCTAAATCACCGAAAAAAGTGGTGCCACCAACGCCAATTTTAATTTCTAAAACATTTCGTTTGTAAGAAGTAATTTGTGAGAAAACATTTTGATAAATAGCCAAAAACAAGGCAAATGCCAACGAAGAACGAGCAATTTTCATCATAAAAAAAATAAGTAGTAATGCTACAAACGGCCAAAGCCGCTTTCTAAACTAATACGAATATAGTATGGTTTTGGAGATTTTCAAGTAATTAGCGATAAATAACGCTATTTACGGCCTCTACAACGCGTTTTACATTGGGCAAATAGGATTCTACCAAAGTTGGGGCGTAAGGCAATGGCACATCGCGGCTCGTAACGCGACTTACCGGGGCATCCAAATAATCGAATGCATACTTCTG
Organism: Flavobacteriales bacterium; assembly: GCA_020635395.1. Classification (NCBI taxonomy): domain Bacteria; kingdom Pseudomonadati; phylum Bacteroidota; class Flavobacteriia; order Flavobacteriales; species Flavobacteriales bacterium. The sequence goes on from JACJZV010000002.1 coordinate 259,875, forward strand.
GATGGCATAGGCAATTTCTGACGAAATACTTGCCAAAGGCCACGCCTCTTCTACTACCACCAAACGGTTTGTTTTCTTTACACTGTTTATGATGGTTTCAATATCCAATGGGCGAACAGTTCTTAAATCAATGATTTCGGCGTTGATGCCTTGTTCAGTCAATGCGGTATTGGCATCTTCCAACACCCGCATCATTTTTCCAAAAGAAACAATGGTAACATCGCTGCCTTCTTTCACAACATGAGCTTTGCCCAAAGGCAAAAGATATTCTTCTTCCGGCACTTGCCATTTCAAACCATACATTTGCTCGCTTTCCATAAAAATAACAGGGTCGTTATCTCTAATGGCTGATTTTAGCAAACCTTTAGCATCATACGGGTTTGACGGAACAACCACTTTCAAACCCGGGGTATTGGCATACCAATTTTCAAAATTTTGAGAATGTTGTGCTCCCAATTGTCCAGCACTACCCGTTGGCCCTCTAAAAACCATGGGGCAGGTAAACTGGCCACCGCTCATTGAGTTCATTTTTGCTGCCGAATTAATAACTTGGTCAATGGCAACCAATGAAAAATTGAATGTCATAAATTCCACCACCGGTCGAAGTCCATTCATTGCCGCCCCTACCGCAATTCCCGCAAAACCAAGTTCAGCAATTGGTGTATCAATCACCCTTTTTTCGCCAAACTCTTCCAACATACCTTGACTCACTTTGTAGGCTCCGTTGTATTCTGCCACTTCTTCGCCCATCAAAAAGACACGCTCATCTCTTCGCATTTCTTCTGACAATGCTTCTCGCAGGGCTTCTCTGAATTGAATTTCTCTCATTTGCTTCAAAAATGAGCGGCAAATTTAGTGTTTAGTTTTCTTAGTTTGGCAAATTACATAAGACAACAACCTTTACTTTCGCTATCGCTTAACGTTTGGAAGCTGCTATTTTTGCCTCATGAAAATTTCTATTATTGCCGCGGTAGCCAAAAATGATGCCATTGGCAAGGACAATAAACTTTTGTGGCACATAAAAGATGATTTGCAATTGTTTAAAAAAACCACTTTGAACCACGTAATTATCATGGGCAGAAAGAGTTTCGAATCTATAGGTCGGCCACTTCCAAACAGAACCAATGTGGTAATAACCCGAAAAAAAGATTATGCCCCAGAGAAAGTGCAGGTTTTTGACAGTCTTAACAAAGCATTTGATTATTTTAGAAAATCAGAAAATGAAATTTTTGTTATTGGTGGCGGAGAAATTTATCGCCAAAGCCTTGATAATGCTGATATGTTGCACATATCTCATGTAGAGGTGTCGGTGGAGGGTGCGGATACTTTTTTCCCGAAAATCAATTGGGAAGAATGGAAAAAAGTAAGTGAGCAACATTTTGAGCAATCTCCAGAAAACGATTTTGCTTTTCGCTATTGTATTTACGAACGAAGCTAAATCTTGCTTCAATTTCTGAAATTAATTTTCATAAACGGCCTTCACATACGAACCGTCCAAGAATTCGTTTACATCAATATCTGTTTGCAAAATCACACCTTTTGGCTTGTTTTTTACCAAATAATAGGCCATTTGGCAAAGCGAAGAAGCAGTTGTGGCTTGTATTGCTCGAATAGTTAAACCGCCAATAATGATTGGTTTTATTCGTAGTGATTTTTCATAATTGGATAAAAACCCGTTTTTGTCTTTGCCAGAAACGGCTGCATACATAATTACCACATCATCCTCCACCACCGCAATGGTTTCAAGCATTATGTCGAACAATTTCTTGGCTCTGTCGTCGCTTATGGGTATATTTTTCAGCGTATCTTCCACCCATTGATAATGACCAGGATAGCGAAGTGTTTTATAGTCAATATCTTTTATCAATTTTTCAAAATGACTTGGCAAATTGGCTGCCCCACCTGATGTATAATTGTCTTCATAAACCACACCATCAATGGTTATTAAACCTCGCCCCGAAAGTGCCGGAACCAAAATGCGATTATAATTTTTTACCACAATGGCATCTTTCACATACTCTGTGGCCACCCCAATCGGACTCCATGTAAAAGCATAGTGCGATGGAGACTGGGCATGCTTTGATAAAGCACCAACCTTCATTTGCATTCTGTCTGCTTTGCTATTGGGGTTATCCCGCATAAAATCTTGATATAGCTTGTGTGCCAACACATTAACATAGCCCGGAGCGAGCCCAGTTTGCAAAACAAATCCTGTAGAGGCATTTTTGGCCAATTCAACTATTTCGGCAGTTTCTTTTACGTATTCGGTAAGGTTTGCATAATGCAAATTATGTTTAACTGCCAATCTTGCCATTTGCGGAGCAAAATTTCCGGGTAAGCAATCCAACAAAACATCACACTTCATTAGGACATCCTCATACACCTCATTCATATTTGTATATTGGATATTTGAGACATCGAGTTGGCAACTTTCTAACCAATTTTTAGCCGATATCAACTGATAGTCGGATGCATCACCTAAAAAAATTTGACAATTCATGGCCGAATTATGTGTTAGCAGCAATGCGGCACATCTACCCATACCTCCAGATCCAGCGATAAAAATTGTTGCTTGCATACGCAAATGTATATTTATAATGATAAGTTTGAGGTGCATACTACCAAAATATGTCAACCACTTTTTCACTCTTACAGCAGGCCATCTAAAAAAGATTACCTTCGCTGCGTTCATGAATTCGAAACAAATATTCAGGTTTATTCTTGGTGTCCTTGGGCTGGTTTTTTTAGGATGGTTTTTGTGGCAGGTAAAAAGCGTGGTAATTTATTTTGCTATTTCTATCGTTTTAACCTTAATGGGCCGACCACTGATGCGGCTTTTTGACAAGTTGGATATTAAAGGGAGAAAAATTCCCAGTTGGTTTAGTGCACTGGTGGTTCTTATTGTTTATTTAGTTGTTTTGGTCATGTTTTTTGAATTTTTGATTCCCATTTTATCAAAACAGGTAGAGATAATTGTGGGTTTGGATGTTGATGCTTTATTGCAAGAATTTAACCAACCCATCGTGCGTATCGAAAATTGGTTTAAAAGCATGAACATTAATGGCGTGAACCGCGATGAAATTAGAAACCAAATTGTGCAATACACCAACTTTTCGCATTTGAGCGATTTATTTCAGGGGATTTTATCCGGTTTGGGTAGTTTGCTGATTGGCTTTATGTCGGTGCTTTTTATCACTTTCTTTTTGTTGAAAGATCGACAAATAGTCAACAATATTATCGACACATTGACCCCGGATAAATATTTAACTAAGGTGCACAACATTATTGAAGACACGAAAGATTTGTTGACCCGATATTTTATAGGTGTTGCCATTCAGATAAGTATTATCACGGCCATTGTAACCATTGGACTAAAAATAGTGGGTGTTGACAATGCTTTATTGATTGGGTTTGCAGCGGGCATTATTAATATTATACCTTACCTCGGTCCCATTATTGGGGCAACTTTTGGAGTGGCATTAACCTTGTTGACCCAATTTAACGGAGACATTAATCCTTCTGTTGGCCCGCTTATCTTAAAAGTACTTATGGTATTCAGCACCGCTCAATTGGTTGATAACTTTGTGTTGCAACCGCTGATTTTTTCAAAAAGTGTAAAAGCACATCCGTTAGAAATATTTGTGGTAATAATGGTAGCCGGCATGATAGCCGGAGTGGTTGGAATGATTTTGGCAGTGCCTGCCTACACGTTTTTACGTATTGTGGCCAAAGAGTTTTTTCAAGGCTACAAAGTGGTACAGGGCCTAACTAAAGACCTCTAAATATTAAACTTAATGCCTTGAGCTAAAGGCATTTCGTTGCCATAATTGACTGTATTTGTTTGTCGTCGCATGTAGTTTTTCCATGCATCCGAACCTGACTCTCTGCCGCCTCCGGTTTCTTTTTCACCGCCAAACGCTCCGCCAATTTCGGCACCACTTGTTCCAATATTTACATTGGCTATGCCGCAATCAGACCCCGTATGACTCAAAAAATACTCAGCTTCCTGAAGGCTATCGGTAAAAATGGCCGAGCTAAGGCCTTGTTTTGCATGATTTTGCATTGCAATAGCTTCCTCCAATCTCCTATATTTCATCAGATAGAGTATTGGAGCAAATGTTTCTTTCTGTACAATTTCGAAATGATTATGAGCCTCGGCAATGCAGGGTGTAACATAGCAACCAGATGCAAATTCTTTTCCTTTCAATACCTGCCCACCAAAAATGATGTGTCCACCTTGATTCTCTACATCCGCAATAGCCGAAGTAAACATTTTTACCGCCGCCTTGTCAATCAAAGGCCCAACGTGGTTTTCTTCCAAAGTTGGATCACCTATTTTTAAAGAACTATATGCATCGGTCAACATTTTTTTGAACTGGTCATAGACATCGGCATGCACAATTAACCTTCTGGTAGTGGTGCATCGCTGACCCGCGGTTCCAATAGCTCCAAAAAAAACCGCCCTTACCGCATTTTGCAAATTGGCTTTATTGCTAACAATAATTGCATTGTTTCCCCCCAATTCTAATAATGACCTGCCTAAACGGGTTCCGACAATTTGTCCAATACGTTTACCCATTTTGGTGCTTCCGGTGGCCGATATTAGTGGAATTTTAGCATCTTTAGCCATCATTTCCCCCATTCGATAATCACCAATAATTAGATTGAAAATACCTTCAGGTAGATCATTTTCAATTAATACTTCGCGAATAACTTGCTGAACGGCAATGGCCGATAACGGAGCTTTTTCGGAAGGTTTCCAAATTACTACATCACCGCAGATAGCGGCCAGTAGAGCATTCCAGCTCCATACAGCAACAGGAAAATTAAAGGCCGATATAACACCAACAATGCCCAATGGATGCCATTGTTCCATCATTCGATGATTGGCTCTTTCGCTTTGTATGGTTAAACCGTATAGCTGGCGTGAAAGACCTACGGCAAAATCGGCTATATCAATCATTTCTTGAACCTCCCCTAACGCTTCTTGAAGACTTTTGCCTGTTTCGTAACAAACGATATAAGCCAATTCGCGTTTACGCAACCGCAATTTGTTACCAAATTTTCGAACAATATCACCTCGTTTTGGAGCCGGAATTTCTTTCCATTTCAAAAAAGCTTCCCCTGCCACTTTTACCACATGATCGTATTCGGTTTGAGTAGCATAAACCACCGATGCCATTTTTTTTCCATCAATTGGCGAAATGACTCCATGTGTTTCTGACCCCAAAGGGGTAACCCACAACCTACCCGTACTCATGCTTTCATTGATTGCCTTTATACCAAAATGCTCTAAAACCTTTGTAATTTTCACGCTGACCTTTTTCTATACCAATCATCAAAAATAATATTCTCAAAATTTAGTTCAGCCATGATTTTAGATTTGTTTTGGTTTGAACGCTATTTTAGCTCAGATGGAACTAAAAAAGCACCCAATAAGTCAATATCTGGAGGCCACGTTTTGCATGAATTTTAACGTCATACACCTATTAAATCCAAAAATGCGGACGAACATCCCGTTTATCTTGACATATCTCTTAAATTTCTATCTGCAAAGAGTTGTTATAATTTCTAAATTCGCAGGTTTTTAAATCATTAATCTCGATAACACAAAAAAATGAAGATACTAAAAAATAGCGTTTTATTGTTTTTCATAACCATTGGTTTTAATGCGTTAGCTCAAAAAGGTGGCCCGCCGGTTTTTGCAGTGGACCAAGATACGATTTGGGGAGCCGAGTTTGAGCGGGTTTTTAGCAAAAATAGAACTCCGTCTGAAACAAAACCGAGCATTGACGAGCTTCAAGATTACATGGATCGCTACATCAATTTTAAGCTGCAAATTAAGGAAGCGTATGCATTGGGCATGGACACCAATGCTGACTATATCAAAGAATTAGCAGGATATAGAAAACAACTTGCTCAACCGTATTTGACAGATAAAAGCGTTACGGAAAGACTTATCAGTGAAGGTTATGAAAGAATGCAATACGAGGTGGAGGCCAGCAATATGATGATTGCGTTTAAAGGCGACCCAACTCCAAAAGACACCTTAGAAGCCTACAACAGAATCATGAATTGGTATAACCTGATTAAAGCCGGGAAACTGACATTTGAGGAGGTAAACCGTGATAGCAGCAACGACCCCCATTGCAGAGAACAAGGGGGTAAACTCGGATATTTCAGTGCTTTTAACATGGTTTATCCGTTTGAAACTGCGGCATATTCGACGGCAGTTGGCGATATTAGCAAACCATTTAGAACACAGTTTGGCTATCACATTGTTAAGGTTACTGACAAAAGAAAAGCTCGCGGTGATTTGAAAGTAGCCCATATTCTAATTGCCGTGAACAACGATACTGAATATGATAAAAACAAACCCCGAATTGATGCAATATACGAGCGACTAAAAAAAGGCGACAAGTTTGAAGTATTGGCCAAAGAATTTAGTGAAGATTATCAAACCCGCGACAAAGGAGGCGAATTAAACGTTGTAAAAAGTATTGGAAGAGGCATTCCTGATGAGTTTAGAGAAGTTGCATACAGCCTGAAAGATGGGCAGTTTTCTGAACCAGTGAAAACCGATTTAGGATGGCACATTATTAAACGCATCGAGCAAAAACCATTACCTGAATTTAAAGATGTAAAAGAAACCATAAAATACAGAATTAGTCGTGACTCGAGAAGTGAACTCAATAAAGAAGCTGTCCTGAATCGTATAAAAAGAGAAAACCACTACGAATTGAACAAGGTAAATTGGGATAAATATGTTGCTATGCTAAAAGACGGCGACATGATGCACAATTGGGAACCCACCGATGCACAAAAATCAGAAGACGTATTGTTTTCTATTGCAGAAAGAAACTACACCTTTCATGACTTCACCGATTATGTGATGCACAACATGCCACATACCTCTAATCAGGATGTTGTCAGCTTTGCAAAACAACGATTGGGACAATATGTAGATAACCAAAATTTGCAATACGAAGAATCTATTTTAGAAACAAAATTCGATGACTTCAAATACCTAATGCAGGAATACAGAGAAGGTATTTTGATTTTTGAATTGAAAAATGAGAAAATATGGACTCGAGCTTCTGAAGATACGGTAGGATTAAAAAATTATTTTGACAACCACAGAGATAAATATGTTTGGAAAGATCGGGTGGTAACAAAACAATATGACTGCATGAACAAAAAGATAGCAAAACAGGTGTCCAGAATGCGAGACCAAGACTCTACCGATGCCTCCATACTTGCGGCCATCAACAAAAAGGATGCCTTAGCTCTAAACATTATTTATAAGACTTATGAAAAAGGTCAGAATGAAAAAATTGACCAATTAGACTGGCATACACCACAACATAAATTAAAAGACAAAGAAACAAAACACATCACTTTTGTAGAAATAGACAGCATAATGCCTTCAAGACCAAAAGAATTGAAAGAAACGTTGGGTCCCGTTACCAGTGAGTATCAAGAAGTTTTGGAACAAGCTTGGGTTAATGAGCTAAAGGCAAAATATGCTGTTCATGTGTTTGATGGTGCATTGGAAAAACTTTTCAGTAATTTAAAAAATTAATCCTTTTTTGAAATCCAACGTCTTCATAATTGGGTTTACCATTGCCGGATTAATTTCGTGCAAAAAAACCACATTGCTCAATTTGGAGAAAAAAGAGCTTTTGGCCTCGGTTTTCGACTTTAAATTATACAAATCAGATGCAGACTCACTGCTTAAAGGCAGATTTAATGCCAATGACAGTGCTTTGGTTTATTCAAATTTTGTAAACACTTGGATAAAAGAAAAAATATTGTTGCATGAGGCCAGCCAAATTCTTACCAAACAAGAACAGGACAAATCGGCTTTGGTGTCCCAATATTATAACGACCTTCTGATATTTGAGCTACAAGAAAAGTGGCTTTCACAAAAGTTAGACACAATAGTTACCGATGAGGCCATTGCAGCCTATTACGAAAAAAATTCTCGCAACTTCCAGTTAAAAGAAAACATCGTTCGACTCAGGTTTTTCAGCATTCCCAATAATTATGACAAACTGAATTTGCTTTGGCAAAAATTTGTGGAAGGAGGAGAAGAAAATCTTAAAATAGTAGAACGCGTTAACAAAACCATCGGAGGCAACCACTTTTATAACGACACGCTTTGGTTAAGTTTTGATGACGTGCTGAAAGAAGTTCCAATTGTTACCTACAATCAAGAGAGTTTTTTGTCAAACAATCGATATATTCAGCAAAGACACGAAGGCTTGACTTATTTTGTAGAAATTTTAGACTTTAAGATTAAAAATAGTATTTCGCCGTTAGAGTTTGAAAAAGCTCGGATAAAGAATATTTTGCTTCACAAAAGAAAAATTGAGATTTTGAAACAAATAGAAGACGAAATCGTAAACAAGGCATACACCGAAAATAAAATAAAGACGTTTTGAGTAAAATAATAAAAGTATTGTTGATTCTATGTGCCTTTGCCGGTACAGCACGTGCTCAGCAAAATGAAATATTGGATGAAATTATTGCCAAAGTTGGAGAAAGCATCATCCTAAAATCTGATTTAGAAAAATCGTATCAGCAATTAAAAGATCAATACACCGATTATGAAGGTGACTTGCGTTGCGAACTTTTTCATCAATTGCTTACCCAAAAACTTCTATTGTATAAAGCAGAGTTAGACAGCATTGTGGTGCCTGACGAGCGGGTGGAATATGAAATTGAACGACGTATAAACTATTTTGCACAACAAGCCGGAGGCGAACGCGAGCTTGAAAAATATTTGCAAATGAGTTTGGTGGAATACAAGGCCGAGATGCGAAAAAAAATGAAAGAAGAAATGTTGATTGATGAAGCCCGAAACACTCTGCTAAAAGACGTAAAGGTAACGCCAACTGATGTTCGCAAATTTTATGAAGATATACCCAAAGACAGTTTGCCCGAATTTGGTGCAGAAGTAGAAGTAGCCCAGTTGGTAATGATACCCAAAGCAAGCGAGTTTGCCGAGAATTATGCCAAAAAAACTGCCGAACGTATTCGCTCGGAATTGTTGTTGGGCAAAACCGATTTTTGTATTGCTGCTGCCATTTATTCTAAAGATGACGGCTCTAAAAACGACTGCGGAAACCTTGGTGATTTTAAACGAGGACAAATGGTACCCGAATTTGAAGCGGCCGTGTTTAAACTCAAAAAAGACTCCATTTCTCCGGTTATAAAAACGGCATACGGCTATCATATTATTCAACTAATAGAACGGCGGGGCGATATAGCAAATGCCCGCCACATATTGATACGACCCGAAATTTTAACGGCAGATAATGCCAAAGTTACTGACAATTTGCGTCAAATACGCAGCGACATAGAGGCCGGTAAAATAAGCTGGTGCGATGCAGTGATTAAGTATAGCGAAGATGAGCAAACCAAAGGCAATTGCGGTTTTTTTACCGACCCCAACGTGGGAAGTAGCTTAATTGGTCTTGAATTTTTGGAAACCGAAATAGCCCGAAACATCTCTACCATGAAAGCAGGACAGATTTCAACTCCATTAGTAGTTCCGCAATATGACGGAACCAATCTGTATAGAATTGTTTATTTAAAAACAGAAAACCCACCGCATATTGCCAACATAGAGCAGGATTACCAAAAAATATCGCTCTATGCCGAAGAGAAAAAGAAACAAGATGCCCTTGAAAGCTGGGTAAAAGAATTTAGAAAAGAAATGTATATCTGGATAGATGAAAAATACTTCGTGTGTCCGGAGACGAAATCGTGGGTAAATAAGAGTCAACAGAATTAGAAACATGAGCGAAACGTATAAAAACGATGTAGAAGCGGCAGATGCCCTTAGAGAAATATCCGGTAAACTAAAAAAAGAAATATCCAAAGCCATTGTAGGGCAGGACCACGTGGTGGAGGGTGTGTTGATGTCGATTTTTTGCAACGGCCACAGCTTGCTTATCGGGGTGCCCGGTTTGGCAAAAACACTGCTCATCAACACCATAAGCGAGGTGTTGGATTTGAGTTTTAACCGAATTCAGTTTACCCCCGATTTGATGCCATCAGACATCACTGGCTCTGAGGTGTTGGACGACAATAGACATTTCAAATTTGCCAAAGGCCCATTGTTTGCCAACATTGTATTGGCCGACGAGATAAACCGTACGCCACCCAAAACGCAAGCCGCATTGTTGGAAGCCATGCAAGAAAAAACGGTGACCGTTTCGGGTGTTGACCACAAATTGCCTAAGCCGTTTTTTGTACTTGCCACCCAAAACCCCATAGAGCAAGAAGGAACATACCCGTTGCCCGAAGCCCAATTAGACCGTTTTATGTTCAACATTACCCTCGACTATCCAAGCGAGCAAGACGAGATAGAAATTGTAAAACGCACCACCGGAAACATCATTCCCGACATAAAAAAAGTAATAGATGCCAACCAGATTATTGCTTTTCAGGAATTGGTAAGAAAAGTGCCCATTGCCGACAATGTGTTGGAATATGCTGTAAAATTAGTAGGCAAAACACGACCAAACCAAGCGGGAGCCAGCGATTTTGTCAAACAATATTTAGGCTATGGAGCAGGCCCAAGAGCCAGCCAATATTTGGTTTTGGGGGCAAAATGCCACGCCTTGATGCACGGCAAATATTCGCCCGACATTGAAGACGTAAAGGCCATTGCCAACTACGTTCTTCGGCACCGAATTGTTAAAAACTACAAAGCCGAAGCCGAAGGCATTTCGGTAGAAGATATTGTTTCGAGGTTGATGTAGTAAATGAAATATGTCTCCGTATAACTTCAATTCTTCGATCTTACTCAGAGTCCTCTACGGAGTGATTTCTGAGGTGAAGAAAAGGTATTTTACTTAGCTATGTCGGAGGTGTGACAACGCTTCTTGATGATGGAAATACTCTTACTGTAATTGCAAAAACTAATCAACCTATAGAAGAAGAATTAGATATATCAAATTTTCGTGTAATATATGTTGACAAGGACGGAGTAGAAAAGGCTACCAAAACTAGAATTGGCCACAGAGACGGGGCGGTTTTGCAAGCTCATGAAATGATTGGACACGGCGATGATGATCCAAAAAATTCCAATTTGCGGTCAATACAAGCAAGCAATATTATGTATCGGATACTAAATATAAAGATAAATGATAAGAGCCCAATTCAAAGAACGGGGAATGGAGAGAACGATGGTCATAACATTCCGGAAGGAGATCTAGAGAAAACTAAAAAATTGCCATGAGAAGATTTATATTTGCTTTTATACTTTTTGGAAGTGTCCTACCATCATTTGCTCAAACTCAAAAAACGGATACTCTTAGACATATTCGGCTTACATCCCTTAGTTTTGATATCAGCTATTATGAACTTAGTAGGGATTCAACAATTTGTATCGTTGATACAGTGTACAGAAGTTCAATGATGCTTTTCTCAGACGCCAACAACCCTGATACTCAATTTGTGTCCAACATAATAGATTGTATTTTTTCAAAATCTTGGGCTAATGTAGGTAAAGATGTTTCTACTGCTGATAGTTTTTTTGTTAAATACACTTGTCAAGTATTACTTGAAGATTATCAAACGGGAAGTCGGTTATATATACCTTCAATATTTAATTCTAAATATTATAAACCATTAGAGATTAACTTGGTTCTTTTAATTCAAATCTTGTTCAATGAGTTCCATTTGGCGGAAATTAAAGGTTGTTGCGACAAAAAATAGGAAGCAATTAACCGCACGCTGGTCCGAGCTTGCAGCTCGTACCAATAAAACAAAAAAAACCTTAACTTTTCATTTCCCTCATTCTATCTTAAAAACCAAACAAATTAAGCCAAAAATGTTTGGGTGTTAACAAATGGGGGAAATATATAAGCTATGAAAGAAGTTATCCCTGTTTATCACTAATAAGGCAAGTAATGAAAAGTTCTATTCTTGTAGGTTTTGTATTGGTTTCATCGCTTTTTGTCACCTGTCATTCTGCATATAAATCTAAAATTGAAGCAGACAAAACACGCAAAATTGTTCAATTATTTTCCGTTGTCGATTCAACAATTAGGTGCCATGATACTCTTTTAATCGGGAATGAAATAGTTTTGTATATAGATTTAAAACTTACCTCAAAGAATAGCTTTCAGGTTGACAGATCTTTTACAATTGATTCATTTCTTTTCGAGGTAAAAGATAGTATTGGAAATATAATCCCTTATAGGCTCGCCCCAGTTCGAATTAATTACGGGTTTGATTCAAGTTGTCGAAAATCAATTTGTTTTCAATCTCGTGAATATAGTTTGGATTCTGCAATTAATTACTATAACAATTATTCTGGTGATGATAAGTTCTATGACTTTCATGGCTCACCATCAGTAATGAGGTTAGTTACGGAGTCGCAGGGTTCTATTCGGTATATCACGATTTATCAAAAACTATCGAATGGAAATGTTCAAAAATTTCAATATACGGTTTTATGACACGCAAATAATTAGATAATCCGTTACAATTGGGTTAACTCCGTAAACACTACCTTTTTAAAGAAGATTCAGATGCAGACTAGTTTTGGAATCGGTAGAATTGAGGGGCTATATGGCATCGACAAAAAGGATGTGTTTAGTGGGCAAATCATTATGCGGTATCGGTTGTAAGTATGGGGAATCAAAAAACATATCCTTTGTTACCGTTGGTCTCAGAATTTATATCGGCCACCAAACGCAACAAGCGTGGCAAAAGCAGTGGTAAAAAAATTACCAAAGATTCAGCAAAAAACTATGAATACCTTTTTAAACTGTTGGAGTCATTTTCGGTAGAGGAAAACTTTGAACTTAACATAAAGCCGATATCCGGAAAGAATGCACGGGAGTTTCAATCGCAGCGTGCATATTACAAAAAGCTCTACGACCGATTTACAAACTATCTATATGGCAAAGGCCATTACGACAATTATGTTGGAACCAATATAAAAATGCTGAAAGCAGTTTTTGCTTGGCTCAATGATGAAAAGGGCATAAACACCGGGCCGTTTTTCAAAAACTTCCATGTGTGCAAAGAGCATATTCAAATTATAGTTCTCTCTCCTGAGCAACTCAACTATTTGATAAACAATCAGGAGTTTGATAAGAAGCTAAGCCCCAAGCTAAGAAGAGTTCGGGATATTTTTGTGTTTGGCTGCACGGTGGCTCTTAGATTTAGCGATTTGATGGCTCTCAAACGAACCAATTTGGAAATCCTTAATGGCAATACCTACCTAAAAGTGGTCAGTAAAAAGACTCAAACCTTCACTCGGGTAAAACTACCGGAATATGCCATCGACATTATTCGCCGAAATAACAGAAGAGGCAGTTTCATTCTGCCAAGATTAGCCAATGTCAATTTAAACAAATACATCAAAGAATTAGGCGAACTTGCAGGGTGGACACATACCTACGAAAAGCTAAGAGAGATTCAAGGCCGTCCTGTTACGGTATATAAAAACGCAAAAAAGCGAGAGCATTACCGATTCTGTGATTTGATAACTACTCACACCATGCGAAGAACGACCATCACTACCATGTTGCATTTGGGTATGGACGAATCATCTGTAAGAAGAATAAGTGGGCACGCACCCGGAAGTCAAGAATTTTACAAATACGTAAAATACAGCCAAAGTTTGTTGGATGAAAAAACGGACGAAGTCTTTCAAAAATTACAACAAAAACTGTCGAAAATTGCCTAATTTTACAAAAAATAAGAAATTTAAAACGCATATAACACATTGATAACCAGTTCGTCATATCGTTTTGATTACTATCCCTTTGGGATGACCATGAAAGAACGCAGCTACACTGCTGCTGTTGGTGGGTATAGGTTTGGATTCCAAGGACAAGAGGGCGACCCTGAGATAAAAGGCGAGGCAAATAGTTGGAATTACAAGTATAGAATGCACGATCCAAGAATTGGACGTTTCTTTTCTGTTGATCCTCTATCTGCGGAATTTGCCTATAACTCCACTTACGCATTTAGTGAAAACAGGGTCATTGATGGGATTGAATTGGAAGGTCTAGAGGTTGTTTTAATTTCAAAACAGTGGAACGCAACAGGTCTGGGGGTTGCAGTAACTGGTGAACTAGGTATTGCAATGGATTTTTCGGGAACGGATAGGTACTCTGGATTTGGTAGTGGTGCTTTGGGTTTTGAAAGTTCAATGGGCTCTGTGAGTTATCAAATAAATGTCACTATTTTTCTAACGATGGATGACTACCATGATGCTATAGGTTGGGGTGGTTCAGCTGGTGTAAATTATGGAGAGGGGTTTGTAGGAAGCAGTAACATTGTTTATTCAAATGGATATTTGGGGTATAGTCAAACCTTTGGGTATGGTTTTACCGCGGCTCCTGGGGCATCCTTTTCAGCACAAGGGAGCTATTCACGATCTATAGTGTTATCTCTCGCTCAAAAAAAAGAATTGAGAACTGTTCTTATCAATTCATCAATTGATTTAACTACTCAATACCTCAATTCGTTTAACAATATATCATTTTTGTCATCAGTGATTGGTGAAAAAAATGCTGAATTACAGAAACTTGAGTACGAAATAGAAGTATATGGGCTAACGGATGAACTTGCTAAGAAGAAGACGACCCTTCAAAGTGATATTACTAGTTTAAATAACGAAAAGAAAAATAGTGAGATTGAAATGGAGAATGCAAACACTTCGTTAATAGGCGTAAATAAGACTTTGGAGATTCTTGACAAGGAAATTCAGTTACTCGAGACCGAAGATGATGGAGGGTAGAAGACTGTTTAAGGCGATGACTTCCGAAAAGGAGCGTCAAAAGTGGATCATTTTTACGGTAATATTTCAGTTATTTGGTTTTTTCATTTTTATTATTACAGAATGGGAAAAATTATCGCCAGGTAATATTTTAATCGCATTTGTTATCCTTTTGCCATTCAGCGTAGGCATACTTATTAGTAGGCTTGGGATTAATTATAGCATTGATAAGGAAAGGTTAATTGTTCGTTTTTGGATCTTACCAGTTAGATTTACAAAATTGAGAAGTATAATATCAATCTCCCATTACAATAAGGGAATTGCAATATACGGAACAGAATCAAAGCAGAATTTATTGTCAATCAAATTAGTTCCAGTTAGCAAGATGTCTCCCGAAAAAAACGAAATAAATGTTACTCCTATAGATAGGGTGGAATTTATAAAATGTTTGTTGAGTCAAGGAATTAGTATTGATTTATCACCAGAAATTGATTCTCTGCTTGGCAATTCCTCCGTGGCAAATAGCACGGGGGTAGAAGATGATTTTCCGCGGAGAACAAAACAGAAGAACAATAAATAAAAGCATCCCGATAGCTATCGGGACTGCATGGCAATTAACATGAGGGTACAGGATTAGAATACAAAACATAAAAACAAGAAATGAAAGCATCCCGATAGCTATCGGGACTGCATAAACAAAGGGTTCGGGGATGAATGTATTAGCAGAATAAGGTGTTCGTTATCCGGCAATTAACATGGGGGTAAAAGGTAAAAGATAAAAAACGAAACATAAAAACAAAAAATTACGGCATCCCGATAGCTATCGGGACTTCATAAACAAAGGGTTCGGGAACGAACGGCTTGGCCGTGGTGGGTATTGACAGAATAAGGTGTTCCTATATGTTAATTCAGGGGTTCGGGGAAACTCCCCGACAAGATCGCAAGTTCATCCCGATGGCTATTGGGACTGAATAAATATTACCTAAGATTCCAGGTTGTCCCATTATTGAATAAGGACAACCTGCCCGCCAGTTTAAATTTGTAATCAGTGTCCGCTATCGAGTGATTCGGATAGTATAAAAACTGACATTAATTTTTTTGGTAGTATCTAAAAAAAAGTCTCACATCTACCAAAACTCATAGGCATACAGCCAATTTAACAGTCTATCATCTTCATGCGAAGACTCCATTTTCATTAAACCAAATTCATTATATGAATAGTGGCAAATACTACCTTCAAAACCCGTTATCAAAAAAATAAGCCTGCCGTCATCACCGTAATACGTAGTCGATTTTTTAGCACCTATGTTTTTTGTTAGGTTGTGTTTCTCAAAGCAATAAGTCGTAACTGTCTCACGCACATTACTTTCATTGATACTTTCTTTACCCATTATATATGAACCCCTTCCCCACTTGAACCACCAACGTTTTACAATTACCGAGTTGGAAAGGGTGTCAACGCTTAATGAATCTGTCCTGTATGCCAACTGCCTTTTGATAAGTTGATTTTCCTTGTTTAAATAATATGTAATCAAAGATTTATCGACCTGCAAAATGGTTTCTGACTCGGTTATTTGTTTAAGTGTTATCTCAAATACAGTCTGTCGTTGTAAGTCGCGACTTACAAACCCCACCAATCTGCCATCAGCATTATAGAAAAATGAATCGATAGTTTTTAAATTACCCTCATACTTTCGTGCTACGAGTTTGTTTTGCTCATTATAAAACCATTGGGTTCTTTCCCTTATTTCCTTAACGACATTCTTTTTTCTAAAAACCAATTCCTCGCTCATAATCAATCCTGCCGTATCGAATGTTACAATTCTGGCAAAGTCCTTCGTTTTTGAAGAAGGGGAAGAAATTGCCAATCGCTTTACATGATTTAACTGGATTTTCGAAAGTTGCTCCGACATAATCGGATACTCAATATCGAAAGGAGCTTCGGGTTCTTCATACCAAAAAATAAAACTATCATCACCCCCTGAGCCACTGACCAAAACACACCATAGGACAATGGATAAAGATATTTGAAGTATCACATTTGTTGGCCGAATAGAAACATGATTTATCATAAATGTTCAGCTAAATTATTCCAAAAACGCGTTACTTGTGATATTAACTCATTCTCAAAAATCACATCAACACCCCATCGACGGGTTCAATTTTTTCAGGCAAATCCGTTTCGCCAAGCATTTCTTTTAAATCTATTTCGATGGTACGGCAAAGTGACAGCATAGGTACATCGTTGCCCAAACCTTCAAATGGGTTTTCGGAATAGTCGCCCACTAATTCCATCATCAAAAAAACCCAACCTACAATTACCGTAAACGGTATTGATAGCCAAGCTCCCCAATCGCCTAAATCATGAAACTCTGTAACCAACCCAAAGGGCAACAAGAAGATAAAAATGCCAATAAAGTAAAAGCTCATGCTGCCATACTGCCGAGGCAACGGAAATTTTTTAATTCGTTCGGCCTGACCTTGATATACATAAAACTCATTCAGAATTTTTTGCAGCTCCATGTGGCGAAAGTCGTCAATCAGGTTCATTTCGCGGTATTTCAGCAAATCTTGCGATTGCTCGTCGATAATTTGTGTGGCTGTGTTTTGAGCATTTATTAATCTATCAATTTCATCCTGTGGAAGACACTGCGGCAACTCGGTTTGCGTGGTTTCATCGGCATACAGGCCAATGCCCCAGCGTTTCAACCGCACTTCGGTGGCCTTTTGCACCAACCCCCCTTGACTGATATGCTCCCACTCGGTTGGAATCAACAACTGGCTTCTTAATGAATACAACCAGCCAATGTGCCGATATATCAAGCGGCGGTGATACCCATTGAGTTTTTCGTCCGTAATTTTTTCATCTAAAAACACATTGCTCACATAGCCTCTTACGTTGGTACCCCAACTGCGGCTGGCATTAACGATAGAACCCCAAATTTTTCTGGCCTCCCACAAGCGGTCGTATGCACTGTTATTTTTAAAACCAACATAAAACGCAACAGCAGTACCCACCAGCGAAACAGGCAGCCAGGGTACTTTAAAATCAACAATATTTTGGTGTTCTACATCCCGCAAATAATGCAGATATTCTACAAGAAAAGTAACAGCAGCAGCCCATGCCGTGAGCCAAATAAGATGCCCGCCACCAAATTGCATGATGCGTTTAAAGCTAAAGTTCTTTTTTACAAACATGAATTATTGCTATGAGTGTATAATTTTTAGGGATGGTAAAAAAACCGAGATTGCTTGTACAAATGTTTCATTGGTTTTGGGGCTAATATAGATTTCTCCAAACTTGTATTTTACTCTTAAACCTTTGCCGGCGGTGGCAGGTTTTATACCTACCCATACCGTTTTTCCTACCTCAATTTCGGTAATGTTTTCCAATTTAATTTTCCCCTTCATAATTCCGCTTTTATAAAAGAGATACTCATTATTGAGGGTGTAATAGGTGTTGAAATAAAAACCCGAGATTAGCAAAATAGCCAAAATATTTATAACCGCAGCAGCAATTACCTCGCCCCTCATCGGTTCTGCAACAAATAAGTAGATGGTTACACCCACCATAAACATGATGATTATTGCCAACAACCCAGACATCCAATCATCGCGTCGTGATTCGAACCGAATAGAATCGCTGCACATGTAAAATTACAATTTCAATTTGTCCTTAATGTTTTTTGGTAAGGCATCTTTATGAACCATTACATCCATTGTTTTAAACTGCACATAGGCAGTAGATGCATACATATAACCATCACAGTCATTCTTCGTTCCCCACGAGTTTTTTACGATGTAATATACCGTTCCGTTTTGATCTTTTACCATTCCGGTAATGTGCATTCCGTGGTCATCAGTGGTGGCATAGTTGTCAAACGCCTCTTGTCTCATTTCTTGCGTAATGGTTTTTTCAGGTCCCGGCGAATCGAATTGATTGCCCCTTCTATCGGCACCTGCATCATTAAAGTGTTTATTGTCTTGTCCGGTTTGTGTTAAAGCACTTTCATCAGTAGGCACAATCGCCAAGCCGTTTTTAAACGAAAAACCCTTTTCGCTAACATCACTCGCCCAAGCAACAGAATAACCGTTGGTAAGGGAGTTGTTAATGCTCTGCATAAACTCATTTAGGGGTAAATTATACACCACTCCACCTCCCCAATTGTCGGCCACCTCGAGCATAAAATTAGAATAAAACGGATGGTGCGTATAGGATGTAAGAGTCACATAATCATCCATGTTTAGTCCCAAACTTTCGGCAAAACTTGTTGGAGTATATTTTTTACCTTGATACTTAAACTCCGATGGAACTTTGCCCAAATAGGCATCCAAAACACCTTCAATAGCGGCTTTCCAAGCAGTGGTTAATGTACCTTGTTTGTTTTGAATAATGGCATCGCACATCGCTTTTAGCACTGCAGCCATTTCGCTATGGTTATGATCTTCTGTGCCATAGTTGAGCCCCTGATATACTTCTTGCGGAACAATTCCGTAGTTTTTTATCACATGGGGTATGTCGTGAAAGGCTCCACCTTGAGCAAAGTTAATTGTTCCTTGCATTCGAACGTATTTCTCCGCCTTATCAAGATAAGCCATCCGCACGATATACATTTCGCTCAACTTGTGTTTTCCTTTGCCCAAACGCATTACCTCGCTTTCCATAAACGACAATGCACTAAAGCTCCAGCAAGTGGCCGTTCTGTTTTGATTTTGAACCTCGTTGGCCTCAATATCTTTTACTACCGTAAAATAATAATGCCCATCCTTTTTGTTTTTGAGCGTGTCTCCTGAACCATCCGCGTTTGCCAGAACCTGCAAACTGAATAGGCTAACCAGCAACATTACCGATACCAATAATTGTTTCATTTTATCTATGCTATTATTCGGTAGGCAAATTATTAAAATTTGTTTGGGCGAAAAAATTTATCAGACAAACGAAGATTTTTATCTTTAAAAGAAACCTATCGAACTAAGGTAATGGTGCCAAAAAACGACTGAATAGAATCGTCTAAACCTCGCACTTTGAATTGGTAAAAATAGGTTCCCATAGCACCGGGTTGACCATTTATAGAACCATCCCAATACTCTTCGGGGTCTGAAGAACTAAAAATCAATTCTCCCCATCGGTTGAAAATGGTAAACTCATATATGCCGTTTTCATATTCTTGTGGCGATTTGATAAATAGAGCCACCGGTTTAAAACCATCGTTTATTAAATCTCCATTGGGGGCAAATGCATTCGGTATAAACACAATGGGTTTTGCTTTTAAACATTGCGTGTTTGAATGACTTTCCGAACTATCGCCTATGGCCACGATTCGGAAACAATTTGACGCATTCAAATCAGAAGAGATTGGAATATTGACAAATGTATCAGCCGCAGAAACCACCTTAAAAGGTACAAAATTTTCGGCCACTTTCCGTTGAATTTGGTATTCCAAAACGGCAGTTGGCCATTGTTTGTAGTGCGTCCAATTAAAATAAAGTTGATCCTCAATTTTCTCTAACGAAAACAAAATCGATTTTCCAACCAAACCCGCTTTCCCTTCACTCAAACAATGGTCAATATTTATAGCCGAGTAGGTATAACTATGGTTTTGCACATCCACCTGATAATCATCATACGAATTGTTTTGAATGTTTATCTGATTAATTCCTCCCAATTCATTCGTTTTAGACAATTTGTGGGTCTCGTTTGGTTTGTCAGATTGCAATTCTATGCGAATGTAACTGTCGTCAACCACCGTCACATTTTTAACGTTGGTAAGGCTTTGATTGCCCATATAGACTGGGGTTTGGCATGCTTCATTGCTTCTGCTGAGCCTTTTAAAACTATTATTGACTGAGAGGATAGCATAACAATAGTTTTCGTTGCACAAAAGGCTATCACGATATTGGTTTACACTTGCAGATACTACTCTCAAAGTGTCAAAACCCGTGCTGCTCTTTCGGAGTATGATGTAATAAAAATCGGTATTTGGCCAATTGTATGGAGTCCATTTTAAATCGTTAACACCATTTTCGTTGGATGTAACTTCTAAAAAAATGGTGCAGTGTGTTTCAGAAAATGCACTTTCAAAACCACAACTATCTAAATGTCGAACCTTGTAGCATTGGGGTGATAGGGATGTTTGAGCGAACAAATCTTTTTCAAATTTTAGCACAACATCCGAAGTAGTTAGCAAATCAAAACCGCCTAAAGCATTTTGCTTGTGTAATTCACTTTTCTCGTATGAAGCCACCGCCGGTGCAACCTTAATTGACGCAGAGCCATCCAACTCCACAGTGACAACTTCAATCTCGGCGGGCTGTTGATTTTTTGCATCCACAACCTTTATTGTCAACGAATCGGATGAGTAACATCCAGCACGGTCTGCAATTTCAAGTTTTAACAAAATATCACCCAAATAGTCGGCTTGAATGCTGAAAGATGAGTCGGGACGAGTGGATATTTTTCCAAAATAATCTATAGTCCATAGTCTGCTTGCAACACCAGTATCCACAACACTTAAATCTGCAACATCCAAAAGTTTTGTTAAACAACCAAACGAATCGACCCCAATTTGAATAGCAGGTGCTTTCACTACATGGATGAGCTTGGTGGCAGTGTCTGAGCAGCCAAATTTGTTTTTATTTATCAAGGTAAGATTGTATTTGCCGGGTGTTTGATACAAATATTTTCCGTAAGCTGTGGTGCTGTCTGGTGTGCCATTGCCATCAAAATCCCAAAACCAAGAGCTGGCCTCTCTACCCAAATAAATATACTCCATTTTTAATTGACCGCAGGCTACCGAATCATCCACCCCAATATATGCGGTTGGCGTTGGTTTTACCCAAATAGTAGAGTCGCTTTTTACGGCATTTTGACACCCGTTTTTATCAACCACCAAAATGATGGGTTTGTACTGATTTTCTATTATTCTCCAATGATTTTTGTAGGTATGTTTTTCATTAAAATTAAATCCAAAATCGCTGCCATCGCCATAGTCGATATACATTTTGGATACATTTTCTGTTCTGCCTTTTAGGCCAACAACCAGAGGTTCACAACCGCGAATGTTTTCTACGGTAAAATCTACAACAGGGCCTTTTACCGTTATCATATTTTTTTTAATCATGGTGTCGGCACAGCCTGTTTTGTTTTTAGCAATTAAACTTACCGTGTATGGAAATAAATCGCCGGAATTTTCGGTGTAAACCGTGGTAACTTTTGGATTGTCGGTTTTTAATCTTTTTCCATCGCCAAAATCCCAAAACAGCGTGTCGGCATACAATGAAGTGGAACGAAAACGCTCATAAACCGGAGCACAATACAGGTTTGAATCCAATGCATAAAAATCGGCCACCGGAGAAACCACCTGCAGGCTTATTGTGGAGGTATCAAAGCAAAGCGAGTCTCGACTGGCAATTAATAGTAACGTATATTCTCCATTTTTATTTATTACCAGTGTTCCTGAATCTTTATACAAACTACTCAAAAAATGGCTGTTGTTAGGCGATAAATTATAAAACCATTTATTAGCGAATTTATCCGTGTTATTGATAAACCTAAAAGGTGTTTTGGCACATACAATGGAATCATGAAATTTAAACTGGGGATGCAACCCAACATGTATGGTGTCGGACCAAGCCGTGTCATCACAGTCGTGGTCATTTCTGGCAATTAGCCTCAATACATATTCTCCATTTCTGTTAAATTTAATGGTGGGTGCTTTTTTCGATTTATCATCTATCACAAAACCTGAGTCAGGGGTGATTTTCCAAGAATAATATTCGGCTTTAGAAGCATTTCCATAAACATAATTTATGGTTTTTGCCACCGGAACAAAAGGCACTCCGCGACATGTTTGTGTGTCGGGCAAATCAATTTCTGCTTTTATATCACTAACAATTAGTACTGCACTTTTTATGGCCGTATCTCTGCAAAGCTCCTTTATAGATATATCATATCGAATATCATAAACCCCGGGTTTGTCAATCCAGGTGGATGATAGATAGGCATAGTCTCCAAATGTAAATGTATCTTCGGTTTGATTATAGGCCGTCCATCCATGGGTATAAATGGCATTACCCGGATTCACAAATGATTTGAGTTCAAAAAAATTATTGGTACAAACGGTATCTTCCGAAACTCTAAAATCTGCCGTTGGGTGTATAACCTCAAATGCTTCAGGAACAAAAAGCTCATCGGTGCAGCCCACACTATTCCACCCTTTTACCAATACATCATATTTGCCGTCATACGAAGCAATAAAGCTTGGGGTAAACAATCTTGAGGAATCCATTATGCTGGTATCGCCATTTTTGTATAAATACCACAAAAAATAATCATCCGATCTATAACTGGATTTTAGGGTCTGATTGACCATTTCGGTTTCCTGATTTAGACAAACATGCATGGGTAAAGCAAAAAAATTAATTTCCATTGGCAGGGCTCGAATAAATTCTTTTTGAAACTGAACATCTTTACAGCCATTTACTTGAGAAGCTTCCAACTCAACGGAATATGTTCCCCAATCCTTAATTAGAAAAGAAAAATCGGTTGTATTGGCCGCTGTCACAAATTTGCCCGCAGAATCTCGGATAGTCCATAGATAACTTATTTTTCCCGGGTCGCTTGATGTGCTTTGATTAATCAATTTTACCTCAAACGGCACTTTGCAGTCAACATGTTGGTTTGAATATAACTTAGCATCTACCCTATGTGCATCAATAATATGGGTGTAATGCGACACGCAATATTTATCCTTGTAGGTAATATTTACCGGATATTTTCCGGCCTTCTCGTAATGGTAAATGCGAGTTCTGTGCAAGGATGAGTCGAGACATATTTCATAGCCACTTACGTCCCAAGTTATTTCACTATCTAAACTACCATTTTTTATAGTTATGGCTAAATCCAATGGCAGGCAAACCTTTGAGTCGGTTAGTGAAACATCCAAGATAAGCGTATCAATGGCTTCAACAAATTGAGTTTTTTGAAAGGAATATTTGCAACCTTTTTTGGTTTCTATTTCTAAATTTACATTGTACTTTCCACCCTTTTGATACATAATATTCTTGGGCGAGAAACTTGTAGAAGTAGCTGGCAATCCACCCGCAAAACTCCAAAGTATGGATTTTATATCGGTGTTGTTAATGCTGGAGTTTTGCGAAAAACTAACCGGAGTGTTTATGCACGCTTTGAGGTTCAGGCCTGATAAATCGAGATTTGGATCGGGCATTACCTCCACCACCTCAAAAAAACTTTTGACCGCCCGGCATCCGAAAGAGTCTTCGACCATCAAATACAAATCTTTTTTACCAACAGAAGTAAACTGGGTCGAAAATTTGGATTTTGACGTGCCATGATTGCTACCCTCAATCGTCCAAATTCGATAGACCGACAAAGGGGTTTTATCTGTTAAGGTAATAGAATCGTTGGTGCTACATAGCACCGATTTGGAGAGCTGAATTTGAGGGTCGGGTTTGGCGTGAACCTTTGCTATATTGGCATAGGTCTTTACACATTTGGCTCCTGATTTGAGGTGAACGGTCAGCGTAAGACTAATATTTGCCGCGGTATTTTGTATTAGATTGTAGGTATCTTTCTGAATAACAGACCCATTGCCAAAGTCCCACTCAAAAGATGCTCCGGCAGGATAGCCGTGAACTACGAATTCAAAAATTCCGGGAACACACGCCTGATTTGTATCAACCGTAACATAAATAGAAGAACATTGCGATTTGGCCGAAATCGAAAAAATAGTAGAAAACAAAAAACACAAAAAGCCTGCTTTGACCTTGCCAATGTATCCTTTGTCTATCATCCGGTTATTTTTTCATAAGGCAGACTAACGAAGTTAACAAATTGTTGCATCAAATCGAAAAAATTATTGCAAAAAAAAACCTCAAGGTTGCCTTGAGGTTTTTTAAATCAAACCCAAATAGGTTATTCTGGTTTTTCTTCAGTTGCTTCGGCAATATTATCGGCAGCGTCATTGGCAATGTTTTCTGCTGTGTTGGTCACAGTTTCGGCAGCCTTTTCAGCGGCGTTTTCAGCGGCTTTATCTCCGCCATCCATCATGTCTTCAACTTTTTCTTTCACGTCATGTGCCACATCCTTTACTTTATCCATCACTTTTCCTCCTACTTCCTTTGCATCTTCTACAAATTCTGAGGTTTCTTCTTTGATGTCTTCCATTACGTCTTTCGCTTTTTCGGCCACTTTATGCCCAATTTCAGAGGCCTCGGCTTTTACTTTAGAGGCCATTTCTCCGGCATCTTCTGCCAAATCTTTTGCTTTGGCTACTGCCACATCGGCAAATGCTTCTGCCTTTTCGCTCACTTCGCTGGCTGCTTCTTTGGCCTTGCCAAATAGGTTCTTAAAAAAACTACTAATTCCCATATTTCTGTTTTTAACTAATGTTTTTGAGGGTACAAATTAAATAAAATCTCCGGTTTTTTGTCAATTAATATTCCATCGACAAAAAATCGAACAAGTTTTTGGAGAACAATTTTTGCTTTGTTTGCATACTCAAATCACTCATTTCTTCAATAAACCGCCCATGCTCCAAATCGCCCAACGGAAAAGGGTAATCTGTGCCATAAGCAATTTTATCTTCTCCAATTACTTTTATCAAATATCGCAAAGCATCTTGGTCGTGGGTAATACCATCTACCCAAAATTTTCCGACATAACTGTAGGGGTCTTTCACATCATTTAAGTTGACCAAATCAGGCCGACAATGCCACCCGTGCGAAATTCTTCCAAGCGTATGTGCAAACGAGCCTCCACCGTGGGCAAACATTACTTTTAGCTTTGGAAATTTGTCGAAAATACCACCAAATAGCATGCCGCATATTGCCCGACTTGTTTCGGCGGGCATGCCCACCAACCAAGGCAACCAGTATTTCTGCATTTCTTTTTCGCCCATCATTTCCCATGGGTGCACAAAAATGCTTACACCCAAATCTTGTGCGGCTTCCCACAATGGGTAAAAGCTTTCGTGGTCGAGGTTTTTATCTAAAATGTGTGACCCAATTTCGATGCCCGGCATACCATTTTTTTTGCACCACTCCATTTCCTGTATTGCATATTCCACATGCTGCATTGGCACCGTTCCCAAACTTATGAACCTACGGCTACTGTCGTTTTGCACCGAAATGAGGTGATCGTTGATAAACCGACTCCACTCTTTGGTATGCTCAGGTTTTGCCCAATAATTGAATAAAACCGGAATGGTGCAAAGCACCATTTTCTCAACATTGTATTCATCCATTTCGGGCAGAATGGCATTTACGTCGTAACAATTTTTTTCAACTCTTCGAAAAAAAACCCCGTCATCACGCATCATTTTTTTTGCCCCCGTGGAAGGTTCGTCTTCCAAATAAATAAAACCACCATACCCGTATTTTTTATCCAACCTATCCCAGTTTGGTGGCATGATGTGTGCGTGACTATCAATTTTTCTAATTCCTTCCATCTTTTACAACGAAGTGCGAAAGTATGGAAAATAGGGAATTTTTTTGGGGAAAAGAACCTTTGTTTCAAATTACGCCTAAACAAAAAAGGGTCTTTCGACCCTTTTTTTATTGAATAATGAGGGGCATGCTATAGGAGCCATCGTCTGTTGTAATCTTTATATAAACAGCACCGATTATTTTACTTTTGATAGTTATCTCCAACTCGGAATTGGTACCTTTCTTCTGGTCGAACTCAATGTTTCTTCCCAATAAGTCGTACAATTCTATATTTCTAATGTTACAATCGCAATGTATGTTAAATGTTCCGTTGTTAGGGTTTGGATATATGTTTATACCTAACATTTCTAAGTTTAGAATACCATCCTCCTTTTCTTTGGGTTTAAGATAGATGCTATCCACCAATAAGCCACATTCGTTTTCAATTTTTACCCAATACAGGCCACTATCGGCCTTAATGGTTTGCGTGGTATCTCCGGTATTCCATAAAAATCTACTACCTGGGTTTTTAGCATTGAGTGTTATGCTTGAGTCAACAATTTGGCTGTCTGAAGCAAATGGTTGAACCAGAAGCATGAATTCTTGAAAAGTTACCGTTGCCGTATCTTCTACCTTGCAAACTCCGGCGGTAGCCATGGCCAAATATTTTCCTGCCTTTGTTATCCTATTGCTCAAACTTGCGGAAAATGAACTATCGGGAAATTGAACCCGAAAATTGGAACCCGGCATTAGAGCACCCTTAACAATGGAAACCGTTAAAGTGGTATCAAAATGTCCGCAAAATGTAGTGTCTTTTAAATTGAATTGAAGTTTGGGCAATACATCCCAGCCCACAATTCTTTTAAAATCAAAATGCTGACAGCCACCATCTTTCCGTTGTGCAAAAAGTCGAATAATGGGATTTGCTGAATCTTTTGGAAAGGATGCCATATAGAAACTGTCTATACCTCCACCTGACCATTGATAGGAAGAAAAAAGAGAGTCGGGATACAAATCCTGCTTCACAATATTATCAATGCCGTTACAAAGTGTCACGTTATTCTTGGCAAACAATTTAGGAACTGGCTGCGACACAACAATCGTGTCAAAATAGGTAATACGACACTCAGTAGCAATCGTGGTTTGCACTACATACGTTCCACTATTCAAAATAGTCAATGTATCAGTTAAATTGTTGCTGAGATTTGTACCATTTTTAAAAAAACACGCCAAATCATTTAGCTGGTAATTACCCCAAAATATTTTTCTACTTATGCTGTTCGAGTATCCTTTTGGGGGATTAAAATCAAATTTTATTTCGTATTCATTGCAGCCCAATGCTTTGGTTGAATGACCTGTCACGTAGCTTCTTCCGGCAACCTTCAAGGGAATGGTGCGAGAAGACATAGCGGTAAAAGGGCAGGCATTATCCCGCACTTGTAGTTTTACATTATACGTTTTTCCACTATCTGCCAATGACGGTGTCCAATAAAGCATGAGCGTATCTCTATTCGGAAAAGTGTCGGGACGGTTCACAACATAAGCACCAGAAGGTAATCCAAAAAAGGTACTAAAAACGGTGTCTGGATCGGGAGCTACCTGAGGTGGTGGTGGTTTCTTTACTGGGTCATTGACAATGATTTGAATGGCTCCCAACTCGCCTACACACCACTCATCTTTTTTTGAAACAGTAAATGCAGGTGGATTATTTTCGGGGCATGTTTTTACAATAAAAGAATGATCTATTCGGGTTATGGCAGACTCTCTATAAATGCCTATGGAGTCTTTTCGCCAAGAAACAAGTTCAAAAACAAAAACGGAAAAAGTGTCCATAAAACCAATTGGTGTTACGGCAAAAAAACCGGTAACTGGGTCTAAACTGATTCCAATTGGTGGAGAAGCGTTGGGGTTGGCATAAGGAGGTTTAAGGCTTCCCGGGTAATATGGGTCTATTGTGTAGAAGCCAATTTTCGTAGTATCTCCAAAATGATTATACGGCTTGCCAAACCGATAGGAAATAGAGTCTCCGTCGGTTTCGGAAAGTGCTTGGGCAGAATAATATATCGGCTGATTTAAACAAGCAAAAAACTGAGGAGTTTCACCTAATGCGGGGGTTGAATTATTCCCATATCGAAAATCTACTATGGCATAATTATGAATATTACCGAGATAATACGGGAGTCTATCACCAATTTCATATTCAAACCGAACAGGTTCATTGGCTTTGTAAAATTTGTCAAAAGGACTTTGGCTAAAATCAATGGTGGTAGAATAAATATGTTCCTCGATACCCCTATTACTTACGGTGTTTGATGGATCACAAACTCCAGTATTGGAAGCACATTGATTGGAAATGTTGGTCATTCTAATCAAATTAACACTAACATTTTGTATCAATGAATTACTCTGAGTTCGAAGAACTAAATTTTGCCTTTGTATAGGATTGCCATCGCATAAACGATAAACCGATACCACCACTTTATAGTTGGCCGCACTCAACCATTGTACATCCACTCTACTGCCAAGTGCACCATCAGTAGCAAAAACAAAAAAGGAAGATAAAAAAGCCAAACAGATAGTTAAAGTAAAATGTTTCATAAAGTCGTTTATTGCATAGAAACAAATTACAAGAAAGGTTGCTAAAAAATCTTGTTTATGACCAATTTATGGCTCAGAACTTACACAAACCGTGGGTCGGTTTCCATTACATGGCCACATTTTTTGCAAGTTCTAAGCTCTTCTGAGCCGTAATATTCTTTAAACCGAGGTAAAAAATCCTTTTCGATATCCTCCAATGTAAAATAGGTTTCGTGCAATTTGTTATTGCATTTGTCGCAAAACCACAAAAGGCCATCAGTAGTATTCGGGCGTTTCAACTCCACCACCAATCCAATAGAATTTTCGCTTCGCATGGGTGAATGCGGAGTATTGGCCGGCAATAAGAACATTTCTCCGGCTTTAATTGGAATGTCAACAGCCTTTCCGTCATCTTGAATTCGCACATTTATGTCGCCTTCCAATTGATAAAAAAGCTCCTCGGTTTCGTTGTAGTGATAATCTTTACGGGCATTTGGCCCTGCCACTATCATCACAATATAATCACCAGCCTCTTTATACAAATTTCTATTGCCCACAGGTGGTTTCAATTCGTCTCTATGCTCATCAATCCAAGCCTGTAAATTAAACGGTTTTCGTACCATAGCTTCTTTTAAAAATAAAAATCCGAAATTACCAAAAAAAACAAAAACACCACAGATTGATACATTAAATAAAACCGTTAAAAATTATAACTTTGCCCCCTGCAATAACAAAGGTGTTATGAATATCATATCAATTTTATTAGGGATTATTGGCATGAACGAATGGTGGATTATTCTTTTAGCCATCGTCATCATGTTTGGGGGTCGAAAAATTCCTGAACTTATGAAAGGTTTGGGAAAAGGAATTCGCGAATTTAACAATGCCAAAAACGATGTAAAACAGCACATCGAAGATGGTATGCGAGACAACGGAAAAGAAGAATAAAAAATTTTTTAGTTGGTGAGCCGACCCTCGTTAAGTCAATTACAATCAGACCTATATGCCTCCAAGACAACATGTGCTAATGTTGTTGACGGCTATTTGAATGCTATTGAAAACAATTGGCATTTGAATGCTTTTTTGGAAGTTTATGCTGATGAGGCACGAAATCAAGCTGAACTAATTGACAAAAAAATTCAATCAAAAACTGCCGGAAAACTTGCTGGCTTGGTCATTGGCATTAAGGATAATATTTCTTACAAGAATCATCACGTTTCTGCCTCATCCAAAATCTTAGAAGGATTTGTGGCAGTTTACAATGCAACGGTTGTAGATAGGCTATTGGCCGAAGATGCCATTATAATCGGTCGATTAAATTGTGATGAATTTGCGATGGGTGCCAGCAACGAAAATAGTGCCTATGGCAATGTGCTAAATGCCGCCGACAATAGCTGTGTTCCGGGAGGTTCTTCGGGCGGTTCGGCTGTAGCTGTGCAGGCCGGGCTTTGCATGGCATCACTCGGAAGCGATACCGGTGGCTCTGTTCGTCAGCCAGCATCTTTTACCGGAACTTTTGGTTTGAAGCCCACCTATGGAAGGGTTTCACGTTGGGGTTTGCTTGCCTATGCCTCATCACTCGATCAAATAGGTCCTATTACCAACAACATTGAAGATATGGCTGCCATTTTGGAAGTCATTTCAGGTTGCGATGAATTTGACGCAACAGTTTCGGAGCAACCCGTTCCGAATTATTTAGGCCAGCTTCATCTGGAGGGTAAAAAAAGAATTGCCTATTTAGAGGATAGCATTTCATCAGATGGATTGAGCAATGAAGTTAGAAAACATATACTCGACGCAATAGAGAAATTGAGGGCAGAAGGTCATACGGTAGAAGCCGTTTCGTTTCCTTACTTAGACTATATGGTGTCTTGTTATTATGTGCTTACTACGGCAGAAGCCTCCTCAAATTTGAGCAGATATTCAGGATTGATGTATGGCCATAGAAGCACCGAAGCCACAGATTTAGAATCCACTTTTAAACTAAGCAGAAGCGAGGGTTTTGGAAAAGAAGTACAGCGAAGAATTATGACCGGAACATTTGTTTTGAGTTCAGATTATTACGATGCATACTATACCAAAGCCCAAAAAGTGCGTCGCATAATTCAAAATGAAACACAAAAAATATTGGACACTTTTGATTTCATTTTGCTTCCCACCACACCTGACTCGGCTTTTAAAATTGGGGAAAAATCGAATGACCCAATTGCCATGTATTTGGCAGATATATATACGGTTCAGGCACCTTTAGCCGGGCTACCTGCCATTTCCGTTCCCACAGGAAAGGCAAAAAATGGAATGCCCTTTGGTCTGCAATTGATGTGCAACAACTTTGAAGAAGCTTCGTTGTTGGCCATGTCACAATATTTGTTCGACCTAATGACAAGACAAAAATGAGATACTTCATTAGTTTAGTTTTGATTTTAGCCTTAAATGGCTTGTTTGCCCAATCTGGAGTAGTGGCAAAACGTTTACATTCTATAAGCTCAACCATCGAAATGACCCACAACGGTTATGTTCAAAGCTCAATAGACCAACTAAAATCATCAAAACAAACATCAGAAGAAATTTTAGGAAAATCAAAACTATATCTTCCGGCCATTGAAGATAGTTTAGAAAAACATGGTTTGCCTGTACAACTTCAATATTTAATTCCGGCATTGAGCCAATACGACAACTGGAAAGTTTCTGACGACGGAGGCTCCGGATATTGGCAAATGCGGTATCTTACAGCCAAAAGGTATGGATTGAACATAAGCAGCTATATTGACGAGCGAAGAGATTATTTAAAAGCCACTTCGGCGGCTATTCCGTATCTAAAATATTTATACCAACAATTTGGCGATTGGCATGCCGTTATTGCTGCATTTGTTTCTGATGAAACGGAAATTACAAAGGCTATTCGAGTTTCTGGCGGTCAAACAAACTATTGGGAATACCATCGATATCTTCCGTTGAAATATCAATCAACGCTTCCTGATTTTATTGCCATGGTGTACTTGCACAGCTATTACGCCGATTTGAATTTCACTCCTCATCCAACAGCAAAAATAGAACTTGATGAAGTAACAGTTGACAAATGGCTTACCGTTTATCAACTGAGCAAAGCCTTAGAAATAAACTATGACAGCTTAAAAGATTTTAATGCAGTTTATAAAAAGCAAGTAATACCAGATACCGACAAGACCTATACCATAAAGATACCATCCAATAAGGTAGCTCGATTCTTTGAACTGGGCGATTCGATTTATGGGTTTTATAGTCACGATACCGCTCCGGTTCACGAACCAGTAAAGGTGGCAAAAGTGGAAGAACCAAAAGTTCAGGAACCAAAAGCTCAGGAACCACAGGTGGCGGAACCCGAAAAACCTAAAACAGAAGAAAAAAGGCTGTTGTATTATACCATAAGAAGTGGTGATTATTTGGGCAAAATAGCCGACATGTATGATTGCAACGTGAGTGATTTGCGAAAATGGAATAACATAAGTGGAGACAAAATAAATGCCGGGCAAAAATTAAAAATTTATAAACCTTCCTCCGAATATGCCACATACAACAAAATAAACACCATGACTTCCAGCCAACAAAATGCCCTAATCAACAAAGATTGATTTTGAACCCATCTTCTGAAAAATACAGCAAAACGGCTATTGTAAAGCCCAAGCAAATAGCGGTTATGCTCATTTTACTTAATTTGGTTTTATCCTTTTTTGTGCTGCTTTTTCCGCACGGTGAAAGAAGATTTATTTTCAAAAATGATTTTCCTTGGATACAGCAATTAGCTTTTGACGACACCTCGGCACACGACTTTAAATTGCAATTTGTATCGGCTCATGATTTATTTTATGTGGATAGTGCCGAACAAAAAAGTCAGGAAAACTTTGACGAAATGGTTTCGAATGTGCAAATTTCGGACACAAACGACACGAAGGCTGACGTTGAAATTGTAGAAATTTCGGAAGACAAAAGCATTCAATATCCCGACAAAACAAAACATGCACTCAGCGATTTTTTCGAAGCTCTACTTCAGCTTGAAAATGGCTCAAACCAAATATTCCGAATTCTTCACTATGGGGATTCGCAACTTGAAGGCGACCGCATCTCGGATTATGTTAGAAGCAAAATGCAAAATCGTTTTGGTGGTAATGGGCCGGGAATCGTTCTACCAATCGATGTCAGCAAATCGAGGGTTTCTATCAGACAAAGTGAAAGCGGTGATTGGAACAAATACGCCATATACACCACCAATCGATTAGAAGATGGAAACTATGGAATAGGTGGTTCTACCTATCGTTTTTCAGGTAAGTTTTTAAAAGTTGTAGGCACGGATACAGTCATTAAAAGAGCCTACGATTCCATGATAGTAAAAACCAAAAACATACCCTTAAAAGAACCTATTATTGACTCTGTTTCGGGAGATACCATTCGTTTTAAAACAGAGAAATACAAAGTTCCGTTTGATTCTTCCAAATTTCATTACGACACCACTTACCGAAAACGTTACGAAAAAACGGGAGAAGGAAACAGTTGGCTAAAATTTAACTGTGCCACACAAAGTTACCCACGGGTTCGAACATTCAATCAAGTCAAACTTTTATACAATTCGAAAGATACTTGCCGATTAATTGCCACTATTGACGGGGTTGAAAAAAGCATGGTGCTGCCTGCCTCTTCAACCACGCAGTTAATTACCATACACAATGGAAATGTTTCGGAAGGTGTCACACTAAATTTCAAAGGCTTGTCTCCCAACATATTCGGTGTTTTGTTGGATGGAGAAACGGGTATAGCAGTAGATAATTTCCCAATGCGAGGAAGCAGCGGAACGGGTTATTCAATGATTAATTCTGGTGTTTATGCCCGTCAATTAGAACTTACAAATACCAAACTGATTATCATGGAATACGGTATAAACGTGGTGCCAAATCCTCAAAAAAATTATGATTATTATCAAAAACTGTTTGATGCTCAACTCAAGGCGATAAGAAAAGCAAAACCAGATGTAGATATTTTGATAATAGGCCCAAGCGACATGAGCAGAAAAGTAGGTGCTGAGCATAAATCCTATCCAAACATTACACTTATTAGAGATGCCATGAAAAAAGCAGCCTTTGACAACGGTTGTGCCTTTTGGGATTTGTATGCTGCCATGGGTGGTCAAAACTCCATGGTTGAGTGGGTAAATGCCAAGCCACCCCTTGCCTCTAAAGACTACACTCACTTTTCATCAAAAGGTGCGGCTTATGTTGGCGAAATGCTTTATGATGCGTTGATGAGCGAGTATCACTATTGGAAATTAGGCAAGTCACAAAACCCTTAAAAACTTTTGACGATAATACCTTGAAATATGCAAATTTTCATTTGCAATTTTCGGATATAATTCTACCTTTGGTACGGCAAAATTCACTTTGTCATAGAAAAGTAAAGTATTAAAGCGTTTTTTTTTTGCATTATGGAAAATGGAGTTTCTAAAATGCAGGTGTGTAGAATGGTAATGAGTAAGGGTAAACACTTGTTAAAACTGTTGGTATTGGCCACATTATTCCTGACAAACTTGTCAGTAAATGCCCAATCAAATTCGAATAAAGGGAAAGACTTTTGGGTAGGCTTCATGGCACACCGAGATGGCACGAGTGCAGGTATGTATTTGTACATTACCTCCGACTCCAACACCTCCGGAACGGTTTCGATTCCCGGCAAATCTTGGTCAACCACGTTTACCGTGACGGCCAACGCCATGACCTTGGTGGCTATTCCATCCAGTCAGGCTTATGTTGGTTGTTCAGACTGCATCACGGGTCAAGGCATACATGTGACTTCTCAAAAACCAATTGTGGTTTATTCTCACATTTACTACCAGTATTGCTCCGAT
This sequence comes from Flavobacteriales bacterium, assembly GCA_020635395.1. Taxonomy (NCBI): domain Bacteria; kingdom Pseudomonadati; phylum Bacteroidota; class Flavobacteriia; order Flavobacteriales; species Flavobacteriales bacterium. The sequence continues at coordinate 294,521 of JACJZV010000002.1, forward strand.
GCCACGTTGGTTTTGCCAACACCTGCCACGGGTAAAGAATATTTTTGCATGGCCTATGAGCAATTGCAAAATACGGCCCGTTCGCAGTTTATGATTATTGCCAACAAAGACAATACGAAGGTAAAAATAACACCAACTGCTGTACTTACTGGCAGTTCGGGCGACATTGCAAAGGGAACCCCTTATTACATTACCCTAAATGCCGGAGAAGTATATCAGGGCAGAGCCAAAACCTATGGTGCAACTCAAGACGTGACCGGCACACATATAGAGGTAATAGATACCGGTTCAACCTCCAATTGCAGAACAGTTGCTGTTTTTTCGGGCAGCAGCGATACCTATATCTTGTGCACGGGTGCAAGTACCGGAGGTTTAAATTCAAGAGACAACCTCTACCAACAAATGTATCCAACCCAATCTTGGGGAAATCAATTTATAACTATTCCTTTCAAAAATCGAACAGTTGACCACATCAGAGTAGTTGCCGCCGAAGATGCAACAACAGTTACCATGCTGAACGAAACCGGAACTCCAACCTCTTATTACTTAGCCAAAGCTGGGGATTTTCAAGATATTAGAGATGTCAGTACAACAAAATATTTCTTGGCAACAAAACCAATTATGGTTGCCCAATATCAGACAAGCCAAAAATGTGGTGGTAAAGGCGACCCGAGTATGACCATTCTTAGCCCATTAGAACAAACCCTGAAAAACATCACGGTTTATTCCAGCGAATACGAAGATATTATTGACCACTACATCAATGTTATTATGCCTACGGCATATACCAGCACATTTAAAATTGATGGTTCGTCTGCCACTTTTACCCCTGTACCAAAAAAGAACTCTTATTCTTATGCACAAATAAAAGTTACCAAAGGCAACCACCAATTGAAGGCCGATGTTGGATTTTTGGCTATTGCCTACGGATTTGGCGATTATGAATCTTACGGATATTCGGCGGGTGCCAACGTAAAAGACTTAACAGCTCAAATAAAACTAAAAAACTCTGCACAAAATGAGGTAAACTCGGTTTGTCTTGGCCAAGCTGCCAAATTTGAAGGGAAAGCAGAATATACTGTTACCAAATGGGAGTGGTTTTTTGGAGATGGAACAAAAGATACCATTCAAAACACGGAACACACCTACAAAGACACTGGTGACTACATTGTATGGTTAAGAACATACAAAGATTTATTTGACGGATGTTCGGTTTACGACTCTACCCCAATGGAAGTTAGAGTAAATGGAGTTCCAACGGCAAAACTTGCAACATCTCATAGATGCGAGCAGCACGTGGTAAACTTTACCGACTCCAGCACCGTGCCAGGTGGCGAAACCATTTTGAACAGACAATGGATTTTTCACACGGGTACACCTGTTTATCAAACAAACACTTCAAAATATTACGATACCGCAGGAGTTTATAATGTTAAACTAATCACTAAAACAACCTTTCAATGTGCCGACACGCTGAGTTATGACATGGTTATTAGCCCATTGCCCAAGCCCGGTTTTATGGCTGATGATGTATGTTTTAAAGAATCAACAATTTTTACAGACACCTCAAAAGTAAAAACAGGAAGCATTGCCCAATACAAATGGTATTTTGGAGACGGAGACTCAAGTAGCACGAAGTCGCCCAACCATTTTTATCAAGACAGCGGCACTTTTTTCGTTGATTTAATTGCCACCACCGACAGTGGTTGTTTTGCTTCCGTAAGAGACACCGTTGTAAAACATCCTTTTTTTAATATTGACTTTAAATACAATGACACATGCACAGGCATGACAGTCAATTTTACAAATACTTCTACTTCTGTAAAATATGCTCTGCAAAATTTTGAGTGGAAATTTTCTGATGGAAGTTATTTTACCACCAAAAATGTTCAGCACATATTCGGAAATACAGGTTCTTATGATGTTTGGCTCATTGGTCACCAAGATACATTTTGTGTAGATTCCGTAAAGCACACCGTTGCAGCCGACCCAAATGTGGTAGCCGACTTTGACATTACCGGAAAATGTTTGCACGATACCATCTTTTACACAAATAAATCAACCGTATCTTCTGGAAATATAGCCAATTATACTTGGACACTCGCCGATGGATTTACCTCAACTCAAAAAGACCCTAAGCAAAAATATACAACCAAAGGCACCAAAAATATACGACTAATTGCCACCAGCGACAAAGGGTGCAAAGACACAATGAACAAAACGTTTACTTTGTACAACCCACAGTTTACTACGTTTAATTTCCCTACGGTCTGCCAAAATCAGCAGGCAAAAATTACGGCCAATAGCAACTTAGATGGTGATCAGTTTAAAACTTGGAGCTGGACAGGAGGTGGCAGCACATCAACAACAGATACGCTTAAATTTACATCTGCAACCACCGGAAAATATGAAATTACGGTAAACGCCACCACCAACAACGGATGCAAAATGTCATTAAAAGACTCGGTAACCATTTGGGCAATTCCAGTGGCCGATTTTACGATTAATCCTGTTTGTTTTGGTAAAAATTTAGTTCCTGTAGATAAAAGCACTATCGGAAACGGAGAGGTAATATCAGGTTATCTATGGTATCTGAATGGCACGCTTGCTTCGAGCGTAAAAAGTCCGACACTAACAGGGGCAACCGTTGGAAACAATACGGTTCGGCTCAATGTGTCAAGTACCAAAGGGTGCACTAATTCAAAAGTACAAAATGTAGAAGTATATCCATTGCCAAAGGCTTCTTTTACCTATCAGGATACATGCCTGAATGATTTGACATCATTCAATTCCACCTCCACTGTTTCGAGCGGATCGTTAACCTCAATTAATTGGGAATATAATGATGCCGTTCAAGACGCAGGTTCTTCTGTAAGCCGAACGTTTTCAGCCCCGGCAGAATATTCAATGAAACTGGTAGTTGTTACCAACAACGGATGCAGAGATTCTATAATAAAAACGTTCAGTATTGCTCCATTGCCCGTAATCGATATATCTGCTTCGCCAACGAGCGGTTGCCAACCTTTTAGACCAAGTTTTACAAACAATTCATCCATAAGTAGCGGCAGCATTGCCTCATACTCATGGGATTTTGGCGATGGAAACTCCGCCACAGGGGTCAATCCGGGACATACTTACACAGTCCCCGGCTCGTATAGTGTAACAGTGGACGCAGTATCAAATGCCGGATGCAAAAGTTCGTTGGCCACACCAATAAATATTGATGTTTTGGCAAAACCCACAGCTGCCTTTAGCTTTACTCCAGATGAGCCGAGTTTGCTTAATCCTGACATTTCATTTATTAATGAATCATCGGCCGATGCTACAAGTTTTGATTGGGCTTTGTCGAACGGAGCTACTTTTACTTCAAAAGATGTTGACTATACCTTCCCTCAACCCGGAGATTACATAGCCATACTTATTGCCACTGCCGGAAATGGTTGTAAAGATACCATCAGCAAAGCCATTCATGTAAAACGCGATTTCTTTGTACATGCACCCACTGCCTTTTCGCCAAACGGTGATTTGGTTAACGATCGATTCTCTATTTACGGAATGTTTGATGGCGTGCAGGGCTATAGCATGGAAATATTTAACCGTTGGGGCGAAACGATTTATAAGTCTGAAAATCCGATAGAATCTTGGGATGGAACATACAAGGGCAATCCAGTAGCCCTTGGGTCATACCCCTATATGGTGCGTTTTAGAAATGCAGAAACCGGAAGGTGGCAAACCATCAGCGGTGTAATTCACATTATTCGATAAAACCCTTTTTACATTCTCATCATCCCGAATTTACCCAGTTGAATTCGGGATTTTTTATATTTCTTTCATTAGAAATAATACCTTTGCCCCTTCAAAAAAACAGAGAAACAAATGAGTGTTTTAGTTAATAAAAATTCAAAAGTCATTGTTCAAGGATTTACCGGAAGTGAAGGCTCTTTTCATGCCGGACAGATGATAGAATACGGAACCAACGTTGTGGGCGGCGTAACCCCCGGCAAAGGTGGACAAACTCATTTGGACAAACCTGTTTTTAATACGGTTAAAGAAGCGGTGGACAACACCGAAGCAGATGTTTCCATCATTTTTGTTCCACCGGCCTTTGCTGCCGATGCCATTATGGAAGCTGCTGATGCAGGTATAAAAGTTATTATTTGTATTACGGAAGGAATACCAACCAAAGACATGATAACCGTAAAACATTATTTAACCGACCGAAACGTGCGTATGATTGGTCCAAACTGTCCAGGAGTTATGACGGCAGGAGAGGCAAAAGTGGGCATAATGCCCGGCTTTATTTTTAAACCCGGAAGAATTGGAATTGTATCAAAATCTGGCACATTGACTTATGAGGCAGTTGACCAAATAACCAAAGCCGGACTTGGACAATCTACAGCCATAGGTATAGGTGGAGACCCTATTATTGGCACATCAACCAAAGAAGCCGTTGAAATGTTGATGAACGACCCTGAAACTGACGGCATTATTATGATTGGCGAAATCGGCGGCAGTATGGAAGCCGAAGCAGCCCGTTGGATAAAAGAATTTGGCACCAAACCTGTGGTTGGTTTTATTGCCGGAGAAACTGCACCAAAAGGTAGAAGAATGGGTCATGCTGGAGCTATTGTGGGTGGCAAAGACGACACGGCTGCGGCCAAAAAAGCCATTATGCGTTCATGCGGCATTCACGTGGTTGACTCGCCCGCCGAAATTGGAGCTAAAATGGCGGAGTTAGTAGGTTAATCAACCCCAAATTTGAAATACAACTAAACTCCCCAAATAGGCTAGTCCTGTCATATAGGCAAATTGTATGATAGGCCATTTAAGGCTTTTGGTTTCTTTATATACTACTGCCAATGTGCTTATACACTGCATGGCAAAAGCGTAAAAAATCATTAATGAAAACACCGTAGCCAAACCATAAGCTGGTTTTCCGGCTTCATTTTTCTCTGCCAATAATTTCTGCTTTAGTGTTGTTTCATCATCGCTGCCCACACTATAAATAGTACTCATGGTGCCAACAAATACCTCTCTTGCGGCAATAGATGTGATTAATGCTATTCCAATCTTCCAGTTGAAACCTAAAGGTTCGATGGCTGGTTCAATGCTTTTCCCGAAATGCCCTGCATACGAGGTTTCGAGCTGCTCGGTTTGAGTTGGTTTGAATATTTTGCCGGTATTGTTGGGGCCATAACTCGCTAAAAACCAAAGAAGAACAGAAACTATGATTATAACTTTGCCCGCCTCCAGCACGAAACTTTTACTTTTTTGCCACACCGTCATCCAGATATTCTTCCATCGCGGAGGATGATAAATGGGCATCTCCATTATAAAGTAATTCAACCCTTGAGCCTTTACCACATATTTAAAAGCCAATGCTGCAACAAGAGCTGCCACAGTGCCGATAACATACATGGCCAGCAAGACCAACGCTTGTAAACTTACAAAACCCCATACCTTTTGAGCCGGAACTGCAATGGAAATAAGCAGGGTATAAACCGGAAGTCGAGCAGAACAACTCATTAACGGAGTAATCAATATGGTAATAATCCTGTCCTTCCAATTTTCAATATTCCTAGTGGCCATAATGGCCGGAATAGCACAAGCTGCACCGCTGAGCATCGGCATTACGGATTTTCCATTCAATCCAAATCCTCGAAGTATTTTATCCATAATAAAACTTACACGAGCCATATAGCCCGTATCTTCCAGAATAGACATAAAAAATATAAGAATGGCAATTTGAGGAATAAACACTAAAACTCCTGCCAAACCGGAAACCAACCCATCGGCCAATAAACTTTTTATTTGCGGAGCAAGCGATGTCTTGCCGATAAGATTTTTTAGCCCTTCAAAACCATACTCTATCCAGTTCATTGGCCATTCGGCCAACGTAAAAATGCTTTGAAAAACAATGAGCAAAACCAACAGAAAAATGGCATAACCCCAAATAGGATGTGTCAAAATAGGGTCGAGTTTGTCGGTAAGCAGCTCTCTTTGGCTTTTTTGTTTAACCGTTTTATTTAATAAGGTTGATATCCTTTCAAATCTCTGGGAAATATCGTTTTCCCTTTTTTCTGAAAAATGAAAATGAGAGGTAAACTGAGGTTTGACAAGCTCTGCCTTTAGTACGTCTATACCATTGCCCAATCGGGCATTTGTTGTTAAAACTTTTACACCCAATTCATTTTGAAGCCGCTCTACATCTATGTCAATTCCTTTAAAAACGGCCACATCCCACATATTCAAAAGCAGGATTATCGGGATTTTTAACTCCGACAACTGACTAAAGAATAATAGGTTACGTTTTAGATTGTTGGCATCTGCCACATAAACAATCAAATCAGGTCTCTCGTCAGACTGTTCATTAAAAATTTCAAGTGCTTCCTCCTCATCTCTCGACTTTGGGTCAATGCTGTATGTGCCAGGGGTGTCGATTAATCGAAATTTCTGATTTTGAAGGGTGAATTTTCCTGTTTTTCGCTCGATGGTGGTACCCGGAACGTTCGTTATTTTTTGATTTAATCCGGTAAGTCGGTTAAAAATAGAACTTTTCCCGCAATTCGGATTGCCGCATAGAGCAACGATTATTTCGGATTTAGTGTTGCTCATCAATCAATTCAACTTCAACAAATTGAGCCTCCGATTTTCGCATGCTCAGGCAATATCCGCCTACGTCAAAGGCCAACGGATCGCCAAAAGGTGCGGGCATCAGCAGTTTTATTTCCACCCCCGGATGGCATCCCATCTCCATGAGTTTATTACCAAATGCTGAGGTCAATACCTCCTTAATAATAGCCCGTTGTCCTCTTTTAAGTTCTGCCAATAGCATGGCGGCAAAGTTGAACTTTATTTAGAATAATTAAAAATAATGAAGTGTTTGTTTAGATGATTTTTGGCAGGAGAATATTATAACGAATTATCCAACAAGGAAAGAGTGGTTTTGAAAGGGGATGAAAATGAATGATGCGACCCCTTCGGGGTCGTACTTATTCCCCAATTGATTTTACATCTATGAAACCACTTCGTGGTTCTATTTGAAGAACAAATTGGATTCACAAAATAATGCTTGGTAAACCCTGAAAGGATTGAATAGATATACAAACCTCAGATTTACATAATAATTCGACCCCTTCGGGGTCGCACCCATACAACGATTCATTCTATATCTATGAAACCACTTCGTGGTTTTGTTTGACTTGCGAACAAATTGGATTTGTCAATTAATGTTTGGTAAATCCTAAAAGGATTGAATAGATATAAAAATACCTTCTCGGATAAAGAATTCGACCCCTTCGGGGTCGTACCTATTCACCAATTCATTCTATATCTATGAAACCACTTCGTGGTTTTGTTTGACTTGCGAACAAATTGGATTTGTCAATTAATGTTTGGTAAATCCTAAAAGGATTGAATAGATATAAAAATACCTTCTCGGATAAAGAATTCGACCCCTTCGGGGTCGTACCTATTCACCAATTCATTCTATATCTATGAAACCACTTCGTGGTTTTGTTTGGCTTGCAAACAAATTGGATTTACCAAATAATATCCTCTTTAGGTGTAGCAAATCATTTTATCACTCAGGCAAATATTCCTCTTTGTATTCCACCCGAAATTTTTCTAAAAAGTCGATATATTCTTCCCGAAATGTCCGCTTTTTGTGATGTTCCTTTTGGTTATTTATATACGTTATAACATTTTCCAAAGCCGAATGATTATACGAAAAAGCACCGTACCCTTCCTGCCATTGAAAATTTCCCTTCACAAATTTCTTTTCCTTTATAAATTTATTACTTGATTTCTTAACTTCCCGAACCAAATCGGATAGACTGCATATTGGCTTCATACCAATTAAAATGTGGATATGGTCTGGCATACCATTAATGGAAATAACCTTTTGGCCCTTATTTTGGATTATTCCGGTTATGTATTTATACAATTCATCTTCCCATGAAGATTGAATAAGGCTTTCTCTGCCTTTTACCGCAAAAACTATTTGTACATATATCTGTGAAAATGTCCCAACCGTCATGTTAAGTAAATTTTTATTCCCCTACTAACGTTACCACCCCGCTGATTTTGTATTTTTTCTTTGCCTCCTCAGAAATAGTGGAGTATTCAGCTTCGGTTATTTGGATAATGTAGAAGTATGTGCCTCCCGGATAGATGGCCGCACTGGAACTCGATTTGCCATCCCAACATTCGTTCATATCTGTTGTGTGAAACACCCGCTCTCCCCACCGGTTATAAATCCAAATTTCAAATTTGTCGCAACCGTTTAACAAACCATCTATGCAATAAAAATCATTCAATTTGTCGCCGTTTGGGGTAAAAATATTTGGTATAAAAACATCCCTGGCTGCCGCGTTTGCCACATTAATTTCTTTGGTGATAGAATCTTCACAAACTGTCCCTTTATTTACGTAAAGTGTGACAAAATTGGCCGAACCCGGTTCGAATTGGTAATTAAATTTCTGTTTTGTTTCGGTATTTCCATCACCCAAATTCCAAAAATAATCAATGGCCTCAACGTTGGTTTCAAACTGCACTTCGTAGCTACAAGGGTCAATTTCAAATTCAAACGCTGCTTTGGGATTGCCCAAAACCTTGATTTGACGTTTAAAAATATCTGAGATATTGCATGTATTCGAATCAATAACGGTAAGGGTAATTTCATAATCGCCCGGTTCTGTATAAACATGAAAAGGGTTGAGCGAGGTGCTATCTTTAGTACCGTCGCCAAAATCCCAAATAAACTTTTGAACCACACGGCTTCGATTATCAAAATTTACCGTTAATGGCGAACAACCCAACACAGGATTGGGTACGAAATAGGCATCAACATCAGTGCGAATTTGCAAATCGATTTTAAAACTGGCATTGCTGCACCTGGGGCTTACATTTTTTGTAAAAGCGGCATTGGGTGTTACCGGAAAATCCTGAAATCCCGGAGCTCCTGACACTTGTGGGCAGCTGGAGCAAACCGACTGATAAACCACCCCCCTTTTATCAAAACGGCTGGTACCTCCGTCCACATGATCATGACTGCTATCACCACCAAAATAGGTGGCATACAGTAAGCTTTGAGCATCTTTATCCAACACCAGTAAATAAAAATCGTTGTCGTCTGTGGTTTTTTGCACGGCATTGGAAGAAATGGGAAGATTTGCCGTGGAACCAGGGTGCATATCCGGGTGCGTATTGCTTCCCCAGCCACTCATATAGATATGCTCACAATTATCAACCAAAAAAGCACTTGGAGAAATGTCAACCTGATTATCTCTTGCACCAAACGAAGTTTGCCATTTTAGGTTGGATAAATCAGCCTCCAATTTGGCAATAAACTGACTTTTATTTGGTTGACCATAAACACCTGCACTCGGGTTAATGTTTCCGGTTGTTTGACCAGCCACAAACACATTTCCAAAATCTTTATTCAAATCAATAAAATAGATTTGGTCGTATTGTGAAGTTCCCCAATAACTAAGCGAAGTTATTTTTTTGTTTTTTCTATCGATGACTGCTACATAGCCGTCCACATTGCCGGGAGCGTTTTTCTCGAAAGCATTGGAGGTTGTTTCTATATCATCGCTGGATGTGCCTCCACCTACATAGATAGAGCTATCCAAATCCACTTTAATACTATACAGAGCATCGGCCTTTGAACCACCTAAAAAACTCGACCATTTTAAAACCGACAAATCACTATTAAACTGCATAAAGCACCCCTCTTGTGAAGCAATGGTGCTATCAACGGCATCTATCAACGGAAAATCAGAGGAACGTGTGCAACTGGCCACATACACATTTTTATTCTCATCCGGAATTATATCTCCCCTAAAGTCATCGGCATAATTATATCGTAAATCGGCGTGCCGATTAAGCCCGTCAATTCCTGAGCCACCAATGTATGTAGAGCCTAAAAGTTTTTTCCCATCTGCCGAAAGTTTTGAGATAATTATATCTGCATTACCATTATATGAAGTATCATACCCTGATAGAGACATTGGAAAATTCTTGGAATAGGTGGTTCCCATTACGTACAGTTCATCATCCTGATTTACCACCAAACTATGTGGGTAGTCATCATCAGCCCCACCCAAATAGGTCGCCCAAAGCAGGGTTGTTCCCGCCGAATCATATTTGCTTATGCTAATATCACACGAAAGATAGACATCGGGTCGGCCAAGCCCGCCGCCATAGGTGGTTTGAAACGCCCCGGTTGTTACCGGATAATTTCCTTGGTCACCATCTGTTATTCCTCCGGCATAGAGGTGGCTGCGAGAATCATACGTTGCGGTAAAACCAAAATTGTCGCCACGCGAGCCTGAATAAGTAGAAAAAATTAACGCAGGGTCAATGACAAATTCTAACAAGTTTTGTTGATTTTCGATGCAATAGGAAAGCTCATTTTGACTTACTGAAAAGTGGCAAGCTGGCAATTTTTCATCCTCATTATTTGCTTTTAAAATGGGTGGAGTTTCTATCAAGTTTCCGCAAGAAGTATGAACAAAAAGACTGTCTCCGACCAGATTTATTTGTTCATGTCCGTCAAATTTCAATCGAATGTTTTCCGCTTTCCCACCGTTTGAAATTTTCCAGTCATATTTTAATGTTCCATTTGCATCTGTATAAAAAACCAAATCTACGTTTGGATAAATATTTTTATAAACTACTCTTTTATAAAGTTTTACCTCTGTTGCCCAATTACTTCTATTACTTCCAACAAAATAATTGTGGTAATAATTTTCAGGTTGAAAACCCTGAACTTTGGCCGTATTATCGGCATTTATAAAATCAATTTTTATGCTGTGCTGTCGCTGCACAAATTCAGTATTTCTATTGTCGAAATCATGCTCATGAATGGCCTCCATGATAGCTCGTTTATCATCCTGATTTTGAAAAAGATAGGTTAATCTCGCACGTTCCAAGAACAAATAACCGTTTGGCAATCGGCATCTAAAAAGAACATTTTCATGAAACTGGCCTTTGTTTTCTTCAAACAGAAAATCTGGACTTTGAGTCGGTTGGGGTTCTGAAATAGCAAAACAATTCCACGATTGGATTACCAAAAAAATCGAAAAAACTGTTTTTAAGACTCGCATTATCAGCAAAGTTAAGACACAAAAAGCATTGTTTGCGTTGCTTACGGGTTTTGGTTTGCACAAACCAAAGTATATTCGCACAAATTTTGAAAAATGGCTTTAAACGAGCAGCAAATACAACGTCGTGAATCGTTAAAAAAACTTCGGGAACTGGGCATAGAACCCTATCCGGCAGAAGAATTTGTGGTGTCTCATAATTCAGACGAAATAAAAAAAGTGGCTGATGATAAACCGGATGCAAAAGTGGAGGTTTCATTTGCGGGTCGCATCATGGTTCGTCGCATTATGGGTAAAGCCAGTTTTGCTGCAATACAAGACCAATATGGTCGAATTCAAGCCTACATAAATCGTGACGAAATTTGTGTGGACGAAGATAAAACACTCTATAATGAAGTGTTTAAGCGACTGCTTGATATAGGCGATATTATTGGCGTTAAGGGCTACATTTTTAAAACTCAAACGGGAGAAACTTCTATTCATGTGAGCGAACTGAAGGTATTGAGCAAATCATTAAATCCGTTGCCCATGCCCAAAGAAGCCGACGGAAAAGTATTTGACGCTTTTACTGACCCCGAGGCTCGATACCGAATGCGGTATGTGGATTTGATAGTAAACCCAAAAGTAAAAAACACCTTTTTAGCCCGAACCAAAACAATCAAAACCATGCGAAATTATCTAGAAGAAAAAGGCTATTTGGAAGTGGAAACCCCCATTTTGCAGAGCATTCCAGGTGGAGCAGCGGCTCGTCCGTTCATAACGCATCATAATGCGTTAGATATTCCGCTTTATTTGAGAATTGCCAACGAATTGTATTTAAAACGATTGATTGTTGGTGGATTTGAAGGTGTATTTGAATTTGCAAAAGATTTCAGAAACGAAGGGATGGACAAAACCCATAATCCTGAGTTTACGCAAATGGAGCTTTATGTGGCCTATAAAGATTATAACTGGATGATGGACATGACCGAAGATTTGCTGCGAACCATTTGCAAAGAGGTAACCGGAGGCGAAAAGATTAAATTTGGAGAAAACGAAATTGACTTTGGAAAAGCCTTCGACCGTTTGACCATTTTTGGTGCCATCAAAAAATATACTGGTGTTGATTTGTCGGAAATGACCGAAGATGAGATTAGAAAAACGGCCAAAGAATTGGGTGTGGAAGTGGACGAAAGCATGGGTGCGGGCAAGATGATTGACGAAATTTTTGGCGAAAAATGCGAACACCATTTGGTGCAGCCAACCTTTATCATGGATTACCCGGTTAGTATGAGTCCTCTTACAAAAAAACACAGAGGCAACCCCAATCTTACCGAACGGTTTGAATTAATCATAAATCGAAAAGAAATTGCCAATTGCTATAGCGAGTTGAACGACCCCATAGACCAACGGGAACGGTTTGAAGAACAAACAAAATTGCTGGAGCGTGGTGACGACGAAGCCATGTTTATCGACCACGACTTTTTGAGAGCATTAGAATATGGTATGCCACCAACTGCCGGAATAGGCATCGGTATAGACCGTTTGGTTATGCTATTAACCAACAACGAGAGCATACAAGAAGTACTTTTCTTCCCTCAAATGCGGCCAGAAAAGGTTTCAAAAGAAGACTCGGCAGAAAAATTTGAAGAAATTGGAGTTCCTATTGAATGGGTTGACCATCTCAAAAAAATGGGATATGCCACGGTAGAACTTCTCAAAAAAGAAGAAAACGCCGGAAAATTAGCCCAATCTTTGAACGGATACCGAAAAAAGAACAAATTAGAAATAGCTGCTTTAAACCCAGAAGCCGTGGCCATCTGGTTAGGATAGAGTTCTAATTAGTTCCCCAAAGCTTTTCTGTGGTTACACCATGGCAACTATTGCATGCTCCCGTGCCGGGTTGTGTGCTCATGTGTTGCACATTTCCACCTAAATCAATGGAAGGAAACAAACCAGTCATATCAATATTTTCAGTGGTATAAAAATTACCGTTTTGATCAATCTGAATGGTGTGCTTCAACGTTCCACCGCCATTAGCTTCTGTATAAAGTTTTATGGAGCCTGAGCTGGCGGGCGATGATTTATCACTTTTATAGGCAGAACCTGCTACTACAAAACAGCCGTCACCGTCTCCTGATTCCACATGGCATGTCATACAGTTTTTGCCATTATTGTGGCTTTCTTTCTCTCCACTTTTGCTGATTTTTGTTTCTCCGCAACCCTTTTTTACACCATTTTTACAGTTTTGAAGAAACATGGCTGATGCCACCAAAAAAGTCATTCCTAAAAACATTGATAATTTTTTCATACTACTCAAAATAGAACCTCAAATATGGTGGATTATTGTCAATTCTAAAAATAAAAAAAAGAGGTTAACGTATGCTAACCTCCTTTTAGTCAATAATCCTATGTAAATATTAAGCCTTCATGAGCAAAAAATGATACCGTTTCATTTCTACCTTCGAGTCCTTTTCCATTTTGCCATGCCCATATTTTGGGTGGGCATCCTTTCCTGCGGAGTGTTTTGCCCGAATGGCCTGCATATCTGCCTTCCAAGTATCTTGCAAAGGTTTCAAATCCGACTCTATTTTTTCTATTTCTAATTTGTGTGCCGCAATTATTGGTTTTAATTCTTTATCCAAATCCGCTTTTCGTTGCTCATGCAAGGCCTTTCCTTCTGCCATTTGCTCTTTTCTTTTTTCTGGAGAAAAGCTGTCGCGTTTGTGTTCTCCAAATTCTTTAAAATCAGATTTATAAATACTTCTCAACGAATCAATTTTGGCTTTTTCGGCATCCGTAAGAACCTCATCAAGTTCCGCACGTTTCGATTTCAATGCTGGCTCAATGTTTGTTTTTCGATACGTTTTCATTTCTTGGTGCATGGCCTTCATGTCCTCTTTTTTTGCTGCTTTATAAGCTTCCAGTTTTTCTATTTGCTCCGGGGTTAGAATTGCTTTTATGGCTTGTCTGTGTTCTTTCGCGGCTGTTTTCATGGCCTCTCTGTCGCCTTTATTTTCTTTCATTTTGGTTTTAAAATCGGCATTCAGCACTTCAATCTGTGATTTTTGAACATCCGTCAAACTCACCACCGAATCCAATTCGGCCATTTTATGCTGCATCATTTCTTGTCGGTGAATTCGTCGTTCAAGTTGTTTGCCACCATGTGTTCCTCGCTGTGCAGAGGCTTGTGCTGCTCCCAGAGCGGCCATCAAACCAATAATTAGTAGTTTTTTCATTTCTCTATCCTTTTAAATTGTTTCCATTTTGACCATTGTTTCTCAAAGTTTATTCCATTGGTGGTCGGCCTTTTGGTGCATTTCGTCGTTGCTCTCTCCTTTCTTTAAATTTTCTTAAAGTTTGTATCTGAGTTGCATCTAACCCTTTTTCCAATTCCCCGAAAAGTTTATCAAACTCATCATCCCTTTGGGTTCGCACACTGGCATCTATGGCTTTCATGCGTTGCACATGCTCCATAAACACGCTGTCGAAAGTTTGCTGTTGCATTTCGGTAAGATTTAGTTTTTCGGCCAATCGGTTTTTAAACATGGGTGGACGCTGATGTTCTACCATTTGGTTTATTCTGTTTTTGGTAAGTCTTCCGGCAACGAAAAAACCAATAACTGCCCCCAACAAAAGGCTCGAAATAATGATGAGTAAAATTCGTTTTGTCATTTTTCTTCTAATTAATATCCCACAATCTATACGTTTCTATTGAGGCCACTATGTCTTGCTCAGAGTGCTGGCCTAACCCCATCAACGAGTCGGCGGACAAATTACCATCCAACAAAAAACTCGTTATTAAAAAAGTGGCTATACATGCCGCCGCAGCCAGCAAAATTCGTTTATACCAGAGTTTAATAACACCACTTTCAAGTTGTTTTTCGGCCAATACTTCGTTCATAACACGGTCAGTAAAACCCTCCGAAAATTCGGCGTTTTGCTCTCCATAAGCCCTCATTAATTTTGTAAGTTTATCATCCATTGTAATTCAACTTAATCAATACTTCTTTCATTTTTTCCATTGCTCTGCTAAGTTTAGACATTACCGTTCCCTCTGCCATTCCCAATATATCGGCTGTTTCTTTTACCGAATACCCTTCTATCATTCGCATTACTACTACTGCTTTTGCCTCCGGTTTTAGCACATCCAAACACCGTTCTACAGTTTGTTTTATGCCTAAGGCCGTTTGGATGTTTTTCGCAGTGTCGTACACATTTTTTGGTGCATCATCCAACTCAACATATCGAGATTGGTTGCGTTTAATTTGTTCTAATTTATTCAGGCATAAATTCATAGCTATACGTGTCAGGTAAGTAGCCAGCGAACTTTCGTGTTTAAACTTGTGTAATGATTTATACAACCTCACAAATGTTTCATGACCAACTTCTTCGGCCAATAAATCATCTTTCAGCATCTTAAAACACACCGCCACTCTCGATTTGTGTGCATCCACGATTTTGGCAAACAACTGCGTTTCGCCGCCAACAATGCGGGAAATCAGTTTTTTCTCTTCGTTTGCACCTTCAACCATTGGCTATCACTTGTGTTTTTTTTTGACCAATTCAATCACCGTTTCATTCCATTGCAGGTGAATTTTCCAATTTTATTATTTTGGAAGGATGCATTTTTTGAAGCCACGAATTAAGAATGTGTTGCACATCTACATTGTGTTTTTGCGGAATCAAATGTGATTCTATCATTTCTAAAATACCATTGGCCTGGGTTGATTCATCCACAAAACCGTAGCCTTTATAAATGCCATTTTCAATATAAATAAAAGCCTTCTCGAACCTGGTTTTGCCCGGAAGCCAAACCAAATAGGTGCCACACTGCAGCGTAAACCCCTCAATGGCTTTCTCCACCCGTTGGTTGTATTTTTCTGCCGTTTCGGCCTTTATGCATACCCCCAGGCATTTGCCCAAATGATAGTCGAAACAAGCACTGGCCGTGTTTTGCAAACCCGTCATTTTGCCACAAAGCTGATGTTCGTTTACCAAATTTTGCAAAAAATCTCTGGCACGCACTGTGTTGGAAAAAGAGGCAATGGCGTTGGTAAGGTATTTTTGGCTTTTAACCACCTCCAACCGAAACACGCCATTCTGGTCTTCGTATTTGCAGAGAGCATAGCCCGTTCCGGTATATTTCTGTGCACGGTTAAATTCTGGAAAATGATTTTTTATCTCAACAGACTCTACCAACAAGGCCAAAAATTCCGACCCGGTAATTTGGTACGAAATGTCAAAAATTTGGTTTTTAAACTTGAGCTTACTGATGGAATTATCAGCAAAATGACCTGCAATGCGGCTTTTTATTTCCTTGGCTTTGCCCACATAAATAACCTTTCCTTCCTCATTATGCATAAAATAGACACCCGGTTGGTCGGGTAGATTATCAAAGGTTTCTTTGGGTAAATTAGGCGGCAAACTACCCTCTTTGTTTCGTGTTTTTACAGTTTCTGAAACAATTTCGGAGTCGTCGTGGTTTAGCAACCTTTCAAGCAAAATTGTGGTGGCTTTGGCATCACCGGTGGCACGGTGTCGGTCGAAAATCGGTATGTCGAGCGATTCGCATAATTTGCCCAAGCTGTACGATTTTTTTCCCGGAAAAATTTTTCGGCTCAATCGAACGGTACACACCTTTTTTCGCCGAAAATCAGCCCCAAGTTCTTTAAACTCATTGCGAATAACGTTGTAGTCGAAACCCACACTGTGGGCCACAAAAACCCGATTTTCGGTAATGGTAAATACCTGTTTGGCAATTTCGAAAAACCGTGGAGCGGCAGCAACCATATCATCATTAATGCCCGTGAGATTGGTAATAAAACTTGGAATGGAACACTCCGGGTTTACGAGACTGGAAAACTCCTCCACCACCTCTTTTTTCTCATCGTCGTAAACATAAATAGCAATTTCGGTAATCTTATTCGATTGCCCTGCTGTTTCCACATCTACCACCGCATATTGCATTGAGCAAAGATATTTGTTTGTGAGAAATGAGCGGGTTAAAGAGGCAAAAAGTGTACAAAAAGACAAAACTCGGAATAGCATCGATTATCCCTCTAAAACAACGCATACGAAACTGTCAAATAAGAATAAAAGGAATAGAAACTTCCACCTTTGCCGAATTGCGATTGAGATAGTGGATATTGAGCAAGCTGTGATGGCTCAAGAAATTGATCGTAAATTGATAAACCTGCTATCTGCAAAGGCCCATCCAAAGAAGTGTCGTTTGCCTTTTGAACCTTTCTTATCTGGTTTGAAAAACTCCAATTTATCCGAAATTTTGGCGAGATGTAATATTGAATATCAAAACTATTTTCAAGCGAATTCAACGCCAATCCAAACGATTTTGGATACCAAATGAATATTTCATTGTCCTCATGGTTGTATGTTAGATGCGTAAACCTGGTGTTTAGAGTTATGGCAGTTCGAGTATTAGGATAAAAGCCAATGCCATTATTTACATGAAGTTGGATGCCTTTTTCTTTGAATGGCGACCACTCAGAATAATCGTTATTATAGGAATATTTATATCTCGAATTGAACCGTATTGAACCCCAATAAATTTGAGAATTTATGGAATGCTGCCATTTTTGCGAAATCGGCTTTTCGTGGTCAAATTCAAACCCCCAAAAAAACCTATTATATTGACCTTCGCTGTTGTAGGTGTACAAATTTCCACCGCCTGTATTTCTATATTCGTTGGTATAATATCCAACGGCTGGATAAATTGCCATTGCCAATCGGTTTCCGCTAAATCGGGTTGGGGTGGCACCAAAAGACCAATAATCAGTGAGTGTTGCGAAATACTTTGCATCGCTATTGGTTGCTAAATCATGATGTTGGAAAAAAGAATCCAACTGCTCGATTTGCCAAATTTTCAGCAATCGGGTATCAAAAAAACGCCTGTTTCGCAGGGTGGTTATAAAGGTAGCCAACTCCAAAATTTTTTGATCCGAAATGTCTGTTCGGCAGCGGCCAACCCGTTGCAGATAATCCAACAAGAAAGTAGCTTGCCGGGCATCGTCCACCTGCTCCAATCGGCCTTTGCCATATTTAAAAGCTGTACCCACCGAACCGGAATAGTCGTTGTGAACTTCTCGTGTCGTTAACAATTCATCAGAATAAGCCTCATTTCGATATTGCTCGTAAAGCCATTTGCTCATGACCTGATATTCAAAAAACCGATTATTTTTATAATAAAACCGATTGCTATAAAACTGACTAAAACTGGGACTCCAATCATAACGGAGCGTTGTAGAACTTGTTCTGTCATTTATTTCCGTCGTTCTTCTATTTCCATTGGTTGAAATATTAAAGGTGTTGACCGTTTGTCTTTTTCGTGAATTGAAATTGGTGTAGAAATAGCCGGAATATCTAAAAGAGGAACTTAAATACTTAGAATTGGGTTTGGGGGTTTTCCAATCGTTCGATTTGTCGCCGTAACTCGTATTATCAAAATAATTGTCGAACGATTTGTATTTCACATCCGCCAACTTGTATTTTGATAAATCAAAGGTAGAAACTTGGGCTTGGCAAATAGTTGCCAACACACAAATGCCAATAAAACCTAAAATGCGATGAGCCATATTTGATTATTTCTTTTTTTCAAAAATATAAAATTAATTGTTTGAGAAAAGTCACAGGTTGCTGTGTTTCGCTATTTTCGGAAATGAAAAGTCTGGCATTTTTGACGGTTTCAACCGTTCTTTGTTGTGTCTCCTTCTACTATATTTGTGCAAATTGGATTTGATGACCATTTCAAACAACACCCGCATTTTTGAGATAACTGCGGCCTTTTTGACGGCTTTGGGCAAATTTCTGTTTGTCGATTTTTTGGGCTGGAGATTTACATTCACCACTGTAGCCATTCTTTTTTGGGTGAGTTATGTTTTTATTCGATACCGTCAAAATCATGAAATTTTGGCCTATTGGGGGTTTTCCAAAAACAATTTTCGAGAGGTGGTTATTAAACTTCTTCCGTTTGCAGCTATTTCTTTGATTGCCTGTTTTGCCATTGGTTACATCCGGCAAACAATCAATATCTCATGGCATATTATCCCAATTTTAATACTCTACCCCCTTTGGGGTGTTATACAACAATTTCTTTTAGTTGGTCTTATTGCAGGCAATTTGAAAGATTTTGAGGGTCAACCCTTGAAGGATATTTACATCATCTTTGTTTCTTCAATATGTTTTGCAGCCATCCATTATCCGTATTACTGGTTGATAGTCGGGACATTTGTTTTGGCATTGATTTATTCCAGCATTTATCTCAAAAAAAGAAACCTCTATGCCTTAGGGTTATTTCACGGCCTGCTGGGTGCACTTTTCTTTTACACAGTAGTGAATAGAGACCCTTTTTTGGAAATGTTTGGCAACCTGCTGAATTTGAAATGAGATAGCAGTGATGTAACATTTTTCTATATTTGACCTATTCTACAAACCATCGAACGGAATGAGAAATCCAACGTTGGTCAATATGGTTTTTAACAAATTGAAACAATACTCATGACATGGATTAATAAAATTGCTTTCTATCGGAATATTCGCAACGAAGTTCCAAATCAAGAATTGGCCAGAGAATTGGCCAACACCAACAACACAACCGGAATAGAGGAAATATCCAATTATTTGTTCGACAAGAATACTTCAGTAGCCAGCGATTGTCTGAAAGTTCTTTATGAAATTGGGTATATTAAACCGGAGTTGATAGAAGCCTATGCGGATACTTTTTTGCAATTGTTAGAGTCGAAAAATAACAGAATGGTTTGGGGGAGTATGATAGCCCTTGCCACCATAGCCCCGCAAAAAGCAGATGACCTCTACAAAAAAATAGATTTATTGCTGCAAACCATAAAACAAGGTACATTAATTACGGAGGTTTGGGGAATAAAAACGCTTGTTTACGTTTCGTTGCAAAACGATGCATATAAAAGCAGACTGCTGCCCGTGCTTTTTGATTATTTAGAAAAATGCAGACCCATTGATTTTGCCACAAGGGTGGAGACAATTTTACCCGCAATATCCACCCCAAACGAAAAAGAAATTATGGACAAAATAATTGCCTTAAAAACACCAGAACTTTCGGAATCGCAATCAAAAAAATTAAATGCCGCTTTAAAAAAACATAATAAGCAAACGAAATGACACTAAAATTTATACTCTTAGATGGTGCACAAGGACTGATAATCATTCCTGTTTTCTTTTTGATTCACTTAATAAGCACCCTGCTTATAGAAGGCTCTGTGTTGTATTTTTTCAAATACAAAATGTTTTTACAATGCCTTTACGATGCTTTTATTGCAAACTTGAGCTCATTGATAATTGGTCTCTTACTGTATTTTCAATTCCAAAAACTGTCGGAATATCTTGTACAAAACAGAAGTGACAATCGACTGCTCATTTTGCTTCTGATTTATTATTTTCAGACCGTTATTGTAGAAGGAGTCCTTCTCAAATATCTAAACAAAACATTTCCTACAAGAAAACTTATTGTGGCCAATATTCTAATGAATCTTCTCACTTACGCCACTTTATACTTGATATTGAAGACAATACGATAATGTCTCAAACAAGAAAATATCTAACACTTGGTCTGGGTCACGGAATTAATGATTGCATTGCGGGATTCATTGTTGGCAGTTTATTTTATCACAATTATTCTTCTTTAGAATTGGGCATTTATACGCTTATATATAACCTTATTGCTTTTGGTGGGCAACTGGCTTTTGCCAAAATACTTGAAACCATTTTTATGCCGAAAAAGTATTTGATTGGTGCATTTCTGTTGTTGGTTGCTTCACTTGGGTTTTTAAATTTCTCGCCCAAATTAGCCATTCTTTTTTCAGGAATAGCCTCGGCTGTTATCCATGTTACGGGCGGTGTAGAATCTATTCGGAAAGATGGCAAGGCATTTGGCATTGGCATTTTTGCATCGCCTGGTGTGGTGGGTTTGATTGTTGGGGGTTATCTTGCATACAAAAGAATCGATTTTATCTTACCTGCAATTGGCATGTGCCTTTCATACTTAATTCTATTAATGATCTCTTACAAACCCTCTCCCAACTATCTCAAACCCGAAATAGAAGAGCCTTTGGTAGAGAGACATGATGTTCTGATGATTATTCTCTTAACGGCAATTAGTTTAAGATCTTTTATTTGGGACGTATTCCAAATGGTAAAACAAGAAAATTACAACTGGTTAATAGTGGTTGCAATTGCCGCCATGTTCGGCAAACTGATTGGCAGTTTTTTGGCTGATAAAATTGGCCACGTCAAATACTCCATTATTGCCCTGTGCCTATCACTACCCTTTCTGACAATTCTAAAGAAAAATATTGTTACACTGGGCATTGGAGTCTCTTTGCTTCAATCCACAATACCTGCCACTACTGCAATGTTGGTTAAACTCATGCGACAGAAACCTGCGATTGCGGTTTCCATTTCTTTTGGATTATCCGTATTTATTGCCATTGTCCTGTTTTATACTCCAGCCATACAGTATATCAACAATAATGCATTGATATTTTTCACTTTGTTGGCATCTACATTGCTGCTTTTATTATTCAACAAACTAAGTAAAAAGGGGCGTTATGTCTCCAAATAAAGAATTCCTTGCATTCATTTGCGGCTCATGTAGGCAATATTTGGCTGGGTTCTTAGATTTTGCCAATCAAAGTGGTAAAAAAATAAAAGTTAAGATAAATGCACACCCAGAGGCACAAAGTGCAGTAGATTTTTTAAATTTATTAAAGAAATAAAGACAGAAATATGAATATAAAATATTTAAATATAATTAAGGACTATCCGACGTTTACCTATAAGTTAGCAGGAATACAGGTGACTTGCCAAGGCCTTAGTGAGGCAGAAATACGGCGGCTTGAAATAAAATACAACAACGGCAATGCTTTTCCGCTGGTGGTTAAAGAGTTTCTTTACTTAGCAGGAAAGGAGAATTATTTTTTTGACGCAAATGGCGGTGCTGAGCATTTTCATGACGGAGTGCTTAGCGAAATGAGCCGTATGGGACTCACATTTAATCGTCCGATATTAATTACAAGCAATTATGGAGTGGGAAATGGTTTTGAATTTGTTTATCTGGATGAGGCCGATGACCCGATAGTGAAGGTTACTACTGGGCACACAAAAAACTTCCAGTGGGCTAATTCCAATATTGTCGATCTACCATGGGATGATGAATATACGAATGTAAGATTGTCCGAATGTATTAAGGATTATGTATTAGGCAGGCAAGAAAAAAATTCTAAATAGACCATGAGCAGCAAACCCATAACCCCACGCTATTACCCGAAACTTTCGGAACTAATGGATGTAAATCGCATACCGGAAGTGTTTGGCTTACAGCCAAAATGAAAAAGAAACACTAACGTCATGAATACTGAAAATATCCCTTTTTTGTACTTTCGAAGTAGTTTGGAGCATAACATAATTCTGCTCTTTCACAAAACGATAATGCTAAAGATTGATTTATGAACTTTGAAGAAACCTACAGGCGTTTCCCAGACAGGAAACTTGAACATATTGCAAAATATGAATTTGATTCTTTGCAACCAGAGGCAAAGATTGCAATAACCTCAGAACTAAAAAGAAGAAACCTTGATTCAGAAGTTAAGGAATTCCATAAAATTCTTGAGGAGGATGTAACAAAAGATGAGTTTAGGAAAATTGCAAATTTATACAGATCATGCGATTGTCCATATTGCGGTAAGACAAACAAAGGAATTAACGTCGTAAATATAAGCTATCTGTACTTTATTGTTGTTTTGATTTTTTGGGGAAAGTTATCTTATGTAGGGTGTTCAAGTTGCTTAGAGGAACAATTAAATGATTATAAGAAAAAACTAAAACTTCTCGCTCTTATTGTGCCTTTCCAAACCATATTAAGTTTTATTACAATTCATGATGTTAATAAAGCCATTAAAAATATTCAGGGTAACAATACCCCCACAAGGGAATATTTGCAATATGTGAGAGATAATGTATATAGTATTAAAGAAATCCTAAGAAAAATGGATAAAATATGAATATTAAATACTTAAATATTATACGTCAGCACCCTACATTTAACAATGGGTTATTCACAGATACTTGCCAAGGCTTTAGCGAGGCAGAAATACGGCGGCTTGAAATAAAATACAACAACGGCAATGCTTTTCCGCTGGTGGTTAAAGAGTTTCTATACTTAGCAGGAAAGGAGAATTATTTTTTTGACGCAAATGGCGGTGCTGAGCATTTTCACGACTCAGTGCTTAGCGAAATGAGCCGTATGAGACTCACATTTAATCGTCCGATATTAATTACAAGCAATTATGGAGTGGGAAATGGTTTTGAATTTGTTTATTTGGATGAGGGCGATGACCCGATAGTAAAGGTTACCAGTGGAGGTCCGAGCAATTTCCAGTGGGCTAATTCCAATATTGTCGATCTACCATGGGATGATGAATATACGAATGTAAGATTGTCCGAATGCATTAAGTGTTATGTATCCACCATGCAAGAAAAAAATTCCAAATAAAATCATGAGCAGCAAACCCATAAACCCACGCTATTACCCGAAACTTTCGGAACTAAAAAATTTTAGAGGCTTGCCGCCGCATCTCATTAGGTAAACCCACAAATCCTCTCGCCCACAGCCAGTGCAGCACTGGTCATAATATCAAGATTTCCGGCGTATGTCGGCAAATAGTGGCCTGCACCTACCACTTTTAGCAAAACGGTAGTTTTTAGTCCACTCACATGTCCAATGCCTTCAATAAAAACGGGGTTCCCCGGCAAAATGTCGTCAAACTGAACCTCTTGGTGCAACTCATAGCCCGGTACATATTTTTGCACTTCGGCCACCATTTCATGAATGCTTTTTCGCACTTCTTCTTTATCGGCTTGCTCGCTTAGCGTAAAAACAGTATCTCGCATTACCAATGGCGGCTCGGCAGGATTTAAAATTATGATGGCTTTCCCTTTAGCAGCCCCACCCACTTTTTCAATGGCATGTGCCGTTGTTTCGGTAAATTCGTCAATGTTTGCCCGAGTGCCTGGCCCGGCAGACTTGCTGGCTATGGAGGCAACAATTTCGCCATAATGCACTTTGGCCACTTTATTTACTGCCGCTACCATGGGTATGGTAGCCTGTCCGCCGCATGTCACCATATTTATTCCGGTATCAAACGGGTATTCAAATTTTTGTTGACCGGAAATTTTGGAGTTAAAAGTTACCGCCGGAATAACAAATGGGCCAATGGCTGCAGGGGTTAAATCAACCACTTTTTTGTTGGGGAATTTTTTGATTTTATCAAAGTTATACAAATGAGCCTTGGCAGAGGTGGCGTCAAAAATTACTTCAATTTCGCTCCATTCGGGCATGGCAATCAGTCCGTCCACACCTTCATGTGTGGTGGCCACCCCCATGCGTTTCGCTCGAGCCAGTCCGTCTGAGTCGGGGTCTATGCCCACCATCACGCCCATTTCGAGCACGTTGGAGTTTCGCATAATTTTTATCATCAAATCAGTGCCAATATTTCCCGAACCAATAATTGCTGCTTTTGCCTTCATATTATGGTTCAAAACAACGGATTTTTTCTTTAAAAAAAGATTCAGGGCGTAATTTGAACAAAAAGAGTCCAAAACATTTTGAACTCGACTGTTTATCTTTGCCCAATGGCGTTTAAACTTACATCCGAATTTGAACCGAAAGGCGATCAGCCGGAAGCGATAAAGCAACTGATATCAGGACTCAGCGATGGATTTAAGGCTCAAACTTTGTTGGGTGTTACAGGTAGTGGAAAAACATTTACCATGGCCAATGTTATTCAGCAAGTGCAACGCCCAACGCTTATTATTAGCCATAACAAAACGCTTGTTGCCCAGCTTTATGGCGAGTTTAAACAGTTTTTTCCGGAAAATGCCGTAGAATATTTTGTGTCGTATTACGACTATTATCAGCCAGAGGCATTTATACCCACCACCAACACCTATATTGAAAAAGACCTTCAGATAAACGAAGAAATTGAAAAACTACGATTAAGTGCCACCTCTTCGTTGTTGAGTGGGCGGAGAGATGTTATTGTGTTAGCTTCGGTTAGTTGTATCTATGGTGCCGGAAATCCGGGCGATTTTGAAACTAGTATAATCCGACTTGAACGTGGCCAAAAAATGAGTCGTAATACATTGCTTTATGCCTTGGTTGAAAGTTTATATAGCCGCACCACGGCCGATTTTAAACGAGGCACGTTTCGGGTAAAAGGAGATAATGTGGATGTATTTCTGGCCTATGACGACAGAGCATTGCGAGTAACATTTTTCGGGAATGAGGTAGAAGAACTCTCACTTATCGACCCCATTTCGGGCAGAACAGAAGAAGAATTGGACACCGCAGCCATTTTTCCCGCCAATCTGTGGGTAACGCCGAGAGAGCGGCTCAATCATGCCATCAAACAAATACAAGATGACATGGTGAAACAAGTAGAATATTTTAAAGCAAATGAAAAACCGCTGGAGGCCAAACGTATTGAGGAACGAACTACATACGATTTAGAAATGATACGGGAATTGGGTTATTGCAGCGGAATTGAGAATTACAGTCGCTACATGGACGACCGTTTGCCCGGCACAAGACCCTTTTGTTTGATAGATTATTTCCCCAAAGACTTTTTGATGATAATTGACGAAAGCCATGTAACACTACCTCAAGTTAGAGCCATGTATGGCGGCGATAGGTCGAGAAAAATGAATTTGGTGGACTACGGCTTCCGACTTCCTGCTGCCATGGACAACCGACCGTTGAAGTTTGATGAATTCGAAAATTTGATAAATCAAGTAATATATGTCAGTGCCACACCCGGCGATTATGAAATGATTCAATCAGAAGGGGTTGTGGTGGAGCAATTGATTCGTCCAACAGGATTGCTTGACCCTGTCATTGAAGTTCGCCCATGTTTTAATCAAGTAGATGATTTGCTTGACGAAATTGACAACGAGGTTAAAAAAGGTTCGCGAGTGTTGGTAACAACTCTAACCAAACGCATGGCCGAAGAGTTAGACAAATATTTAAAACGACTGAATATTAACAGTGCCTACATACACTCAGAAGTAAAAACGCTGGACAGGGTAGAAATATTGAGAGACCTACGAATGGGTGTGTATGATGTGCTGGTGGGCGTAAACCTATTGAGAGAAGGCTTGGATTTGCCCGAGGTAACGTTGGTAGCTATTTTAGATGCCGACAAGGAAGGTTTTTTGCGTTCGCATCGGTCGCTTACCCAAACCATTGGTCGGGCAGCACGAAACCAAGACGGACGGGTAATAATGTATGCCGACAACATGACTGACTCTATGAAAAAAACCATAGACGAAAATAACCGAAGACGAGAAATTCAGGTGGCACACAATGCCGCCCATGGCATTGTGCCAACCACGGTTAAAAAATCGAAAGAATCTATTTTAGAACAAACCTCTGTGGCCGACCGCAAGGCAAACAAAGAAACAAAACCTTATTTGCAGAATGAGCAGGTAAGTCTGGCTGCCGACCCCGTGTATAAATACATGACCAAAGATCAAATAAAAGCAGCCATTGGCCAAAACAAAAAACTTATGCAAAAAGCTGCAAAAGAACTTGACTTTATTGAGGCAGCCCGATTTAGAGACGAAATTGCCCGATTAGAAAAAATGCTCTAAAAAAAAACCCTCTATCGATTGATAGAGGGATTTTATTATTAGTAATTTTAATATAGAAATACCTTTTATTTCTTGTATGAAAGTCGAACCTCAACCCTTCTGTTCAAAGCTCTTCCTTCTGGAGTATCGTTGGTGGCAACCGGAACCGTTTCGCCATATCCGGTGGCAGTAATACGAGCTGCATCAACACCTTTTCCAATCAAATATGCTTTTACAGCATCAGCACGCTTTTGACTCAACACCTGATTGGCAGCATCATCGCCTACATTATCCGTATGTCCTTCTACACTTGCTTGCAAGGTTGGGTTATCAAGCAATATCTCAACAATGGTATCCAAATCAGGATAGCTCTCGGTTTTGATTGTAGAACTTGCTGTTTCGAAGTGAATATTTTTAGCAGCCAATTCAACACGAGCAATAATTTCTTTTGGAACTTCTTCCTCTTGTTTGGGTACATACACATCCTTAACAAAGTTATAAACAAACCCGGCAGAAGAATACAAATAAGCATCGTGTGTTGCATTCAATTTAACACGGCTCAAAGAGAAAGGATACCCATCGTAGTTATCGTCGTAAGAGTAGTTGTATAACATTTGCAACGACAAGTCAATAT
The DNA here is from genome assembly GCA_020635395.1 of Flavobacteriales bacterium. Classification (NCBI taxonomy): domain Bacteria; kingdom Pseudomonadati; phylum Bacteroidota; class Flavobacteriia; order Flavobacteriales; species Flavobacteriales bacterium. The sequence goes on from JACJZV010000002.1 coordinate 321,917, forward strand.
TTTTTATCAACTCAATTCTTACACCACCTCCGGCAGCCCAATGTGCGGCATACCATACACGATTGTTTATATAGTTGGGCGAATACCCTTCGTGGTCGTGATAGATTTTTGAAATAGACTTCATACCACCATAACCAGCTTGAAGATATGGTTTTATTCTTGACAATTCGCTCATAAATTTATCGTTTGCAAATTTGTATCTCAAACCAAACATCACATCCGAAATATGAGCAGTAAATCCTTGACGTGGAAAAGCTCCAACACGAGCTCCTAAATCACCAACCGAACCAAAAAGAAGCCCATCAAAACTTTTGTTAATTTTATATCCCAACGAACCGCCGATGGCTTGATAATTGGGCTTAACGGCTAAAAAGTATTGAACTTGTCTGTCTCCACCATATTCTCTAATCCCACCGTTTATCTCGATACCAAACTTATTGCTTGCATTCTGAGCGTTTGAAGTAAAAGAAATTGCAGTTAAAACCGCCATTACGCCAAAAGAAAAAAGTAATTTTCTATTCATTATTTTATAAGTTTTCTATTGTGTCTTACTAATGCTTGCGACATTAAGAATTGTCATCTTAATCTCACACTTCAATATTAAAGGTTCTTTTAGAAATAAAAAAAAAATTAAATTTATTTTTAAAATTTTGACAATTAGTGGCTTAAAGATTATGCCCAAATACTTGTTCCTTCGGTACAATTGCGACAGATGTCTATATTTCGCCGAGACTTGAGTATAAGCAACCGAAATGAGCTGTACTCCGCACTTTGCCATATTGATTTGAATTGAGCCAAATTTATATCGCCAAATTGGTGCTTAGCATCTTTATCAAAACAGCAAGGTACCACTTTTCCATCCCACGTTATGACGCAATTGTGCCAAAGCCGCCAACAATGGTTTAGCAGTTTACTTTTTATTTTCATTTTGCCGTTTTCCATTTTGTATCGAGCATATTTAAACCCTGATTCTGTTGGAATTAAGTTTGTGTCATTTTCAAAATCATATACTTGAGCAGTTTTTATGGCCAGTTTATCAACTCCGTATTGTTTTGCCAGTTTTTTAATTTCATCTATTTGATGGGTATTGTGACTAAACACGATAAACTGCCAAATAATGTATGGCCCCCTCCCCGCTTCTTTCTTGGCTTGTACAATATTTTTTGTACCTTCCAACACCTTCTCAATATTGCCTCCAATCCGATACTTTCCGTAGGTATCCTGCGAGGTGCCATCGATAGAAATGGTCAAACGCTTTAACCCGGAAGTTATCGTTTTTTTGCAATTTTCCGGAGTGAGGTAGTGGGCATTGGTGCTGGTGGCGGTGTAGATATTGCTTTGTGAAGCGTAATTAACCATTTCCAAAAAATCAGGGTTCAAATAAGGCTCGCCCTGAAAATAATAGGTAATATAGGTAAGTGTTTTTTTTAGTTGGTCGATAATAGTTTTGTTCAAATCGGGCTGCAACATTCCCGTTTCTCGGGTAAATTGTCTTAACCCACTTGGGCATTGTGGGCAACGCAAATTGCAGGAAGTGGTAGGTTCAATGCTAATGGCAATGGGCAAGCCTCGGTGTTTATTTTTTTTGGTAAGTCGGGAGACATAATAGCTACCTAATATGCGAAAAGCATTTATCAACTTTTTGGTTGACAAAACCTTTAGGTAATTAATAATGTCGAGCAACTGAGCCTTCACGCCGCGAAATTAGGCTTTTATGGCGGTGGCCAAAGATGAATAGGCTCTATAATTTTAGTAATTTTTGAGCCAACTCCATGTCAACCTCATCCACCATCAGTCGGATTCCGCCATCAGTCGGTGTAAAAAAATTATAGGTAATAGTGGCCGTTTCGCCAAGCACAAAAGCCTCAATACCATTCGTTTCTAACATATTTTTGGCATTATGTGCCTCAATACTGGTAAAGTATTTTTTGAGTAAGGTGGGGTTTTGCATATTGCAAAAATAGATAAATGCTGGTCGGGTTTTTTAAATGGCTAATATCTTGAAAATGCTTTTAAAAAGATTTTTTGCAACAATGGTACATTTGAAGTTATATGCAACAAATCTGTTGGGTTGTGAATCAAAAGTACAAAACATAACAAATGAAGTTTGATAAATTTATTTTAGCATTCGCTTTTCTCATTTTGAACTACAGAGTTATTGCTCAAGTAAACGCCAATTTTAGTTATAACATAGAGACAGGTGGCGACCCTTGCGACCTAAGGCTATTGCTAAAAGATTCTTCTTTTGTTGCAGTTCAAGACACTATAATAAGTTTTCAATGGATATTGGGAGATAACTCCAATCCTCGGTTTGGTAAGGAAATAACTTACAACTACAGCTCGTCAGGATTTTTCGACGTTTCATTAATTGTTGAAACAAAACTCGGATGTGCGGATACGGTTACCAAAGAGGTATTTATTCCCGGACCGGCACCATCATTTGAAATCACAAACGGCATAAACATTAGCCAAGACAGTTTTTTGTTTTGCGAAAACACACGTGTAAATATAAAAAACACTAGTTCAAAACCAATGTATGACCCCACTTGGATAATGCTTTGGGGAGATGGAAGCGTCTCATACTCTGATGATATTGGCTGGGACTTTCAACACATTTATGAGACGGGCACATATTCAATTTCCATGTTTATGGAGGATGGCACCAATATGAGATGCAATAGAGTTTACCCTGACACAAGCTCAAGCAATGGCAAAAAACCTCGGAAAATTATTGTGACTGTTCAACCGTTGCCAGAAATTGAACTAATTGCCGGACAATCTGAATATGGTACAAAGGAATGGGCCAGTTTTTTTGTAAAGGAAAATTCAGGAGCCGATAGCCTCCTATGGGATTTTGGCGATGGTACAAAACGGATAACAACTTCTTACGAAATTCTGCAAAAGCATCGGTTCAAATACTCTGGCAGGTATCAAGTTATTGTATCTACTTTGCTTAATGAAACTCAAGTAAACAATGGAATGTGTCAAATAAAGGATACAGCCGTAATTCATATTACCGACTTTCCACTTAGAAATGCCCCAGCACAAAGAGAAACACAGCTTTTATATCCCAATCCGGTGGAAAACACCCTGCATATTTCAACCAATACCAAAAACTCCCTTTTTACCATTTATAATTCGTTTGGTCAGATTGTTTCAGAATTAACGGTATCAAACCATTGCATTGATGTATCCCATTTGTCATCAGGAATTTATGTGCTAACTTTCATAAATTCTGAAGGAATACAGAATTTTCGTTTTCTAAAAACCTAATACGCTTTTGCAAAAAGCACCCTTCTGTTTGAAGGTTTCCCGGAATAAACACATACACCAGCTTCCTCTTTTGCATCAAACGGTATGCAGCGAATGGTGGCTTTTGTTTCTTGTTTAATTTTTTCCTCCGTTTCGCCAGTGCCGTCCCAATGGGCGGAAATAAAACCGGTTTTGTTTTCCAACACGTTTTTAAATTCTTCCCACGTGTTTACGTTGGTTATGTGATTGTCTCTAAAAGTTTCGGCTCTCAAAAACAAGTTTTGTTGTATCGATTCAAGCAAATGCTCTACCTTGTTGGGCAAATCTTGCATTTGTAACACCTCTTTTTCTTTGGTGTCTCGTCGGGCAATTTCTACCGTTCCGTTTTCTAAATCTCTTGGGCCAATGGCAATTCGCACCGGAACCCCTTTTAACTCCCATTCGGCAAATTTAAATCCAGGTTTTTGGGTGTCGCGGTCATCATATTTTACCGAAAAGCCTTTTGCCTCTAATGATTTTTTTATTTCGTTGGCTTTGATAGAAATTTGCTCAAGTTGCTCCAAACCCTTGTAAATAGGCACAACTACCACTTGAATCGGAGCTAAGTTTGGTGGCAACACTAATCCTTCATCATCGCTGTGGGTCATTATTAAAGCCCCCATCAACCGAGTAGAAACCCCCCAACTTGTTGCCCACACATATTCCAGTTTTCCTCCGGTGGTAGCGTATTTTACGTCAAACGCTTTGGCAAAATTTTGCCCCAAAAAGTGAGAAGTGCCCATTTGAAGGGCTTTTCCATCCTGCATCAAGCCTTCGATACAATAGGTGTCGTCCGCTCCGGCAAATCGTTCGTTTTCGGTTTTCACGCCTTTTATAACCGGAATGGCCATAAAGTTTTCGGCAAAATCGGCATATACTTCCAGCATTTGCTTGGTTTCGGCCACAGCTTCAGCTTTTGTGGCGTGAGCCGTGTGTCCTTCTTGCCAAAGAAATTCGGCAGTTCGCAAAAACAAACGTGTCTTCATTTCCCACCGCACCACATTAGCCCATTGGTTTACTAATATTGGCAAATCTCTGTATGATTGAATCCAACCTTTGTAGGTATTCCAAATAATGGCTTCGCTGGTGGGTCGCACCACAAGTTCCTCTTCCAGTTTGGCTTCGGGGTCAACAATCAATTTTGATTTGTCGTCTGGGTTTGTTTTTAATCTATAATGTGTCACCACGGCACATTCTTTTGCGAAACCTTCGGCATTTTTTTCTTCGGCTTCAAACAATGATTTTGGTACAAACAACGGAAAATAGGCATTTGAGTGTCCTGTTTCTTTGAACATTTTGTCGAGCCGTTGCTGCATTTTTTCCCATATTGCGTAGCCATAAGGTTTTATAACCATACAACCCCTTACTGCCGAATGTTGGGCCAAATCAGCGTTTTCAACCAAATTATTGTACCATTTTGAATAATTTTGTTCGCGTGTAACTTTTTCAAATGCCATAAATATTTAGAAACTTGGAATGTATTTTGCGTATATAATTAAAAAGAAGGCAAAGGTATGACTTCTCCGATTTAATAACTTTAAAAATAATAGACAGATGAAAACGTTCTTTACTTTAACAGCAGCAGCCACCATCCTCACGTCATGTGCGGCTTTGCAGGGCTCTCAAACCGGTCAAACCCCGGTTTATGATGATTTGTATTATTCCTCAAACGATGAAGAGGTAAACGCTAAAAAGACAACATCTGATAACAAGCAGGAAGTTATTAAATACGAAAATCAGTCTAAAAAAGTAGATGCAAATTATACTAAAACAGACAATACAAATTCAACGGTTGAAGAAGTATATGGTGACACAGAAGTTTCGGACGAAACAAATGATGTGTACAACCAAAATCAAACAAACGGTTTAGCATCCGACGGTTTTTCTTATGAAGACCATTTTAACCGAATGAATGGTGATGATTATTATTCCGACGGCTACAACGATGGATATAACGATGGATATTATGACAACTCATACAACCGCTATTCTTATAATAGAGGAAACTACCGATATGGTGGTTGGTATGATTACAACTATCCCTATTCTTCCTACAATTACAACTATTACCCATCCTATTATTCGTACGGATATACAACTTACCGACCTTGGCATCCGTGGAGAAGCAGAAGAACTACTGTTTATGTAGGTTATTCGTATGGTTCATGGTATAATGGATACAATTACGGTTGGACATGCTACCCAACACCCGTTTATTCTTATGGATATTCCTATGGGTATCCTTATCAAAGTTATTCTTACGGCTATTATTCGCCATACTACAACTATCCTTATTATGGCAGCTACTACAATAACTACGGTTATAGAAAAAATTACACAAGAGTAAGATACGTTAATAACAACTCCGGAGGATCGGGCGGTTCTGGTTCGTCTGGTGGTTCAAATGGTGGCGTTGTTAGAAATGACAACTCAGGTACAAACAACCGTCCAAGACAAACTGTTAGAACCAACACCCCGACACAAGGCAGAAATGATCAAGTAAAACCACGTAGCTCCGGTAGAATGGAAACTCCCGAGGTTAAACCACCTGTTGGGCGTGGCGAAGTAGTATCTTCCGACATACCGGAAACCGGCACTCGTGGTAATGTGGCTCAACCCGGAACTCCGACAGGTGGTTCGTCAAGAACCCCCAATGCAGGAGGCAACATATCAAAAGAGAATAACCCATCAAGAAGCAACAGTGGAACGATTAACCCTACTTCTACTGGCAATAGAGGTAGCATTGACGAGTCAAATGGTTCTTCAGAAAATAGAAATCAAAGCAATACACCTAGTAGAACTGTAACTCCAAGTAATACACCCGATAGGTCTGCAACTCCATCAAGAAGTGCTACACCAAGCAGCTCCACATCAGAGCCAAGCCGTTCTTCAACTCCTTCCAGAACAGTTACTCCGAGCAGCACACCTGATAGATCGGCCACGCCATCAAGAAGTGCAACACCAAGCCGAAGCTCTTCTCCAGAGCCAAGCCGTTCTTCAACTCCTTCTAGAACTGTAACTCCGAGCAGCACACCTGATAGATCGGCCACGCCATCAAGAAGTGCAGCACCAAGTCGAAGCTCTTCTCCAGAGCCAAGTCGTTCTTCAACTCCCTCCAGAACAGTTACTCCGAGCAGCACACCTGATAGATCGGCCACGCCATCAAGAAGTGCAGCACCAAGCCGAAGCTCTTCACCTGAGCCAAGTCGTTCTTCAACTCCCTCCAGAACAGTTACTCCGAGCAGCACGCCTGATAGATCGGCCACGCCATCAAGAAGTGCAGCACCAAGCCGAAGCTCTTCTCCAGAGCCAAGTCGTTCTTCAACTCCTTCTAGAACTGTAACTCCGAGCAGCACACCAAGTGCTTCTCCAAGTAGGTCTGCCAGTCCATCAAGAAGTGCATCACCTAGCAGTTCTCCAAGTAGAAGTAGCATGCCATCAAGAAGATAGCATTAGATAAAATAAGTTTAACATCTTAAAAAAACACGTATGAAAAAGTTGATATTTTCAATTTTACTGGCTGCTTCATGCCAGGTAATTTGGGCTCAAGGAGATATTGATGCCTTAAGATATTCGCAAAACGAATTGGGTAGCACTGCCCGCTCAATGGGTACCGGAGGTGCTTTCGGGGCTCTCGGAGCCGACTTATCCTCGACTCAAATAAATCCTGCAGGACTTGCAGTATATAGAAACAACAATTTTACACTGGGAGCCGGAATGTTGAATGCCAAAAGCAAAACCACCTATTTAGACAAGACTAAAAAAGATTTTGACTTCAGTATGCAGGTTCCAGGAATCGGTTTTGTTTTTTACAACGGGAAATATGAAAATCGGCAACCTGCCAAAACTGGTTGGATAAATACCAATGTGGCTATATCAATGAACAGAACAAACAATTTTTCTGGAATCATTAATTATTCGGGCTTAAACACCAACAATTCCATGCTCGACTATTTTGCAGAGCGGGCCAATGGTCTCACTATTGACGATCTTTCTGCTTCTTCAAATGAGCTTCAATATGGGTATAATGATTTAGAGACCATGTTTTGGGATGCTTATTTGATTGATAGTGTGGGCAACAGAACTTACGCGGCAGCCATCGATAATCTTGATAGAGATTTAACCCAGAAAAACATCCTCTCCACTAAGGGTTCGATGAATGACATTAATTTTAGTTTAGCATCAAACTACGAAAACAAACTCTACATTGGAGGTGGAGTAACTTTAACTACGGTTCGGTATAAAGAAGAAAACCGATTTACCGAAATTGATGAAAGTACCAATTATAACAATTGGTCTTCTTGGTCGCTCGAACAAGATTTGCTGACAAAAGGCATTGGTTTTAGTGCCAACTTAGGATTGATTTTTAGGGCAAACGACAATGTGCGATTTGGTGCAAGTTTAAAAACTCCAACACTTTATAATTTGAAAGACGAATACTCTGACAAGCTGAATGTTGAATTTGACAACGGCAGCTACGGCACATATAAATCATCCGACGGATACTACAACTACAAACTTATTAGTCCGATGATTTCTACATTGAGTGCCGCGTACTTATTTGGCAAAAACGGATTTGTTTCGGCGGATGCAGAAATTGTTGATTATTCCACCATGCGTTTGCGACCAACAATCAATGCCTTCGAAATTGCAAATGAGACCATTTCGGAAAAATACGACAAGGCCGTTAATTTGAGAATTGGAGGTGAATACGTTTATAAAATGCTAAGATTTAGAGGAGGCTTTGCAAATTATGCCAGTCCGTTGGCCAGCGGTTCTGACCGAAATTTGGCTCGAACCTATGTTACCACCGGAATTGGAATAAAAGACAAAAACTGGGGTTTGGATGTGGCATTGGTGCAAAAATTTCAAAAGCAAACCATTCAGCCATACACTTTAAATTCAGGTATTGTGCCTGTTGCAACCTCAAACTTAGGCAATAACACCATTGTTGTTACACTGAGTACTGTTTTCTAAAAATCATATAAGAAATAAAAATTTGTTTTTCAGCATCAATCAATTTGATTTATAAATATTTCATTCTTTCTTTGTGACAAAAGAGTAAACAATGTCACGAATCTCGAACCTGTCACTTATACAGCTTCAATACCTAATTGCACTTGACGAGCATCGGCACTTTATCAAAGCAGCCGATGCTTGTTTTGTTACCCAACCCACCTTGAGTATGCAAATTAAAAAATTAGAAAATGAGCTGGAGGTGCTACTTTTTGACCGAAGTAAACAGCCTATCATACCCACAGATGTTGGGCAACTTGTGATTGAACAAGCTAAAAGGGTAATAAACGAAACCAAAAAAATCGATAATATTTTATTGGAATATAAAGGTTCGGTTTCGGGAGAGTTGGCCGTGGGCATAATTCCCACTATTTCCAATTATCTTATGCCCTACCTCATAAGTAAAATAAGTAAACAGTATCCAGACCTGCGGCTACACGTAAGAGAATTGATGACCGATGAAATTTTAAATCTTTTGCAAAAAGACCATTTAGACGTGGGTGTTGTTGCCACTCCATTAGAAATAGAGGGTATGATAGAAAAACCCATTTTTTACGAAAAATTTTGTGTTTACTTAAATCCTAAGCACCCTGCCTACAATCAACCTTTTGTTGCTGTTGAAGATTTATTAAAAGATAAATTATGGCTGCTTAGCGAAGGAAACTGTTTTAGAAACCAAACCATAAACCTTTGTTCACTCAAAAATCTTTCGCCACAAATGAGTGCCTTCAATTATGAAAGTGGCTCAATAGAAACCTTAATCCGAATTGTGAACTTAGAAGGAGGTGCAACCGTTATTCCAGAATGGTCATCAATTGAACTTACTGCCAATGAAAAGCGAAACGTAAGAAACGTAAAAGATGGAGACCATGTGCGTGAGGTAAGCCTTATCTATACCCGAAATTTTGCAAAGTCTAAATTGTCGGAGGCTTTTTACAAAACCCTGCAACTATGCGTTCCAGCTCCACTAAAAGAAAACAGCTCTACGCATGTTGTAAAACTTACATAACCAAACGGCGAAAATTATTCTGCATTTGGTTTTAAAAAAAAATGTAACTTGCGTCCCCTTTTTAGTAGTAGTATTTTGAAGAAACTAATTTTCCTTTCAATTTTAGGTAGCCTCGTATGGGGTGGATGTGCAAACTTTGACGCTCGCACCCAATTTATAGCCACATTTGTCAATCGATTTGTTTTGGATTCAACCAACACCAGCATATCAACAGATCTTGAGGCCTTTTCTGACACTTTGATTACTGATTTTGAAGGATTGATTGAAGACCATAGTTCGTCTTATAACAAACTTGAGAGTTCAACAATGGAGAGTCTGGCACTTGAAATAGACGGATTAAAATCAGCTTCCACTGCCAACTTTGATTTTTTGAAGAATTTTGAAATATACATCAAAGGAAAAGATATGGACGAATTTCTTTTGGGTGGAGCAGACTCGGTTCCCTTGGGTGCAAGATATTTTGAATTTCGACCTGAAGATGCAGCCAAAGACTATACTGATTTGTTAAAAGGAAATGAATTTACGTGCCGCATGACTTACCAAACAAATAGTCGGATTTTGACAGATTCTGCCGTTGTTGTTAAGGTAGTTCCAAAATACCGTATGGATACCAAAAAATTTGGAATTTAAATTCGATAAAGCAGAAATAATCCTCCTAACGGATAAAACGTATTTGAAATTTCGGTTGTTTTAATTTTTCCGGAACTTTCTTGCTCAAACAAACTGGGGTTAAAAGAACTTGACTGCCTTGTATAATTAAACACATCGCTATTTGTGGTTTGATTTTTCCATTTGGCCATCAAATCTATGCCACATTTAAACCTTTCGTTCAAATCATACTCCACACCCAAAACAAAGTCTAACCCGTATTGATAAGCTTTGCTTTTGGTTTTGTTTTTTGTATAGATAAAGGTGGTATTGTTATTTCCAAAATCAAAAGCCACGTCCATATTTAGCTCACTGCGATTGTAATTTTGACCCCAAAATGGCTCAATGCCACCATAAACGCGAAAATTTTCAAAAACGTTTTGATGCCTCAAATAGGCAAACTTTACCGTATAATTTCTCCGCTCATACGGGCTGTTTGAAATGGTTGTATCAACCGACCTACCGCTAAAATTTGAATTTGGCTGGTGCGAACTTCGGCTAATTTCTCCCGACAACGTGTTGTACCCGAATTGTAGCCGCATATTGCTCTTTTCTGCCATTCTTGAAAAAACCAAGGTCGGCTCGTTTCCATTTTGTCTAAATAGCATGTCGGCTGCATTAAACCCAAGATAATATTTTGAGGATTCCTGAGCTTTTGCCAACAAAGCAAGACATACCAATACAACAAATGGAATCAGCTTTTTCATTTACCGTTTACATTAAACCCGATACCTTTTCTCTTATTTTCCTTTATTTCTTCAGCAAGTTTAAGCATGTTCAAATCATCAACCGTAATGGTTCCAACCATTTTTTTGGTTCGTTTTGACGATGCAATCCCGCTCATTCTGAGGTGTTGATTTCGCACAGCTTCTTCTATTACTTTTCTGACAGCTCGGCCATTTCCAAAGTATTTGTCGCGGCTTGCATACATAACCTCCATCATTTCTTTCAACAAATTATCGGCGGCTTCGTCTGGTTTCAAGTTATGCTCAGCCAGCTGATTTACGGCTATCAAATGTAAATCGGCAGGCTCAAAATCTTCGAACAAGAATGTTCTGTCAAATCTCGACTTTAAACCAGGGTTCGACTCCAAAAATCGCCTCATATTTTCCGTATATCCGGCTGCTATCACAATAAAATTACCTCTAAAGTCTTCCATACGCTTTAAGATAATTTCGATGGCTTCTTTGCCGTAGTCGCTATTTCCACCCTCAGTCAAAGAATATGCCTCGTCAATAAACAGCACACCACCCATAGCACGGTCTATAACTTCGCCTGTTTTAATGGCAGTTTGCCCAACGTATCCTCCAACCAAAGATTGTCTATCGCACTCTACCAAATTACCTCTTTCAATAATACCCAAGGCCTTATATATCTGAGTCAGAATGCGGGCAACAGTGGTTTTTCCTGTACCAGGATTTCCGGTAAAAACGGCATGAAGCGAAAATGCTTTTCTATAATCCTTGCCTGTTTCTTTATAAAACCGAACCAGTTTTATCAGGTCATTTATATCATTTTTCACCTTTTGCAGACCCATCATTCGGTGAAGTTTATCTACCGATTCGCGAAGTAAATCTTCGTCTATCGGAATATCAGGAATAGCTTCTTGTTTTGACAAGCTGAGGTTTTCAATCTCTTTATCGGTAATGATTGACAAGTCTTCCATGCTCAACTTTTCCGGGTTTTTGGCCTCCATTATCCGAATACCCAAATTGATTTTACATTCTTCAACCAATGAATTGACCAAACGGGCATTTCCAAAAAATTTGTCTCTGTCACGATAGGCATCAACCAATTTTTTATAGAACAAATCTTTGGCAGATTTACTAAACTTTATGCCTCGCTTTTCTGCGGCCAACTCAGCAATGGTCATCAGCTCTTGAGGGATATAATCTGCAAAATCAAAGGTTTGATTGAATCTTGATTTTAGACCTGGGTTGGAGTTTAAAAAAGTATCCATTTCGTCAGGATACCCCGCCACAATAACCGCCATATCCGGCTCAGCAGTCATTTCTTTTATTAAAATTTCGATGGCTTCTTTTCCAAAATCTTTCGCATCGTCATCTTTTCTGGCCAAAGAATATGCCTCGTCTATAAATAAGATTCCACCTTTGGCTTTTTTTATAGCAGCCTTTGTTTTTGGGGCGGTCTGACCAATGAATTCGGCCACCAAATCGGCCCTATCTACTTCGTGCACATGCCCTTTGCTGAGCAGGCCAAGTCTTTTATAAATTTTCCCTAGTTTACGTGCCACGGTGGTTTTACCCGTTCCCGGATTACCCCTAAAAACTGTATGCAGATTAATTGGTTCGTTATCCTCTATGCCTTTATTTTTTCTTAAAGCAATAAATTGAAGGTAGTGGCTGTATTCTTTTATTCGTTCCTTTACCTCGGTCAGCCCAATTAAATCATCCAGTTCAGACAAAATATCGTCTTGATTGAGGGCATTTGAAGAAATGGCTCGCGTGGTAGCAGGTGCATCAAAATTGGTTTCTGTATGCTCACGCTCCACCCTCAACACCTCAAAATCTCCTTTGTCAGCTTCTACATAATCATCGCCGATATTAAAGTTTTTGCTGGCCAAAAGTTTATCTTGAAAAAGCACATCCACATAGTAGCCACCTTTGCTCCATGTGCCAATTATATCTGCCCCCCAACCCACTGTGAGCAAAAAATTTGGCTCGCCCGGATAAACAAAAAACAGTTTTGTTACAGAACCTTTGAGCAAATTGGCACTTGTTCTAAAATTAAATGTCAGCTCGCAGGTCCAATATTTTACATTATTTATCAGGTTTTCGGCACTAAACTCTACCCAAACATATCTTGTAAACTGATGATTGAATGTATGGTAATATCGTCTGTTTTCGGGCTGCACATTGGCATCTGGTCCTTCGTAAAATTTTATACCATTTATTTTGAAGTAGGGCTGACCAAGACCAGAAACAACTCCATAGTTTTGCACGTAAAACGCCTTTTCGGCTACCAACTCGCCATCTATCCAAGCTTCCCATTTGTAGGTACCTTCGGTCCAAAACCCACCTGCATTTCGCGTACCCCATCCTTCTCTGATAAAAAGTTTTTGAGCATTAAACGAAACGGTGCGGTCGCAATTGAGGTTGCAAATTTCCTTTTTATTTTCATCCACACATTTCAGACTAAGTTTCAGCGGCCAGTCGTTTTGCTTGTATTTTAAATTGATAAACGAAAACTCACAGTAAACATAACCCACCTCAGCCTTATCAAACACCGAGCGATATTTCTTTTTATTATCAGCCAACCATTCGGTAGAACCGTAGGTTTTAATTTCAACAAACTGATAGTTTTTTAAATCAGACCCTGCCATATTGTAGGGTCAAAATTGGTAAAAAACCCTAATAAACCATGCACATATTTTGAGGCTTGCAATAATTTTACGAAAAAGTAAAAAAAGAAACTAAAAAATAAAAAAAGAAACTAATTTTGCCGACCCAATCGGTGAGGTGGGTGAGTGGCTAAAACCAGTAGTTTGCTAAACTGCCGTACCTCTCAAGGGTACCGCGGGTTCGAATCCCGCCCTCACCGCTGGATTTTTTGTATTGAGTGGTAATTATTTGGGCGAGGTTGAGCAAGCTGAAATAAACTCAAAACAATTCGGGGTGTAGCGTAGCCCGGTTATCGCGTCTGCTTTGGGAGCAGAAGGTCGCAGGTTCGAATCCTGCCACCCCGACAACGTTGGTCTCATAGCTCAACTGGATAGAGCAACTGCCTTCTAAGCAGTAGGTTTCAGGTTCGAGCCCTGATGGGATCACTCAGAAATTAAAAGGGTTTGCAGTTTTGCAAACCCTTTTTTACTGTCTGGACTATTGATGGATGTGGCATCGGCAAAGCAAGATTGCAACTCTTTTGGTCGTATTTTTCCATTGGTTATTTGTTTTAGCTTGAAAATGATTTGGAGATAGAATGATGGCATGAAATTGAATTAAGGACATCTACAGAACTTGATGATTTACATTAAAAAGAATACAGTGATATTAATATTGACAGTTATTACCTTCATAGGTGGGGCCTGTCAAAAGAGAAAAGCATTACGCAATTTCCCCTATTCCGTTGGTCAAGTTTTAAAGTGTGACTCGCTAAAACTTGTTGTCACCATAGTTGAACATGAAAAAAGAATTCATGATAAAGGAGATAGTTTGTCGATTTTATATGCCAACTTTAGGGATTCCTTAGGAAATGAACGTATTTCTTTTTTTACGGCATATACTCAAAGAGATACGATGGAAGTATTGAGTATTAATATACCTTTAGAGCCATTTCGTTTTCATTCTGAAAACTACTTGATTACGTCGGCAAATGTGAAATGCAATGTATCGAAAGACATTTTAACTGCGAATAATAGAGAAAGGGATTCAACCGAAATAGACTCCGTTTCTTGGAGTTTAAGCAAGGGGATTTTAGGTGTTTATATAGACAAAAGGTTTTATCATTTCAGGATGGAAAATCAATGCGAACCGTATTAAATATACTCGTGCGAGCTTCCTCCAAAGGCGAACGCAAGTAGCTCGTACCTTATCCTACATTAAAAAACAAACTAATTTAATCCTTATTCCATCCTAACTCCTTTGCCCCCATCCATGAACTAATTAAATAATCATACGTTTCATTGGCAAAACAACTATCCGTGCCTATATAGGTATAATTATAATCAAATGGCAGGTAAACAAGTCTAAGGTAAATCATGTATAATGAATCTTTTCTCAATAACATGATATTTAGCGTTTTAAATGGCCATGAGGTGACTGAATTTTGTCTTTCTAATTGATACCCTAACCCTGATACAAAAAAATGCAAACTACTTTCCATAACCCTATGCATAGTATCAGAAACAAGTAAACCTCGATTTTTATTTTTTTGATTTAAGGAATCGGGGTAATAAATCCCAGTAAATGTTGACTCAATTAAAAAGCTATCTTTTGCACTACAGCCAATAGTAATTGTTCTAGCACCATATTCATCGACAAAATAATCGTAACTTGTATCCTTTAAAAAAGAATTTATATTCTCACTTAATGGAAAACCCATTCCATTCAAAAATAATGTATTACTATCTTTAACCGCAACCGTTACAACAGAATCAACATTTGAACAGTGATTCAATTCTTCTTGCCCATCTTGTGCAGGAACTTTGCATGAGGTAATTAAATCTAAAATCCCCAAAATGAAAGCCACTCCTAAATTTTTTAAATCAAAACGCGACATAAGAACAAATTTATTTGATTTTCCTTCCCCTCATTCTTTCCTAAAAACCAAACAAATTAAACCAAAAATTTCAGGGTGTTTCAAAGAATTTCCTATCTATTTAAAATGCCTTAAATGCAAGATTGCAATTAGTGTCTTTTACAGATTTTGTAAGGTATCTATTATGTTGAACTCTCAAATTTTATTGCAACTTGATTTGCCATCAAAAAATAATTCGAGAAACTTTTCAGTTGTATGAATATCGGTAGTTTTATTTGCCCTATGATTTTTCGAGTTGTTTTATCCTTTTTTTTAATTGGCTTTTTTACTGAAAAAACCTTTGCCCAATACGAGTTAAAAACCAACGTTACAAAGACCTATTCAGTGCTTTTAGAAAAACCCGTTAATAAAAAACCTTTAGGTTTTGAGGCAGGAATCCGTTTTAAACCCGAATCGCTGGGCATTATAGATATTGAGAAAAGCCAATTGTGGTTTTCGGCCAAATTTTATGAAAACAGAAAACGCAAGGTGTTGGATCAGCTTCGCATTAAACAACAAGGCCGATACCTTGCCCCAATAATGGAACTGAGTATATATCGGGAAAGAGAAAAATATGATTACAATATGTCCGCCATCGGATTGGGCATGGTGGGAGGTTACAAAACTATTTTAGCCAGACATCTGGTATTGGAGGGCAATATAGGATTAGTGGCTAATGCAAATCGAAATTTTTATAGAGATGTCGCTCGTTCGAAAAATCCGCATTATTTTGAAATTCAAATTGGTCTGGTTGTAGGTTTTAGAAAGGGTTCGAAACAGCTTTCCGACATTTTCCCGAAGAAAAAGGATTGATTGTAGGGTAAAAAATTGTTGTTTTGACTGATAAATATCGTACGGCAATGTCGGAACAAATTCAACAAAAAATAAAACAGCTTACAGATGAACTAAAGCAGCACAACTACAGCTACTATGTGCTGGCCATGCCCGAAATATCAGACCGCGAGTTTGACCAAAAGTTAAAAGAATTGGAAAAACTAGAGCAGGCTTATCCTCAATATAAAGACCAAAACTCTCCCACTTCGATAGTTGGCGGTGGCATTACCAAAGAATTTGAAACCATAAAACACGACACGCCCATGCTCTCGTTGGGCAACACCTATAGCCAGCAGGAATTGATTGATTTCGACAATCGTATTAAAAAACTTATTGGTGATGATTTTGAATACACCTGTGAGCTAAAATTTGACGGATTTGCCATTGGTTTAAAATACATTGACGGAAAACTTGCACGTGCTTTAACCCGTGGTGATGGTGTGCAGGGAGATGACGTGACAACCAATGTAAAAACCATACGAAGCATCCCGCATCACTTGTCGGGCAATTTTCCGGCAGAGGTAGAGGTGCGAGGCGAAATATTTATGCACCGAAAAGCCTTTGAAAAAATGAATACCGAACGCGAAGCAGCCGGAGAAAAACCCTTTGCCAACCCAAGAAACAGTGCCGCAGGAACCATAAAGATGCAGGAGCAAAACGAAGTGGCAAAACGCCCGCTCGATGCCTTCTTGTACCATGTTTTGGGCGATGAAAAAGAATTTACCACCCACCACGGGTCGCTGCTAAAGGCCAAAAGTTGGGGACTGCCCGTGAGCGATGAAATGCGAATTGCCAAAAACATGGAAGAGGTGTGGAAATACATTGAACAATGGGATAAAAAACGTAAAGAACTCAGCTTTGACATAGACGGAATTGTGGTGAAAGTAAATGATTTTGCTCTGCAACGCGAGCTTGGTTTTACAGCCAAATCGCCTCGATGGGCCATTGCCTACAAATTTGAAACCGAGCGTGCAAGCACTCGTTTGTTGAGCATTAGCTATCAGGTAGGAAGAACCGGAGCTATAACCCCTGTGGCTAATTTAGAACCTGTTTTGTTGCTTGGCACCACTGTAAAACGGGCAAGTTTGCACAACGCCGATATCATTTCGGAGTTGGATGTGCGTGTTGGTGATATGGTTTATGTAGAAAAAGGTGGCGAAATTATTCCCAAAATTGTGGGAATTGACGAAAACCAACGCCCCTCAAATGCCGAAAAAACCATTTTTATTCATCAGTGTCCTGAGTGCCAAACCGAATTGATACGAAAAGAAGGTGAAGCCGCCCACTATTGTCCCAACGACAACGGTTGCCCTCCGCAAATAAAAGGCCGAATAGAGCATTTTATCAGTCGTAAAGCATTAAACATTGATAGCCTTGGAGAAGGCAAAATTGGCATTTTGTATGACAGCAATTTGGTGAAAAATGCCGCCGATTTGTATCAACTTTGTTTCGACCAACTCGAAGGTTTGAGCAAAACCATTATTAACGAAGAAACCGGAGATGAACGATTAATAAGTTTTAGAGAAAAAACGGCACAGAAAATTTTGGACGGTATCGAGCAATCGAAAAACATTCCTTTTAGCCAAGTTTTGTATGGCCTCGGAATTCGGTTTGTTGGAGCTACGGTAGCCAAAAAATTGGCAAATCATTTTAAAACCATACACAACCTAAGGGCGGCCACTTTTGAGCAACTTATTGCGGTGGATGAAATTGGCGACAAAATAGCTGAAAGTGTGTTGGATTATTTTTCGAACGAAACAAACAATGGCATAGTTGACCAACTCATTGCAGCTGGTTTACAAATGGAAGAAGCCGAGGCTGCCGCCCCAACAAGCAATGCACTTGGCGGTGCAAAAATTGTGGTAAGCGGTGTTTTCTCCCATTTTAGCCGAGACGAAATTAAAAATGAAGTAGAAAAGCATGGTGGAATCAATGTAAGTTCTATATCGGCCAAAACCGACTATGTGCTTGCTGGGGAAAACATGGGGCCGGCCAAGTTGGAAAAAGCTCAAAAGCTGGGGGTTAAAATAATTTCGGAAGAGGAATTTTTGGAAATGATAAAATAGTGGATTTACCAACCGGTGCTAAACAAATTGCTTGCACCCCTAATACCACATTTTTGAATGTTGTTATATCCTGTGGCGGCGGCCATTCTTATTTCTTCGGCAGTTTTGTTTTGCAACCAAGCATCGATAACATTGTGCAGCACATACGCTTCCGGTGCCAGCAAATGATTGGTACACACCAACGGATATCCACCAGAAATATTAAGTTTTTCTGAAAAATAATTTTTTGATACACACGCAATTGCCACGGCATCTTTTATGATGGAGTCGGCACTTTGAATAGTCTCTATAGACTCGTCCATTAGGCCGTTGTGTCCATTAAAAACCACTAAATCAACCTTTGACTGCATTGCCAAAACAGAATCTCCGTGGGTTATAGAATCTTTTTTTGTTCCGGCCAGAACTGCAAAATAATTTTCCAAACATTCTTTCATTCGGTCTCCACGATAGGCATCGGCAATTAGTATTGCGTTATAAGAACTGTGTTTATAAATAACTCTCTCCAACACATTGCTATCAGGATTTACTATACTTTTTTGAAGTTGCCATTGGCTGCTGCGGCTGAAATGTGTTTTAATGCCGTATCCTGCACCCCAATAGAGGTTGGTTCTTAGGTTCATTCCGTTTCCCAAACTACTATTCACCGGAACAATGCCTTGATGCTCGTTATCGCAAAGTGGCACGAACACATGAATTATTTTTAACGATTTGGTTTTAGACTTTTCCAACAACCGAGTTTCAATTTCTTCTCGATTGAAATGTATCGGCAACACAAAGCTTTTTATACCCGATATTGAATCCTTCAAAACACGAACGACACTCTCCTTTTCAATACCCTGCGAACAAGATTGGAGGCTTATAAAAACGAATAATGCCACACAAAGTACATTTTTGACCATGTATTTTCAACGCATTTGTGCAGCATCTATTTTATGAATACACCTTAAATATCTCTTTATTTGCACTCTCATTATTGAAATAATATGAACAAACTCTTTTTGTTGATTGTGCTTTTAAGCCTTTCGGTGGTTTCGGTGGCTCAAGATAAAGGTGTATTTTCTGGCAATTTTCAGAGCAACTTCTCTGTGTTTGTTATAGATAGTGCCATTGGTGCTTACGAGCCTCCTCAATACAGCAGTCAAATAAGTTCGGCAGAAGCATGGCTTTTTACCAATTATCAAATAAAAGGCTTTAGCCTTTCGGCCAGATATGATTTATTTAATAATAGCAACCTATTAAACCCAACAGGCACCTTCTCTGGTCATGGTATGGGTTTTTGGCAAATCAAAAAAAGCATCGATAAATTAACTCTAACGGCAGGTTCTTTTTACGACCAATTTGGTTCTGGACTTATCTTCAGAAGTTACGAAAGCCGTCTGATTGGCATTGACTATGCCATTGAGGGCATACACGCCAGATACGACATAAACGACAATTTTTTTATTAAGGCGTTTACTGGAAACCAAAAAGGAGAAGCATCTAAAGGCAATCGTTTTCAATCAAGAAAGGAAGTGGTAAGAGGCTTTAATACAGAAAAAATTTATAACCTTAAAAATGAAAAGGGACTTTTAACTCTTGGTGCCAGCACATTTAATAGAACACTTACACAGAGTGATATGAATGAGTTAGTGGCCGAAATAAATGGTTATGATATAGCCCAGCGATTTTATCCAAAATACAATTCGTATTCTTACAACGGATATGCCAATTTGAACCTTAAAAACTTCAACTTTTCGCTCGAACATGTTCGCAAAACAGGTGAGGCCGTTAGAAAAACTGACGGATTTCTTGACTCGTTGAACGGACAAATTACCTATGCCACTTTTGGATATTCAAAAGGAAAGTTGGGTAAAAACAAAAAGGGAGGAATTGGATTTAATGCTCAATACCGACATATCAAAAATTATAAAATGAGGGTTTCTCCAAATGATTTGTTGCTTGACGGGATTTTGAGCTACCAACCATCTTTGACAAGACAGGCCTCATACAGACTATTGGCCAGATACAATGCTCCGGCACAAGACTATGGCGAACAAGGTTTGCAGGCAGATTTAACTTGGACAATTAAAAAAGGACAGATACTTAATTTGAACTATTCAAATGTTAAAAAACTTGATGGTGAACAATTGTTTAGGGAATATTTTCTACAATACGAACACAAATTTAACACCAAATGGAAAGGAAAATATGGGTTGCAGTCTATTTTTTATAATCAACAGATTTATGAAAATAAAGATACTTCATATCATGATGTAAAAACCTTGACCCCATTTATGGAAATGACCTATAAAATGACTTCACGAAAATCATTGAGGCTCGAGTCGCAATATTTATCTACCAAACAAGATTTGGGAAGCTTTGTAAATGGAGTGTTGGAATTAAACATGTCTCCACATTATTCTTTCTCTATCTCGGATATGGTAAATGTGATTCCGGTTCGACATGTCGGCTCCACAGTTTCGGACAAAATTGTGCATTATTACACCCTATTTGCCAAATACAATATCAACACCACTTCTTTTACGTTGGCTTATGTAAAACAGGTTCAGGGGGTTAATTGCACAGGAGGTATCTGTCGTATTGAGCCTGCCTTTAGCGGAATTCGATTTACTTTAACCTCCAACTTTTAGCCGAATAAAACTTCGGCAGCTTCCATAATATTGTTTACCCCAATCAGTTTTATGCTTTTTGGTTTGAGCGATTTTATGCTTGAAGTACACAAAATCATTTCCTGAAAACCGAGTTTTTCGGCTTCAGCAATGCGTTGTTCCATTCTTCTTGCAGGCCGCACCTCACCCGAGAGCCCAATTTCGCCAACAAATGTTGTAAAACGTGGAACAGGTAAATTTTCAAATGAAGAAAGAATGGCTGCGGCAATGCTTAAATCAACCCCGGGGTCATCTAATTTTAGACCTCCCGCAATGTTTACAAAAACATCCTGAATGCCCAACTTAAATCCACAACGTTTTTCTAAAACAGCCAACAGCATGTTTAACCTTTTTAGGTCATAACCATTACTATTTCTCTGCGGAGTGCCATATACAGCGGTGCTAACCAATGCCTGAGTCTCTATCATTAGTGGCCGCACACCTTCTATGGCAGAAGCCACCGAAATGCCCGAAAGCAATCCGTCTCTATTTGAAATCAATACCTCTGATGGGTTGGATACTTCTTTTAACCCATCACCAAGCATTTCATATATTCCCATTTCGCTGGCCGAACCAAAACGATTTTTTATCGCCCTTAAAATTCGGTAAACATGGTGTCGGTCGCCTTCAAACTGCAAAACGGTGTCCACCATGTGTTCCAAAACTTTGGGTCCGGCTATCTGCCCATCTTTGGTTATATGACCAATAAGCATAACAGGCGTGTTGCTCTCTTTGGCAAAACGCAGTAGCTGTCCTGTGCATTCTCTTATTTGCGAAATGCTGCCCGGAGTGCTTTCAATGGTTCTGCTAAAAAGTGTTTGAATAGAATCGACAATGAGCAACTCAGGCTTTAGTTTTTTTATTTGTTTGAAAATATCCTGTATTTCGGTGGCCGACAAAATGTAGCACTCCGTATTTTTTATCCCAATTCGGTCTGCTCGCATTTTTAGTTGATTTTCACTTTCCTCGCCGCTCACATACAACACCTTTCTATTCAAGTGCAACGCGGCTTGCAGCATAAGCGTTGATTTGCCTATGCCCGGTTCTCCACCGAGCAGCACCAAACTTCCTAAAACCACACCGCCGCCAAGCACACGATTCAATTCTTCATCCAATGTGGAGAATCGTTGCTCATTTCCACCTTTTAAGGTAGTTATCAATTTGGGTTCGGCCTTTTGATTTTTTTGGGTGTCGGTTTCTACCCAAGCCGGAACATTGTCGGATACCGATTTTTCAACCACTTCCTCCACATACGTATTCCATTGCTTGCAACTCGGGCAGTTTCCAACCCATTTTGCGGACTGTGCCCCACAATTTTGACAGAAAAAAATTGTTTTTGCTTTTGCCATTTTCAACCGTTCGTAAAGTCAAAACTCATATTGCTCAAACATAACGCAATCATCTGTAATAAAAAGACAAATATTGCATTGATTTGGAGAACGAAAAAAAAGTTAAACTTTAATTGATAATGGATATAGCAAAGTTTTTCTATTTTTGCCCGAATTCATTTTAATATCTTAAAAAGTTCGTATATAATGAAAAGACAAATTGTATTGATTCTGGCACTGGCAATGTTCTTGGGTTTGAATCTTAATGCGAAAGCTCAAGACAAAAATGCTGAAGCAACTCAAACAGAAACAAAAGTAGATTCTGCAAATACTGAAAATGCAGGAGAAGCAGCACCTGCTGAGGAAGTTGAGGGCGAAGCTAAAGCCGAAAAGAAAAACACCAAAAAAGACAAATTAGGTATTCCCGTAATCCGCGACAAGTTTATTGAGGGTGACCCCACGTTCATGGCGTTACCGCTTATCTGTTTGATACTTGGTTTGGCCATAGCTATTGAGCGTTTGGTTTCATTATTTATGATGTCAACCAACAATGACAAATTTATTTCTAAAGTGGAGAGTGCTTTGCAATCTGGCGGCATAGAAGGTGCCAAAGACGTGGCTCGAAATACAAGAGGTCCTGTTGCCAGCATTTTCTATCAAGGTTTGGATAGAGCTGATGAAGGTCTTGATCAGGTAGAAAAATCTGTGGTATCCTATGGCTCGGTACAAATGGGTCAATTGGAAAAAGGCTTGGTTTGGATATCATTGTTTATTGCCCTTGCCCCAATGCTTGGTTTCTTGGGAACGGTAGTGGGTATGATTCAAGCGTTTGACACCATTGAGCAAAAAGGAGATACCAACCCAAAAGACGTGGCAGGAGGTATTAAAGTGGCACTTTTAACAACGGTTGCCGGTTTGATTGTTGCCATCATTCTTCAATTGTTTTACAACATGTTGGTTTCTAAAATCGACAGTATTGTGAACAATATGGAAGATTCATCAATCAAATTGGTTGATATGCTTATTAAAAACAAAGCAGTTAAGGCTTAATTAAAATTATAACAATGAAAAACGACATGGTAGGAACGATTGTCAGATATGTCTTCTACGGATTAGTAGTAGTCTTTTTGACATATTTTCTATATAAGCTCTTCAACATCAAAGCCGGAGAGTTAAATATGGAAGCTAAAAAAGAAGTGTATGCCCCAATAACGGATAATGGCATTATACAAAGCTACTTATATACCATTGTTGGTGTAATAGCAGCTTTTGTTCTTGCTCTTTTGGGATTTATTTACAAACCAAAATCTATTATTCCTGTTGCTTTAGGCTTGTTGGTAGTAATAGGTTTGTTTTATATGTTCCGTTCGGGAGCGTCAACAGAATTAAGTCAGAAATTCATTGATATGAAGGTAAAAACATTAACTGCACAATCTGCCGAAGCAGGTATAAAAGTGAGTATTGTTCTGATGGCCATTGCCATATTGCTGGCCATTGGTTCTGGATTAAAGTCAGTTTTTGAATCGTTAACAAAGTAATTTAGATAGATATGCCACGCAAAAGTAGAGGAATACCCGAAGTAAACGCCGGCTCCATGGCCGACATCGCTTTTCTTTTGTTGGTATTCTTTTTGGTTACCAGCCACATGAATCAGGACAAAGGGCTGAAAGTTGTTCTTCCTCCTTATATTGATGCCAAAGAGAAGAAGGAAGAAATTCGAATTAACGAACGAAACATCTTAAAAGTTCTTGTCAACGGTAACGATGAATTATTGGTTGAAGGCGGTAGAATGAGAATCGATGAGTTGACGGAAATAACAAAAATGCATTTGCTCAACGAAGGTCGCGACCCAAATTTTTCTGATTCATCACAAATAGCTATTGTTTCATTGCAGCATGCCAAGTCCACCACCTATCAACGGTATGTAGAAGTATATAACGAATTGATTCGTGGCTATGATGAGGTACGTGATGAGTATTCAAAACGAAAATTTGGCCGTCCGTTTAACCAACTTGTTAAAAAAGGGGATGAATTTAATGAGGTAGTTAAAAAGTATCCATTAAAGATTTCGGAAGCAGAACCATTTCAATCACAACTGTAATTATGGCAAAATTTAGAAAAGACGGAAAAAGAGAAACGCCAGGTATTAGCACCTCGTCGCTTCCTGATATTGTTTTCATGCTATTATTCTTCTTTATGGTGGCAACAAAAATGCGTACCGCAGAAGATTTGGTTAGAACGCAACTCCCCACATTGTCAGAAGTGGAGAAGGTTGAAAACAAATCCTTGGTAATTTATATTTTGGTTGGACCTCCGGTAAACACCAATTTGGGCGATGCTCCAAGAATACAATTTGATGGAAAATTTGGAGTGGTTCTTGAGTCTAAAGATGAACCCGGTTTAGGAGTTCGAACATTTGTTAGAATGAAAAAAGATCAGCAAGATGCCCGTTTCAGAGACTATCTGACTACTGCCCTTAAAGTGGACAAGGTGGTTAAGATGGGCTTGATACAAGACATCAAACAAGAGCTAAGAAAAGAAAACTCTTTAAAATTGATGTATAGTGCCGCCGAGGGTGAGATAGAAGGATATTAATTCTTATTGGATTATTAATACAAAGGGCAGTTTTAATCAACTGCCCTTTTTTGTTTTTAATTTCAATCCTCTCATTTAATCCAATTATATTGCACCAATTATTAAACACTAATGTCAGGTGGTTTAAAAGATATTCAAAGGCCCATTTCGGAGGAACTCGTTGAGTTCGAAAAGCGATTTCGTCAAAGCATGAAAAGTCGTGTGGCTCTGCTCGATACCATCATGACATACATTGTAAAACGCAAAGGCAAGCAAATGCGGCCGATGTTTGTGTTGCATAGTGCCAAGTTGTTTGGAAACATAAATGAACGCAGCCATCGCGGTGCTTCTTTGGTTGAATTGCTACACACAGCCACCTTGGTGCACGACGATGTGGTGGACGATGCCAACAAGCGAAGGGGTTTTTTTTCGATTAATGCTTTATGGAAAAATAAAGTTGCCGTGTTAGTCGGCGACTATCTGCTTTCAAAAGGCCTCCTATTATCCTTAAAAAACAAAGATTTTGATATGCTCGAAATTCTTTCTACCGCCGTTGAAGAAATGAGCGAGGGGGAATTGCTACAAATGGAAAAAGCCCGAAAACTGGATATAACCGAAGATGTCTATTTTGATATTATCTCAAAAAAAACAGCTTCACTCATTGCAAGCTGTTGTGCCATTGGTGCAGCCTCTGCCAACCAATCTGCTGACACGATAGAAAAAATGAGTCTTTTTGGACTATACACGGGCATAGCATTTCAGATTAAAGATGATTTGTTCGACTATGGAGATGCAGATGTGGGTAAACCCACTGGCATAGACATTAAGGAGAAGAAGATGACCTTACCCCTTATTTATGCACTATCTAAAGCAGAAAAATCTCAAAAAAGAAAACTCATACGCATTATCAAATCCGACAAAAAAAGTAAAACCGATGTACAACAAGTGGTTGACTATGTTATTCAGTCAGGAGGCATTGATTATGCAAACCAACATTTAAGTCTTTATCATCAAAAAGCCATCGAAACTTTGAATAGCATTGAAACGTTAAACGACAAATCACATTTGATTGATTTGGTAAATTATGTTATACATCGCAAAAAATAAAATTCTATGATTATTACAAACACACCCGACATTGCCAACAGAGAAATATCAGAGGTTTTAGGTATCTGCCGTGGCTCAACCGTGCGTGCCCGAAACGTGGGCCGCGATATTTTTGCCGGACTAAAAAACATTGTCGGCGGCGAAATAAGCGAATACACAAAATTGCAGGCCGAAAGCCGCGAGCAGGCTTTGCAACGTATGGAAGATGATGCCAAACGCATGGGTGCTGATGCTATTGTAAATGTTCGGCTTACCACCGCTGCCATCATGCAAGGAGCAGCCGAAATACTTGCTTATGGCACGGCCGTTAAGCTAAAATAATGGATTCTGAAATTTTTGTTTTTCTTTTTGTGGGTCTCTACGGTATGCTCATTCTTGGCGGGGTTATTGCTCTTATTTATTTGATTATAAGACGAATAGAAGACAAACGAGATGAAACGTTCGAGAAAAGGGACAATTAATAACTTGTGCATTATTTGCTTTTTTACTTGGTTGCCTTAATTTACTCCAGCGTTGGTTTTGGAGGAGGTTCGGGCTATTTGGCCATTCTATCATTCGCCAATAAATCTGTGGTAGAATATAGATTGATAGCCTTGGTTTGCAACCTTGTTGTTGTGGCCGGAAACACGTTTTGGCATTTCAAAAACAAAACATTCCAGCTAAAAAAACTGATCCCATTTGTCGTTGCCAGTGTTCCAATGTCTTTTTTAGGTGGTAGCATTGTATTGCCCGAAACGCATTTTAAACTGTTGTTGGGCTTCACTCTTCTGTTTGCTGGAATTGTAATGCTTTGGCAATTAAACACCACTGAAATAAACCTAAAAATAAGCACCAACCCGAGGTTTAGTGCATTTGTCGGCGGCATTATTGGATTTATTTCCGGATTGGTGGGTATTGGTGGTGGCATTTTTTTGGCTCCTATCTTATTTTTAACCAAATGGGACAATGCACGAAAAATATCAGCGGCTGCCAGTTTTTTTATCCTTGTAAACTCTTTTTCCGGACTTGTCGGGCAAATTACGGTCAATCCGTCATCGGTCCAAATCAATACCATCTGGCCCTTTGTATTGGCTGTTTTTATTGGTGGACAAATTGGAGCTCGATTAAATTTTAAACAATTAAAACAAGAACAAATAAAAGCTATGACTGCCATGCTGGTTATTTTTGCCGGACTACGCATATTATATAAGTTTGTTTAAAATATGGAAGTTTTAGCATTTGGCATTGCTCGGGATATAATCGGTAAATCGAATTTTACCCTTTCTGACCCCACGATAAAAACTGTAGAGGATTTTAGAAATTATTTTTATCAGAAATACCCTGATTTACTGAAATTGAACAGTTTGGCTATAGCTGTCAACGAACAATATGCACACAACGACTTCTTGCTGAATGACTTTGACGAAATTGCCCTGATTCCGCCAGTGAGCGGTGGCTAAGCCTTGCCGAAAATTTTTTTTGAATGCCTTACGGCCAAAATGAGAATTATGGTAATCACTTTTAACTTTTAGTGTTTATACAACGATATTTGAATCCGAATGTTGTGACGGTTTGAAAAATTTAATAAAAATATCGGATGAAGCCCTTTACATCAATGAATGTCTTGCATTGATAGAATCTCCATCTACTGGAGGTTTAAATTTTTTTGTTGGCACTGTTCGAAATAAAACCCAAAACCGTTCTGTAAAGCAATTACTATTTGAGTGTTATAAACCCATGGCCATTAAAGAACTTCAGAAAATTTCGACAGAGGCACGACAGCAATTCAAAATACAAAACATAGTCATTCACCACCGTGTGGGTTTGTTAGAAGTTGGAGATATTGCCGTAATTATAGGTGTTTCGGCTGCTCATCGAGATGCCGCCTTTCAAGCATGCCGCTATGCCATTGACACTTTAAAAGAAACCGTACCTATCTGGAAAAAAGAAATTTTTACTGATGGCGAGGTTTGGGTTTCTGCTCATCCTTGATAGGTGTACTAAGTATTGAGAGTATGCCATTTTATATAGTTACAATGCTTTTTTACTTTTAACCACAAAGACACAGAGTATTTTCACAGAGTTCAAAAATCCCCTTATAAAAATTTTATCGCCAAAACATTGCTTTAGATTTAGCGAAAATTTTTGCGTTGCTTTGCCCCATGAAGTTTGCCGATTACCGTATTGATGAACAACTAAAACAGAATATTGCAGACCAAGGTTTTAAACGCCCTACCGATATTCAGTTTAAAAGCATTCCGCCTGTTTTAAAACGAGAGGATGTATTGGCAATAGCCCAAACAGGTACCGGTAAAACAGCCGCTTATGTGATTCCGGTGCTTCACAATCTTTTGAAAAAAAAGATAAAAACAGCTAACGGAATAGTTCGTTGCGTAGTGATGGTGCCCACACACGAATTGGCCAGCCAAACGGCAAAAGTGTTTGAACAATTTAGTATAGGATTGGGCATTAATTCCCTTTTTATTCATGGAGGTACCGACCAGCAACCCCAAATAAATAAGCTAAAAAAGGGAGTAGAAGTGCTTATTGCCACCCCCGGTAGGCTATTTGACTTGCGAAGTCAAGGTCATATTCAACTGGATAAATTAGAAATACTGATATTAGATGAAGCGGATTTGATGTTAGACATGGGCTTTATCAATGACATTCGAGATTTGCTGAAATTTATACCAAAAAAAAGACAAACACTTTTCTTTTCAGCCACCATCAGTCACAAAATCAAAAAACTGGCTTATTCCATTGTTCAAAACCCAATAAGAATACAGATTTCACCAAAAAATCCGGTATCCAAAAACGTGTTCCATTATTATGCAAAAATCGAAATGGATCACAAACGTTTTTTTTTAGAAAGGATAGTAAAAGAAAATCCAGAGAGCAAAATTTTGTGTTTTGTGCGAACGAAAGTTCGGGCCGAACGCGTGAAAGCCGCCATGCAACGCGTAGATATTGACTCCTTAACCATGCACAGTGACAAGGAGAACAAAGAACGAACAACCAACCTGAGCACTTTTGCAAGTGGAGCCATAAAACTATTGATTGCCACAGACGTTTCGGCAAGAGGAATAGACATTCCGGATGTGGACATTGTGATAAACTACGATCTTCCGGAACTGACCGAAAACTATGTGCATCGTGTGGGAAGAACCGGACGTGGAACAAAAAAAGGTACAGCCATTTCCTTTTGCTCTACCGAAGAAAACAGCATCAGAGAGGAAATTGAACACTTTTTGGGTCAGCCCTTGATTGAACAAAAGCTCGACAAAGACCTTTATTATGAAACCTTAGACAACAGTACAGATAGCAGCAAAGATTGGAGAAGTTTGATGGGCGAATGATAAAAAACTTCTGTAATTACTGGATAGAAACTATCTCAATGTTCGGGAAAGTACTTAAAATAATTGCCGCCTTTTTGGCTCTCTCCCCCGACTGACAATAAAAAGCAATTTTCGGGTAACCGGTCAGTTCATTTATTCTTGATTCCAGTTCGGGCAAGGGAAGGTGCAACCCACCGCTGTGTCCGGCCAATCTCTCCTCCGATGTTCGAACGTCCACTAACATAAAATCTTTATATTCAGTATGATACTCATGCCAACTTATCATTTTTCCCGTTGAACAAGAACTATTATTTTTTGGCAATTTCTTAATCAATACATTCCCCTTGGGTCGGTAATTCATTTTTCGGTTTTGATAACTTAGGCCGTCCAACAACAACAACTTGTTGGCCAATGTTTCACCCGTTTGGGCAATAACTTTCAATACCTCCATGGCCATAATACTACCCACAATTCCCACCATTGGCCCCAACACCCCAGCTTCCTCACAATTCTGAAATAAGTTAGAATTCGGCATTTGCGGAAATAAATCTCGCAAGTTTCCACTACCGTTGTGATTGAACAACGCCACTTGTCCGTCAAATTGATTTACACTTCCATAAATCAGTGTTTTGTTAAAAAGCACACACGCATCGTTTACCAAATATTTCGTTTCAAAATTGTCGGTTCCGTCCACAATGAAATCAAATTCTGAAAATACAGCCTCTGTATTTTCATCTGTGAGTTTCATATTAAAGGTTTGCACTTTCACGTCGGAGTTGGCCGCAACCAATGCCCTTTTTGTGGCATCTACTTTCCATTCACCCACATCATTTTCATTGAACAACACTTGTCGGTGCAGGTTAGAAAGTTGCACTCTGTCATGGTCAACCAAACCTAACGTGCCAATACCCGCCCGACACAAATACATGGCAACAACACTTCCCAAACCGCCACATCCGACCACCAACACTGATGATTCTTTAATGGCTATTTGCCCCCCCTGCCCCACATTTTTTAGAACCGTTTGCCTGCTATACCTGTGTTCCATCCAGAATTCTTTTAGCAGCTTCAAACTCTTCTGGTGTATTCACATTGGCCAGTTTCTCAGGATTACCACAAGCTATCAGATTTGTATCTGTATTGATAAGCACTTTTCGCGGACAGCTATAACCTAAGGCCAGAAAATGTAATAATTGTTGATAGGCTTTGGGTTCCCAAATGGCCACTAATGGCTCGGCAAAACCAGTTTTTTCGTTCTTAAAAGCAGTTGCCACGTGTTTGGCCGATCTGTTCTTTATCAATAATTCCACAGTTTCGCCATCCAAAAAGGGTAAGTCGCAGGCCAACACCAACCAAGCGGCATTGGGTTGTTCACGCATGGCAGACAAAATAGCTCCCATTGGACCCAGATTTAAAAAACTATCTTCAATAATGGGCAAATCCGTTTCAAATTCCTGATTATTTCGTTGGCTCAGAAAAACCTGTTCTACATGTAGTTTAAGCATTTTTTCGAGCCACTTATATTGCTCTATTCCATGATAATTCAACAATGCCTTACTTTTTCCCATGCGGCTGCTTTCACCTCCGGCCAGTATCAATGCGTTTAATTTAGGAATACGGTCTTGATACCACTTTTCGACAAACGATGCAATTTCTTCTTGTTGGTCGATAGAAAATGTGGGAACATTTTCTATTTCATTTATTTCATCATGAATGAATTGAGGAAGTTTGACATCCTCATCTATCTCTATAAAAGCTAATACATTGGTAAGCTGATTTTTCCTTTTTTCGAGAGAGGTAAATTTAGTTTTATCTATAAAAACTAATAGGTTTTTTGCCTCAAAATGATTTCCATTTAATAAGATTATATCGTTTTGAAAAAAAGACTTTTGAAAGTCAAATTTTTCGGGTTTCCCGGCCAATGCTTTAGTCCAAGCGTTTTGTTTATCTTGTGCAAAAATGGTTGCTCCATCCTTAATAAATTCTGGGAGTTCATCATTGTCAAACGAAGAGTGATCCGCATCCATATAGCCTATATTGGCCGTGTCTTTTAGTCGTGCAATCAGGTATTTTGTCATCTCCTGAATTTTGCCGCAACTTGTACCCACCAAAGCAATTTCGTTTCGTCCAAAAAAACCTAAATCAGGCTTGCTCAGTTTTGTGTGTTTTTCAAACATAGAAACTTTCAAAATCGTTTTTGCCACCTGTCTTTTTTACCAGTTTCGTTTGTTCAATAATCATGTTGTGGCCAAAGGCTTTGCACATATCATATACCGTCAAAGCCGCCACAGAAGCCCCTGTTAAAGCCTCCATTTCTACCCCGGTTTTGCCGTTACAACTCACCTCACAAACTATTTTTACCCTCTCATTTTCCAAATTAATGGAAATGTCGCACTTATTTAACGCCAATGGGTGACACAACGGAATCAAATCCGATGTTTTTTTTGCGGCCATTATTCCGGCCAAAATAGCGGTTTGAAAAACAGAACCTTTGGCAGTAACAATGTCTTTTTGATTGAATAAATCCAATACCGCTTTTGGTAGCTGCACATACGATACGGCAGCCGCATTTCGCTGTGTTATATTTTTATCGCCAACGTCCACCATTCGAGGGTTTCCATTTTGGTCGATATGCGAAAAATCTTTACTCATTATGCCCCTTTTTAAGTTTGTTATAAAAACTTACATTCTCCACTCTGTTGGTCATTATTTCAAGCACAGAAGCCTTCTCACTTTGACAGAAATGCTGCCACGCACCATCAAATTCATCAAAATTTGAACAACAAAAATAGTCAACACCAAAGTCGCTGCAGATGTTTTGTGCAGTTCTATGATGGTTGGTGGTTTGAAAAGCAACCGACTCTTTAAATTCCGATGGTCCTTCAATCATTTCAAAGATGCCACCTCCAAAATTGTTCATTAAAACAATTTTCAAATTTTGGGGAAAACTGTCTGTCCAAAAAGCATTTACATCATAAAAAAAAGCTACATCCCCAGTTATTAGAAAGACAAGTTCTGTGGTTGTTTTTGCATAACCCACGGCAGTAGATGTGCAACCATCTATACCACTTGTTCCGCGATTTGAAAGATGAATAATATCATTTCGCCTTTTGAGCATAGATACATACCGCACCGACATAGAATTGGCCATTTGCAAAACAGAATGCGTTGGCAACATTCGATACAATCGAGTTATTACACTCAGTTCGGTAAAGTCTTCCGAAACAATGTTGGTGAAAAAAAACTCAAATTTCTTTTCCAAAAGTTTCCAATCTTCAATAAAATTTTTGTCCGAATGGTGTTCTTTTATCTGTTGCAGAGCTGTTTCTGCTGAAATATTTACCAACCAAGGCGTTGTTTTAAAAGGAGTTGGCACTATCTTTTTATCCGACAAATGCCAATGTTTCAATGAATTAGTGTCCGTCAGAAACTGTCTTAACGCTTTGCTTACAAAATATTTTCCGGTGGTAATTATTAAATCCGGTTGCAATTGTTCCGCAAGGTTTTTGTTGGCCAATAAGATATTTTCCCAATGCGAAATGGTTTCATTTTTATTGGAAATTACATCCGAGAAAACCACTAGATTTTTAGGATAATCCAAAATAGTTTGGATTGTATCTGCTCCATTTAACCAAAGTATTTTTTTGCTCGAGCTTATATCCTGAACAAAATTGTCAGGTACATTTTCGTACTTTTTTTCGAGCTTCTCATGCTCAATTGATTCAGAGAAATGAAATTGAATTGAGGTATAAAAGGGTTCACGAATTGGTATGTTGACATGAACTTGGGTTTGAAGTGAGGCTGCCTTCCATGCCTTTTGTGCCAATTCTCTGAAGACAGACGTGTTCTCAAACTCCATTGGAGTCTGAAAGTTGTGATTGCAATGAGCATAGAACAAGTTGTTCTGCCTAATCGACTGCCCTTCCCAATTGTCAATGCTTTCCGGTGGGCGATCGGCAGTTAGCACCAGAAGAGGAATTTCGGCATAAAACGCCTCGGCCACGGCAGGATAAAGATTGAGGGCTGCTGTGCCGCTGGTGCAGCAAACGGCTACGGGTTCATTCAAACTTTGAGCCATGCCTAACGCCACAAATGCCGCCGAACGTTCATCGGCAAAACTGTGCATCGATAGGCGGTTCCCTGCAGATTGCATGGCGTATATCAACGGAAAATTTCGACTACCCGGACAGATTACCACATGCCTCAACCCATTTTTTATGAGTTCATCAACAAGAGAAAAAATACACTCTATTTGATTATTTGAATGTTGCACGGCTTCAAATATAGTGTTGGTATGCAGGTTTGCCAGTCACATACCTATCTTTGCACCAATGAATTTTTTATCGCACTACTACTTCGACCATCAAAAGGGCAATCCACATTTTAATTTGGGATTGATTTTACCCGACCTGGTTCGAAATTTTGTAAAAGGTTCAAAACTTAATTTTGGCATCAATCAACCAGAGGATGAGCCACAGTTACAGCTTTTTAAAGGATGTATAAAACATGTGGCCAGTGATAAGATTTTTCATGCCTGGGGTGGTTTTCACCACCTTATGGAGATTATTACCTACCAAATCAGAAATAGTTCGGAAGATATTGATAAAGACTGGTTTGTAGCTCATATTTTGGCTGAACTGACTATTGATTATTACCTAATAAAACGGCACCCACAATTGGCTAATAACCTATACAACGATTTTGAATTGGTCGATACACAGGCTCTTCATTCTTATTTACAAAAGAGCGGATTTAATACCTTTGAAAAGTTTGATGCAGGATTTGACCGTTTTATGGAAATGAGATACCTCGAATCTTACCAAAAAAAGGATAATATTGTATTTGCGTTGGGCAAGATATGTACTAAAATGGGGTTGAAATCGTTTACCAATGAGCAAAAATCCTTGATTAGCGACATTATTGAGCTACTTAGTGATGAAATGCCGCAAACTGTTGTAAAACTTGAATTTGAGTTAAAAGAATGAAAAAGACCTTTGCCCTTTTTGGATTATTATTGTTTTGGTATGTTGCACAATCGCAGAGTACCGGAAAATATGCCAACGAATATTTACAAATTGGTGTTGGTGCCAGAGCTTTTGGAATGTCCAATTCCGTTGTTTCTTCCACTACTGACGTAACGGCTGGATATTGGAATCCGGCTGGATTGGTGCATCTAAAAAACAACATTCAAGTAGGCTATATGCACTCAAACTATCAGGCAGGAATTGGCAACTACGACTATGGCGGTTTGGCTTTTAAAGCCGGAGACAACGGCCACATGGGCGTTTCATTTATTCGAATGGGTTATGACGGAATCCCCTACACGCTTGATTTATACAAAAACGGCCAATTAGACTATGATAAAATTACTCAATTTTCGGCAGTAGATTATGGCTTTTTGTTCAGTTACGGACAAAAGATTTTAAAAGATGGCTTTAGCGTTGGGGGCAATGCCAAAATTATTCGTCGGTCGGCGGGCAATTTCGTTTCGGCTTGGGGCTTTGGAATAGACGCTGCGGCCATGTACCAAAATGAAGAAACTGGTTGGAATTTTGGGCTTACAGCACGAGACATTACCAGTACGTTTACGGCATGGAACTTTAATTTTACTGATGCCGAAAAAGCAACTTTAACCCAGTTGAATCAAGAAATTCCAAAAAATTCGTTGGAAATTGCCCTTCCAAGATTGCTAGCTGCCGCTTCAAAAAAATTCAAGTTTGATGAATATAGCATTTTAGCCGAAATGGATATGGACATAACCACCGACGGAAAAAGAAATACGGCCATTCATACCAAGGCATTCAGCATAGACCCACATTTAGGGCTTGAATTTGGTTATGCAAATTCTATTTTTTTGCGTGGTGGAGTTGGCACCATTCAGCGGGTTATAAATATTGACGACAAAGAATTGTGGTCTTTTCAACCCAACATTGGTGTTGGAGTTGCACTCGATAAATTTTCGCTTGATTATGCCATGGCCAACGTAGCCAGTGTGGCCGCCACCAACTATTCACACGTTTTTTCTATACGATTTAATATCAATTCATCAGAAGAAAATTCCTCAAATAAATAAAATGAAAATAGGCGTTGTAGGAGCGGGAGTTATGGGTGCAGGAATTGCTCAAGTTTGTGCTATGGCCGGCCATCAAGTTTTTTTATTCGACTTGCATAAAGAAGCTCTGGATAGAGGATATGCCGGAATCGATAAAAACTTGAACAAAGCCATTGAAATTGGTAAACTCAGCTCTTCTAAAAAAGAAGAAACCCTGAAATGTATAACAATTACCAATGATTTAAACGACTTAAAAGTTGATTTAATCATTGAGGCGGTGGTGGAACGGCTGGAGGTGAAAATCAAACTTTTTAACGATTTGGCCACCATAAATAGCCCCAATTGTATTTTGGCCACCAACACTTCGTCCATTCCCATTACCCAGATTTCGGCTAAAGTGCCACACCCTGAGCGTGTGGTAGGAATTCATTTTTTTAATCCTGCACACATTATGAAATTGGTGGAAGTGGTCAGTGGTGCACATACATCGATTAAGGTTGCTGATACGGCGTTTAATTTTGTGAAAGGATTGGGAAAAACGGCCATTAAAGCAAAAGATGCCCCTGGTTTCATTGTTAATAGAGTTGCTCGTCATTTTTATGTTGAAGGGCTCAAAATTTTGGAAGAAAATGTGGCCAGTTTTGAAGATATTGACCAACTTTTGCAAGCCTCCGGATTTAAAATGGGACCATTTCAATTGATGGATTTGATAGGTGTAGAAACCAACTTTTCGGTTACCGAATCCATGTATAATTTGTTTTATCAAGATGCAAAATTTAGACCCAGTAGAATACAAAAACAAAAAGTGGATGCCGGGCATCATGGTCGAAAAACAGGTAAAGGATTTTATAACTATGCGTAAACTAATTGTTTTACTATCCATTTTTATGGCTTTTGGAGGTTGCAACGACGGTGACCCCAATGGCAAAAAAGTATATATACCTGATGTTCCTGTCAATATTACCCTTAATCTTGATTTGCCATCCAATATGCACCTAAACAATCTGGGGGGATTTTCATTATTGACTGGCGGGCACCGCGGAATTTTTCTCGTACATCATTTTGATGATGCCTTTTATGCGGTGGAACGAACTTGTACTTACATACCTGATTCTGCCTGTGCTGTAATTCAGGTTGATACATCAAACATTCAATTGCGGTGCGGCACATACAACACACAAGGATATGACCAATGTTGTCAAAGTTTGTTTTCGTATGATGGTTCGCTTTTGCAAGGCCCCGCTCAATACTCTCTAAAACGGTACAACGTTTCAAGAAACGGAAACTTGCTGTCAATTTACAATTAACCAACACCATTGGTTCAATATTCAAAAACCATATTTGCAACATGCTTGAGGAAATAAACGAAAAGTGGAAGGCAATTTTAGCCAATCTCGAAAAGCAATTTGGCAAAAAAATGGATATGAATGCTGTGTTGTTGGTCATTGGCATTCGCGAACTTGGTACCTTAAAAGCGGGTTATACAAAAGAAGAAAAGGTACGATTGATGCACATTGCCGTTTGTCGGTTGTTCAGCAAAAGTGGCTTTTATCAACTAACCGGAATAAACAAAAAAGGTTGGCCGGAATGGAAAAAAATAAAAGATTTACCTTTTGCCGATGTGTTTGAACAAGAAGCTCTGTTGAGACAGCATATTGTTGAATATTTTGAGGATGAAGAAATTTACTCCTAATCATTCAATTCGTTTTTGCCTTTAACTATTCCGGCATTTTTAGCACATGACCTTGTCCAGTTTTTATCGTCAAATGGTCATCACGCAACCAGGGGTTGAGCAGTTTAACCATCTTATAACTTGTTCCGTTTTGAATGGCAAAATCAGCCAAATCAACAATTGTAGTATCCACATTAAGCAGATATGTTTTTTCTGGTTTGAAATAATCATCATCGCTCAATGAAAATCCATATTTATCCGGGTTTTGCATGATGAGTTTAAAAGCGATGATTCTAAATACGTATCGACTTGTTTCTGTATTTAGGTACAAATCGTAATAATTGTTCTGTTTCTGATCACTTTTATCCCGAACAGTTCCAGCAACCCCCCGATTGTAGGCAGCAGCAGACAATGTCCAAGAACCAAGCGTTGCTTTTGAATGTTTCAAATAATCGCATGCAGCTTGTGTAGATTTTTCGAGATGATATCGTTCGTCTATTTCTGTATTCACAGTTAATCCATAGCTCTGAGCAGACGATTCCATAAATTGCCAAATACCTTTGGCTCCGGCTGAAGACACCGCATTTATCAAGCCGCTTTCGGCCACTGCCAAATATTTAAAATCATCGGGTATTCCGTTTTTGGCCAAAATGGTTTCGATGGTTTGAAAATATTTTCTGCTTCTCTTCAGATTTAACAAGGTGTTTGATTGCCAATAAACATTGGTTAATAGTTCTCTCTCCAATCGTTCTCTCACATCCCAGTCGTCAAGCGGAACAACCTCTCCAGCAAAATCAACCACTTCGGGTATAGGTGGTGTGGCAATGCGATAATGGTCTGAAAAATCATCATTTTGATTTTTGAATACTGTGTTATTTTCTTTGATTTCTTTGGTAGAAGAAATAGCCAAAATTACCACCGCAAAAAGCACAAATCCTACTGCTATACTAACTATTTTTAGCGATTTATTCATAATTAAAAATACACTTGAACATCAAAACCAACATGTTTTATAGTACCGTTATTTCCGGTAGCCGGAAAAATATTCTCCATTTTCAGGCCATTGTTTAAATTAAGTAACCCCATACGAATGCTGGGCCTTATTCCAAAAAACTGATAATCCAAATGCACCCCGAGCGTAGCTGCCAAATCAAAGCGTTTAAATCCATAGTTAACAAATGTAGGCTTCACATCGTTGGGTCTAACATAGATTTCTGAGCGAAGAATATACGATCCATCAATTCCGGCGGTAATAAATTTTTTCTGGTTTTCCCCATCTATGTTTAGCATCAAACTAAGTGGAAGATTAACACGAACAAATTTCATCAAATAATAGGAGTCAGTTTTGCCATTTGCAAAGCGTGAACCGCTAAACGAAACATTCGATTCGGCGGTCATTTGCAGCTGTTTCCCAAGTTTTTGCCGAACTGCAAAGCCTAATGCCGATGCGGTTTTGGGGCGTGGATTTTTAAGTTCGGAACCGGCAAGCATGGTATAGTTGATAGCCGCTGTCATGCCAACTCTGGTCTTTGGCAGCAATTCAGTAAAAGGCTGACCAAAGCCAAACAAAGTGACTCCCAACAAGGCTATAAACAGTAAAACTTTTTTACCCATAATTTCAGAACGACAATTTTAACGTTTTCGTTTCTATTCTATCGATTTTCCTTTTAACGCCTTTTCAATGGTATTGTCCAACATTTTTTCGGCAAAGGGTTTTGTATATTCATTTAGCAAATCTTGCTGTTGCTGTATCAAATTTTTATCTTCCGTTTTTATCGAATCTTCCAACTTTTCTAACAGATGCAACACCTCCTTTGTTTCTTTTGAGGTCAAAAATTCGGCATGATTTTCTATAAACTTTCGAGTGTTGTTAACCAAATAGTTTGCCTCGTTTTTGGCTTCTTGCAAAGACCTAAAATTCATATCGCTTTCAGCATTTTGCATTGATTCAAGCAACAATTTCTCAACTTCGTCATCGGACAATCCGTACTGAGGTTTTACGTCTACTGATTGCTCCACGCCAGACCTCAATTCTTTGGCTCTAACCTTTAAAATACCGTCTGCATCCAGCATAAAGGCTATTTCAATTTTGGGCAAACCGGCAGGCATGGCCGGAATATTTTGCAAAACAAATTCGGCCAATTTCCGGTTCTCTTCTACCCTATCACGCTCTCCCTGAAAAACAGATATTTTCAGATTTACTTGCCCATCAACAGAGGTGGTATAATTCCTACCAACGCTCATCGGTATTTTTGAATTTCGCGGAATAATAACATCCATCAAACCACCTAAAGTTTCGATGCCAAGAGAAAGTGGCGTGACATCCAACAACAATAAATCTTTTCGGTTTCCGGCCAAAATATCAGCTTCTATGGCAGCACCGAGGGCTACAATTTCATCCGGATTCAACTGATTATTGATGTGGCTGTGCTTGAAAAATGATTTTACTTCCTCAACAACCAACGGAACTCGGGTCGAGCCTCCTACCAATACCACTTCGTCAATTTCTTGCAACGTAATTTTTGAATCAGCGACGGCAGATTTGCAATTTTCAATTGTTTGAGAAACCAACGAGCATATCAGTTCATCGAATTTTTCTTTACTAATTGTTAATGTCAACTCGCCGAACTCCGTTTCAAACAAATCATTTTTTGACAAGTGCTTTTTTGCTGACTCAGCCAGCAAACGCAACCTTTGTTGCTTACTCGCATCGTTTGTTTGGTTTAATTGGAACTGGTCTGTCCAATATTCTACAATGGTTCTATCAAAATCATCACCACCCAAAAATGTATTTCCGTTGGTACTCAATACTTCAAAAATACCATCTTCAATTCTTAAAATAGAAATGTCAAACGTTCCACCACCAAGGTCATACACCGCCACTGTTTTTGTTTGATTTCTATCTAAACCAATTCCGTAGGCCAAGCTCGCAGCCGTTGGTTCATTTACAATTCTTAACACTTCCAATCCGGCCAATTTCCCCGCATCCCGAGTGGCCTGCCGTTGTGCATCATTAAAGTATGCCGGAACAGTAATCACAGCCATACTTATTCGTTGATTTAATGATTTTTCGGCCTTGTGTTTTAGCTCTTTTAATATTTCAGCCGACAGCTCAATGGGTGAAAAAAATTGTTCGCCTAACTTGATTTTTACCAAGCCGTCTGAGCCATCGTCAATTATTTTATAGCCCAAATGAGTTTGCACCTTCGCCAAATCCTTATACGATTTACCAAGCAATCGTTTTACTGAATACACAGTAAGTTCAGGCTTTTCAATGAGTTTTTCGAGTGCTCTATCTCCAACTGTAAATTGTCCGTTTTCTTCAAAATGAATCAGACTCGGAGTAATAACTCCGCAGCCGTTTTTCCCGGCAATGGCCTCCGGCTTTTTGGTGTTTTTATCAACCACGGCCACCAAACTATTGGTGGTGCCTAAATCAATGCCCACCACCAAATCATTGCTTCTGTCAATAGTTCCTTTGTGAAGATTTATCGAAATTTTCGCCATTGGGTGCAAAGGTATGGATACCATTGATTTTGCGTACTTTCGTTGAAAGTTTATGAAAAAAATTACCGCCATTATTATTGATGATATTGAAGATGCCCGTAAAATTTTAAGATCGGATTTGGCTGTGGTGGCTCCTGAAATATCTATCATCGGCGAGGCCGACAGCGTGATGCAAGGCGTAAAACTTTTGGCCAAACAAACTCCCGATATTTTGTTTTTGGATATTCAAATGCCCGACGGCGATGGGTTTGATTTGTTGGAGATGTTACCCCAAAAACCGTTTAAAACCATTTTTACTACAGCAAGTGACGAGCACGCATTAAAAGCGTTCAAGTTTTCGGCGGTAGATTATTTGCTAAAACCCATTGACCAAAGGGAGTTGGAAACCGCTGTGGCAAAAGCAAAAAATACCAAAGATAGCCCTCAGAGTTTGGAGATTTTACAAGAAAATATTGGCCGAAAAATTGGCAATATGGAGCGTTTGATTTTGAATACGCAAGAAAAAATTCATGTGGTAAAATTGGATGACATTGTTCGGTTGGAATCAGACATAAACTACACCCGTTTTTTCCTTGCAAATGGCAACAAAGTACTGGTTACCAGAACCTTAAAAGACTTTGATGAGATGCTTACCGACAATGGTTTTTTGAGAGTTCATCAATCGCATTTGGTAAATATAAACCACATTAAAGAATTTGTAAAAGCCGATGGTGGCCACATAAACCTTACAGACGGTGGCTATGTCCCGGTTTCTTCCCGCAGAAAAGCAGCCGTTTTGCAGGCATTAGAAAATATTTAGCGAAACTGCTCATCCAAAAACATTTCCCAAATGGCCGCATCTTGTTTGGGCATCAGGGCTTTTAGGTGGTTGAAGGAGATGTAAATGGGGTGGGTGGTTTCAGACATTAAATATAGCATATCCAACTGCACAATGTAACCCGTTGTTGTTCTATGAATTTTAATACCCTGAATTTGATATTCAAGAATTTCGTCAAATTCAAGTCGAATGACGGTATCGACTGTGTAGTTTTCGAATTCTCCTATTGAAATAGATGCTATCGATATTGAATCGTTTAAATCTTCGACATCTACCCTCTTGGTTAAGTTTATATCCTCAAAAAAAAGAACATTTTCGTTTTTAAAGGGCCAATTATATTTTCCATGAATAGTACTTGATGTTGCTTTTATGCAGAGTTCATTGTATTTAGATATTTTATTGAGATCCTTATTTGTGTAAATTCGACATGATTCCGAACGGTAGTTCTGTAATATTAAACATTTCGCTAATTCAAGGTCTTTACTATTTCTATATTCTTCAGTTTCTTCAAAATCCTCATATTTTGCCCACCAAGGTGTAAAATCACCAAACGCAAAAAATTGAGCAATTGCATTATTTAAAAACTGAATCTCTTTTGTATCTAGTACTGAAGGCAAATCTTCCATTCTACAGAAAAATAGGCTTAAACTTCCAAGTTCAATTCCAGACATTCTATATGTATATGTTGGTGCAATAGCTTCTGCTTTAAATTGAACCGTTCCGTTATTCAGATCCATTTTTTGGGAAAATAAAATGTTAGGTGGTAATAAATCGTTTTCTGGAATTAAAGGTATGATAATAAATGAATCTATTATGTCACCGTTTTCTCTGTAAATTTCTGTATGTACTTCGCTATTTCCACTTTCAATCAATTCCTCCCTCGTATAAACCGAAACCAACGAATCGTTTTGATAGGTGGTTATTTTACCCTCCAAAGAGGCATAGTAGAGTTTGATATTTATCTCTTTAAACTTTTGTTCGTAAAACTGCTTAAAGGTAGAATCGGTAATGGTAATCTGTGCTTGGCTGCAAACCGAAACCAAAACAAGTAAAGAAGTAGCAAGGTGTTTCATAGTCCAAAATTAGTTAATGAAAAAATGGGGGGTTTAGTATTTAGCAAATTTTGATTTTTTGAAATTGTAAATAGACCCTAAGTACCGTCACCCGATAGCCATCGGGTCAGAGGACGTAGTCCGAAGAATCTCAAAGTTAAAAAGATAGAGCAGCGGCAAGCCTATTAATACAGGTGCTGATTTTGTGACCTTTGTGGAAAAACTCTGTGCCTCTGCGGTTAACCACGACTCGCTAAGGCGAACACCGAGAAACTGGGATGCAGCGGCAAGCGTCTGCATGACGAAAAAATGTATCGTCAATAGGGGTGGCTCACTCAAAAAGAATTACAAATCCAAAAGCGACTCAACGGCAGGTTTGCCACCAAGCAGTTGCTCCGGATTTTCGAGTAAGTTTTTAACTGTTACCAAAAAACCAACCGATTCTCGTCCGTCAATAATTCGGTGGTCATAGCTCAAGGCCAAATACATCATTGGGCGAGCTACGATTTGTCCGTTTTCTACCACGGGTCGCTCAATAATGTTGTGCATACCCAAAATAGCTGATTGTGGTGGGTTTATAATTGGCGTACTCATCATGCTGCCGAAAACTCCACCATTTGATACGGTAAACGTTCCACCTGTCATCTCCTCAATCGAAAGTTTTCCGTCTCGAGCTTTGATGGCCAATCGCATCACCTCGTTCTCTAACTCATGCATTTGCATTGATTCGGCATTTCTGATAACCGGAACCATCAAACCCTTTGGGCCAGAAACGGCGATGGAAATATCAATAAAATCGTGATAAATTACCTCATTGCCATCAATGCATGCATTTACCGCCGGATATTTTTGCAACGCCAACACACAAGCTCTCGCAAAGAAGCTCATAAAGCCAAGACTAACGCCATGTGTTTCTTTAAATTTGTCTTTGTATTTGGCTCTGATATCCATGATTGGCTTCATGTTGGCTTCGTTAAAGGTAGTAAGCATAGCCGTTTCATTTTTGGCAGCCACCAATCGTCGAGAAACCGCTTTACGCAAATTCGACATTTTTTCACGGTTCTCATTCCTACCATTGTTTTGAACAATGTAGCCAGCTCCACTACCCAATTTGGCAGACAAAGCATCTGCTTTGGTTATTCTTCCGCCACGGCCACTTCCTGAAACGGAAGAGGTAGAAATGCCTTTTTCGACTAATATTTTGCGTGCAGCCGGAGATGGGCTACCTTCGGCATAGTTAGATTTGGCAGGCTCTGCTTGGGGTTGAGCCTTATCTTCCGCCTGCTTTTCAGCTTTTGGTTCTGCTTTATTTTCTCCAACCTTTGGTTCCGATTTCTTTTCCGGAGCTTTGGCCGAAATGTCAATACTGGCTACTACTGAACCCACTTCAACATCCTCTCCGGCACCAACCATTATTTTAAGAATCCCCGCTTGGCTGGCATTCAACTCAACAGTGGCTTTTTCGGATTCCAATTCGGCAACTGCCTCATCCATTTCAACATAGTCACCATCGTTTTTTAACCAACTACTAATGGTTACCGTTGTTACCGATTCGCCCACAGAAGGTATTTTAAGCTCTACAGCCATATATTTATTTTTTAACGCAGCAAATTTATAAAAAACGGTTTGGTAAATTGATTTTCAAAAGGTTCATAATTATCGCTTGCAAAAAATAGGAGAAACAACAACAATGATTTTTTTTCAAAAAAAAGGCAATAAAATTTGGCAGACCTTTGCTATTAAACTTTCAATTTTTGCGAGATTTGCCAGCAATGCTTCATGCGTAAATTTATTGAAAATATTAAAAGAAAGTTTTTGCTAAAGCAGAGCAAAACG
The DNA here is from genome assembly GCA_020635395.1 of Flavobacteriales bacterium. Taxonomy (NCBI): domain Bacteria; kingdom Pseudomonadati; phylum Bacteroidota; class Flavobacteriia; order Flavobacteriales; species Flavobacteriales bacterium. The sequence continues at coordinate 365,944 of JACJZV010000002.1, forward strand.
GTATTTGCCGTCAGAGAATTTACACCCGTCAAAAAGGCAACAACCCTTGCAGTTTTGTATTTGGCAGAACATGAACAATGCGAGGCAATTCTAAAAAAACTGAAAATATTTTGTGAAGAAAATCACCTAAAGCTTATCAGTTTTGGATATTTTGACGACAAACAACTGAACACACATTTAATACCAACATCAAGTGCAGATTTTTTTTGCAACAAGCATTTGGACAGCTTTAAACTGCCCCACAAATCAGAGTTTATAAGATTTACGGATAAAAAATTTGATTTTTTGCTGAATATATACCCTCCAACATGTTTACCTTTGTTGGGATTAAGTTCTTTATCGGAAGCCAAGTTTAGAGTGGGTTCTTACCTGCCGCAATATTCATTTTGTTTTGACCTCATGTTAAAATCAAATCATGATGATTTATTGGTTTTTACCGACGAAATATTGAACTACATAAAGAATTTTGGAAATGGAAAAATATAGAGGAACGGGTGTGGCAATGATAACGCCATTTACAGACAATTTAGAAGTTGACTTTGAAGCCTTAAAAAAACTTACTGAACATTTGGTAAGCAACGGAATAAACTATTTGGTGGTAATGGGAACTACCGGAGAAAATCCGACCATTAGTGATTTTGAACAACAACGCATATTAGAAACGGTTCAAACCACCAACGAAAACCGAATTCCTGTCGTTTTTGGAATTGCTGGAAACAACACCAAATCAGTTGTTGAGCGAATGAAATCATTTGATTACACGGGTGTTTCAGCCATTTTATCGGCCAGTCCATATTACAACAAACCAAACCAAGCCGGATTGGTTGACCACTACACCCAGCTTGCCGATGCATCCAAAGCTCCAATTATTTTATATAATGTGCCGGGCCGAACAGGCAGCATGATGGCTTTGGATACTATTTTAAAATTAGCAGAACATCCAAACATTATTGCCATCAAAGAAGCTTCTGGCAATTTAGATCATTGCATGAAACTTATTCGCCAAAAGCCAGCAGAATTTTTAGTAATTTCCGGTGATGACAATTTCACCTTGCCCTATATTGCCGCCGGCATGGTTGGCGTAATTTCGGTTATTGGCAATGCTTACCCGAAAGAGTTTAGCCAAATGGTGCGATACGCCCTCGAAAATAATTTTGAAAATGCCCGCTATCTGCATTATCGTCTGCTTCCTTTAATGAATGCAATATTTGACGATGGAAACCCAGGCGGAATAAAAGCGGTATTAAAAAATATGGGCATTTGTAATGATTTTATGCGGGCTCCATTGCATCCTGTTTTGCCCGAGGTGGAAGATAAATTGAAAACGTTGATGGCGAAATATAAAGCCTGATTTTCAAAAGACTCATCGTCTTTTTTTTTGTACAACAAAATTTCATAGGTGGGTCAATTAATCATCTTCGCGGGGTGTTTATTTCCTTTTCTCAATCATAAGGTCTAATTTCGACAGTCGAATCCTATTGGAGTTTGACCTTATTTTTATTAATTATTTCATGAAATCGTTGAATAAATTACTTCATTTCTTTACTGTTTGTGCGGCACTTATTTTTTCACAGAAAGCCGTAGCTCAGCAAAAATGGTATGTTAATATCTCTACAGGAGATAATGCCAACAACGGACAATCAGCAACATCTGGCGGTCCTGGAATGGGCCCTTATCAAACCATTGATTTCGCAATTTCTATGGCCAACAACGGCGATAGTATTGTGGTGGCACCCGGAAACTATGTGGGCGGTCTCATTATAGATAAGGCGTTGACCTTTTTGGGTCCTAATGCCGGAATTGGCAACATTGCCTCCCGAACATCTGAGGCTAAACTTTTGCCTGCCGCAACAGATTTGTCCACCCCAGTCAGTGGTTCCAATACCTTAATCCAAATTCTGTCAAACAATGTTTGGTTTGACGGATTTTATATTAACGGAAATAACACGGCCTTAAGCAGCGGAAATAATGTAAATGGCCAAGATATTGATTTATCAAACGCCATTTCGGTCATCGGTGCTTTTAGTGATTTGCGAATAGCCAACAACATTGTTGCTAATTTCAACAACAGTGGTATAGTTGCTGTTGGTGATCTAAACAATGCCAACAGTGGTAATATTTTTACTTCCAATTTTATGTTCAATTTTGGCTCTAATTCCGCAATCATTTCGTGTGGAAACGGGTTTTATGCCAAAATTTTGGGCAATACGCTCGATGCCGGAAATACCGGTGTGGTATTTTACAATTTCACAAACAATGGTGGAGAAACCATCGAGATTTCATCAAACACATTTCTCATTAGCGGAACAGGAATTTTATTGACCGCTTTAACCGGAAATACATCGAATATTTATTTGGATAAAAACCATTTTAAAGGGTGGAATAATACCACGGCAAATAATGGCATTCTTGTTCAAAACTGCCAAGGAATCAATGTTTTGGAAATCCGAAAAAACAACTTAGACGACTTTCAAACGGCCATTTCGATGATGAATAATGATTTTGCCGAGCGTAGTTTAATAGAAGATACTATTCAAAATTGCAATCAGGGCGTTGTTTCTATGACCTCATTTATTCAGAGTCGAATAGACAGTATTTTTATGACCAACAACGTTTTTAATGATTGTCTTGAAACGGCCATAGAGGTTTTCTCAGATTCCAACTACACTTTCTTGAAATCTGTTGGCAACAAAATTAAAGATTGTGGAAACGGGATACATCTTAAAGGAATGGTGGATTTAAATCCTTCAAACACAGCCTTTACCAATATTGTTAACTATTATATTCAACTTTCGTATGCCAATGGTTTACTAGTTAGTAGCAATGATATTGATGCACGCAACTGTACTTTTAATGGAAAAACCGGAAAAACCAGTACCCACACAGAAAACTTCGCGATTGAAGACAAGCTTTTTCATTTTTTAGATTTTGACCCATTTGCATATATTCGGTTTAAAGACTCCACCGCCTATGTTTCTGGCAATGACGGAAACGTGAACATAAATTTGGCATTGGATAAAGTGGAGCAAAACGGATTTATTCATATTCAAAACATCAACACCTTTGAAGATGTACTGATTACCAAAAAGATTACCTTACAATCTCATACCAACAATTCTGTTAACGGGTTGGATTTGGCTGTGGGTGCCACCGAAAAAGTAACCCTCATAGATAGTTTGAATACCAAGAGTTTTTTACATCTAAATTCTGGTATCTTGGATGCATCAAATGGTTTTGTTTCAGTTGGAACCTATATGAATCAACGAGGAAACACGGGAGTTTCTGCCGCCAACTCTAGTTATGTAATTGGCCCCTTAGAGGTGGTAATTCAAACACGAAACAATGACACCCTTTTCTTTCCGATAGGCGATATGCAAGACAAACGTTCTTTACGTGTTTTTCTACAAAACAGCGTTGTTGGCTCTTGGGACAAAGTAAGAGCGGAGCTTATAAACGGAAACACACCCACTTACCCAACATCTGGAGGCATTTCACACGTTTCAGAAATCCATTATTGGGATATAAAAACGCAACAAAATTTGATGTTCGACAATATCAGCTATTTAGGCACCTACTCAACTGCGGTTCACAATGACGAAGCGAGTGAAGCTACTACTTTAAGGCTTGCCGAAGAAAACGGTGGTGTGTGGCAAAATATTGGAGGAACCGGGACATCAAACAACAATGGAACAATACTCAGCACAGCTGCCGGAACCTATATTCGAAGTGTCTCTTTGGCCAATGATAAAACAGGCAAAAATAGACTGGGGAAAGCCAATTTAACGGCTGCCTTTGATGCTCCAAATGGTTGCTTTGGTAATGGTGTGAATTTTGTAAACAACTCGGTAGCCATTGGTTCTACTATTATAAAATATGAATGGAATTTTGGTGATACCGCCACCAATGCCGATACTTCTAATTTGCTAAACCCTAATTATACTTATTTGAATCCGGGTACTTACAAAATAACCCTAAAAATTACTGACGATGCGTCTGCTACTGCAACTATTCAAAAAGACATTACCATTTATCCAAAACCGAAAGCGGCTTTTAGGGATGAAATGTTTTGCTACCCTAACGTTTGCATTTTTGTTGATACAAGCACAATAGCTTCCGGAGAAACGATTAATAGTCGAAAATGGACTATTAATAGTACTGATTACGCAACAAATCCGGTATTGACAAACTTCCCGGCAGCGGGTAAGTATCTGGCCAAATTAGTGGTAGAAAGCGGTAATGGATGTAAAGATTCCATTACAAAAACAGTTGTTTACGGTGATTCTGTTAAACTTCGATTTAATCCAGCTTCGCCCATCACACTTTGTGCTGGAGATACAATAATGGTTCATGCCAACTCAGGGTTATATAGTTACGAATGGAGCGATGGTTCTACCGATTCAACAACCAAAATAAGCAGCCCTGGAAAATATTCTCTGCTGGCATACAGCGGCAATATGTGTTGGGGTATTGATGAGATAACGGTTAATTTGGTTCCTGCTGCTATCGCCAATGCTGGAAAAGATACATTTATAGATTTTGGTTCAACCGCAGTGCTAAGAGGATCGGGTAGTGGCAACACTTTCAACTGGTCTCCGGTAGATGATATTGACAATCCTACCTCTGCCATTACAAACGCCAAACCTTCGACAACCACAACCTTTTATTTGACCGTTTTTGATACCAACGGCTGCTCTGCCATTGATTCAGTTTTGGTCGAAGTAGGTATTCCCTCAGCCATTCAGGTACCAAATTTAATAACTCCTAACAAGGATGGTATTAATGATGTTTGGGATTTGAGTTCTGTGCCGGATATTGAAAATACCACGGTTACGGTGATAAATAGGTGGGGACGAGAGGTTTATAAATCTACCCAATACAAACACGATTGGGATGGCACCTATAAGGGAGAACCTTTGCCGGATGGCACCTATTTATATATCATAAGCGGAAGCAACCTTTTTGAACCATTAAGCGGACCACTACAAATTATTAGATAACACAATGAAACGAATTTTTAAAACAGTCATTTTCATTTCAGTTTGCCTATTCGGGCATATAGCAAATGCACAACAAACGCCGTTGTATTCACAATTCTATTTTAACAAGTTCATGTATAATCCGGCTATGGCTGGAGAAAATGAGGTAACAGATTGGAATCTATTCGGAAGAAAACAATACTCAAAAACCAACGGTTTTAACACTGGTGGTCTCGCTGTTCAAGGTTTAATTGGTGAGTCCAAGGTGGGTTTGGGTCTTTCTTTGGTAAGCGATGGAAACTTGCTTCAAACAAGACAAACAGCTTATGGAAACTACGCTTATCATATACCATTAGGCAACGAAAACAAGCTATCTTTGGGCTTTGCCTTGGGGGTAATAAACAATCGATTTAATACAAACAATTTTATTACCACCGACCCTAATGACCCCAATTTAGCGTTGCTCAACAGCAGACCAGGTGCAATTGTTGATGCCGCTTTTGGAGCCAATTTCAAATCAAACGGTTTTCAGTTGGGTTTTTCAGTGCCACAGTTTTTAAGCAACTCACAAGATTTTACCGACCATCAACAAACCAACGTAAAATACGACATGTTGAATCATTTTAATTTGATAACCTCTTATGATATTTGGGTGAATGATAATCTAAAGATTCAACCACTTCTGCTGTATAGAAGAGCCAAAAACGCTCCTGGTCAGTTTGATTTTAATGTAATGGCCGACTGGATGAAAAAAGGTTGGTTGGGTGCAGCAATCCGTCAGGGCTATGGGGTTTCGGCAATGGGAGGTTTGAAAATTGCCGAAAAAGTTCGATTCGGATATTCATACGATTGGTCAACTGGGCAATACAGCTCGGCATTGGGCGGCACGCATGAAGTGCTTGTTGGTTCCAGCCTTGATTATGGAAATTCTTCAGGAAATGAAGACAAAAAATTGGCAGAAATTCAGAAAAAAATGGCCGATGAACAGGCACAAAAAGATAAAGAACAAGAATTAAGGATAAAAGAACTTGAGTCGAAAGTAGCTGAAGTGGGCAATAAAACCGCAAAAAGAGACACGGTATATGTTGTAGAAAAAAACCAAAATTCCGCAAAAACAACCGAGACTACCACAACAAAAACGAGTTCTTCCGGGTCGAACACAACAAAAACTACAACATCTACTCCAACTCCTTCAACAAATACCACACCTGCAACTGAAGGTTCAGACAACTCAGGCACACGCACTCCTGGCGAGTTTATTGTGGTAGCAGGAGCATTTTCTACCGAAAGCAATGCCACCATTTATTTTAATCAATTAGTAAATAAAGGCTATAGCCCATACATGCACTACAATAAAGAAAATGGAACATACTATGTTCATTTAGGCAAATACTACTTTAAAGAAGAGGCGGCGGAATATGCCAGAAACAATTCTAAGAACAATGTTAAACTTTGGGTTAAAACACTGAAATAATACGAAGGTAGATTCTGAACCTACAATAAGAACTCAGAATCAAATTCCTATCTTTGCTGTCGATTAAATATCGGATTTTGATTTCCGAAAAAAGTAGAATGACAAAAACACACTTTATTACCGGGGGTTGCGGTTTTGTTGGTCGCAACATGGCAAGAAGACTTTTCGATACTACCAACGACAACATCGTTTTAGTGGACGATTTATCTATTGGCACCGAGCCCGAAACATGGTTCGACCAGCCCCTCGTCGATACTATTAATGGAGCAAAAATATACGGTGAAGATCGTCGGGTTCTGTTCTTTGAATGCGACGTTCGAGATGTAATTCGAAATTTTCAAAGAGATACTTCCTACTTTAAACAATTCGGGTTTGACTTTGAGAGATTCAATGACGTATTTCATTTTGCAGCTATTGTAGGAGGTAGATTGAAAATTGATGGAGACCCCATGATGGTGGCTCAGGATTTAAGTATTGATGCCGAATTTTTTCAGTGGGTATGCACCAACAAACCTGATAGAGTGCTTTATCCGAGCAGCAGTGCGGCCTATCCCGTTAGTAAACAAACAGAAGAATCTGCCATTGCGTTGAGAGAATCTGACATAGATTTTAACAACATGGGTCAACCCGATATGACCTACGGTTGGTGCAAACTAACAGGTGAGTATCTTGCACATATTGCCGCCAAATATTACGATGTAAAAGTTACCTGCATCCGACCCTTTTCTGGTTATGGCGAAGATCAAGATTTGAGCTATCCCATACCTGCAATTGCACTTAGAGCCGCATATAAGGAGGAACCTTTCGAGGTATGGGGAACAGGCTATCAAGGTCGTGATTTTGTTCATATTCAAGATGTTATTGATTGTATTTTGTTGGCAATGGACAAAATTCATGACGGCACAGCCATCAATATTGGTATGGGCAAGCTTACTTCGTTTAGAGAAATTATTGGTTTATTTACCAAGTTTGCAGGCTACAATCCCGAAATAAAAGCTCTTACCGACAAACCAGTTGGCGTTCATAGCAGATACTGCAACATGGATTTTGTAAAAGAAAAATTGGGCTGGGAAGCCAAAATTAGCACAGAAGAAGGTATGCGAAGGGTGTATGAAAAAGCACTTGAAAGAGCAAAAGCCGGAGTAAAAAATAACACCTGATAATGACAAAAACCGTTGTTTGTTTTGGCCCTGGGCCCAAGTTTAAAGGTGGGATGAGCAATTACAATACGTCACTTGCCAAAGCTCTCGACAGACAACCCGATACGAAAGTCCATATTGTATCTTGGACACAGCAGTATCCGGCCATTGTGCCACGCGAATTTGTGGACAAGACAAGCAAGGCCGACTTTTTGAAAGGAACCAATATTGAGGTTACCTATTTAACCAACTACAACAATCCGTTTAGCTGGTTTAAAACAGCCAGATACATCAAAAATCTGGGTGCCGACAAAATGATTATTCAGTGGTCTATTGCCATTCAGGGTTTGCCTTTGGGAAGAATTATTAACTGGCTTCGACGAAATTCTAACATAGAAATAGTGGTTGATTTACATTTTGTTTTACAGAAAGAAAAAAGCAAAATTGATCGATTTATGTTGGCCATTGGCATCGGAAAAGCCCACACCTACATAGTACACAGTCTTAAAACTTTTAACGAACTGAAAGATTTTTACCCAACCAAAAAGTTTGATTTGGTATATGACGGAACCCGAAATCAGGACAAAAACACTCAAACAGTTGTAAAACTCTACCATCCTATCTACGACCTTTTTCAGCCCGATAAAAACTTTGATATTGAACAATTCAAGAAAGAAAACAATCTAAGAAAACACGTTTTTTTATTTTTTGGATTTATAAGAAAATACAAAGGTTTACACCAAACCATAGAGGCCTTTGCTAAGATGGCTGAACATCGAGACGATGTCAGTTTATTAATTTGCGGAGAATCGTTTTGGAATACTTTAGACAACAGCAAGTGGTCAACAAAATTGAAAAACGTGCTTTTTGGAACAGCCAAAAAATTGTTTTTATCAAAACAGGATAACGAACAAGATTACAAACCACTTGATTTGATTGACAAATTGGGAATAAAAGACAAATGCATTGTTTTCAATGAATTTATTCCAAACGAGGATGTACATAAATATTTTCAGGTAAGCGACTGTGTTGTTCTGTATTATCTTACCGCAACTCCATCTGGCATCGAAAGTTTGAGCTATAATTTTGAGCTACCCATTTTGGCTACCAAAGTTGGCCATTTCCCCGAAACGGTAAAACATGGATTTAATGGCTATTTGGCTGAAGACCAAGATATAGAGTCAATGGCCAAAATGATGGAAAAATTCATTGATGAGCCACTACCCCGAAAGAATGTGGCGGAGGTAGCGAAGGATCTTAGTTGGGAAAATTATGCCAAAGCAGTGTTGAAATAATTTTATTTCACTCTAAAACTAACCGCATCAAAACCATCTATTTCAGCCAAAATTTCATCTCCTTTCTCAAACGAAACCATAGGGCCTAATGCCCCCGACAGCAATATTTCTCCTTTTTGCAATGGTGTTCCGTTTTTTGCCATAACTTCAGCCAGCCACAATGCCGCATTTAGAGGATTGTCCATACAAGCCTTTCCATTGCCTTCGCTCGCCAGCTCCCCGTTTTTAAAGAGCTTCATTTTACAATTAACCAAATCAATTTCAGACAGTGGCAATTTCTTTTCTCCTAAAATAAAATGGCTTGCACTGGCATTATCGGCAATGGTGTCGGTTATTTTTATGTTCCAATTTTCAATTCGGCTTCCTACAATTTCGATAGAAGCACAACAATAATCAATCGATTCAATCAAATTTTCCAGCGTAAAATCTTTTGTTAAATCATTTTTTAAGACAAAGGCAATTTCAGCCTCAGCCTTGGGTTGCATTAAGTCCTTCATCAATACTTCTACCCCATTCACAATTTGAGTATCGTGAAAAAGCATTCCAAAATCCGGCTGATTGACACCCAATTGTTTTTGAACGGCAAATGATGTTAGTCCAATTTTTTTGCCGACTATTCTTGAACCATTTTCAATTTTTTTCCGAACGTTTATTTGTTGTACCTGATAGGCCAATTCTTGATTTTCACCTCCAATAATTTCCCGAATGGGAGGGCATGGTGTATGGTATTTTTCAGCATTCCAAAGAATTTCTGCCGCAATTAATATTTCCGTTGTCATGTAAACAGTTTTGGCAAACATAGAACTATACCACTTCAAATAATAACATCATCACAATATAAATTCAATAACTTTGCCCTCGCATGAGAGTCAAATTGTGCTTTACTATCGTTTTTTGTGTTGCGGCATCAGTGTCAAAAGCTCAACTTCTGCCCAATTTCGGCGGACAGCGTGCTGGCCTATCAACCCTTAGTTTTCTAAAAAATGACTTAAACCCACGCTCTATTGGAATGGCTGGTGCAAGTGTAGCCAACGACAAGGATGGTTATTCGTCAAATACAAATCCTGCAGCCATTGCCCGAATGACTGAAAGTGGGTTTGGATTGAGCCATTTGATGATTGGGGCAGGCATTCAGCAATCGTTTTTGAGCTACCAGCATCGGCTTAAATCGGATGCCATGTTGGGTTTTACACTTAATTCGTTAAACAGCGGACAAATGCAAGTGAGAACCGAATTTCAACCCGATGGCACTGGCCAGTATTTTAGCATGAGCCAAAATGCCCTTACAGCAAATTATTCGCTTAAACTTACCACCATGTTTAGTCTTGGTGTGGGCTTAAAATATATTTACGAGACCATGCAAACCTACAACAATAGCACAGCGGCAGTAGATGTTGGCTTTTTATATCAAACAGATTTTAGAAACCTTCGATTTGCCGTGGCCGTACAAAATTTTGGCGGGAGTTCAGCCATAAAAGGTGAAACCATTGCAGTAGATTACAACCGAAATAACTACTTAGTAGGGCGGTATTCATTGCCTACAACTTTCAAGCTCGGATTCTGTATAGATGCTTATAAAAAAGATGATCATTTGATAACTGCAGCCATGCAGTTGAGCAATCCAAACGACAATGCAGAGAATATTCGGTTTGGTTTTGAATACTCCTTTAAGGAATTGTTATCTGTTCAAACAGGTTACAAGCTCAGCGTTAAAGGCCAGTCTTGGCCTACATTCGGATTTCAATACAAATCTAAAATGGGCGTTCATCCATTGTTTATAAACTATGGCTTGAACCCGACAAACTACATGGGTTCGCAACATTGTTTTGGTGTTCAGCTTTTTATCAATAAAATGAAGAGAGAATGAAAAAGGTCGTCTATTTATTTTTGTTGTCTTCTTTATTAATGAGTTGCGATGGTTTCTTTGGTAAAAAAACAGAACTCGATTTTATCGAAAAACCGGACTTCCAGATTCGGGATATAGCCTATGTTCCCATTCAACCTGTACTCAATACTTTTCAACGTCCCGTAGATATTCTTTCAGGATTTGACGAACTTTTATACGTGGTGGATGAAGCCACCGAAGAAATAATTTCGTTGGATGAATCGGGAAGAGAATTAGGAAGATTTCACGTTCAAGGAGTTACCTCTGTGGCACAGGATAGAAGGCTTAATTTGTTGGCCATTGGCACCAAAACTGATACCATTTCGGGTCTGGAATACAAGCTCACTTGCATCTATCGCATCGACCTTTTAGGTGCAAATGGTTATGGAATAAATCACGCAAAAATTGTAAACGAAATAGTTCATCCATTTTATTATAAAGCCACTTTTTCGGGCACTGATGCCTCGGTTAAATTCAACCGAATTGGCATTTTGGAGGACAACCGTTATTATGTGAGTAGAACGGGTTTAGGAAGCAACCAATTTGATGGCCCAGATGATGCCATTTTGTTGTTTAACCAACAAGATGTATTTGTATCTCCGGTAACTATTGAGGTGCAAGGTGGGTTGGATAGAGAATATTTTAAAAAACCGTTTGGGTTGACAACAACCGTGCAACCACCTCAAATATCTGCCAATGGTGGAAATGATTTTTTGTTTACCATGATTTCGCCAGACAGAAGCATAAAAGCCGGATACATCGAATTTATAGAAACGGAGTTTGGTGCCAGCTATAAACCTCGTGTAATGCCTCATAATGAAGATGAAGCCGACAACTTTTTGACCTACCCAAACCGTTTTGAGTCGCCACAAGGTTTGGCATTGGCCGGCGATGGAACAAACCACATTTTTATAACTGACAGCAAAAAAGATTCGCTTTATTTATTTTCTTTAAATGGAAATGAAGGCGTAAAACCACCGCCGGGCTATAGCAGCACCCAATACATCAATGTATCTTTTGGTGGAAAAGGAGAAGGCCTGATGAATTTTAACCAGCCTATGGGTGTGGCATACAAAAACAAGGTTGTTTATGTTGCTGATGCCGGAAACGGAAGGGTTTTGAGGTTTAAGCTAACCTCTGATTTCGACTAATTTTTCAACAGTTCTTCGTTTATCAATTTTACCGCTTTCAGTCATTTCAAAATCATTGACCCAATATGTATTTTTGGGTATTTCGAATTTGTCAAAAATCAAAAAGGATTCTTTTTTACAATTTGATTTATCTCTGTTAAGCCCAACAAAAATGAGCCTTTCACCCAATTTTTCGTCTGACTGTTTCCATAAAAAGAATCTCAAATTGATGTTATTTTCGACATGCCATTTTTCTAATCTGGTTTCCAAATCTTTTATGTTTAACTTTACTCCACCGCTATTTATTACCTCATCTACCCTACCGTTTAAATAGATTCTTCCATCGTGCAGTTTTACTAAATCATTCGTAATTATTTGGATATCCGCCTCGGGAATTGAAATCATTAATTGGCTGTTTTCGTTTGTTGAGCAATGAACTCCAGATAAAATTTTAAATCCATCTTCTCCAATATTTCTTATCGCAATGTGGCTGGCAGTTTCGGTCATTCCGTAAGAATGAAAAAACGTGGTTTTGCAAGAATGAGTTATTTGAACAATTTGGGCTTCAAGTTTTTCTGGAATAGCGGCTCCTCCAATAAGTACCGTTTTGAACTGCTTCAATTTCTCAACGGATGACTCATTTTCAAGAATGGTTGACAATTGATACGGCACCAAACTAACAAAAGTAAAATCATGGTTCATGGCAATGGCCTTCAAAGGGTCGGCCATGGGTTCTATAATGCAAAAAGGCCATTGAAATAAAAAACTGCGATAAAGCATCATTCTTCCACCTATTTTATTGGTTGAAATACAAATAAGTGTTTTTTCTTCGGCAAGATTTAATGCCTTCTTAGTGGCAGTTGCACTCCATTCAATCAGCCTTTTTTTAAGTTTTATTTCCGCTGGTTTCCCCGTACTTCCAGAGGTAGAAATGGAGATTGATTCGTTTAAATTCCATTCATTAATTAGCTGAAGTAAATCACTTTCAATTTCAGAATCTGCAAGTGGAAATGAATGACAAATCATGCATTTTTTAGTTTTTCTAATAGTGCATCTATTTGATTTTCAGTATTGTATATGTGAGTAGAAACCCGAATACAATCCAATTTGCTCTCGGCCACAAATCTTAAAATCCATCCGTCTTTTCTAAACTGCTCCATTACTGTATCCGACTTGTTAGAAACCAAAAAGGATACCACACCGCACCGACTAATGGTTTCCTCAGGTGTTAAAATTTTAATGGTTGAAATAGATTTTAAACCCTCAAACAGGTGTTGGTTCAAACTTCTGATTCGCTCTTCAACTTTGTCCTGTCCCAATGTTTCGAAGAAATTTATGGCCTCAATCCACCCGGCATATAGAGCCGAATTTTGTGTACCATAATAAAATCGATGACCCGTTTTTACATAATCCTCTATGGCCGTCATTTCGTCCGAAATATCCCACCTGGTATCGCTTCCGGCACCTACAAAAATGCCATTTAGTTCGCTTATCAACTCTTCGTTAATGTAAACAAATCCGGTTCCTTTTGGACCCAACATCCATTTATGTCCACAGGTGGCATACATGTCGCAGCCCAATTCTTTCAAATCAAGGTTAAGCATACCCGCACCATGGGCTCCATCAATAAAAGTCTTAATTCCCCGACTTTTGGCTAATTCTACCAATTGTTTAACCGGAAGAATTTGACCCAACGTGCAGGTAATATGTGGCACGGCAATAACCTTTGTTTTGGCTGTACATTTTGATTTTATTTCCTCAAATGTTTGTTCTGCCGTAGGTTTTATTTCGGCCATCACCACTTTAATGCCATCCTTTTTCTGTCGATTTAACCAGGGCACGGCGTTTCCTACATGCTCATGATTGGTAAGTATTACCTCATCACCACTTTTTAAAGGCAACGCCCAAGCGGCAATGTTTATACCTTCTGTTACATTGTGGGTTAGGGCTATTTCATTAGATTTTATTCCAAAATGAGCCGCCAGCGAGTTGAGCAATTCTTGCTCCAAACCTCCATAAACGCCGTGCAAGTTTATATATTTCATCCGTTCGAAAACTGCTTTTTGAACCGATTTGGGTGATAACCCTGCTGTTCCATTATTGAGGTAGTTTATATTCTTGTCAATATCAAACTGTTTCTCAATGTTTTTCCAGCTTACTGTTGCCATTTTTTTTGACTTTGATTCATCCGCCAACAAATCATTTGGATTAGCCACCAATCCCGCCAAACCTACTGCACTCATTTTTAAAAAATTTCTTCGATCATGCATTTGGCGAATTTAATGGTTTTTGATTGTAGTGGATTCACTAAATCCTTTATTGTTATTTAGCCCGCTTATATGTTGTTTTGCGATGATTTTATTTTTACTCAAAAAATGCTTCGAACACACACCTGCGGCGAACTAAGAATTTCTAATATCGGACAAACGGTAACCCTTTGCGGATGGGTACAAAAACGTCGCGATTTTGGCAGTATGTCTTTTATTGATTTAAGAGATAGGTATGGAATTACTCAACTATCTTTTAACGAAGATTACGACCAAACTATGTTGGAAAACGCACGGTCGTTGGCTCGCGAGTTTGTGGTAAAAATTACCGGAACAGTAACAGAACGAAGCAACAAAAACCCGAATATACCAACGGGCGAAATTGAAATAATTGCCACAGAACTGACTATTTTAAATGCAGCCATAACACCTCCTTTTACCATTGAAGATGAAACCGATGGCGGTGAAGAAATACGATTGAAATATCGGTATCTCGACATCAGAAGAAATCCGGTTAAAAACCGATTGTTGATGCGACATGCCGTAAATAAATCTATTCGAAATTATTTGAATAATCAAGGATTTACCGAAGTCGAAACTCCCTACCTCATTAAATCAACACCCGAAGGTGCCAGAGACTTTGTGGTTCCATCAAGATTAAATGAAGGCCAGTTTTATGCACTACCTCAATCTCCACAAACCTTTAAACAACTTTTGATGGTTTCGGGTATTGACAAATACTATCAAATTGTAAAATGTTTTAGAGACGAAGATTTTAGAGCAGACAGACAACCGGAATTTACCCAGATTGACTGCGAAATGTCGTTTATAGAGCGGGCAGATATTTTGCATGTTTTTGAACAAATGATTCGAGCGGTTTTTACGGAAACCAAAAACATTGATTTGGGCGAAATTCCAGTGCTGGATTACGAATATTGCATGACTACCTACGGCTCTGACAAGCCCGATTTGAGGTTCAACATGAAGTTTCATTATCTAAACGAAGTTTGTCAAGGAAAAGGTTTTGGAGTGTTTGATAGTGCCGAGACCATTATTGCCATTAATTTGGAAGGTGGAAACAAACTTACACGAAAAGACATTGATGCAATTACCGACTACGTTAAACGACCACAAATTGGTGCTAAAGGATTAATTTATTGTCGGGTAAACGAAGATGGAACCTATAAATCTTCGGTGGACAAATTTTTTGATGAAAATGCCCTTAAAATGTGGGCAAACAAATGCAATGCCTCGGCGGGAGATATGTTGTTTTTGCTGAGTGGTGATTTGCACAAAACCCGAAAACAAATGAACGAGTTGCGATTGCACTTGGCTGAATTAGAGGGTTTGAGAAATCCAGAGGTATTTAAAGCCTGTTGGGTGGTTGATTTTCCGCTGTTGGAGTGGGATGAAGATGCCAATAGATTTCATGCTATGCATCACCCATTTACCAGTCCGCTACCCGAAGATTTGCACTTGATGAACACCAATCCAAAAAACATTCGGGCAAATGCCTACGACATGGCTATTAACGGCATGGAAGTAGGTGGGGGTTCCATCAGAATTCACGATAAAAACATTCAACAAACCATGTTTGATTTATTAGGATTTACAAAAGAAGAAGCCAAAGCACAGTTCGGCTTTTTGATGAATGCTTTTGAATATGGAGCACCGCCCCATGGTGGAATAGCCTTTGGCTTTGATAGGTTGTGTGCTATTTTGAGCGGAACGGATTCCATTAGAGATGTTATTGCGTTCCCCAAAAACAATATGGGTAGAGATTTGATGATTGATGCCCCATCGCCTATAAATGAAGAGCAACGAAAAGAGTTGGGTATTTAATTACCAATCTTCGTAGTCAACGGCATCCTTTAATATTAACGGTTTTATTTGGTCATGAATTTGATATATTTGATTGTGACCAATTTTTTTCCCGGCTTTTCCGCTAAACCAAAGCGTTAAAATTCCGCCCAATAAAAATGGAACAACCCACAAAATGTAGGTTGACAAACCTAAATTTTGGCGAGAGATAGCTACAATCAAAACAACCAAAACTACAAATCCCAGAAAAAAATAGAGAAACATAAACATGAGCCAAACGACAGGTTTTGGGCCATACAAACCTCTAATTATGGTTCCGTTTTCGTGATCTTCAAAACTTAAACCAAGCTGGGGAGACCAAAAATGTTGCTGCTCAACCGGAATGTTGATGGTGGCATGATTATTTATCATTGAGCCAAATAACTGCTCATTGGGTTGACTTAAAAAATCGTTTAAACGATTTTGCAAAACCTCTCTGTTTTCGGGCGACAACTTTTTAAACCGTGGCCTGATTTCTAAAAAATCTGTTGACATAGCTTTACGAAAATAGAAGATTAATATTTCACAATTACAACTATGATAAAAGTCATAATCATGTGCTTCTGTATTTTGATTGTCGTTTTTTGAAATTCATTCCAAATGATTGTCGAAAATTTTAAATTCGCTGCTCATTATTTGTATATGAAATTCAAATTTTTACTTCTTGTTAGTGCATTTGTCTCACTTTTTTTATTCGAAAACTGTAAACATCAGCCCGTAGATGACAATGTAAATCCCGACCCAATAGATACCACGGGAAACAATAACAATCACAACTCGGATACTTGTAGTCCTGATACTGTTTATTTTGTGAATGAAATATTGCCACTTATTCAGAGCAACTGTGCTCAAAGCGGATGCCACGATGCAGCATCGCACAAAGAAGGAGTAATTTTAACCGACTATAACAAAATAATTTCTACCGGAAAAGTAAAAGCAGGAAACCCAGGAGGCAGCGACCTGTATGAAGTAATAACCGAAACCGACCCAGACAAGGTAATGCCCCCGCCACCGGCAAGTTTAACAACCGAACAAAAAAATGCCATCAGAATTTGGATACAACAAGGTGCAAAAAACAACAAATGCACCAACGGTTGCGATACAACAAGTGTAACCTTTACTGGCGATGTTTGGCCAATAGTGAATGCTACATGCACGGGTTGTCATAACAATACCTCTGCCAGCGGTGGAGTGAAAATTACCAACTATGCAGAAATAAAATCATTGGTTGATTCTAAAACGCTTCAAAATGTACTGTCTCGCCAAGGGCCAAAAAGCCCAATGCCTCCAGGTGGGCCATTAGAGACATGTGCCAGCAATAAAATACGAATTTGGATAAATGCCGGAGCACCAAACAATTAATTTTGGATTATGAAGATTAAAATTTTAGCACTTTCAGCAATTATGGCTTCCGTATTTTACTCATGCTATTATGATGTAGAACAAGAGTTATATCCAACCAACAGCACTTCTTGCGATACGAGCAATATTACCTACAGCGTTACGATAAAAGGCATTTTGTTGAACAACGCCTGCATGGGTTGTCACAATCAAACAGTTTTTGCTTCTTCTGGTGGAAACGTGAATTTGGACGGCTACAGCAATGTCAAATCCTATATTGACAACGGCAAACTTCTATCGAGTATAGTGCAAGACGGGAAAGCATCGTTTATGCCCAAAGGTGGAGCCAAAATGGGTGCTTGTAGCCTGTTAAAAGTTCAAACTTGGATTAATGCGGGAGCACCAAATAACTAATTTTTATTGAAATTTATGAAATCACGATTACTTCTATTTGCCCTTTTTGGTCTCTTTAGCTTCAATGCCTCAGTTGCTCAAACCGATGATTTGTTGGACGAAGACCCACCGGAATATACAAAATTTACCTTTTACAGTACGCGTATTGTAAACAGTCACACCACCGAAATGCTTGATAAACGCACGCTTGACTTTAGAATCAATCATCGCTTTGGAGAGCTAAAAGGTGGGTATGACAATTTTTTTGGGCTTGATAATGCCACCATGCGAATGAGTTTTGACTATGCCATAATGGATAATTTAAACATTGGCATTGGCCGTAGTACCTTCGAACGAACCCTTGATGGTTATGTAAAATATCGATTTTTAAGACAAATAGATAAGTTTGGTAATATGCCCATCAGTGCCGTGTATGTGGCTGGCATGACCATGAATGGCATTGCCCCACCAACAGGTCGTACAAACTATTTTACCTCCAAATTGGGTTTTATGCACCAAGTGGTGGTTGCCAGAAAATTTTCTAATAAATTTTCGGCTCAGTTGATGCCCACACTTATCCATCGCAATTTGATTGACTCCAGTCAATTTAAAAATGATGTAATGTCGTTTGGTATAGGTTTAAAACAAAAAATATCAGGTGGTATTACTGCCAATCTCGAATACTTTTATGTGTTGCCAAATCAAATAAGCAAGCAATATTATAATCCATTATCGCTGGGCATTGATATTAATACGGGTGACCATACATTTCAATTGCACATAACAAACACGCGTGCTACCTTTGAAAAAGCGGCTATTACGCAAACAGCAGGAAGTTGGCTAAAAGGAAACATTCATTTTGGCTTTAACCTTTCAAGGCAGTTTGATTTATAAACAAACCCACTTAGTTAAAATTAATCTCCTTTAACCCAATGCTCCAGCCCAGATTCATTTCAAGAATAAGGGGTTCGGAGGGGTTGTTCAAAATTCGGTAGCTATAGCCCTTTCCATCGGTGTCTGATGCCAAAATGGTGGAAACTTTTTTCTTTGTTCCGTTTACTGATATTTCAAAATTCTCTTCACCCGTTTTTGAAAAATTTACTGTTTCCGATCCAAAAAGCGAAGAAAACTCCATAACTGTTTTTCCGGTTGAGGATAATTCATTAAAAACCCTTTTACTCAGCCAAACCGTTGTTTCTTGGTCCAACACCAAATCTCCCCCCGAAAAATAATTGTTTTGCACCCTTGCAGAATCTAAAGCTCCGGGCATAATGGTAACCTTGCCAGAGGTGTTGTTGCCGTTGGTCATGGCATAATTAAACGATAGGCTGGGCGATTTTGATAGCACTTCTACAATAAAATTGTAATTACTCCCACCGAAATTAAGGTTGTAAACCAACTGATGATTTTCGGAAATTGAAACCGATGTAGATTGTGTTTTGCACCCTGTCAATACGGCAACCGCAACCATACCGACCATCCATAAAATTCGCTTTACCATATTCTAAAATTATTAAATAAGTTCTCTTGCCGTTCGTTTGGTTTTTGAGCTCCGTTCGTTAGTTTTTCCACTTCTTCAGAAATATAATTGCTTAGTTCGGTAATAGATATTTCTCCGTCCTTGTCTGCGTCTGCTTTTCGGTCTCTTATGCCCGAAACCAAGCAGTAGGTAAAAACGCCATTGCCCCATTCTTCACTTTCATAGGCATAACTATTCCCGGCGGCAGCAGAAATCACGATGGTTCCCGACCCTCTGCTTAAATTGTTGAACAATTCTTGCATTTGCTCGTATGCTTGGTTAGAAGTTACTTTTAACGCTTTGGTTTTAGCCCCTTTAGCACTATACCCTATCACTTTGGCCTCATAGTCATTTTCTACTCGAAGGGTGTCGGTGGTTATTTTATTATCAACCAACCCACTGTGGCAGGCATCCAAAAACATCACCTTGTTTTGGGTGGGTATTTTATCAAGCAATGATTCCAACTCGTTATACGAAACTCCATATTTTTCTGGATGTTCAAAATCCATATTGTGGGTAGCGTACCAAAATTGCTGTTGCTCATCCAACAAACCATGACCTGAAACGTAGAGCATTACCATGTCGTTGGCAGACAGCTGATTGATTTTTTCCTTTAGTGCTAAAATATGCTCGCGGGTGGCATTTTCATCAAAAAGCTGAATGACCTCTACTTCTTTGTATTGCGAAGGGTATCCGAGTGTTTTTCGGCCATTCTTTTTCCAGATTTCCGTAAAATCCTGCCCATCTTTTACCGCATACTGCAACCGTTGGGTTGTGTCCAAATAATTGCTTACCGAAACGGCAATAATCAACATTTTCTTTTCAGTGTTAGATGGATTGCAAACCACCTCTACCACTTCTTTGGCCGACCACACACCATCGACATTTTGGGAGGCCACTTCAATTCTATTTCTGCCTGTTTTAAGCGGTATGTTTAAAGTGGTTGAATGTGTTTTTGGATTGTTTGCTACTGACATTCCGTTGGCTCCAAACACCACAGCCGTGCCATTTACCCACGCCTGAATGGTGGCTATGCCGCTGCTGCTTTGAGCCTCAATCAGCAGTTTGGTGTAGGGTTTTTTTGTGGTTTGTTTTAGTTTATCTTTATTTAAAATTTTGGTCTGAGGTATGTTTTCAAACTCATTGATGGCCTCATTTAAACCTACCCGTTTGCTAAAAGCCTCATAATATAAGTTGATTAACTTGGCATCGGTAGTTTTCATTTTTTTTAGCACCAAATCGGGTCGGTTGAGTTTTAAATCGAACTGTTCGGCAAAGAACATTTTTCCATCTTTTTTAATTGCCACAGCGTTTAAACCGTTTTTGCTACGCAAATAATAACCATCGGCCGAAGTGGCCACATAGCCTCCGGTTCGCAGGCTGTATAGCCCAACTTGTTTTGCCCAACTCTTTTCGTCATAAAGTGCTATTTCTTCTTCGTTTGCCACCAACAGCATATTTTTTTCTTCGATGGGTTGAATGCACAAAATCGGGGAGGCACCAATTTTAATGGAGGCAACTTCCCATGTGGATTTGTTTATTCTGAGAATGTTTCCGTCTGTCATCCCCACATAAAAATAGGCTATTCCCTTTGGGAAATAATAGCAGCTCACATCGGCAAAAATACCCTGTTCATTTCGCGGAAATTCTTTGCTCGAAATTTCAACCCCACGTTCAAGTTCGATAATTCCCATTAGCCCGGGTCGGCTAATTAAATAGGCTGTGTCTTCCGAAAACAATCCCGGAGGTATGGTAATTTTATCAAAGTCATCGGAGTTTTTGGGAAGAGTAGAAACTTGTGTTATGCTATGGTCAGAAACGTATAAATATCTATCATCATCACTAAAGGACAAGCCCAAATACCCATGATTTCCGGCACGAGAATATTGCAGTGCAACCTCATTTTTACCCGTAACTAAATCAAAAACCAATGCATATCTAACGGCAACCGCCACTTTTTGGCTGTTGTTGCTAAAACAAATGGAGGCGTTCGAGTTGAAAAAGCCACTTTCGTCAGATACTTGATAGTTTACTACCTCTTTCAACGAGTCGAGACTATAAACATAAAATGTTCCGCCCTCTGTGACTAATGCCAAATATTTGTCATCATCAGATATTTTGGCTACCGCCACAGGGTTTCCTTCGGCCACTACCAACTCATTCAAATGGTCATCCGATTTCCAATAGGCAAAATTCCAACGAGCATCAATTTCCAAACTCGATTCCCCATCTGATGTATAAACCATTGCCTTAGGGTATGGAATACCAATAACATCTCGAATCACTTTTTTTCGTCCGGTAGTCAAACTCCATTGGCAAATCGAATTTTCGTATTGTACCGTAATGTTTTGGGCATTTGCATTAATCACCCTTTCAATTCCATCCGCCATTCCCACAAATTCCTGAACAAAATAAGGATTATCTAGAGCAAACATTTTAATGGCTCTTTTAGAAGCCACTGCCACTTTTTGAGTTGATGAGTTGACAGCTATTTCGCTGACATTTTCCAGTTGGTCATAGAAAGTTTCGCTTTTATTTTTTTGAGTAAATCGGTAAAGTTTACCAGTATTGCTTATAGCCAAATAACTGTTTGCCTCCACGTATTTAAGGCTTCCATTTTGATAGGAATAAGAGGTAGAAAACGGAAAATTTTCGGACGAAAGTTTGCCAGATTTTAAATCAAAAAATCGCAAATCTCCTTCTTCCGGAGCTTCTTCATCGCTACTCCATGAGGCCGCGTTGGCCACCATCAACATATTGTTTTTGGGGTCATATTCCAACCCACTAATTAGATTTTTAACATCATAGAGTCTTGTAAATGATTTATCTGAATTAACTCCGTTAAAATGAAGACTCAACAATTCTCCTTCATAGCTGCCAACATAAATTTTTGAGCCATCGTCATTAAAACACATTCCGGTAAGGTCGGTGGTATGATATATCCGCTGAGATTTTCCGGTTTTTATTTCATAAATGTTTAATGAAAAATCGGCCGACGTATTAACAATGAATTGATTTGTTGGGTCGAAATGAACATCGTTGATGTAATACGAGTGAGTAGAAACAATAATGGACATTGATTTTTCAATGCTCCAAAGCAGCACCATTTTGTCTGTGCCACCGCTTACTAAATAATTCCCATCGTTTGAAAATTCGAGAACTGAAACCGCATCTGAATGTCGCTTTAAAACACCCTTCTGAAGCCTTGTTTCTATATCCCAAAGAATGATGTTGCCGTTGGCATCGGCACTGGCCAATGTTTTTCCATCGGCACTAAAGGCTAAGGCTGTAACATTGGTGGCATGACCAACCTGCGGAATTATTTCGATTGCTAAAACCGGACTGATTTTCAGAAGAGTAAATATTAGAGCAAAAATTAACCCCTTTTTCATAGCCCGTATTTATGCCATTAAATAACTAAAATTAAAAGAATTAAAAAATACGTATTACTACGGATGTTCATTTTATGGGGTGTTAATGGATAAAATCTCCTCCACAATTTTGCGGTCATTACTCAACCGTGGCACCTTGTTTTGTCCACCCAGTTTGCCCTTTGCCTTCAGCCACTTGTAAAAAGTACCGCGTTGGCACACGTTAATATGAGGTGCCTCCAAAGCCAAATTGCCATTACGTTTCGCTTCGTAGTCAGAATTAACCGCTTTTAGCATGTTGTCTAATTCCAGTCTAAAGATATCCAAATCATCTGGCAATCGGTCAAACTCAATCAACCACTGGTGAGCCCCTGATTGGTCTGACTTCAAATAAATAGGTGCGGCGGTATAGTCGGCAACCAGAGCATTTGTTTTTCTGCATGCCTCCGCCATGGCTTTTTCAGCATTTTCTATCATCAATTCTTCACCGAAGGCGTTAATGAACAATTTGGTTCTACCTGTTATTTTAAAACGAAATGGTTTGGTTTCGGTAAACATGATGGTGTCTCCAATCATGTATCGCCACAAACCTGCATTGGTACTGATTATTAAAGCATAATTTTTGCCAACTTCCACCTCGTTAAGCCCAACCACCGTGGCATTTTCTTTGCCATATTCCGTCATAGGCATAAACTCATAAAACACTCCAAAGTCGGTCATTAGCAGCATGCTTCCATCGTTTACACCAATATCTTGTATGCCAAAAAACCCTTCAGAGGCATTGTAGGTTTCCATAAAGTTTATGCTATTTGTTGGGTCGAGTTTTGCAAACGGAGCTCTATATGGATCAAAACCCACCCCGCCGTGCATATACAACTCAAGATTTGGCCAAACTTCTTTAATGGTTTTTGCACCTTTCAACTCCATCACCCGATTCATTAAAAGAAGTGTCCATGTTGGCACTCCTGAAATACTCGTAACATCTTCATTTACAGTAGCAAGAGCCATTTTTTCGAGTTTGGTTTCCCAATGAGGCAACAATGCAATATGAGGTTTTGGTGTACGCAACAGATTTACCCAAAAAGGGGTGTTGTTCATCAAAACCGCCGACAAATCGCCGGTATAGGAGGATTCGTTGAGCTTGTTAATTTCATGGCTACCGCCTATCATCAAACTTTTTCCTTCAAAAATTTTTGTATCCGGATTGTGGTGGCAATACAGCGACAGTAAATCACGCATACCCTTAAACTGACAATCTTCTAACGATTCAAAACTTACAGGGATAAATTTGCTTTTGTCTGAGGTAGTGCCAGAAGATTTGGCAAACCATTTTATTTCGCTTGGCCAAAGCACGTTTTGTTTGCCTTTCATTATTTGGTTAATAAATGGTTTTAGGCTTTCGTAGGTTTGTATGGGTATCGATTTTTTAAAATCATCGTAGGTTTTGATGTCGGCAAAACCATGTTTTTTACCAAAATCAGTGAATTTTCCTTCGTTTACCAACTCCTGTAGAAGCTGCTTCTGCGTGCTTAACGGCAACTCAATTGACGAACGCACGGATTGCATACGCTTTTTAAAATACCATGAAAGCACCGAGTTTAAAATCATCTACACAAATGTCAAGCTAATGTCAGCAAAATTAAACATTTGGTCATTTCATGCAAGCACTTTTTAAAAAATTGTGTTCTCTACTACCTACCGAAAAGGTTTTTCTATTTAGTCTAATTTTACCGCATGAAATTTGGCAAGGTTGACAATCCGCAAACCATTGATTTTACACTCCCAAGAGACGCTGAAATTACTCCCTTTATTTTGGCAAAAAGTAAAAAGACAAACTACAAACCTCCTATTTATGTGGGTTGTGCAAAATGGAACAAAACAGACCTAAAAAATTTTTATCCCAAAGGGGTAGGCACCAAAGAGTTGGAATATTACTCCACTCAATTTAATTGTATTGAGCTGAATGCCTTTTTTTACCGCATTTTTCCCGAATCAACGGTAAAGAGTTGGTATGACAGAAGCACGCCTGATTTTAAGTTTTTTCCAAAAATTCCACAAAGCATTAGCCAGTTTAAACGGTTGGTGAATTGCGAAAAAGAGTTGGATGCTTATTTTAAATCTATAGCGGAATTTAAAGAAAAATTGGGCATTTGTTTTTTGCAAATGCACCCTACGTTCAAACCCGATAAATTTGAAAGTTTAACAAATTTTATTGAAAAATGGCCTAAAGACATTGGTTTGTCGGTGGAACTAAGGCACGAAGATTGGTATGCCGACAGGTCGGTAAACAATGAACTGATTGACCTTTTGGTGAAAAATAACATCACACACACCATTACCGACACGGCTGGCCGACGAGATTTGGTTCATCAGCAACTTACCACACGCAATTGTTTCGTGCGGTTCACTGGAGCCAATCACATATCCGATTTCGACAGAGTGAACGATTGGTTTGAAAGATTAAGTTCTTGGATTAAAAGCGGCATTGAAAACATCTATTTTTTTGTGCATCAAAACATGGAAATTGAATCGCCATTGTTAGCCTCAAAACTCATAAAACGACTGAACGAAGAACTTGGCTATAATCTAACAATTCCAAAAACAGAGAGCCAAACGAGCTTACTTTAGCTCCAACCCGACAGGGCAATGGTCGGAACCAAACACTTCATTATGGATGGTAGAATCAACCACATTGGGCATTAAACTTTCGGAAACTAAAAAGTAATCTATACGCCAACCGGCGTTGGTTTTTCGGGCATTAAATCGTTGACTCCAAAAAGAGTATTTTTCTTCGGTGGGATATAATTTTCTGAATGTATCTACCAAGCCAACGGCGAGAATATTGTCCAACCCATCAATTTCTACTTGGGTATAGCCACTTGTTTTGTTGTAGTTGGCTGCATCATTTTTCAAATCGATGGCTTCATGAGCCACATTCAAATCTCCGGTTAAAATAATGGGTTTTTGTTTTTGAAGATTTGCCAAAAACCCCGCAAAGTCTTTATCCCAAACAGCACGATAATCCAACCGCTTTAGCCCTGCACCACTGTTTGGCACATACACATTTACCAAATAAAAATCATCGTATTCCGCTGTAATTATTCTCCCCTCCCTATCGTGTTCGGCCACACCCATATCCACTTTTATTGAAATAGGCTCTTTTTTGCTAAAAATGGCTACACCACTATACCCTTTTTGCTCGGCAGAGTTGCTGTATATGTGGTATCCTTTTAAATCAGAAAGAGCTTCCATCACCTGATTGTCTTGTGCCTTTGTTTCCTGCACACAAAAAACATCTGCATCAAGGTCGGCCATAGTTTGTAGCAACCCCTTTCCTATGGATGCCCTAATTCCGTTTACGTTGAACGATACAATTTTCATAGCGGTAAAATTAGCTGATACTGATAATTTTTTCGTTGATGTTGCCAAAAACAATGCTGTCGCCAACGGCTTTGCCCATAATGTTTTGACCAATGGGCGAAGCCGCCGAAATGGTAAGAACCTCTTTGTTGCCTACCTGCACTTTGCCCAAACTGGAAAGTATGTAAAAATATTTGCTGTCGGTTTCTACCAAAGCACCAATTTGTCCCAAATCGCACATCACATCGGGCCGCACTGTGTTTAAAATACCGGCTTGCTGTTTTGCCTGTTTTATGCGGTTTTCTATTTGCGACAATTCTTGCTGAGCCATTTCTCTGGCCGTTTCAAATTTGTCACCCGATGAGTTTTTTTCTTCACTACCCATGCTTTCGTTCACATCTTCATAAGCTTTTTTCAGTTCGTTCAAATCTTGTTTTACCTTTATTTTCAGTTGTTCTACAATGTCAAATTTTGTCATAATTCAATATTCAATAAAATCTATCCGGCAATTGATTTAAACAATTGCATTTCGTTTTTCATTCGGCAAATATCAATTTCCTTTGCAGCATGTTTGGATTTATTAAAAAATTATTTGGCTCTGGTGTTGATTTAAAACAAAAAGTGGCCGACGGAGCAATCATTTTGGATGTTAGAACTCCGGGAGAATACAACGGTGGACACGGAAAAGGTTCGAAAAACATTCCGTTGGATCAATTGCAAAAGAAAATTGACATGATTAAAAAATGGGACAAACCCGTTATAACGTGTTGTGCCAGTGGCATGCGAAGTGCCGGAGCAGCAGCCCTGCTAAAGCGAAACGGCATTGAGGCATACAATGGTGGCCCATGGCAAAAAGCCGATGCACTTCGTCGTTGATAAAAATCAGGAAAACCCTATTTGACAATCGGTGTTTTAGGTGTAAAAAATGTTGAACTATGTCGAGTTTTCAAGACCTCATAAAAAGTGATAAACCCGTGCTTGTTGATTTTTCGGCTGAGTGGTGCGGCCCGTGCAAAATGCTGGCTCCCATTTTAAAGCAGGTAAAAGACCAACTGGCGGACGAGGTAAAAATTATCAAAATAGATGTTGACCGCAACCAACAACTGGCCGGAGCCTTCTCTGTGCGAAGCGTACCCACCATGATTCTTTTTAAAGATGGCAAACAAGTGTGGCGACAAAGCGGAGTACTTCAAGCCCATGAGTTGGTTGACGTTGTAAAGCAGTTTGGGTAGCCTTTTTTGAAGTAACCTAAACCACAGAATAATATAAATCACGAAGTAATTGTAACTTCGCATTAGATAGCGTTACGACAATGTCTGGACTCATGCAGCCTCTTCAGAGGCTGTTTGTGTTTAATAAAGCTCAACCAATTATTTCATTGACATAACCTCCATTTTAAATGAAAAAACAATTCCAACATTTTTTCCATCACCGTGCAACGAAGCTGCAAGTCCATGTGTCATAGAAGTGTAAGTTAGAAAATGCTGCTTTTTAAATGTTTGTAATTGGCTGCCCGCATGTGAAACTGTCTTACTTCTACTTTTCATTTATAAAAAAATAATTAATCGCGTTCAGGCAGCCTTTTTCATAAACATATTGCCGCAACTATGTTATATTCGAATATGAAAAAAACTTTACTGATTGTGTGGCTACTTGCCGCTGCTTGCCTTGAATCTGTTGCCGGACCACCCGGTGGTTATGTTTCTTATCGGCACTTGGGCGATTCCGTATATCAAATCTCTTTAAAATTTTATCGAAATTGCATTTCGTATGCCCCAACAAGCGAAGAGCAATACAAAATAACCATTGAGAATAGTGGGTATGGTGTTACGGAAAGAGTACCACTCTCATCTATAGAAAACATCTCTCAATCATGTTCAAAGTATAAATCCTGCTATCCAGCTGGCACCTACCAAGCAAGTAACGGGATAGAACTAATCACTTACTTAGATACGATTGACTTTAAAAATTCGACCTATTCGGTTTTTTTTAAGAGTGGTAGCCCTATTTTATTTCAATATTTTGGATTTAGCCGACCGGGAAACATTACGAATCTTACAAGTTCGGCTAGTTTGTATTTATACGCTAAACTTGACCCATCTTTAGGAAATATTTCTAGTCCTGAATTGCTCGCCCCTCCCTTAATTCGTGGATTTATCGGACAAGATTTAATACACACATATTCGGTTACCAACCATGCCGATTCTATCTCTTATGCCATTGTTCCGCCAAGATATAATTACACATCCGTAATTTCATATTCCACTCAAACACCTATTGAAGGGTTTTATCAGTTAAAGTGGAAATACCCGGACAGTGAGATTAATGTTAGACCAGTCATTGGCTTTTATTTTGATAAAAAAACCGGAGTGTTGGCTGTAAATCCAGCAACATCGTCCAAAAGTGTTGTGGTAGTAGAAATTAGCCAATGGAAAAAAGACTCAACTGGAACTATGCGTTTGGTAAGTAGATTTATTAATGAAAATGTGGTCGAAGTAGAATATCCTTCTACCTACTCACCTCAGCTCTCCGGCACCTTTGAACACCATGTGTGCGAGGGGGAAACATTAAATTTTAACATTGCTGCGTATAATCCTTCATTTACGGGTGCTACAACGATTGATTCACTGTCTGATTTTAAAATCTACAACATCATTGCCGGAGCGAGCTACAAACAGCTCAATGGTTATACCAACAACCGAGATTCCCTTCAATTTACTTGGACACCCGCCGAGGGAATGGCCAAAACCGATGCGTATTTTTTTACACCCTACGTGCAAAACAATGCGTGTGCACTTTATCTATACGCTGCCCGACCTGTTTTGATTTATGTGCATCCAAAAGCTCGGTCTGTCACTTCGGTGGAGGCACTGGGCTGCAATGATTTTGTGGTGAAATCAACTCCGGAAAGTACTTTTTCTTACCCGGCCAAATATCAATGGGAAGTATTGAATAGTGCGGGCATGGTGGCAAACTCCGATGTAGCTTATTTTGTAAAATCAAAGCTAAATACCAGCACTCAGCAAAGTGATACGGTGTATATCCGCAAAGCCGGAACCTATTTTGTAAGGCACACCATTTCCAATGTTTACGGGTGCAAAACGGTTTATATGGATACCATTACCACCAATACCTCCATCTCCGAACTGTTTGTAAACAAAATAGGAGTGGTTTGTTTAAACGACAGTTTAAAACTGGCACAAGACCTTTATTCGTCGGGTGGTTTTAAACTGTTTCAATGGAATAATGGGGTAGAAAACGCTGAGTATTTTGTTAAATATGCCGAAACCCAAAAGCAATTTGCCTTAAAGGCTACACCCAATTCGGGTTGTTTTTATTTTGATATTAAAACCACGTACCGTGCCGAACCACCCAAGATTATGGTTGAGGCAATGGCCATGTTTTGCAAACCCATTGCCGACACCATTTCGGTAGAAGTAATGAACAAATACACGTTCGACCCCGAAATAATAAAATGGAACAATGTGGTTGGCGGCAATGATTTAGTCATTCATCAGTCGGGTTTGTATCGGGTTTCGGTAGAAAATACCTGTGGTTTGGTGTTGGACAGCACCTTGGTTGTAGAAGCAGACAAGCCCCAGTTGCATGTAGCCAACAACCAAGATTTTTTGTGCGACGAAAGTCCGCTAATGGTGCATAGTTTTTTGTCGAACCCCATTCCGACTTCTCAGTTTTTGTGGTCAACCGGCAGTAGTGATTCGGTTATTTCTGTTTCAAAAATTGGCAAATATGTTGTAACAGCAAACAATGAATGTGGCATAGCTAAAGATTCTGTGGTTATTACCGAGAAATTTAAAACACCCAAAATCAATTTTGGAAACGACACCATTTTGTGCAACGGCAAAAGCATTTTTTTGAGTGCCACCAACGAAAAAGTGGAGTACCAGTGGTGGAATGGAAGCACCGATGAATCGGTTACCGTTTTTGCACCAAACACCGTATGGGCCAAGGCCACCAACAAATGTGGCATAGCCATAGACACCATACATTTAAAACACTTGGTATCGCCCAAAAACCAACTGCCAAAGGACACGTTTATGTGTGGTGACGAATTTTATTTGGATGCGGGAAATGTGGGCATCGAGGCCACCTATAAATGGGATGGAAAGGGTCAAAAAACTCAACGCATCAAAATTGATTCGGCCAATACCTACAGTGTGTTTGTTCAGAATTTTTGCGGAACAGGCTACTATTCTACCAACGTGACCGAACGAAGCTACCCCACTCCTCCGTTTAGTGGCGACACGGTGTTTAAAAACATTACTTCCACGGTGTTGAATGCCCAAAATCCGGGAGCAAAATATTTATGGAGTACCGGACAAACTACACGCACCATTACGGTAACCAAAAAAGGCATTTATTGGGTGGATATTACCAACGGCTGCGGCCCCATTCGCGACTCAATTGCCATTGATTTTGTTGGATTTGACGACCTAAAATTATCCAACATTCAGGTTTATCCAAATCCATCAAATGGCGTTTTTTATGTGGAGAGTGTTTTTGGAATTGAAAAAATAAACATCTATGATTTATTTGGAAGAAAACTGGATTTTGAAAAAAAGGCAATAGGAAATAGAACAACGATTGAACTTGTTGATAACGTAAATTTTGTGATTGTTGAACTGTGGCAAGCCGACTCCGCTGTGCGAATTCCGATAATCATACAATAACAAAACCCTAAAGAAGAGACGAACATGGTCGGTATAAAAAGCTCAACGGGTACATTTTGTATTTTTTGAACGGCAAATGACGAGTTTGTATAGCTTTTGGAAAAATAACTTTTGGGGATTTAACTTACAGATAATTATATTTGAATATGAAAAAAACTTTACTGATTGTATGGCTACTTGCCACTGCTTGCCTTGAATTGTTTGCTGCCACGCCAGTCGGTGGCCACATTACCTACAAACACCTTGGAAATTCCAAGTATGAAGTTTCCTTAATTTTTTATAGACAATGTTCTGGATTATCCATGAGCAATTCGGCTTCCTACCGAATTGCTATTGAAAATACCAACTTTTCCAAATCCCGAAATATGTACGTTTCTTCTATAGAAGATATTACGCCGTTATGTCCTACAACATCAAAACCATGCAATCCTCCAAACAAGTCAACAAGTCCGGGCGTCGAACAACATATATACAAAGACACCGTGGACTTTAAAAACACCACATACGATACTTTTTTTAAAAGTGGGAAGCCTATTATTTTTGAATACGGCTATTGCTGTAGAAATTCCACGATTACCAATGGTTCGGCTAATTCCAATTTTTATGTTTACGCCAAATTAGATCCTTCATTGGGTGATGTTTCCAGCCCAACAATGGAGAACAAGCCGCTACTTTATGCATTCTCCGGACTAGATTTGCTCCACACCTATGCGGCGACAAACAATGCCGACTCCATTTCGTATGCGTTGGTAGAACCTCGATCGGGTTACACACAGAAAATACCCTACACCACCCAAACTCCAATTGAGGGGTATTACCATTTAAAATATAAATATCCGGACAGTGAAGTAAATAGCCAACCTGTCATTGGGTTTTCGTTTAACAACAAAACCGGGTTGTTGGCTGTAAACCCGCAAACAACTTCCAATAGTATTATTGTTATTGAAGTTAACCAATGGAAAAAAGATTCATCTGGTCAGATGCATTTGGTAAGTCAGTTCATTACGGAGAGTTTGGCTCAAATTAAGTACGCATCAACTTATGCTCCCCATCTTTCTGGCATATTCGAACACCATGTTTGCGAGGGGGAAACACTAAATTTTAACATTGCTGCGTATAATCCTTCATTTACGGGTGCTACAACGATTGATTCACTGTCTGATTTTAAAATCTACAACATCATTGCCGGAGCAAGCTACAAACAACTCAATGGTTATACCAACAACCGAGATTCCCTTCAATTTACTTGGACACCCGCCGAGGGAATGGCCAAAACCGATGCGTATTTTTTTACGCCCTACGTGCAAAACAATGCGTGTGCACTTTATCTATACGCTGCCCGACCTGTTTTGATTTATGTGCATCCAAAAGCTCGGTCTGTCACTTCGGTGGAGGCACTGGGCTGTAATGATTTTGTGGTGAAATCAACTCCGGAAAGTACTTTTTCCTATCCAGCCAAATATCAATGGGAAGTGTTGAATAGTGCGGGTATGGTGGCCAACACCGATGTAGCCTATTTTGTAAAATCAAAGCTAAATACCAGCACTCAGCAAAGTGATACGGTGTATATCCGCAAAGCCGGAACCTATTTTGTAAGGCACACCATTTCCAATGTTTACGGGTGCAAAACGGTTTATATGGATACCATTACCACCAATACCTCCATCTCCGAACTGTTTGCAAACAAAACAGGAGTGGTTTGTTTAAACGACAGTTTAAAACTGGCACAAGACCTTTATTCGTCGGGTGGTTTTAAACTGTTTCAATGGAATAATGGGGTAGAAAACGCTGAGTATTTTGTTAAATATGCCGAAACCCAAAAGCAATTTGCCTTAAAGGCTACACCCAATTCGGGTTGTTTTTATTTTGATATTAAAACCACGTACCGTGCCGAACCACCCAAGATTATGGTTGAGGCAATGGCCATGTTTTGCAAACCCATTGCCGACACCATTTCGGTAGAAGTAATGAACAAATACACGTTCGACCCCGAAATAATAAAATGGAACAATGTGGTTGGCGGCAATGATTTAGTCATTCATCAGTCGGGTTTGTATCGGGTTTCGGTAGAAAATACCTGTGGTTTGGTGTTGGACAGCACCTTGGTTGTAGAAGCAGACAAGCCCCAGTTGCATGTAGCCAACAACCAAGATTTTTTGTGCGACGAAAGTCCGCTAATGGTGCATAGTTTTTTGTCGAACCCCATTCCGACTTCTCAGTTTTTGTGGTCAACCGGCAGTAGTGATTCGGTTATTTCTGTTTCAAAAATTGGCAAATATGTTGTAACAGCAAACAATGAATGTGGCATAGCTAAAGATTCTGTGGTTATTACCGAGAAATTTAAAACACCCAAAATCAATTTTGGAAACGACACCATTTTGTGCAACGGCAAAAGCATTTTTTTGAGTGCCACCAACGAAAAAGTGGAGTACCAGTGGTGGAATGGAAGCACCGATGAATCGGTTACCGTTTTTGCACCAAACACCGTATGGGCCAAGGCCACCAACAAATGTGGCATAGCCATAGACACCATACATTTAAAACACTTGGTATCGCCCAAAAACCAACTGCCAAAGGACACGTTTATGTGTGGTGACGAATTTTATTTGGATGCCGGAAATGTGGGCATCGAGGCCACCTATAAATGGGATGGAAAGGGACAAAAAACACAACGTATTAAAATTGATTCGGCCAATACCTACAATGTGTTTGTTCAGAATTTTTGCGGAACAGGCTACTATTCTACCAACGTGACCGAACGAAGCTACCCCACTCCTCCGTTTAGTGGCGACACGGTGTTTAAAAACATTACTTCCACGGTGTTGAATGCCCAAAATCCGGGAGCAAAATATTTATGGAGTACCGGACAAACCAGCCGCACCATTACGGTAACCAAAAAAGGCATTTATTGGGTGGATATTACCAACGGCTGCGGCACCATTCGCGACTCAATTGCCATTGATTTTGTTGGATTTGACGACCTAAAATTATCCAACATTCAGGTCTATCCAAATCCATCAAATGGCGTTTTTTATGTGGAGAGTGAAAAAGAAATAGAGGCAATAGCCGTGTTCAACCTGCTCGGACAAAAATTAGACTTTGAGGTTATCAAGAATGATAATCGAATGGAAGTTACCCTGAAAGGCACTTCAAAATTTGTTATTTTAGAACTACAACGGGATGACAACATCTTTCGAATCCCACTGATTATTCAATAAAAAAGGGGGTCGGCATAGCCGACCCCCTTTTTTTTTTATAACCTCAAAAATTAAATTGAAACATTGAACACAACCGTAATGGTAACTTCATGATCTACCAAAATTTGTTGGTCGGTTGTGCCTTCCAAAAACAATTTAAACTCGCCTGCTTTCAAGTAGGGCAGCAAATCAATGTCCAATGTAGAAATTTCAAACGATTTTAACCCTTCGGGAATATCTTCTACTTTGGCAATTTCCATAAGCGGTTGTCCATCGGCAGACACCTTAATAGTTGCCCCTTTTGCCCAATCAAAGTTTCCTGTTTCGGGACTCACCAAATCAATTCTTGCCGATTTAATGGTGGCCTCTTTTAAAACATCGGAGCTGATTCCATTGTTTTCAAGTTCAGCTTTTGGATTAATAGCCTCCGATTCAAGCGTATAGGTTGTATCCGCTACAGTGGTTGATTTTATGGTTATTGCGGCGGTGGCAAAATTCAAATCATAGTTTACAATGTTTAACTCATCGCAAGCAGAAAAGAAGGCTACCGATGCCAAAATAAGAGTTGTAATTTTCAATTTCATAATAAAAACTTTTTGCAAAAGTTATCAAATTTTGTTTCAATTGCAAGAAAACACGTTACTATCAATTTCAAATATGACAAAGCATATAATTCTTGGATGTCATTAATTCTAAATTCAAAGGTTTTAATATTGCCACAAAAAAGTACAATGAAACATTTGCTTTTCATTTTGTTAATAGCGTTTTTAGGCCTCAGTTCGTGTTTTATGAATAAAGATAATTCAAAAGAAGTACCCCAAATTTCCATTAAAGATTTTTTTAGAAACCCTCAAAAAACAGGATATAGCCTATCGCCTGATGGGAGCAAATTGGCCTACCTGGCTCCTGTAAATTCTCGGTTAAATGTTTTTGTGCAAAGCACCGATGATACAGCTGCAAAACAACTTACATCAGAAACCCTAAGAGACATTGCGGGGTTTATTTGGAAGGGAAATAATCGAATCTTGTTTATGAAAGACAATGCGGGTGATGAAAATTATGCGTTGTTTGGCACCGGTATAGACAGCGGAAATGTGGTGGCTTATACTCAGTTTGAGGGAGTGAAAACGGAAATAATTGACAAACTAAAGGATGACCCAGAAAATGTAATAATTGGATTAAACAAAAGAAACCCACAACTTTTTGATGCTTATAGACTCAACGTTGTCAGTGGAAATTTGACCCTCATTGCCGAAAACCCGGGAAATATTTCCTCGTGGATGACAGATCAGGAGGGAAAACTTAGAATAGCTATTACCACGGATGGTGTAAACCAAACACTACTTCATAGACCTACTGAAACAAGCCCATGGGATACTGTGATGACCACCAACTTTAAAGAAAGTTTTAGCCCGCAATTCTTTGATTTTTACGACACAACAGTAGTTTTTGCCTTATCAAACATTGGCAGAGACAAACTTTCGTTGGTAAAGTATGACTTGTCCGCCAAAAAGGAAATAGCCGAAATATACAAACACCCTAAATACGATATTAGTGGTGCGGCATACTCTAAAAAAAGAAAGGTATTGACAAGTGTTTTTTGGTTAGGCGAAAAATACGAACGCAGTGGCTTTGACCCACAAGTTGATAATATCTACAAATCCATCAAAAAAGAACTTCATGATGTGGAGATATACCTAACCTCTACAAATGAAGAAGAAACCAAATATTTGGTTAGAACCATGAGCGACCGAACAATGGGTAGCTATTATTTATTTGAAACCAACGGAAATAGGTTAATCAAAATAGACGATGTGAGTCCCTGGCTTTTGCCAGAAAATTTATCAGAAATGAGGCCAATTACCTATCAAAGTCGAGATGGGTTAACCATACATGGGTATTTAACCCTACCAAAAGGCAAGCCTGCCAAAAACCTACCCGTTGTAATTAACCCACACGGTGGACCCTGGGCAAGAGATGTTTGGGGGTTTAATCCGGAAGTTCAATTTTTAGCCAATAGAGGCTATGCAGTGTTGCAGATGAATTTTAGGGGAAGTACTTCTTATGGCAAACAATTTTGGGAAGCCTCCTTCAAACAGTGGGGTCAGGCAATGCAAAACGATATAAGCGATGGTGTGCGATACATTGTTGGTAAAGGAATAGCCGATCAAAACAGAATTGCCATTTATGGAGGCAGTTATGGCGGATATGCCACCTTAGCAGGAGTTACCTATACTCCCGATTTGTATGCCTGTGCCATAGACTATGTTGGGGTGAGCAATCTTACCACCTTTTTGCAAACCATACCACCCTATTGGGAACCCTACCGAGAAATGATGTATGAAATGGTAGGTCATCCGGAAAAAGACAAAGAAATGCTGGACCGATATTCTCCTTCTTTGCATGCCGATCAGATAAAAACTCCGTTGCTGGTAGTGCAGGGTGCAAAAGATCCGAGAGTGAAACAATCTGAAAGCGACCAAATGGTAAAAGCATTAAGAGACCGAGGAGTGGACGTAGAATATATGCTCAAAGAAAATGAAGGCCATGGTTTTAGAAATGAAGAAAACCGCTTTGAGTTTTATGAAACAATGGAGCATTTTTTGGCTAAACATTTGGCCCCAATTTCAAACAATGAAAAGTAAAATGAGGTTTTAATTCATTTTTTCAATAGATATTTGTCCCGTGCGTGTCGTTTATACTTTTGCATTGGTTGCTGTTATCATTTTGTCTTCGTGCAAATCAGTCAAAAATATTGGTAGTATCGAAAATGGCATGGCTCTTACCTACAATTTCATTGCCAATCAGCAGGCTACCCAAATAACGCATACGGTTGTGTCTCGAAGTGCATACACTGTTTTAAACTATGCTATAAGCGGTACAGATTTTTCGGGCAAAATAAACATCACACCTATGGCCATGGACTCGGCCTCTGAGTTGGATAATCATTTTGACGGAGAAGATAAAAATCAAACCAAGACTCTTTCACTTTGGATTAGTCAAAAAAATTTTAGTGAAATAAAACAAGACTCCACCACCACATTGTCTTTTAGACAGGGATTGGTAAAGAATGAAACCGTTTTCAAATGGAAAGAAACCCAAACATTTATGTGCAACGTAGATGGAAAATTGGAAGAATTTAAGGCCATTTATTTGGAAGACACCATGAATAAAGATTTCAAACTTTGGATATGGGATAATGCAACGAACCCCATTATTTTCAGGCTCGATTTTGGTTGGCAAATGATTTTAAAAGATATCAGCCTGCCTAAGACCTAAGCCACTTTAGCCAAAATGGCAAGGTGTTTTTCGTATAAAAATAATAGGGTTGCGGAGTTGCTCCAAAACTCAAAAAGAACTTTTTAATTCCGTCAATTTCAGAACCTTCAAAATCAAAAAATGCCATTTGGTAGCATTTTTTTTCTATAATTTTGGCCAACAAAAAACCCATGCTGTCGCGGTATTGCTTTTTGTATCTGCTGATTGAAAAAAGATTAATATGCCTATTATTATGACTTAGAATAAAGGCCATTGCCACGGTTTTATCTTCCACTGTTAATTGGTATATCTTTCCCATTTCTCTTCGAATAATTTCACTGAACAATTTTTTGGCCAAAGCATAGTTTTCTTTCCCAAATTTAACCGTGTTTTCCAGCTCGGTTTTATACATTTCAATCAACTTGTCTGTATCCCCGGTTTCGGATATCTGGTATGAATATTTAATGAGAGCCATTTTCAATCCATGACTAAAATTAGATTTAACCAACTCAAAATTTGGTAATAAATCCAACACCAAATTGGTTTTTGTTTCGGATGAAATATTTGAATTTTTGTAATTAATGGGGTATCGAATCAGTTTAAAGTTGTTAGGAATGTTATCAAAAAACACACTTAACTCCTGCACCGAAAATTGGCCAAAAACCCCCAATTGTTGGGTTAATATGGGTCGATAAATTTGGCTAAAGCCAAATAATTTGTTGTTAAACGGCAACGGCATAACTGCTTCATAATCATTTAGAATCAGTGCATCCCATTGTTTCTTGGCAACTATGTCTAAATACCAACTCAATGCATACGGCATTGAGTTGGGTGCATTTTCAATGCAATTATCCCATTTCGTTTTGTCAATTTCCGAATGTTTTAAATAGACAAGAGCCATTGCCGCAAAATAAGGGGTTATAGTTTAATACAACGGTAAATACTTCTCAGTTTTAATTTAGTTATCGGGCATTATCTATGAGTATTCGGAGACCTAATTTTTTTTATTCCGCCTATTTTTGAACCATAAATAATAAAAAAATGAAAAGTTTCCTGATGGCATCTCTGCTTGGCTTGTTGGCTAATTTTGGTTTCGCTCAACTCAAAACAAACAACATAACTATTTTTAAAAATGGAACGGCTTTTATCCAAAAATCGGGAACCGTCAAGACTCCCGCCAACACCTATCGGTGGGCAAAAGAAATGCCACAAGCCGTGTATGGCACTTTTTGGTTTGCCAGCCCTACCGGAACCATTCAAATGATTAGCAGCAAGCAAGATTCGGTTTCAACACCAACAGAGTGGGTTTCTTTTTTTGATTTGCTTATGGCTAACGAAGGCAAAAAAGCTGAGGTTTTTTTGAAAAATTTAGAAAATGCAACCACAAAAAGCATCGAAGGAATTATTTATGAAACAAAAAAATATGTTAACGGCAGCGTGGCTGTTATCAAATCTGGAGATAAATTTCATTTGATTCGAGAGGATCAAATTGCGTGGGTTGCTATAAGCGGAAACCTCAGTACCACTTATAGCGAAACCACAACAGACAACGTGATATCGGTGAAATTTAAAGAAAATAAAGCCGAACAAAAGCTCGATGCCATGTATCTTTCAACCGGATTTAACTGGACACCCATGTATGAACTAAAACTGCTTAGTGAAACCGAGGCACAAATATTTTTGAAAGCCTCGATAACCAACGATGCAGAAAAGATAGAAAATGCAAATATGAAACTGGTGGTGGGTAGCCCCAGTTTTTACACTACCACCCAATTAAGTGATTTGTTGGGTTTTGCACCATACAGCCCCACGTTTGCTCGATTTAATAATGGAAGCGGTTTTTTCAATAATTCAGCCTCGTTTTATGATAGCGACGATTCAGAAGCTGGAAACATGCAGGTTGGTTCGGAAGCCGAAGGAGTAGAAGACTTATATTTTTTTGATTTGAAAAATATTTCGATTGACAAAGGCGAGCGAATGCACATCCCAATTTTTCATGATAAAACCAGAATTGAACACAAATATGTCTGCGACTTGACGGCCAATAATGCCGTAAACGCATACAATCAAATTTTTAAATATGAAAACTCAACCCTTGGTGTTCAAACCTATCATCAAATAAAAATGTGGAACGAAACAGATAATCCGCTAACCTCCGGATTGATAATGGTTACCAAAAAAGTGGGTGAAACAGAGCAGGCGTTGGCAACCTCCAAACTTGAATATACCGCCAAAAAGAATTGTTCCTACATAACTATTTCAAACGCTCCAGATATAGAAATAAAAGAAGAGGAAAAGGAAATTCAGAGGACAGACAAAACCAAAACGTTTAACAATGCCAGATACGTGGAGATAAAAGTGCAATCAACCATTACCGTAAAAAGCTATAAAAGCACTACTGCACACATGGAGATAAAACGAAACATCTTTGGCCAATTAGATGACAGCGATACCAAATGGGAGACATCACAAAATGCAAACTACAGCTCATTTAATGCTTCCAACAATGTAAAGTGGACAATTGATTTAGAACCCGGCAAAGAAAAGAAAATCGTTTATACCTATTCCGTTTATGTGAGGGGATAGGTCATTATGAAAGGAAATGATAAACCATTAAGAAATTGAGGTACATTAAGCCTATTCAGCAAAGTCTGAATTAACTTAATTTCTTAATGGTTCAAAAAACCACCGTCTAAAATTTTGTGACATTGGTCGGCTATGGTTTATAATGCAATTCAAATTTTTGGCCTAATAGACATTTCAACAATTACCTTTGGCGGTTTATGAGTTTGCAAAACAATTTGCTGAAAAAACTGGCTTCAGAAACGGCCATTTATGGCATAACCCATACAATGGGCAGGCTCATCAATTTTTTGTTGGTTCCGCTTTATACCGGTTTTTTTACCGAGGCCGAATATGGCAATCTATCCGTTTATTATGCCGCCGTTTCGTTTGTTATTGTGGTGTTGATGTATGGCATGGAAACAGCCTTTTTCAATTTTTCGAGAGATGAAAACCCCGAGAAGGTATTTGCCACCGGCCAAATTTCACTTTTGGTTTCTACAGCCTTTTTTGTGTTGTTGGGTTTGACCTTTCAACATCAAATTGCCAGATTTTTGGAGTATCCGCAACAAACTAATTTTGTAATAATCTTTGTTTTTATCTTAGCCTTAGACACGCTTTCAAACCTGCCATTGGCTTGGCTTCGATACAAAAAAATGCCTGTAAAATTTGGTGTTGTTCGGTTGGTAAACATTGGAGTAAACGTTGGATTCAATTTGTTGTTTTTGGTAGCCATTCCGTGGCTGATAAAAAAAGGGTATAATTTTACATGGTACAATCACGACTTTGGAATTGGTTACATTATCGTCAGTAACTTGTTAGCCAGTTTAGTCTCATTTTTAATGCTATTGCCCTATTGGAAACCCATGAAAATGGGGTTTGACAAAGAACTTTGGCATAAGCTGTGGATATATGGAAGACCTCTCATTCTGATTGGTTTGGCCGGAATTGTAAACGAAACCATCGACCGACTGCTGCTCAAAAAAATGTTGGCAAACGACATTTCGGACTACGAAGTGGGTGTGTATAGTGCTTTTTATAAATTGGCCATGTTTATGACCATTTTTGTACAGAGCTTCAAATTTGCCGCCGAGCCTTTTTTTTTCGAACAATCAAAAAACGAAAATCCTCAAAGAATTTATGCCAAAGTGATGCATTATTTTGTGTTGGCCATGTGCTTTTTACTGCTGTTAACATTGGTGACATTGCCACAAATTGGCCCAATTTTTATTCGGCGAAAAGGATATTTTGAACACCAATATTCGGCATATCTTACGCCAATATTGCTGTATGCCAACCTATTTTTGGGCATTATGTACAACCTTAATATTTGGTATAAACTCAACAACAAAATGCGAATTGGGTCATACATATCCGTGGGGGGAGCAGTCGGCACAATCGTTCTTAACGTAGTACTAATTCCGGTTATAGGCATTCTGGGTTCGGCCATTGCCACGCTATTGGTTTATTTTGGTATGATGGTTTGGAGTTATACCTTGGGTCAAAAACACTACCCAATACCATACAACCTTAAGATTAACGGGTTTTATATCATTTTAGCAACTGCACTTTACTTCATTTTTCTTGGTTTAAGTTCAATCTCAAACGTTCCGCAAATCATTTGGTCAATCCTATGTCTCGGCAGTTTTATCGTTTTAACCTATCTTATTGAACGTCCGACGAAAAACCGTAAGTTTGCCACGTGATATGTTGGAAATAAAAGTTGTAAATACCACCGATTTCGAGTTACCAAAACACGAGACTGAACAATCAGCCGGAGTGGATTTGCGTGCCAACGAATCGGCAATATTAAAACCCTTGCAACGCCAATTAATTTGCACAGGACTTTTTATGGAATTACCTCAGGGTTTTGAGGCACAAATACGGCCGCGAAGTGGTCTTGCATTAAAGCATGGAATAACTGTTTTAAACAGCCCAGGCACTATTGATGCAGACTATAGGGGCGAGATTAAAGTATTGCTTATTAACTTAGGTGAAAACGATTTTGAACTAAAAAAAGGAGAGCGTATTGCTCAAATGATAGTATCGAAATACAAAAAAATAAAACTGAAAGAAACCAACCAAATCAGTGAAACCTCACGTGGTGCTGGAGGATATGGAAGCACCGGAAAAAATTAGGAAAACAAAAAGAGAAGAAAAAGCATGAACATTATTGTTCCGATGGCCGGCATGGGAAAAAGAATGAGGCCGCACACATTGACCACTCCAAAGCCATTGCTGCCCATTGCTGGCAAGCCTATTGTGCAGCGTTTGGTTGAGGATATTGCCAAAGTTTGCAACGAACAAATTGAAAATATTGCCTTTATCATATCTCCAAACTTTGAAAAAGCCGTTGAACCAAATCTGATTGCAATTGCCGAGTCGTTGGGTGCAAAAGGGCATATATGCTACCAAGAAGAAGCCTTAGGAACGGCACATGCTGTCTATACGGCCAAAGACATTTTGAATAATAATGTGATAGTGGCCTTTGCCGATACCCTTTTTCGAGCCGATTTTAAGATAGACCCTGAAAACGATGGTGTGATTTGGGTACAAAAAGTAGCCGATCCTCGAGCTTTTGGAGTAGTAAAATTAGACGAAAACAATGTAATTACTGATTTTGTCGAAAAACCGGAAGAGTTTGTTTCTGATTTGGCCATTATTGGCATTTATTATTTTAAAGATGGAAACAGACTAAAACGAGAAATTGAACATTTGCTCGACAATAAAATCATGGAAAAAGGAGAATACCAGCTTACCAATGCTTTGGAAAACATGAAAAACGACGGACTAAAATTTGTTCCTGGAGAGGTTATAGAATGGATGGATTGCGGAAATAAAAATGCCACCGTACATACCAATCAACGCGTGTTGGCCAATGCCAATGGCGAAAAACTTATTTCTAACAATCTCAAAAAAAATAATTCGGAGATAGTTGAGCCATGCTTTATTGGCGAAAATGTGGTGTTGAATAACTCAAAAATAGGCCCTTACGTTTCTATTGGCAGCAATACTGTCGTTAACAATTCCGTTATTAGCAACAGCATTATCCAAAGTGAATGTACGATAGAAAATGCGATGTTTGAAAACTCAATGATTGGAAATCATGTAACGTATGATGGTAAAGCCAACCAATTGAGCTTAAGCGATTATAGTACTGTTAAAATAAATTAATGAAAAATGTATTCCGAAGTTTGTTGATTTTTGGTATGTTAAGCATACTGTTTTCTTGTGGTTCAAGAAAAAATACACCTGCTTCGGATATTACTTCTGGAAAAGAAAAGGATTTTAAAGACAAATATTTTAGTGCGGCCAAACACAAAGTATTAGGAGAATACGACAAGGCAGTAGCTGATTTTTTGGATGCTTTAAAACACAAACCTGAGAGCCACGAAACTATGTATGAAATTGCTTCGACAAAGGCTATGATGGGAAATTTTCATGATGCTATTTATTGGGCAGAAAAAGCTCTCAAAACCAACAAGACATACAATTACTGGTATTCAAAACAATTAGCTGATTTATACAACCAGTCGGGAGATTTCCTTAAATCTGCCGCTGTCTATGAAAATATGCTCAAAAATGACGAAAATCGGGAAGAATTGTACATCGAACTGGGAAATCAATACATCAATATGGGTGATTTTAAAAGTGCGACAACTTGGTTTGAAAAATACCTTGATAAGTTTGGATTGGAACCCGAAGGAGCAAATGTATTGGTGCGACTATATGCTGAACTTGGAAAGCCCGAAAAGGGAATAGAGTGGGTAGAAAAGTTGGTGGCTCAATATCCGGACGAGATAGAACACAAAGTATTGTTGGCAGATTTGCTTTTGGAGAATAACCAAATTGAAAAAGGCAAAGAAATTCTGTATAGCATACTATCTCTAAAACCAAACAATGGCTTTGCTGCCAAAAGCTTGGCATCTATTTATAAAAAAGAAGGAAAACCGGACAGCAATCAATATTATTTGCAAATGGCT
Organism: Flavobacteriales bacterium; assembly: GCA_020635395.1. Taxonomy (NCBI): domain Bacteria; kingdom Pseudomonadati; phylum Bacteroidota; class Flavobacteriia; order Flavobacteriales; species Flavobacteriales bacterium. The sequence goes on from JACJZV010000002.1 coordinate 409,645, forward strand.
TTTAATGATTACGAGGTTTCTGTAGATTGGAAACTATTCGTGGTCTCCGGTTTTTTCCCCCAAATAAAAACCGATGAAAAAACGCAAAAATTAGCTCTACAACTTACCCAGAGCTTGGTGGATGTACACAATACAAACGACAAAGCCTATTTGGCTCAAGGTGACGTTTTTCATGCAGTTGGCCAAATTGAAAATGCTCGCAAAAGTCTCCAAAAAGCCACATCGATTAATCCTGCGGATATAGAATTTTGGCGAAAACTGCTCAGCCTTGACGACGAAGCAAAAAATAATGAATGGCTCGCAGAAGATTCTGAAAACGCATTAGAATATTTTCCGAATCAAGCCTTTCTATATATTGTAAACTCCTTTGCCAACTATAAAATTAAAAACTACGAAAAAGCCATTGAAACAGCTCAAAGCGGGCTTGAAATAGCCATATTGAAAAACGACAAAACCGATTTATTAGCCACCATTGCTGACTCATATTATGACCAGAAAAAATTTAGTGATTGTTTTGCCACTTATGATGAAATTTTAGAAATAAACCCCAACGACCACTTGGCTTTAAACAATTATGCTTATTATTTATCCGAACAAAATGAGCGTTTGGACAAGGCCTTGGAAATGATAGAAAAGGCCATAAAACTTAGCCCATCAAGACCAACTTACGTAGATACTAAAGGTTGGGTTTTGTTTCAAATGCAAAAATATTCCGAAGCCGAAGTGGCACTAAAATTGGCTTTTGAACAATTAAAACAAGATGAAGAAGTGAAAAATCATTATGTGGCTTGCCTGAGAAAATTGAACAAAAATGCCGAAGCCGATTCAATAGAAGCATCTTATCAAAAACAGACGAACTGATATGTCTAATAGAATACTAATACTTTTTATTACTGCAATTTCTGTTATTGCTTTTGGCTGCAAATCGCGAAAACCCAAAGCAAGTTGTAGTACCCATTTGAATAAATACCCAAAAGGTGTGGTTGACAGCCTTAAAAAATATGAAGTGGATTTTTCGGATGTGGTTATAAATTCGAAGGTTTCCTATTCAGATGGGTCAAACTCCCAATCCATGATAATGAATATACAAATGCGAAAGGATTCTTTTATCTGGGTATCTGTCAATGTTCTTTTGGAAGTGGCTCGAATTTACGTAACTCCCGATAGTTTCACAGTATTGGATCGGATAAACAGATGCTACATAACTAAACCCATCTCCGAAATAAAAGATTTTGTAGGACAAGAATTGACATTGAGACAAATGCAGAATTTGCTTTTGGCAAATTCAGTTTTTCCTGCCGATAGTTTTGAAAAAAAAGATGGCCGCGATGCGTATGATTTTTTAAATCAATCGCAATCCGACATTCAAAACAATATGTTTTTGACCCAGTGCTTCCGACCATATCAAACAGATTTTAATCGCCCACTTCAAAATCAAAAGGTAGATATTAAGTATCAAGAATATCATCAAACAGAGCTGGGTTTATTACCAAAACTTTTTGAAGCCAGCATGAATATTTCGGGTGCAACACATCAGGTTGTTGTAGAATTTAATGAGGTTTCAAAAACCGATTTATCTGCTCTTAAATTTACCGTATCATCAAAATATGCAAGGTGCAAATAAAATAGTATGTTTTGCCTTGGCACTTGTGTTCTTGACAAGTCTGACCGCAAAAACTTCAGACAATGAAATAGAGCAGGCTCGAAAAAAAATAAACGAAAACAAGCAATTGCTGGATGAAACAAAGTTTAAGAAAATCGAAACTCTAAAAGCTCTTAATGCTTTTGCCCAGCAAATAAAAATTAGAGAACATCTGATAAAATCATACTCCAAAGATTCTGCATTTACAGAAAATGAGATAAAACTGGCTCAAAACGAAATAGCCGGGATAATTATTGAGCTAAATAAGATGAAAAACGATTATGCCAAAGTGGTTGTTGCCCAATACAAAGCCCAAAAGAAAAATAATAGTGCCTATTTTCTATTTATGGCAAATAGTTTTAATGATTTATTGCGACGACTAAATTCCTTAAGAAAATTGGCCGATTATAGAAATCTCCAGCTTAGACTTATTTCTGAAAAAAGAAAGGAAAACTCTCAAAAAGTCTTTGAGTTAATGACCAAAAAGGGAGAACTAAATGCCATATTAAATAACCAACGAAGCGAAAACGAAGAGCTTCAAAACAACTACTCAGAATATGAAAATCTCATATCAAAATTGAGTAAAGATGAACTCCGGTTAAGGGAAGAAGTAGAAAAAACAAAAAAGCAGCTTGCCCAGCTTGAAAAAGATATTCGAGATGAAATTGCACAAACCACCAAAACTGACCCAGACAATTTAATCAGTAACTTTATAAAGGGTAAAATGCCTTGGCCCACTACCTCTGGGTATGTTTCGGAAAAATTCGGAAAGCACAAACATCAAAACCTCAAAAACATAATGACCGAAAACAATGGAATTAACATCATTCTCGGAAAAAACAATGAGATACGAGCCATTGCAGACGGAACCGTAAGTGCCATTATTCCTGTTCCTGGTTTAGAAAACTCGGTTTTGATAAAGCACGGCAACTTTTATAGTGTATATGCCAATTTACAATCTGTTAGTTGCCAACCAGGCGATGGCATTAAGGCACTGCAAAAAATAGGCAATGCATCGACCAATGCCAACGGTCTTACCGAACTTCATTTTGAAATTTGGCAAGGTAGCACAAAGCTGGATCCCGAAGTTTGGCTGACCCCGCGATAGATATTATGCTTTTGTTTACTTTCGTTGATATTTTGGCATAAACGCCCAAATTTTTTTTGAGTATGAAAACAAAAATTAGTTCAATTCTCGTATTCCTTTTGGTTGGTCATGGCATAGCCAATTCCCAATCCCTCAAAATAGTTTATGATTTTGGTAATGATCAGTTTAGATATTATCATATAAAACCTGGAGAACTTCAGGGAAAAGAAATTGGTTCCCCAATAGTCGGAAGAAATAAGTTGATTACCGTGGAGGTTGTAAACTTTAACAAGTTTGTTTATGTGGCCAATGCAGAGTACACATCTACATCATTTTCAACCCAAAATGACCAAAGTTTTTTAGAAATAATATCACCTCTGGTAAATCCTGTCGGTGCTGCAAGTTTCTTCACAAGTTTGGGTGGAATATTGCCCAGTGAGATTGGTCGTGGTGGTGTGTTATCTACGCGAGGTGCCGCCACTGCATACGATGATGTGGTAGATGCATACAATAGCCTTACAGAAATTGAAACAAACATGAAAAATATGGACTATGCCATTAATAAGCTGAACAAACTCAAGTATAATTCATATTTACCAACTGACACTATTGTTCATCTTTCTGACTTCATTGTTAGTCAGTTATTTAAAAAGCCAGTTGTTACACCAAGCGATTTTTCAGCATTAGCTGTAAAATTTAATACAATGTATAATTCATCCATGGCCAGTTTAAACTCTTCAGTATCCAGCTTTTTGGCTGAATATGAGGCTTATGCTTCAGAAAGGGGAGAAGACTTTGAGGGAAGGGGTTTGGATGCCTCGGTTAGAAATTTCAGAAGTACCGCACAAGAAATTTCTCAGAGTTTTAATACAGAGTACATAACCGAAAAAATTGACTTTTTGGAAATGATATACACATCTATCAAATCCACCAAGTTCAATTTTAGATCAAGCCATTTGGCCGCGGATGATATGATAGATTTGGACTTAAGTTTTTACAAATTGCCTAATCCTGAATCGGTTGAAAATGAAGTACTTGGAGATTTGAATAACCTATCAGATTTGCCGAAAATAAAGTCGAAAAAAATAAACATTACGGTACGTGGCGATATGAAAATAAAAACAGGAATTGGCTTGGCATTTCCCAGTTATCAAAGTCGCGATCAATTTATAAATCGAGATAGCATAATTATGTCTCAAGATCGAGGAAGTTATTCGCCCAATTTAGCAGGTTATGTAAGTTTTTACCCTTATACTGGTCGTATAGTCAATTTGGGTGGAACCTTTGGAGTTGGTGTGCCTTTAAATGACGATAAAAGAACTGTAAATATGTATATGGGTGGCTCTCTATTGTTAGGTTCCAATAGTCGGGTGGCCATACATGGCGGCTTTAGCTTAGGACAAGTAGAGAAACTTGACAACGGCTACACCATTGGCGACAAACTACAATCAGAATTTGATGAAGTACCAACCCGAAACATTTGGGAATGGGGAAATTTCATTGGCATTTCGTTTGATATTGGCCAATAGCTTTTAAAACTCTATTTTAGTTTAAGTTTGCAACAAATCCTTTTTTGTTGAAACTTTCAGTAATAATAGTCAATTACAATGTCAAATTCTTTGTAGAACAGTGCTTGCTTTCTGTTCAAAAGGCTATTAAAAATATTGACACTGAAGTTTGGGTAGTTGACAACCACTCTGCTGACGGGTCTGTGGAAATGATAAAATCCAAATTTCCTTGGGTTAAACTTATTGAAAATAAAGAAAATGTTGGATTTTCGATGGCTAATAACCAAGCCATAAAACGCTCATCAGCCGAATACATACTTCTTTTAAATCCTGACACCGTCGTTCAGGAGGCTACCTTTGAAAAATGCCTTGAATATTTAAACAAACACCCCGCAGTGGGCGGCCTTGGAGTAAAAATGATTGATGGAAAAGGCCGGTTTTTGCCTGAATCAAAAAGAGGACTGCCTACTCCAGAAGTTGCCTTTTATAAAATGATTGGTCTAAGCAAATTATTCCCAAAATCGCGAAAATTTGGCAAATATCATCTGGGCTATATTCGTGAAAATGAGACTGCATTTGTGGATGTATTGGCTGGTGCATATATGCTGATGCCCAAAAGAGTTCTCGAAAAGACAGGATTGCTTGACGAAACTTTTTTCATGTATGGTGAAGACATTGATTTAAGCTATCGAATTACGCTTGCAGGGTTTAAAAACGTGTATTTTCCTGAAACCTCAATAATTCATTATAAGGGAGAGAGTACAAAAAAAATGTCGGTTAATTATGTTTTTGTATTTTACAGAGCAATGGTAATTTTTGCCAAAAAACACTATACCGGAAGAAATGCTAAACTGTTTTCTGCTCTAATAAATTCATCCATTTATCTACGAGCATTTATCGCCCTAATACGAAGATTTTTTGTAAAAACCTGGCTCTTTTGGTTAGATGCTGTTACCTTTCTGGTCAGTTTAATATTTATCAAAAATTATTGGGAAAAAAACATTGTAAACTTTGAGGGGCATTTCCCCGAAATATTTGCCCAAACCCATTTTCCGGCATACCTCTTGATTTGGACAGCGGCTCTGGGTATTTTTGGTGGATATAAAAAGCCCTACACAATAAACAAGACGGCAGTTGGTATACTTGCCGGAACACTGGTGATTGCAGCCATTTACGGGTTCTTACCCGAAAATTTCAGATATAGTAGAGGTATTATTCTTGCCGGAACAATTTTTAGCCTGACTTGGGCAATTTTTAACCGAATGTTTTCTAACTATTTTTCCGGCGAGGGTTTCACTCTTTCCGAAAATAGAAATTTAAAAACTACAATAGTTGGTAATAAATCAGAACGAGAGAGAGTGTTGGATTTATTGAAACAGAATAAAAGGAATACTGATTTTCTTGGATTCATAAGCATCGAAAACGAAATAGATGATTTTATTCTTGGCACACTTGATCGTTTAGATGACCTGTGCCAACTTTATTCTATTGATGAAGTAATTTTTTGTTCTAAGGATGTAAAAAGCTCAATAATAATTGATTGGATGTCTAAAATTGGAACATCTAAAGTTCATTTTAAAATAGTTCCCGAAGACAGTTTATTTATTATTGGCAGCAACGATAAAAACCTTTCTGGCGAATTGTATGCAGAAGAAATACGATTCGATTTATCAAACGAGCAAGTTCTCCGAACAAAGAGAATTATCGACATAATACTTTCAATAGGTTTAATGGTTTTTGGAATTGCCCTTTCTTGGAAAAAGGGTTTTTCAAAATATTATCGTCAATGCTGGACCGTGCTGATTGGCAAATATTCGTGGGTCGGTTATGATAAAAGGGTTGACAATCAAAGACTTCCTAAAATAAGAGAAGGTATTTACTCTATTGCTTCAAAGCATAAAATAAATAATCTAAATCCTGAATATGTGGAACGATTAAATTATTTTTATGCAAAAATTTACCACTGGACAGATGATGTTAAAATCATCATTTCGAACATATTCAATGACTCTGGTGCATTAGCCAACGGGTAAAATCATTAATAAGCATGAAGGATCCATCATAAGATTTTTGTTCCAACCTTAAATTTTCCGAATTATCATCCACCTCGTGGTAATAAGCATACGGCCCCATTAGATAGAAAAAGAATGCCGGAATACCATTTTCACTAAAAAAGTAATGGTCGCTATTTGCAGCTTTGCCTCGCTTTTTTACTGCTGGTAAATACTGGTTGTTTTTGTTAATGCTATCCAACATGACAAACTCTTTTTCATAGACCGAGCCATTCACAGCCATAATACCCTCCTGCCCTGTTCCCATCAAATCCATGTTTATTACAAATCGTATTTTATCCTTATTGATAAAATCCTGTAATTCTTTTACGAAGTAATAACTTCCTACCAATCCCGCTTCCTCAGCACCAAAAGCTATAAATACGACGGTGTATCGAGGTTTATTCACAGAATAGTTGTGCATCATGTCTAACAACATCGCAATTCCACTTGCATTGTCATTAGCCCCAGGCATATATGTGTTTTGCCCCATTCTACCCAAATGGTCGTAATGACCGGTTATAAAGACAAAGGAATCAGGTACTTCAGAACCAATTATTTTTCCTACCACATTTTGACTTTCATAGGCCTGAATAAATTTAGCGTTGACCTTTATAGAAAGCTCATTCTTTCTGTCTATTTTTCCTGGCAAAACATAGAAAATGCCCGTGCTTGATTTTGTTCGACTTACCGACCAAGTTAAATCTTTAACAATCTCAATATGAATAGTATAAGGGTATTTGCTTAAAATTTTACTTAAAAGTAATTTGTTAGATTCTGTTTTCTCAATTGTGTCTATTACTAGTATCTTTTCGTGCCAATTGGTTTTTAGAAAAGATTTGAATAATCGTTTGTTGGTTAAAATGTCGTTGGTTAAAAAAACAGGCAAGAAGGATTCATAAAATGCCGAAGGGCAATCAGGTGAAACGATATAATCTTTGCCCGGCATTAAATTTTGATCATAAATTCCAACATTCTCTGGAAATGTATTGACACTCAGAACAAACGGGTGAAAATATCCGGTTTCAAAAAAGGGCGTAGCTCCAAACTTTTTATATTCCGAAGCAATATATTTTGCCGCCCTCAAATCACCATTATTAACATATCCTCGGCCTTCAAAATATGGAGAAGTGAGGGTATCGATAGTGGCCTGAGCATATTCCACATTCTGGGAAAATAGTATAACCCGCGAAAACAATGAAATTGCCAAATAGAAAAGTATCTTTTTCATAAAAAACAAAAGCCGAAGATATAAAATCTTCGGCTCAAATGCATTGTGTATTTGGGACTATTGTTATGCCTTGCCTTTTTCAGCACGTTTTAAATACCGAACCGCGTCTTTATATTTTATAGACTGAGCCTTTTTTCTCGGGGTCTGTCCATCATTATTGGTTGATTTAGAGTTTGCTCCACCATCAACCAATTTTTGTATTAGACTTAAATCCCAGTTTTGAACGGCATAGTGCAATGGTGTGTTCCCCATATTGTCTTTTGCGTTCAAATCAACACCATTTTTTATTAATTCATCTATAATAGAATTATCTCCAGCGGAGATGGCCCAATGCAATGGCGATTGTCCATAATCATCTTTAAAATCAGTGGAGTGTCCTTCCTTTAAAATTCTACGTACAGCGTCAATATTTTTATTTTTTATGGCATGATACAACATTGATCTACCTTCTGCCAACGGAACATCTAATGGCATACCCTGATCTACCAATGTATTGAACATATCAGTTCTTCCATATTTTAAGGTTAAAACACCTATTGGATCTTGACCTTCCAGACCTTCTTTCATGTAGTCTTCATTATCATTTGTGAAAGCCCATTTATATATAACCCACTTATTAAATCGATCCTTATTATTTTTTTCAATGGCGTATTTGAAATTATTGTAAACTGCCATAACCTTGATATTCAGCGGTATAGAGGTTATTCTTTGAACCTCTGTGCTCATCAATGATATGGCCATTCCATATTCGTCCAAAAAATTGTCGGCTTCATCATTTTCGTATTTAACCTCTTTTACGCACCCGCAAGACTGGTCAACAAAATATCCTTTTAGACCCTTATCTATTCTACCACGAACTAGAATACCCTCAAGCATACCAATTCCTGCTTTGTTGTAAACCGGTCCACCAGAATTTCCACCAAAAGCATCGAGATTTGTTCCGAACCAAGTCTGCTCAGAAATTTGAGTTACCTTGGCTCCATCCGCTAATTTAAGAGGTAATCCGGCTGGAGAACCAATCATAGCAATTTCCTCTTCTCTGCCTATTTCACCCCCGGTTCTGAACCTAAACGGGTCTCTGTCCGTCGGTCTATCCAACTGAATAATAGCGAAATCTAAATTTCTTGTTGCATCTAAAACACTTTTAAGTACTCTTTTTACCGTATATTGTTTTGACGTCGGAATAGTTGCCACATAATAGTCACCCAATTGTTCATGATGCTTTTTGGTCATTCCAATATCATTGGTGTAATCAAACACCCACTTCATAGTATTGTAGGCAAACTCACCATAGTTGCCTTCTTTATTTTTATGAAAAATAACTTTTCCATCTGTTATTTCATGCTGGTCGCCCGAAATACAGTGTCCAGCTGTAACCATAATGTCGGGGGCAATTAGAAAACCCGTGCAGCTTCCGATGGCTGGCTGACTGGCAAAACGAACATCAGGATCTACTTTGTCAACTCCAAAGTTGTTCTTTAAGAGTTGCTCAAGTGTGAATCCGTAAACTTGATCGCCCTTAAATTCGGAACCTGGCATTCGGGTTAAAACTGCTTGGGTAAAGCCATTGTAATCAAAATTTTTAGCCTCCCTTCTGCTGTCATAGCCATAAATGTCTCGACCTTGTAGAGTGTCCCATGGCATAATTCCAAAGGGATTCTGGGCATTCACCGCCAAAGAAGTCATCATCAACCCCCAAATGGCAAATAATTTAAACTGTTTCATGTCTTTAATACTTAACTGCGTTAATTAATCTTTAAAAAAACTCTTTTCCCAATCAGTTTTATTTGCTTCACGGTTAATATTCTTTTCTTGATTCTCTTTTATGGAGAACATTGTTTTAAGTTCTGTTTCATCCAATTCGGTGTTCAAATCTACCAATATGTTAGAAAAGCTACAATTTTCGTCCTTAGAAAAATACTCAAAAACTCTGTTTTCCATAAAACCTTCCCATTTGGGCGATTGATTAGGGTTTATTTCTCGGCAAATAGCTGCAACAGATTCAAAGAAATCGTTGTATGTTGTAGAATCTGAAATTGTTTCGAATGCTCTTGAAACTGCCAAAGTGAAAACTCCGTTTTCTGAAAAATCATATATCGGTTTAAACATTTCTCCTGCCGTAATATGATTAATTGGAGCGTAGTTGTTGCTCGGTGCGGCATAAGCCATGTCGTCCAATATTCCTATATCGTATGTCATCGTAATTTCTTTGACCAAAGAAGAATCTTTATCCATAGGTTTTCCTCCACCTCTCGAATTGGAGCCCTTTGGTTGCTCAACCAAAGTAAAAGACGCATCAATCAATAACATTACCTCCCCATTACTCCCAACCTTAATTCTGATTTTATTAAGCCATTCGCTTAATTCCTCATCCAATAAATGATTCTCAAAATCATAGGCTTCATCGTAGTATTTTGGTGCTCCAAATAAAACCAAACTCTCATCATACAAATCAGGTTCATCTGCATTCATGTCGCGAACCAACTGACCATGACCTGAAAAATAAAATAAAAAAACATCGCCCTCTTGACATTTTTTATAGGCCTCTTCCAATGCGGCAATAGTTTTTTCTTTGGTTGCCTGTTCATCTTTTAAACTTTGGACATCAGCAAAACCTTTGTTTTTTAACGATTCTTGCATTACTTTAACGTCGTTTCCGGCATAAGTATCTTCCCATTTGGTATCTTTTGGTTGCAAGCCAACACCTACCAAAATAGCCCGCTTATTAGATGCTTTCACTAAAACATTTGAAGTCAATATCAAACCCAATATTACCAACTTTACCAATTTTCCTGACATGTACAATTTTATACTTTTCATTTCAATAACTCTTTGGTACTTAATAACTTTAGAGGTGATATAGTAAACGATGTTTTGTTAATTCTTTTTAATGACGAAAGTAATGCTATGTGTTGTGGCTTCCATGCCTGTACTTTCAATTTTTCTGCTTGTTGCCCCTCTTGATGAAACGTTATAAACATCGTCAAATAAGGTTTCCAAATTGCTTACCTTACTGCGTGTTCGTGGTTTTTTTGTGATAACCGGAGTAAAATCAATGGGACCTTTGCTTGCAAATAGCTTAAACACCTCCATGCCATAAGGAGCACCAAAGTAGATTATCAAATCTTTTATAATCATGGTGTCACCGGCTTTTACAAAAAACTCTTCAGGATTTTGATGTAATTCTGGGTCATCGCTGGGGATAATTCCATTTATTTTTCCATCAGGTTGAATATCAAGAATAGAAAAATATGCATCCTTTCTACCTTTGTTTATCACTCTTATTTTTGCACAGATATTCTCAGGTATTTCAATAATGCCATCATGCGTCAACTCCTCAATGTTCAACTCCTCAATTGGAAAGCCATCTTCATCGACTATTACTGGCAAGAATTCAAATGCAACATTGAAAGATGGATCTGACAATTCAAGATTTTTGATATAATTTCCGCGTGCAAATTGTTTAAGAATCTCAACAACATCATCAATTTCATCTAAACCAATTTGCTCAGCAACTATTTCTCCATCAGAGGCACGAACTATATCCAAGTTATTTCTGCCGCCATCTTCAATAATATAATCTACATCGTCTTCGGTTATATAAAACAATGGAACCTTAGCAAGTGAGTCAATCAGTTGATTTTTAATTGATTTGTCTTTAAAGCTAATTTTTATGTTCAACTTAACATTACCCATAGATGCTTTGGTCACAAAAAACCAATAATCATCTTCGCTACCTGAAAGGGTTTCGCTCATTCTTATTTTGCTCCATGTGCCGTAGGCAACAATAACTTCACCGGTTGCGATAGACTTTTTATCAGAAGTTGTGCTTGTTCCAATCGGGAAAATAGCAATTTCTGAACCCTCAAAAATTCCATTCAAATTACCACCAGATATCCAAGCCTCGTTATTTTTTATTTTGAATGAGGTGTAAAATGGCTCTTGTTCAACTATTTGACCAGCAAAAAATACTCTATCTACATCACCCTCTATTGCAGGCTTTTGAGAGGGTGCAATTACAGACATTTCTTTTAAAATTTGACCAAAAAATGCTCTGTAAGTCATATCTCCATTGAGATGGTCAATACTTCTACTAAAAGCGGTGGACAAAGAACCTGCTCCGTTATATTCATAATTTACTTCTTTGGCCTGAGAGGCAGAAATAATAACAAATGGAGCTAAAAGATTCTTGTCAATTTGATTCATTTTTTCATTTTGAAATAAACCAATATCAGGACTCCCTTTTGCCTGTATCTGAGCATTTGTTCTTTTCATGGCTGGCTTTCCGCCTCTTGCAATTTCCTCCCCTCTTCCCACAGTTCCGCTGTGGCAAGCATCGGCCAACATTATTACATCCCCTTTAGGCCCTACCTTTTGTCTCAACCGAAGTACAAATACTTCAATTTCATCATCTAATAAATGCTTGGAAAAATCATAGTCATCTTCATAAAAAGCAGGAGCTCCGTATGCTACAATAGCTTCATCAAACCCATCAAGCTCATCCCCATTCAAATCTTCGACTTGTTGGCCATGAGATGAAAAATGAATAAAAATTACATCCCCGCTCTTAGCAGATGCAATTAACTTTTCAAAACCTTTAACGATAGCCTCCTTAGTTGCCAAAGAGTCTTGCAAAACATCGATGTTTTGAGCAAGAAATCCTTGTTTTTGAAGGGCTGTGCGTATAAGGGGCACATCGTTGGCGGATGAAATATCTCTCCATCCTCTATCGTCTGCAGAAGTTTGCGGATAATCTCCAATGGCCACTATAAACCCCCGTTTTACTTGTGCTTGTGTTCGAAGATAACCCATTAAAAATAAGCCAAAAACAACAAGTTTGACAACTTTTATTACGAATATTTTGTCTATAATATTTTTCATTTTCAAACTTTTTTGTCGATTAAAAAGTGACCACTTTTGTAAACGATTTATTTGTAAAATTAATGTCAAAGTACGTGGATTATTTGATACTAAACAATAGGCAAAACTAAGTAGTTCATTTATACATAAATGGCCAACTTCAAAAGGTCAAATAGCTATCCATAGTTAATAATTGTCTAATATTGCCTTCTTTAAATGACTGAAAGAGACAAAAATAATGTTGCCGTTCTTGCCCGATTTCTTCCCCATGAGACAGAGCATTTTGTATGGCAATTTATCAAATCGAATAAAGTCAATTTCAAGATTTCGAATCCCCGAAAATCAAAGTTAGGAGATTTTCGTCCTGCCATAATGGACAAAAATCATCGAATTTCGGTAAACGGTAACCTCAATAAATATGCCTTTTTAATTACTACCCTTCATGAGTTTGCCCATTTGATTACCTGGGATGAATACAAAAATAAAACATTACCTCATGGCAAGGAGTGGAAGAAGAATTTTGAAAATCTATTATCCCCGTTTCTAACCAACGGCACTTTCCCGGAGGATGTTTCCTCCGCTTTGAGTTCGTATATTCAAAATCCGGCAGCGGCAAGTTGTGTTGATTTAAGACTTTCAAAATCTCTGAAAAGGTATGACCACAAACCGTCAAAAATTTTGGATGATATTGAAGTTGGAACCAAATTTAAGTTGCCGAACGGTATGGTTTTTGAAAAAGGGCAAAGGGTAAGAAAAAGATATAAATGCCTTAATTTACACAATAAAAGATTGTACTTTGTCTCCTCTGTTGCAGAAGTAGAGATAATAGATGGTTAAAAAAAAATTGCACACTTTATAAAAAATATGAAAAAAGGATTTTTAACAATTGCCCTTTCCGTTGGCATTTCGTTTGGATATGCTCAGCAACCAAATCTTCCAAAAGATTATTCCATAGTAAAATTTTGTGGAGCTACAGAAGTAAAAAGCCAAGATAACACTGGCACTTGTTGGAGTTTTTCCACCTCGTCCTTTATAGAATCAGAAGTGCTTAAAAAAACCGGAAAACACATTGATTTATCCGAAATGTTTACGGTAAGAAACATATATTTGGAAAAGGCCATAAAGTACATCCGTTACCATGGCACCTGCAATTTTAGTCAAGGTAGCTTAGCCCACGATGTTTTTAATTCATACAAAAAATATGGCATGATGCCTGAGTCGGCTTATTCGGGTTTAAATGGAAAAGCAAAACACAACCATCAACTTTTGGAAAAGGAGCTAAAAAATTATCTTGATTCTGTAATAAAAATTGGTGAGATAGACCCTCATTGGAATGAAGGTTTTAGTGTAATTCTGGACAAGTATTTGGGAGTTGTAAATCCTGTTTTTGAGTTTGATGGCAAATCATATAATGCACGCACATTTGCCGATGAGGTTCTTGGACTTGATTTGACAGATTATATAGGACTTACCTCTTTCTTGCATCACCCATTTAGTCAAAATATGGTAGTTGAGGTTCCTGATAATTTTAGCGATGGAGAGTATTATAACGTACCGCTAAATTCTTTTCAGAAAATGGTGGATAACGCACTCAATGCCGGATATTCTATTGAATGGGATGGAGATGTGAGTGAGGTTGGTTTTGATAGAAAAAACAGTTTTGCCCGTTTTTACAATGATACCATTTCTGCAAAAAGCAATATGGAAACCCCTGCCAGTGCAGAGCTTAGGCAAGCATTATTTGACAATTATAAAACTACTGATGACCATTTAATGCATATAGTTGGACTTGTGTCTGGACCAAACAAAGAAAAATATTATTTGGTAAAAAATTCATGGGGAAATAAGTCTGGGTTTGATGGATATTTGCTCATGTCTGAAACCTATTTTTTGATGAAGACTGTATCTATTTACCTAAATAGTGAAGCCATTGATGAAGATTTTGATTCACATTAAATTTTCACTCATTATGCTCATAAAAAACACCTTTAAAACCATTTTGATGGCAGAAAAAATCTTTTTGTAGATTTGCCGAAAACAAAAAATGTTATGCTGAAAGAATTTAGAAACTTTATTATGACGGGCAATGTTATTGATTTTGCCGTTGCCGTGATTATGGCCGGTGCCGTCGGAGCCGTTATTAATGGCTTTGTATCAGACATCGTAATGCCTATTATTGGACAAATGACGGGTGGTATTGATTTAAAAGACTGGTTCATCTCACTGGATGGAAATGAGTACAAATCATTTACCGAAGCAAAAGAAGCCAACGCTGCGGTTATTGCAATTGGCAACTGGCTAAATTCCATTATTAACCTGGTGTTAGTGGGTTTTGCCATGTTCATTGTTGTTAAAGCCTACAACAAAACCAAAAAGCCTGTAGAAGCTGCACCAGCAGGCCCAAGCGAAATTGATTTGCTAACTGAAATTAGAGATGCTCTGAAAAAATAGTTTCAGTATTCTCTTATCCTGTTTTAAAAAGAACTTTGTTTTACACAAAGTTCTTTTTTTGTGTAAAGCCTTTGAAACATACCTAATATTACTGCATCGAAATGAATAAAAAATCTGCTTTCGGCATTATATTTTTAACCACTTTTTTAGATTTATTGGGTTTCGGCCTTATCATTCCCATATTGCCCAAACTTTCCCTATCATTGGGTGCCACAGAGTTGCAGGCAGGTTTGATAGCCTCTGTTTACCCACTTATGAATTTTGCCTTTTCACATTTTTGGGGCAGTTTGAGTGATAAGCATGGTCGTCGTCCAATAATATTGATAAGTGTTTTGATTACGGCCATTGCCTATATTGGTTTTTCGCAGAGCCATGCACTTTGGATATTAATTGCTTCCCGAATTTTGGCTGGCATCGGTTCGGCTAATCTTGGTGCTGCACAAGCGTATATTGCCGACATATCCACCCCCGAAGAACGAACCAAAAGCATGGCCATGATTGGAGCCGCATTCGGATTAGGTTTTATTTGTGGTCCTCCCATTGGTGGTTGGCTAAAATCAGATTTTGGTCTTCAAGCACTTGGTCTTACCGCCGCCGGATTATCGTTTGCCAACTTCGTGTTTGCCTATTTTCTGCTTCCCGAGTCCCTGCAACAAAAGAAACAAATTATTGTGAGACAAAATCCGATTAAAGCCATTTTAGCAGCAATGAAAAAGAAAGAATTAAGACCCATTTTTTGGATAAGTTTTTTATTTACCATTGCCTTTTCTATGATGCAAATTACAGCTGTTTGGCTATGGGGAGATTACAGTGGGTTTTCTGAAAAACAAATTGGTGGTGTTTTCATGTTTATTGGCTTGTGCAGCGTTGTAGTTCAGGCCTTTTTAGTTGGCCCTATATCGAAGCGTTTTTCCGAAACACAAATGCTTCTATCCGGACTTTTACTTTGTGGAATCGGCCTTTTTTCATTGCCCTTTTTTCAAGGAAATTTATTTTTTCCTTTTGAGTATATCGCCCTGGCTCTTATATCTTTAGCCAACGGCCTGATTAACCCTTCGATGATGTCAATTATTACAAAACGCTGCAAACCAGATGAAATAGGAAGTACTACTGGAGTCTATCAATCATTTGGTTCTTTGGGAAGAGTGATTGGTCCATTTATTGGTGGTGGATTTTATGGTCTTTGGTATATACTACCATACATTGGTGGGCCGATTTTATTAATAATTGCCTTAGTACTTTTGTTTACTCAAATGAAAACAAATCCTAAAATGGGCATTGCAAAGGAAAAGTAAGTTAGGCTCTCCAGTAATATTTGCAGGTTTTGCAACGCATCAAAATGTTGCTAAACCATTTGGTAGGTGTACCCAAACTGACTAATATTTTTTCTATTTTGTTAAGAATCTTGTTGCCAGAAACCGCTTTGATTTCAAATTTGTGGTGGTGGCAATTGGGGCAGGCTAAATGTGTCATAATAGCAGTAATAAATTTTGGTGGTAAAGGTAGCTGATTTAGCATAAAATTTCAAAAATACATGCAAGCAAATGACACTTAATTTACACACTTTAAGCAACTTGAGATAAAATATGACAAATTTACTCCCTAATGACATATTGAACTACTTACGACCTTCACTTTAAATCAAATGTCAAGTCTCAAAAATCTACTTCTCAAAATTGAGGCACAAATAGTTATTTTTACCTGCAAAATCTTTGAGTTTAAAATTTTGGTTGGTTAACCTTACCTTTGCCGCACTGAAAAAATGCTCGACAAATTAGAATCCATATATCAACGGTTTTTGCAGGTTGAAACTCAACTGAGCGACCCCGATGTCTTGTCGGATGTAAACAAATTCAACAAATTAAACAGAGAGTATGGCGATTTGAAAGATATTGTTGAGGTTTATCATCAATACAAAAAATTGATTGAGGGTTTGGCCGAGGCTCGCGAAATTTTGAAAACCGAAAGTGATGCCGAACTTAAAGAGATGGCAAGGCTTGAATTGGAAGAACTTTCGGAACAAAAAGAGCCACTTGAAGAAAAAATAAAATGGCTACTTATTCCGAAAGACCCAAATGACAACAAAAATGCCATCATGGAAATTCGTTCAGGAACGGGTGGAGATGAAGCAAGCCTTTTTGCAGGAGATTTGTACAAGATGTACACTCGGTTTTGTGCCGAACAAGGCTGGCAAACCGAAGTAGTTGAAATGATGGAAGGCACCGTTGGCGGTTTCAATAAGGTTGTTTTCGAAATAAAAGGGCACGATATTTATGGAACACTAAAATTTGAAAGTGGAGTTCATCGTGTGCAGCGAGTACCCGACACCGAGTCGCAAGGGAGAGTACACACCAGTGCTGCAACCGTTGCCGTTTTGCCCGAGGCGGATGAAGTTGACGTAAAATTAAATATGAGCGATGTAAGACGTGATACTTTTAGGTCCAGCGGGGCGGGAGGTCAGCACGTTAATAAAACCGAATCTGCCATTAGGCTTACGCACATTCCAACCGGGATTGTGGTAGAATGTCAAGATGGACGCTCGCAACACCAGAATTTTGATAAAGCCTTAACCGTTTTGAGAACCCGCATTTATGAGCGTGAGCTTGAGGCAGCACAAAAGAAAATTGCCGCCGAACGAAAATCACTGGTTTCTACGGGTGATAGGTCGGCCAAAATCAGAACATACAACTTTCCGCAAAGCAGGCTGACAGATCACCGCATTGGACTAACGCTTTATAACCTCCCAGAGATTTTAAATGGTCAAATAATGGAAATAATAGAACAGCTAAAAATTGCCGAAAATACTGAAAAACTGAAAGCCGGTGGTGTTGAAATCTAAATTCAAATCTGTTCATAAGTTGTTTGAAGTAATCAAAACCCCAGCATCTTGCAGCACCAACCAGCCTCTATATTTGCCTCGAATTTTCAAGTTTCATAGTCATTACTCTTTGTTTTATGAGATTCAAAGCCTTAGAAATTGCTCAGTCACGGAAACCGGTAAAGGTTAAAAACCCATTTAAGAATGTTCAGGAGATGTATGCCTGCAACGTATTTAACGAAGATGCGATGCAGAAATATCTGGACAAAGAGACCTACTCAGCCTTAAAAAAGGCCAAGAGAGATGGTATTAAGATAAGCAGAAGCGTTGCTTCTCAAATTGCTACTGGAATGAAAAACTGGGCAATGGAGAGAGGAGTTAGTCACTACACCCATTGGTTTCAGCCATTAACAGGAACAACTGCAGAAAAGCATGATTCCTTTTTTGAACCTCAAGACGGACGTGCTATTTCTAAGTTTAGTGGAGACTCACTTGTGCAGCAAGAACCCGATGCATCCAGCTTGCCAAGTGGTGGTTTAAGAAACACTTTTGAAGCACGAGGATATACCGGTTGGGATCCAAGTTCACCAGCGTTTATCTATGAAAACACCAGTGGTAAAACCCTTTGCATCCCTACCGTATTTGTTTCTTATACTGGAGAAGCTTTGGACTATAAAGCACCGTTGCTCAAATCTTTATCGTTAATTGATAATGCCGCAACAGAGGTGTGCAAATACTTTTTTAGTGATGTCAAAAAAGTACAAGCTTCTTTAGGTATTGAACAGGAATATTTTTTGGTGGACAAGGCACTTTTTAATCAGCGACCCGATTTGTTGATGTGTGGAAGAACCTTGTTTGGTTATGCTGCCGCCAAAAATCAACAGATGGAAGACCATTATTTTGGTTCTATTCCCGACCGAGTGTTTAACTATATGTATGATTTTGAAATCGAAGCTTTAAAATTAGGCATTCCTTTAAGAACAAGACATAATGAGGTAGCTCCGGGACAATATGAGTGTGCTCCTCAATTTGAAGAAGTAAATTTGGCCATAGACCACAATCAATTGTTGATGGATTTGATGGATGAGGTGGCCAACCGGCATGGATTTAAAGTACTATTTCACGAAAAACCCTTTGCCGGCATTAATGGCAGTGGTAAACACAACAACTGGTCGTTAATTACAGACACAGGAGTTAACTTGCTCTCACCTGGAAATAACCCTTTGGCGAATTTGAGTTTTTTAACATTTTTCGTCAATACCATTAAAGCGTTTCACGACAGTGCAGATTTAATTAGAGCAAGCATCGCTTCTGCCTCAAACGATCATAGACTTGGAGCAAACGAAGCACCACCGGCTATTATGTCCATATTTATTGGTTCTACGCTTACTAAGGTGCTCCATGATATGGAAAACAATGTGAAATCAAAAAAGGAAAAAGAAGCCGATAAAACCATTTCCATTGCTCAGATACCAGAAATTTTAGCCGACAATACAGATAGAAACCGTACTTCTCCGTTTGCATTTACCGGAAATAAATTTGAATTAAGGGCGGTAGGTTCCTCAAAAAGTTGCTCTTCGCCCATGCTGGTTTTGAATGCGGCTATGGCTCATCAACTTCATCAGTTTAAAAAAGATGTAGATAAACTGATAAAAGAAAAAGGCGAAAAGAAAAACGATGCTATCATTCAAGTTTTGAGAGGATATTTAAAAGACTCAAAAAGAATTTTGTTTGAAGGAAATGGATATGGCGATGAGTGGGTAAAAGAAGCAGAGAAGAGAGGTCTTTCTAACTTAAAAGACACCCCTTCTGCATTATCTGCATATACCGACAAGCAAACCGTTAAAATGATGGGTGAGTTAGGCATTTTCTCAGAACACGAACTAAAAGCCCGCCATCACATAGAGCTGGAAGACTATATTAAAAAGGTTCAAATTGAGGGTAGAATTATAGATGATATGACCTATACTAAAATTTTGCCAGCAACGGTTAAATATCAAACCACTTTGGCCAAAACAGTTTCATCAATGAAACAAGCGGGTATGGAGAAGGAAGCCTCTTTATCGGCAGAAATTTTAAAAGAAGTATCAATGCATGCAAACAAGCTGAAACACCACGTTGATAAAATGGTGGAAGCTCGAAAAAAGGCCAACAACACAAACGGTCTTGAAAAACAAGCATTGGCTTATTGCAATACCGTAAAAGCTGAATTTGACGAAATCCGCTATCACGCCGACAAATTGGAACGTTTGGTTGATGACCGTTTGTGGGATATTCCAAAATACAGAGAGTTGTTACACATAAAATAAGATTTTGTGATGATTCACCTAAAAACCCGACCAGTTCAACGTCGGGTTTTTTTTATTTACACCAACCCAATCCTCCTTTTCCACGTCAAAGAGACGGAGTACTAAAAAATACAACAATGACAAACAAAAATTTATTTGGAAAAAGTGTTAATAATGTTCATTTTTGGACTTTTGTACGATTAAAGCAGAAAAAGTTTCAAATGATTACTTTTAAATATAAATATCTTATTTGGTTAGGTCTTTTGGCCTTTGTTTCAGGTTGCGGTGCGAGGCTGGAAGAGGCCAATAAACAATATAACCTGCATCAATATGCCATTGCCGCTGATATGTATGAACAGGTTTTGAAGGGTAAGACCGGAGGGGAACTCACCAAAGACCAAAAGCAAGAAATTGCCTATAGAGCTGCGGAATCTTATAGATTTAATCACAACAGCAAACGTGCTTTAAAAATGTACGACAAAGCCATTGATTATGGCATGAAAGACGCAAAAGTTTACTTTAGATATGCCGAAATGCTTATGGAGCAGGGGTCATATACTGAAGCCTTGAACAAACTACAAGAATATAAAAAGAGCAACCCTGCCGACCCCGATGTGGACAATAAAATAGCAGGATGCGAACTTGCCTTAAAGTGTGCAGATAAAAAAACAAGATACATTGTTGAAACTTTTAAACCCGCCAACGTTTCAAAATTTGATGATTATGTGCCAAGATATGCCGATAAAAAACATACCTCTATCATGTTCACATCGGATAGAGAAGAGGGCTTGAGCAAAAAGCAAATGAAATGGACTGGTCGCCAATACAGCGATTTTTGGATTGTGAAGCAAAAAGGAAAAAGAGATAAAATATCTTGGCTGGCTCCCGAAGTTGTTGAGGGCTTTACTGAGTTTGGCGATGGCATTGCCACCTTTGACGCAAGATACTCGACTATGTATTTCACCCAATGTAATGGCCTTGATGGAAAAGACACTACTTGCAAAATATACGAGGCCAAAAAACGTGGTGATGGTTGGGAAGTAAATCCCGAGCCGCTTCCCTTTTGCAGCGATAAATTTGACTGCGGGCATCCAGCTTTGTCTCCTGATGGAACCAAACTTTATTTTGTAAGCGACATGGAAGGCAGCTATCAGGATGAAGATAAATCAGGAAAAGAAAGAACCACGGATATTTATGTGGTAAACTACGTTAAGCGTGGAAAAACTTGGGGCGAGCCAATTAATTTGGGGCCAACTATAAACACAACAGGTGATGAGAAATTCCCGTATGTGCATGAAGACGGGACGCTTTATTTTTCTTCTGATGGTCATGTTACCTTAGGTGGTTTGGACATTATGTATTCAAAACAATTGAGCGAAAGCCCAACAAATTGGGGAAATCCCGTAAACATGGGATGCCCCATAAACTCTAACGGTGATGATTTTGGAATTATAGTAGATGAGGACAAAGAACATGGCTTTTTCTCATCAGACAGAGCTAAAGGTGATGATGACATTTATGAATTTAGTATGACTCCTCTTGTTATTCTTCTTTCTGGAACTGTAACAGATTGCGAGTCGAGCATACCCTTGCAAAATGCAAACGTCGTAATAAGCAACGACAGAGATTCATCAAAAATTAGATTAGTCACAGATGAAAAAGGATATTATGAAACACCTTTGCGTCCGGAAGTGAATTATGAAATAGAAGTATCGAAACGTGAAGATTACTTTTACGATGCCGAGCCAAAAACAGTTTCTACTGTTGGGATTGAGGAGAGTACTACCTATATAAAAGACTTTTGTTTGAAAAACCAATGTTCGGATGTTTTCGTTCTTCCTATTTATTACGATTTGGACAAGGCATATCTGCGACCCGAAAGCAGGATTGTGCTGGACGGCTTGATTGCTACACTAAAAAAATATCCTAAAATGAGTGTAGAGTTGGGTTCTCACACCGACTGTAGAGCAAGCTATGAATACAACCGAGATTTATCGCAAAGACGTGCGGATTCTGCGGTTGATTATATTCTTAGAGCCGGAATTAACCCTTTCAGATTGGAAGCAAGAGGTTATGGAGAGTCACAATTGGTGAACGAATGTGCATGTGAAGGAACAGTAAAAGTGCCATGTACAGAGGAACAACATCAAGAGAACAGACGTACTACCGTAAAAGTAGTAAACTGTAAATACGAGTTTAAATGGAGCAATCCTGAAGTGCAAGACACCAACAAGATTGCCATGGATGGACAAACCATTTACAGTAAGGTTATTATTCAGGCTCGAAAAGATTATATCAAAAATCATGGAAGTGAATATGAAAAAGAAATTAAAATAATAGAAGAAGAAAAGAAACGTGTGAATGAGGCGGCTGAGAAAAAAAGAATCGAAGATTTGTATGATGTAATTCCAATTACTGTAGCTCGCGACAAAGTTTATCTTAATGGTTCGGTAGGAAGAAAAAGAATAAAATTTGAATATGACCCTGACGGCTCAAAAATTGAGTTGCCACAATCGGTTGTTGAGGAGCTTATCAAAGCTGACTCACTTTCTGTTGCAGACTTCTCAGAAGGAAATAAGAAAATAAAAATTGCCGAGGGAAGTATTAAATTGACAAGTACCTCTTTTAAACTACGATCTATTGAATTTGACGGAGTAACTCTTTACGACGTTCGATGTAAAATGATTTTGGAAGAAGATGGTAAACGTGGAACAGCCAAAATTGGTGCCGGGGTATTTGATGAATACAAAGAAGTGGAAATTAAAGAAGATAAATTGTATTTGATGAAAGACATCGAATAAAAAGAAAATACTTTGATAATTAAAAGCCCACGCCATGGCGTGGGCTTTTTTCATTTATTCCCGTTACACTTTCAACTGTATCTTTGCACCAAAATTACAGCGGATGAGTCGGTATTCGAAAAGAGGAGTTAGCTCAAAAAAAGAAGACGTACACAATGCAATTGCCAAATTGGATAAAGGTTTATACCCAAATGCGTTTTGCAAAGTAGTTCCCGATTATTTGGGGAATGATGCCAACTATTGCAATATTATGCACGCCGATGGTGCCGGAACGAAATCATCATTAGCCTATCTTTATTGGAAAGAAACGGGTGACTTGAGTGTTTGGAAAGGTATTGCTCAGGATGCTATTGTAATGAATATTGACGACCTTCTGTGTATTGGGGTAGCAGATAATTTCCTACTCAGCTCCACCATCGGAAGAAATAAAAATAAAATTCCAGGAGAGGTAATAGCCGCAATTATTAATGGCACCAACGAATTTATCGAAGAAATGGCGGCACATGATGTGCAGATAATTCAAACCGGTGGCGAAACTGCCGATTTGGGTGATTTGGTTAAAACAGTAATTGTGGACAGTACGGTTATAGCCCGAACCAAAAAAAGTTCTATTATAGAAAACAATATAAAACCCGGAAATGTAATCGTGGCTTTTGAATCGCATGGGCAGGCGGTTTACGAAAATTTTTATAATGCGGGCATGGGAAGCAACGGCTTAACCTCTGCTCGGCACGATATATTTAAAAAGGAATATGCCACAAAATATCCAGAAAGTTTTGACGGCGAGATTGATTTGGAATATGTCTATTCCGGTAGTTTTGGTTTGACCGACAAGGTGCCAGATATGCCTGTGGACATGGGTAAAGCAGTTTTATCTCCTACCCGAACGTATGCACCGTTGATGAAAGAAATTTTGAAAAATTTTCAATCAGAAATAAATGGCATTATACACTGCTCAGGTGGAGCTCAAACAAAGGTGCTGCGTTTTATCAAAAACCTAAAAGTGGTAAAGGATAATTTAATGCCAATTCCACCACTTTTTAAATACCTTTCCCAAGAGTCGGGCAGCGATATGAAAGAGATGATGGAAGTTTTCAATATGGGTCATCGATTGGAAATATACATCGACCGGAAACATGCTGCAGAACTAATTGATATATCAAAATCATTTGGAATAAATGCACAAGTAGTGGGTTTTTGTGAGGCAGCCGAAGGGCAACATTTAGAAATAACACACAACAATCAAACCGTAAACTGGAGCTTTTCAGAATGAAGGATATTCGGGAAATATCTCTGGACGAATTAACCGAAACGCTTGCCAATTGGGGTGAGAAATCATTTCGGGCAAAACAAATTTTTGAATGGCTTTGGAAAAAAAATGCACGGTCGTTTGAACAAATGACCAACCTTTCAAAACCACTACGCGAAAAACTCATTCAGCATTTTAGCTTTAAGACTATTAAGCCTGACATTATTCAAAAAAGCAATGATGGCACGATAAAAATTGGTTTTAGATTGCATGATGGATTTATGGTTGAAGGAGTTTTGATACCTTCCAAAAAGCGGATGACGGCCTGTGTTTCGAGCCAAGTAGGATGCAGCCTTAATTGCACATTTTGTGCTACCGGATATTTAAAAAGAGAGAGAAACCTAACACATTACGAAATATTTGATCAAGTGGCCATTATCAATGAACTGGCTCAAGAAAATTATCAAATTCCATTATCAAACATCGTTTTTATGGGCATGGGCGAGCCGCTTTTAAACTATTCAGAGGTAATGAACGGAATTGAACTTATTACATCCCCTGATGCAATGGCCATGTCTCCGAGCAGGATAACTCTTAGTACGGCTGGCATAACCAAAATGATAAAGAAAATGGCAGATGAAGAGGTTCGATTCAATCTCGCACTTTCATTACACGCTGCCACGAACGAAAAACGATCCAAGATAATGCCCATAAATGAAAGCAATACGTTGGAAGATTTGGTGGAGGCTTTGAATTATTTTTATGACAAAACGGGGTCAAGAATTACTCTGGAATATTGTGTAATAAACGAGGTGAACGACACACCGGAAGATGCACAAGAGTTGGCCAATTTTGCCAAACAAATTACCTGCAAAATAAATCTTATAGAATACAACGCCATTTCTATGGCCGACTATAAATCATCATCCGGCAACAGAACCGACAGATTTGTAAAACATCTTGAAAACCAACATTTGATTGTAAACCTTCGCAGAAGTAGAGGAAAGGATATTGATGCCGCCTGTGGGCAACTTGCCAATAAGAACTGATATTTCTCATCCAGTCTTTTAAGTAATATTTACATAATTTCGTATTAAACAAAGATTTAGGTTCTTATGAAGATGATTATTCTCACCCTTGCTATCTTTCTATCCTGCTTTTCTGTTTCAACCGTTTTTGCTCAAGAGGTGGGCGATAGCACATCCGAAAAAAAGCAACTGTATGTTGTAACTAAAACGGATGGAGGCGAGTTTTTTGGCTATATTTTGTCTGACGATGGTCGAGAAATACTTTTGGAAACAAAAAATATTGGTAAAATATACATCTCTAAGTCCGACATTAAAGAAATTAAGGCTATATCGGAAACAGAGGCCAATACAAACCAACCAAAGTACAATGACTTTCGGGAGCAAGGGCCTTTTACAACGCGATATTATTTGACTACCAATGCGTTACCCATAAAAAAGGGAGAAAATTATGCTATGATTCATTTGTATGGCCCGGAAGTTCACTTTGCTGTTTCTAATCAACTTTCGTTAGGTGTAATGGCTTCTTGGATAGCCAGCCCAATTGGTTTGGCAACAAAGTACTCGTTTAAATCACCAAATAAATATCATTTTGCGGTTGGAAGTATTGTTGCCTCTTCTGGTTTTTTGCTAAACAGCAAAGGGTTTGGTGGCCTGCATTGGGGTACTGTAACTTATGGCAATCGTAAATCAAATTTTAGTCTTTCTGCGGGTTATGGTTATCTCAATTTGAACAATCAAAAAAGATATATCGGAAATCACTTTGAGTTGGCCGCATCTGACTATGCCGCTCATTATAACAGCTATGATGTTTATTACAAAACGTTGGAAAAATTGGGTGTTACAAACAATGATTTGTATAAAAGATACGCCGGCTCGGCGGCTGCTTTCGGTATTGGGGCTTTAACACCAGTTGGTCAAAAATCAAGTTTTATATTTGATGGCATGATTTTCATTAACAAAAAATCTAGCACTTCTATTTCGCGAACTTTTACGGTTCCGAATGTTTCTTATTATACCAGAGATGGCAATTATGTTACTTCGGATGTAGTGGTAAATGAATTCGAAATTGTTCAAAAAGGATTAGGATTTACGGCTTTAATAATGCCAGGTATGCGATTTCACAAAGCATTTAATAGATCTTTTCAAGTGGTATTGGCCGGAGTGGTAACCACAGCTCCCGATGGAGACATAAATACCTTCCCTGTTCCAATGATTTCTTGGCTGAGACAGTTTTAGTGCTTTTTATATGCTTTCTGTTTTAGAAAGTTGATTTAGCATTTCTTTAACCATTTTGTCTAAATCAAAATCAGGTTTCCAATTCCAATCTTTTCGGGCTTGCGAGTCATCAATACTTTTGGGCCAACTATCAGCTATTTTCTGTCGAGAGTCAATTTCATAGCGTATCTCAAAATCAGCAATTTCTTTTTTAATTGCTTCGGCTAATGTTTTTGGGTCAAAGCTCATACCACTTAAGTTATACGAACTTCTGATTGGGACATTTTGAGCTGTTGTTTCTGTTATATCAATGGTGGCCTTTATGGCATCATCCATATACATCATGGGCAACGAAGTGTCTTCCCTTAAAAAACAAGTGTAGCTTTTCGATTTTAATGCCTGATGAAAAATATCGACAGCATAATCTGTGGTGCCGCCTCCGGGTAGTGCTTTCCAACCTATTAAACCAGGATATCGAACGCTTCGCACATCAAGGTTATATCTATTAAAATAATATTCACAATATCGCTCTCCGGCCAATTTTGAAATTCCATAAATGGTGTTTGGATCCATCACACAATTTTGAGGGGTATTATCTCTTGGAGTGTTTGGGCCAAAAACGGCAATGGAACTAGGCCAAAAAACACGTTTTACATTATGGTCGAGACATGCGTCAAAAATGTTGAACATGCCGTCCATGTTCAGTTCCCAACCCTTTTTGGGCCATTTTTCGGCAGTGGCACTAAGCATGGCTGCTAAGTGATATACCATGGTTGGCTTGTATTTTTGAAACAGTTCTTTGGTACGTTCAACATTTAAAACATCAAAAATCTCGTAAGGGCCGAAATCAAGTTTTTCTTCTGTTGATTCTTTGATGTCTGAACAAATCACATTGTTCTTTCCATATCTATCGCGAAGCGTTGCCGCAAGATCGGTTCCTACCTGACCTTCAGAACCAATAATTAAAATCGTTTCACTCATTTTCGTTTTCAAAAATAATTTAATTGGCAGCTATTTGTTGATATATTTCATAGGTTTTGTTTACCATATTTTCTACCGAAAATTCTGCAAGTTTTTGGTTTGCATTTTCTGCTAATTTCATTGACTTTTCTCGATTATCGAGTAACTCGATAACAAGTTTAGATAGCTCCAAATCATCTCCAATTTGTGCTAACAAGCCAGTTTCATTGTTTATAATCATTTCGGGTATTCCACCAGCGTTGGTTGCCACCACCGGAATTTTATTTGCAAATGCATCTAAAACGGAAGTTCCCAGTCCCTCTGTTTTGGAGGTAAACAATATCAAATCAAAATTGGGATAAAGCTGAGGCAAATCGTCTCGAAAACCCAAAAACAAAACTTTGTTTGCAATTTTCAAATTGTGTGCCTGCTCTTTAAGCTCTTCTTCCAATTCGCCTGAGCCAATAATTAAAAAAACGACATCCTGTTTTTTGCTCAACACATTTTTTGCAGTTCGCAAAAAAGTAGGGTAATCTTTGTGGTCGGCCAATGCTGCCACATTAGCCACCATTTTTGTTTCAGTTGGTATGCCCAGTTCTTGCTTTAAATTCTTTTTTTTAACACCAAAAAATTTAGAACTGTCAACTCCCGAATGTACGGTCTTAACCATTTCGGTTCTTTTTATTTTGGGTAAAACAATTTGCCGAATTGCTTCCGATACGCACACTATGGCTTTTATTTTTTTGAAGTTGTATTTGTAGTGCGAAAACCAAGATTTGCCTATTTCAAAATCCACCCTTCTACTCAAAACAATATCCGGTTTATTGCCAAATAGAAGTGCAGCTAAAACGGCGGTAGTGTGCGAGTGCGAATCGTGAGCATGAATGAGATTTACCCCATTTTTTGCACACATATTTTTTAGCATTTTAGCAGCATTTAGGTCAAAACCAGACTTTTTTTCAAATAAAATTTTATCGGTGTCGGCTAACTTGGTGGCCAAAATGCTATTTTCTGGACAGAAAACCAATTGCCTTATTCCTTTTATCTTTAAGCCATTAAACAGATAAAAGAGCTGTTGCTCGCCACCACGCCATGATAGTGGTGAACTCAGATGAAGAATATTAAGGCTTTCGGCAATGCTCACAATTAATGGCAAAGGTGCTTTTTTCTCCTCAATTTCGCCCAAACGAATCATAAGTATTTTCGGATTAATAATGAGGTTTAAATGACAATAAATAATAAGTTTGCCCAACCAAAGTTTACCACATTGCTTCAAAAAAAGTAGTTGGAGAATAAAAAAAATTAAAGGATGAAAACGTATAGGGTTGTTGGTGTAATGTCTGGAACTTCAATGGATGGCGTTGATTTGGCACATTGCCAATTGACCGAAAACGAAGCCGGACAATGGAACTACAAAATAAATGCTGCCAAAACAATCCAATATAGCGATTTGTGGCGTTTGAGATTATCAAAATTACGCAACCAAAACGCTCTAAATGTGTATAGAACCGATAGATATTATGGCGAATATATAGGCCGTCTGATAAACGAATTTTTGGCAGAAAATTACTTGACGGCTGATTTAATAAGCTCACATGGTCACACCATTTTTCATCAACCCGAAAATAATTTGACCTTTCAAATTGGTTCGCCAAGTGCTATATCTGCAATTACCGGGCTTCCTACGGTTGCCAACTTTCGTGCTATTGATGTTGTAAAAAAGGGCGAAGGAGCCCCGATTTCGGGCATTGGTGATCGGTTACTTTTTTCTGAATACGATATGGGTTTAAATCTCGGTGGATTTGCCAATATTTCTGCAGTTATTGATGGGAAATCGGTTGCTTTTGATATTGCACCATGCAATATTGTTTTAAACCGAATAGCTCGTGAGTTTGATTTGGAATTTGACAAAGACGGCAAAATTGCCGAAAAAGGCTCCATTAACTACGACCTTCTTAGTGAGCTAAACGGCATTGAATATTACAAACAACCCTATCCAAAATCGCTTGGCAGAGAGTGGATAAATGAAAACTTTTGGTTTAGGGTTAAACAAAGCGATGTATCGAAACAAGACAAAATGAAAACCTTGGTTGACCACATTGGCCAACAAATAGGCAACGATATTGAACAATTGAGCAACGGAAAACAAAATATTAAAATTATTGTAACAGGTGGCGGAGCTTTTAACCCGGTTTTAATAGACCATATTCAAACCCATACAGATGCTGAAATAATTGTGCCTGACCGCACTTTGATAGAATATAAGGAAGCCCTGATATTCGCTTTGATGGGCATTTTAAGAGTGCAAAACAAACCCAATATTTGGGCTTCATTTACGGGTGCAAAATCTGACTCAATTGGTGGTGAGTTAGCCGGAGATTTTTCTAAATTGCACTAACTTTATGAGGGCGGTTTTTACCATATCATTATTCTTCATTTGGGGCATTGGCATTGGCCAAACGGCACATAAAATAACTTCCACCTATTCTCTAAGTTTTCCTTACGGGTTTAGAGCAACGAACTTTGATAATATTTTGTATTTCAATGCATTTCATGCAAAAAATGGTTGGCAACTTTTTAAATTGGAAAACGAAAAACTAACTCAAATATCAGATTTTAAACAAAACCTGAGCAAAAAAGAAGTACCGGAAATAATGCAAGGTGGCATGATATCCAACCTAACTCTATTTGAAGGCTCCGTTTACTTTTTTGTAAAAGGAAAAGGTTTTCCATCGGGCATATATAGAATAAAGGGCAATAAGACAGAATTGGTTTATGAATGCGAAAAAACAAGCAACCAATTTGCCACATCGCACAATCAATTAATAACTTGCGTTAAAAAAACAACCATCACAAAAAAGAGTAGCAATACCGAGAACCTTATGCTCAGCATAACGAATGGACGTATTAACACAGAAAAACTAAAAACCGATGATATATTTGAAGAAATAATGGTGGTAAACAATAGTATTTATGGCGTTTGTCATGGAAAACTTTATTGCACTACTCCAACCATGACACAAATTAGGGAAGCTGGAAATTATGTGTTTGGTTTAAGCCAAAACAACTCCAATTTATGGTTTAATTATTATCAAAAAAATGACTTTGGAAACGTAGTGCCCTATGTTGCCATGCTTGATAAGGATGATAAAATCAAAAAAATTCCGCACGACAATAGTGACATTAATGCCCCAATTTTTTGGACTCAAAATCATGGTTTTTTGATGGTAAAAAAGGATTCATCCCGATTGTATGATTATGCCCAAAACGGAAAATTAATTGGTACTTTTTCCCTCGATTTTGACTTAATGGGAGCATCAGAAACATTGGGTCAAACTGTTTTCTCGCTGGGTAGGTTAGATAGTTCATTTCTATATCAAATAAACGGGAACAAGGTTATTCAGCAAGAGTTTGACTACACAAAAAATCAACGAAACCTGACTTCGCAAAATGATTATTTGATTTTTTTGGCAGACGAACACGGGCGAACTTCTCTTTACAAATCTGTTCCTATGATGCCTCCGTTGGTAGCCAATCAAAACTTTTCTTTTCTTGACTTTTGGCAAAACGGACACTCTGTTGGCAACATCCATGCTCAAGGATTTGGCGAAAGACCAAAATTGAGATACTACGCAGAGTCAGGTTCTGGCCTCGACTATTTCAATGTAGATGAATACAGCGGCGAAATAAGCATCAAAGACAATCAAAAGTTTTATACAAGCAAAAGTCTTTCTTTCGACTTAAAAGTGAGAGTTTCTGACCGAAAAAATGGAGATTCGCATTGCACCATAACGCTGGAAAGAAAAAGAAACCGCCCTTTTAACTCATATAATGTGCGAGAATCTCTTATATTTTTTCCTGATTTTAAGCGGGTCAATACACTTACCACGAGCAAACTTCCTGATGGCTTAACGGTTTGGATTTATGATTTAGATTACAATATGATAGATGAGATAACCATAAATAATGGAGCAATTATATTAGGCGGATACCCCAGCGGGGTGTATCTTATAAATGTTGACAACGGACAAAATTTATATCAAAAGATAGAATTAAAATAATGGAAAATACAGCAGCAAACGCAGAAGCTTTATTAAAGCAATTTGAGGAAAAAAGACCAGAAATTATTTTTGAATGGAATGATAGCGAAACCGATGCAAGAGGTTGGTTGGTTATTAACTCATTAAAAAATGGTTCGGCAGGTGGTGGAACCCGCATGCGGAAAGGACTTGATGTTAGAGAGGTGGAGTCATTGGCCAAAACAATGGAGGTTAAATTTTCGGTTAGTGGGCCGGCCATTGGCGGTGCAAAAAGCGGTATCAATTTCGACCCGTCCGACCCCCGCAAAAAGGAAGTATTAAGAAGATGGTATAAGGCCGTTACTCCCATGTTGAAATATTACTATGGCACCGGTGGCGATATGAACGTTGATGAAATTCATGAAGTGATCCCGATGTGTGCCGAAAATGGAGTTTTGCATCCGCAAGAGGGAACTGTAAACGGACATTTTACAAGCTACACACCAGAAGAAAAATTGGCCGCGGTTGGCCGTTTGCAAAAAGGTGTTTCTTTGGTAATGGAAGATGCACGTTTTACTCCAGATTTATCAAAAAATTATACCATTGCCGACCTAATTACCGGTTGGGGTGTGGCAGAAGCCGTTCGCCACTATTACGCCATTTGGGGTGGTATGATGAATCATAAACGTGCCATTATTCAAGGATGGGGCAATGTGGCCGCTGCCGCTGCTTTTTATTTAGCAAAAAACGGTGTTTCGGTTGTGGGTATCATTGATAGAGATGGTGGAGTGATAAACGAAGCAGGTTTTTCTTTAGAAGAAATCATCGATATGTTTGTATCACGCGATGGAAACAAGCTTTCAACTGAAAATATGTTGAGTTTTGACGAAGTAAACGAACGAATTTGGAAACTGAAATCAGAAATATTTATACCTGGTGCAGGCTCGAGACTCGTTACTAAAGAAAACGTACAAAACATGATTGACGGTGGCATGGAAGTAATAAGCTGTGGAGCCAATGTGCCATTTGCCGATAAAGAAATTTTTATGGGGCCTATTTCTCGATTTGCAGACGAAAACATTGCCGTAATTCCTGATTTTATCGCCAATTGCGGTATGGCACGGGTGTTTGCCTATTTACAGCTTAAAACCGCTGAGGTAAACGATGTGAACATACTTATGGATGCTTCAGAAATAATAGAAAAGGCACTTCTAAAAGTTCATCAGTTCAACAACAAAAATACTGGCATTAGCAGCAAAGCTCTTGAGCTTAGCCTGATGACACTGATGAAATAGAAAGATTCGACATATTTGAAAGAAAGAAGTAAATACGAACCATTACTCTATGCCATACTTATTGGTTTTGGAGTAATGGTTGGTCTTTTTTGGAATGTCTTTGTACAAAAAAAGGGATTTGGACAAAACACCAAAATTGAGCAGGTAATGTCTTTGTTGGAGAGAGAATATGTTGACTCTCTTTCCTACAGTCAAATTGAAGATAGGGGTATATCGCAGATGCTTCAATCTTTCGACCCCCACTCGGTTTATATTCCAACCCAGTATGTTGAGTTTGCCAGTCAAGATTTAAAAGCAAATTTTGTGGGAGTTGGCGTGGAGTTTATGATTTACCGAGACACGCCTTATGTGGTAAGAGTATTGCAGCAAGGTCCAGCTTATGTTGCCAGAGTTTTACCCGGTGATAGAATTTTGAAAGCAGATACAAATAACCTGCTTAAATTAGAAAGCGACAAGGTTATTGCATTAATAAAAGGTGAATCTAAAAGCCTTGTTAAACTAAACATTTATCGCCCTCAAACCAAACAAAATCTTACGGTTGAGGTAAAACGAGAAAGCATTAAAAACCCCAGTGTTTACGGGTTTCAGGTGGATTCTAAAACACTATATGTAAAGATAGAACACTTTGCAGAAAACACCTCTGAAGAGTTTGTTAACTTCATTGAGAAATCGAAAACCAACACCACCAAAAACTTGATTATTGATTTGAGAAACAACACAGGAGGATACTTAAAAACCGCCATTGATATTTTAGATGAAATAGTTTCGGGTGAAGAATTGTTGGCCTACACCAAATCTCATTCCAAAACAGAAACCCGATACTCTTCCTCCAAAAAGGGAATTTGCGAAGATTTGAATATAGCCGTTTTGGTCAATGAAAATTCTGCATCGGCAAGCGAAATAGTGAGTGGTGCTTTGCAAGATTTAGACAGAGCCTTGATAATTGGTAGTCAAACTTACGGCAAAGGCCTTGTTCAAGAAACATTCCAACTGCACGATGGTTCGCAAATTAGGCTTACAATTTCACGTTACTACATTCCTTCGGGTCGCTCTATACAAAAACCTTATGATAAAGATGGATACAAACATCTTGACTCATTGGCTTTAGCAGAATACGGCAAAGACTTTAAAACAAAAAACGGAAGAATTGTTAAAAGTTTGGGTGGTATTACTCCAGACATTCTTTTATCCAACACCGATGAAAACTATTCTACCAAAAATATTGGAATTTCAGCAATAAAGATCTTAGACAAAAATATAAACCGCTGGCATAATATGGATTACCAAACTTGGGTTTCAAGTGGACAAATTGATGCAGTAATCCATTCTAATATTGACTCCACCCACCATTTTCTACCCGTAAAAAACAGACTTATCTATCAACTTTACGGCAGTGAACCGCTCTATCAATTTGAGTTAAAACAAGATGAGGCGGTTAAGCGAGCGTTGCAAGAATTTTCTGCTTCGAATAAATTGTTTTTATTCTGATTGTTGCATCAGTTTTTGCATGCTATCCAAAAAATGTTTGGATTTTGCATCGGCATCTTGCAGCATGGTATCTACTTTTTTCATCTCAACTTCATGTTGTGTCTGCTCAGCTTCGGTCTCTTTGTCTTTCGTGCATGCTGCAAACCCTGCCACAGCAATTAGCAAAATAATTAAACTCCTTTTCATATCTCCTTCAAGATTAGGCAAAAAAAAAGGTGCGTATGCACCTTTTTATAAATTTTTTCTCAACTTTTAATTAGTGAGTTTCGCCCTCAGCGTGAGTTTCGCCTTCAGCTGGAGTTTCCATTGCATTGCTGTCAGCTGGTTGATTCATTGCATTTGCCATTGAATCTTTTTCCAACTGAGCTTGGTCATTAGCCATTGAATCTTGATTCGTTGTGTTTGAATCAGATTTTTCTGAATTGTTGCAAGCTGCGAAAGCAAACATTGTAGCGATAGCCAATAATGATAATACTCGTTTCATTTTCTTGAATTTTAGGTACCTTTAAATTAAAAATATTTTTTTTAAAAACTGGCCGCAAATATAAAACTTGTTTATATAGACAAATAATTTTAAAATTATTTTTTTCTAAAAAAGATTTGCATCGGAACCCCAGTAAAATCGTACTCTTTTCGAATTTTGTTCTCCAAAAATCGTTTATACGATTCCCCAACGTATTGTGGAAGGTTGCAGAAAAAGGCAAAACTTATCTTTTTTGTCTTCAATTGCGTAATATATTTTATCTTGACATACTTGCCCTTTTTAGAAGGTGGCGGAGTTTCTTGAATAACTTCCAACAAGTAATCATTCAATTTTGCGGTAGATATTTTCTTTTTGGAATTCTCATATACCTGAATAGCTGTTTCAACAGCTTTAAATACCCGTTGTTTTGTTAAGGCAGAAATAAATAGTATGGGAACATCCACAAATGGGGCAATTTTTTCGTGAATAGTCTCTGAATAATATTTGGTGGTTTTATGGTCTTTTTCCACCAAATCCCATTTGTTTACCAATATTACAATGCCTTTTCCGTTTTTGGCGGCAAGGCTAAATAGATTTACATCCTGAGCCTCCATGCCCTGAGTAGCATCTAAAACCAACAATACCACATCGCTGCTTTCAATAGCCTTAATGCTTCGCATAACGCTATAAAACTCCACATTGTCCATTGTTTTTCCCTTTTTCCGCACGCCGGCAGTATCCACCAATATAAACTCATGTCCAAAGGCATTGTATTTTGTATCAATGGTATCTCGCGTTGTTCCGGCTATTTCTGTAACAATGTTTCTTTCCTCACCCAACAATACATTGCATAAGGAGCTTTTGCCAACATTTGGTCTCCCGATAAGCGAAATTCTTGGCAATTCATTTTCCTCCTCGGAAGTATCTGGGGGCAACATTTCAACAAGTTTGTCAAGCAATTCGCCAGTGCCACTACCCGACATGGAAGAAACTGGCATTACGTATTCAAAACCCAACGAGTAAAATAAGCTGGACATAATCAATCGTTCATTGTTGTCCACTTTGTTTACTACCACAATCACAGGTTTATCTGTTTTTCGCAAAAAGCGGGTAAAACTCTCATCCAAATCGGTAATTTCAGTAGTCACATCCACCATAAAAAGCAAAACATCGGCTTCATTAATGGCAATTTCCACTTGCTGCCTGATGGATTTTTCAAAAACATCATCCGAATTTACGACGTAGCCTCCTGTATCAATGATGGTAAACTCACGCCCCAACCACTCCGATTTGCCGTAATGTCTATCACGTGTTACACCCGATTGGTCGTCAACAATCGCTTTTCGCTCACCGTGAAGCCTATTAAACAAGGTCGATTTTCCAACGTTTGGCCTTCCAACTATGGCTACAATTCCTGACATATTTTTATTTGAAACGGCAAAGGTGCTGCTTTAAGGCCAAAGAACCTAACAAAGCGTTTTATTCATGGTCGTAGCCAAACGATTTTAAGATGTTTTGGTCATTTCGCCACTTTTCTTTTACCTTTACAAACAACTGAAGAAAAACCTTTTGCTCGATTAACTTTTCTATTTCCCTTCTTGCTTCGGTACCCACACGTTTAAGCCCCAAACCATTTTTGCCAATGATTATTGTTTTTTGCGAAGGCCGCTCACAATAAATAATGGCCGAGATACGAGTAATATTTGGCTTTTCCTCGAAGGATTCAATAACCACCTCCGAACTATATGGAATTTCTTGTTGGTAGTGCTTCAAAAGTTTTTCCCTAATTATCTCCGAAACAAAAAACCGCTCATTTTTATCTGTCAATTGATCCTCTGGATAGTATGCCGGATGCTCCGGACAGTAATCGTAAATAGTATCTAATAAAACATCGATATTAAACTTGTGCAATGCCGAAATGATGATGGATTCATTGTGTTGAATGCTTTCTTTAAAGTCGGCAACCATTTTAGCAATTTCGTCCTGTTTTGATTCGTCCATTTTATTAAAGACCAGTATTTTGGGGCAGTTCTGGGCATTTAATTTTTCAAGAACACTTTCATGCAGTTTAGGGCTAGTTAAGTCAATAAGAATAACCAAAACGTCGGCATCTTCCAAACTTTGGTTTACCGCGGCCATCATTTGCTCTTGCAATTTGTAGGCAGGATTTATGATGCCGGGTGTATCTGAAAAAACCATTTGGCAATCTTTATGATGGTGGATGCCAATAATTCTATGCCGAGTGGTTTGTGCTTTGGGGTTGGTTATAACCAATTTTTGTTTTAGGATAGCATTGAGCAACGTTGATTTTCCGGCATTGGGTTTACCAATTATGCTAACATATCCTGCCTTTTTAACATCTATCATTGCTGCAAAAATCGTTTTAAATAAATAATATTTGGCTTCGACAAAATAAATATTACCTTTGCCATCCGAAATCGCGAGATGGAGCAGTGGTAGCTCGTCGGGCTCATAACCCGAAGGTCCTAGGTTCGAGTCCTAGTCTCGCAACAAATAAAAAGCCGCTCAATGTGAGTGGCTTTTTTTATGCCAATTATTTAATTCCATAAAAAATACTTCTTTGATGGTTTCGTAGTGCAGTTGGTAAAAATATCCGGATTGTCATTAGGAGAGCATTTTATTGTTTGATGAATTTATTTTCATACAGCGGCAACGCACAGATTCATTTAATCGCCGTATTCCAACGTTTCCTAATTCAATACAAACCTTGCCTCATTGTGTATTGATTTGATTATCATCCAAAATCAACTTTGAATCAAAAAAAGATATGAAAAAGTATTTTGTGTTGGTAATAATCATTTGTTGGTTTTCAAACATTTTTGGGCAAATAAACATTGACAATTATAGAGCCATAGAATTACGCAACTGGAATGGAAATGCCTCTTTAAATAGTATGCAAATAAATCAGTTGAAAGCCGAGTGGAATAGTGGTAGCACAATCAATCTTGATTTTGACTTGCTTATGAATGTGGAGGCCACCGATTATGTTGCCATTTTCAATCTTCGGCAAGTATC
Source organism: Flavobacteriales bacterium (assembly GCA_020635395.1). Taxonomy (NCBI): domain Bacteria; kingdom Pseudomonadati; phylum Bacteroidota; class Flavobacteriia; order Flavobacteriales; species Flavobacteriales bacterium. Next base: position 447,135 of record JACJZV010000002.1, read on the forward strand.
TACCAATGCGGTGGAAGTGAACACATTGATAAATGAGCGAATTTCTACGTTTAAAACCGCTCTCGAAAAAATGAAAATTAAGGGAAAGGACGTGGTAGTTGAATTCATTTCTCAGGTACCCATTTATGGCCTAAGAACCGATAAAAAATTGTTTAGTAAAGGTCAGTTGGAGGTACCCATTGGCTTTGAACTGCACAAAAACGTTTCTGTTATTTTTTCAAATTATGATTTGTTAAACGAAATTATGACAGAGGCTGCAAAGGCAGAAATTTATGACCTAATTAAAATTGATTACATTGCTCGCTCACCGCACTTATATTACGACACTATGCGGCAAATTTTGGGGTCTTATATTGATAAAATTGAGAAAAGGTACAAAGATTATGGGGTTGAAATTGATTCGTTTGAGGTAAGACTAAATGAAAAAACATCTGTGGTTTACCCTCTAACTCGATATACTACCTATAACGGACTTACCCGTTTATCGTATGACCATTTGCTGAAAAAAAATGATGAACTCAGCACCGTAACAACAACCGCTGCCCCGAGTATGTATTACGACCATTTGCCGTATAACGATTTTGACATTATCCTACATCCGGAAGTGGTTAAACCGTCAATTCAATATACCTTAAACCTCAAACTTGTGTACACCCCAAAACCAAAGCAAGCTACTCAAATTGTCACAAAAACAGAGACCGAAAAACAATTTTATATCCTCACTCCTGACGGACAGGTGCGATTGCTGGATACCAAAAAATAGAATTTAGCACTGACCTCATGCTGATTTGCGAAAATGGAAAATGAGGATAATTCAATAGGTTTTAGGTTCGTTTTTTTTCAAAGAAATGTTGCATAATCATTTTACATTCATCTTCCAAAATACCTGAAACGACTGTTGTTTTGGGGTGTAAAATGGAAGGTTGATACATAGAAAAGCCACTTTTAGGCTCAGAAGCACCATAAACCAAACTACCCAATCGTGCCCATTTTATGGCTCCTGCACACATGGCACATGGCTCAACGGTAACATAAAGAGAACATTCTGTTAAAAATGTGCCGTTAAAGTGATTGAAGGCCGCTGTAATGGCCAACATTTCGGCGTGAGCTGTGGTGTCATTTAGCCGTTGAGTTTGGTTGTATCCTTTGCCAATTATTTGATTGTTTACCACCACTACAGCACCAATGGGAACTTCATCTTCTTCTGCGGCCATAATTGCCTGCTTTAGGGCTTGTTTCATAAAATAATCGTGGCCTAAATCCATTCTTGTTTTTAAATTTTGCTCAAATTTGCAACTATTATGTCTAAAATCGATAAAAAGCTCGAGCAACTGAAATTGCAACACGAAATATCTGAAATTTTGAGAAACGACAATGGGGTTTCGTGCCATTTTGACTATCATGTCAATATGCTTAGCGATGATGAAACCATTAAACTGAATTTATTGACCTATAACAAGCGGCACAATGAGTATATGCTGTTTCATACCGAGAAAGGCACAAGCAGCATTCATTGTTTAAGTAAAATAAAAAAATACATTGAACTTGGAAGTGAACGGAAAAAATTGCAATCATTTAGCATACGATGGAAGAAGAAAAACGAGCCAAACTATTTTACTTCATACTTTTCGGGAATGTCAAAAAATGAAGTGGTAAACAAATTTTTGCACGAGAAGGATGCCAATGATTATGACTTCGAAATCATAGAAAATCCAATATCATAATGGTAAAGGTTTTTTTGAATGTGATGTGCTTTCTCTATTTTCGTAAGTTCTATGGTAACGCTTGATAAAAAAATAAAAGAAACCTCGCTCGAATCATACTTCAAACCGTTTCGAGAAAATATCGTAGGAATCAATCATTTTTTTGATTCACCCGATGGCAGAAAAAAAATTTTGTACACCGACTGGACGGCCAGCGGCAGGTTATATAAACCCATTGAAGAAAAGATACTCAATGACTTAGGGCCGTTTGTGGCTAACACGCATACGGAAACTTCCGTAACAGGTTCTCTTATGACCAAGGCATACCACAAAGCACACAGCATTATCAAAAACCATGTGGGTGCCAACAAAAATGACGTGCTAATATGCGAAGGTTCGGGCATGACCGGAGCCATAAACAAATTGCAGCGTATTCTGGGATTTCGCATTCACGAAAAATGGAAACCAGCCATAAAAATAAAAGAACAAAGCCGTCCGGTGGTATTTGTAACTCACATGGAGCATCATTCCAATCATACCTCGTGGCTCGAAACTATAGCAGATGTAGAGATAATAAATGCCACCGAAGATGGAGGAATAGACCTTAATCATTTGCAGGATCTATGTTACACCTACAACTATCGGAAAGTTAAAATTGCTTCGGTTACTGCTTGTTCCAACGTTACAGGAATAGAAACACCCTACCACCAAATAGCTAAAATAATGCATGAAAATAATGGTCTTTGCTTTGTTGATTTTGCCTGCTCCGGACCGTATGTTGATATAAACATGCACCCCAAAAATACATTGGAACATTTAGATGCAATTTTTCTATCACCTCACAAATTTTTGGGTGGCCCCGGCACCACTGGTATCGTAGTTTTTGGCGATCATTTGTATGGCAATCAAGTGCCGGACAATCCTGGCGGCGGTACTGTTGTATTTACAAGTCCGTTTGGCAAACATTACTATACTTCAAACATTGAAGAAAGGGAAGATGGTGGAACACCTGCCTTTTTGCAAACTATAAAAGCCGCTATGGCCATAAAACTGAAAGAGGAGATGGGTGTAGAAAACATTTCAAACCGAAAACACGAAATAATGCATGTATTATGGGATAGACTCATAAATATTGACAATCTACATATTTTGCAAGAAAATAGGCCTGATAGACATGGTGTAATCTCATTTTTTGTGGATGGGTTGCACTATAATCTTGGAGTTAAGTTGCTCAACGATAAGTATGGTATCCAGGTTAGGGGAGGCTGCTCTTGTGCTGGCACGTATGGGCATTATCTGTTAAACATTGACCAAGAAAAATCAAGTGATTTAAAAAGACAACTATTTGCAGGAGAAAACTTTGAGAAACCCGGTTGGATACGATTGTCTATACACCCAACAATGACAGATGACGAGGTGCAATATGTTGCAAATGCCATCGAAGAGTTGTGTCAGAACTTTAGAGAGTGGTCGTTGGATTATGAGTATCTGCCTAAATCAAATGATTTTAAACATAAAATATTTAGCCAAAACCTTGATTTGACTGTTGACAAATGGCTTTGATTTTACCCAAGCACAAATGAACAAAAGTAATTTGTATGCTTTGTTTGAAAAGTTGAAACCAACAATTACAAAAAAAATTTGGACACATACTTGTTTTTGTAATGCACTAATAGTTTAAAACGCTACATCTCTTGCAAAAACAACATTCGTTCTACAAAAAGTCACGATAATGTCTAAAAAATTGACATTTCATTTTGAATTGTGGATAAATGTCGTTTACTTTGGTGCGTTAATGAATGGTTTAAGAGATTATCCACAAAAAATGTCAGGTTCAATTGTTACGGAAAATTCAAACAATCAATTATTGGAAGTGTTGATGGTTGATCAATTGCCTTATGAAGGTGTATTGACCGAAAGCTATGACAACGGACAAGCGAAAAGCTCTGGGAACTACATTAACGGAAAATTGCATGGAATTTATAAAACATGGCATAAAAACGGCAAAATAGCTGTAGCCTGCCTGTTCAAGTACGGTGTTCAACATGGCGAGTTTAAGTCATGGTGGGAAAATGGTCAACCAAAAAAAAGCTGCTCTTATCATGAAGGGAAACTGAACGGAATTTATGAAACCTGGCACAATTGCGGGGCCAAAAGTTGTTGGAAACAATACATTATGGGTAAAGAGTGGGGCAGGCAAATGCATTGGAACGAGTCAGGTGTTCAAATAGAAAATTACTGCGTTAGCAACTCCCACTAAAAATTTTTACAAACTAACCAACCTTTCTAAAAAGTATTCCGTCAGAGTATTGAAAGCCGTTTTTGGGCGTTTTCAAAAAACACAGTTGAAGAATGTCGATATCTGAAAATGACATATTGCAATGGGTTGAGCAATGCCAGAAGGGTCATAGAGCCTCTCAGGAAAAACTCTATAAACATTTTTATCCGTTGTTTATGCCCATTTGTATGTCGTATGTCGCCAATAATGACGATGCTGTTGATATATACAACAGAGCGTTTCTAAAAGTATTTAACTCCTTAGAACAATTTAAAGGGCAAGGAGCTTTTGGGGCTTGGGTGCGGAGAATTGTGGTAAATGCGTCTATAGATTTTGTGCGACAAAGCCAAAAATTAAATTTCAACTGCCCTTTGGAAGAAGCTCAAGAAGTAAGATTAAATGAAACCGTGCTTTCCGAACTGACGGCCAACGAAATTTTGGGTCTTTTTCGGTTTTTGCCTCCAACGCAAAGACTGGTTCTTAACCTTTATATTGTGGAAGGAAAAAGTCATAAAGAAATTGGAGAAGATCTCGGTATTAGCTCAGGAACCAGCAAATGGCATTTGAATCAAGGAAGAAAGGTTTTACAAGAAAAATTATTGGAGTTTGGAATCGTAAGTAATATGAAATGAGCATTACTAAAGAAAATAATATCATCAAAAATAAGCTACAACAGGTAGATATACCGGATGTTGACCAATCTTGGGCTCAAATGAGTTCTGGGTTGGATACTGCCCCTACCGGAAATCCTGTGTCGTGGTGGAGTGTTTTGGCGAAGTATAAACTATACCTAAACATTTTTTTAGGACTAGTTTTATTAACAGGTGTAGCCGCATTTTTCGTTAATAGAAGTAATTCCAAATCCAATCACATTAAGGAGGCAAAGCTTGCAAGTTTGAAACATGAAACCGGATTTGCGAACTACCAATACTATCCGTCAAATTATATGAAAGACTTTGCTTCTTTGCCCGTAGCAGAAAGGTTACCGATTAAGAATACTAGAAAAGTAAGGGCATTTAAAACAACGAATAAGGTAGAAAACTATAAGAACCCATTTACAATTTTGCCATATCTTTTGCCGAGAAAATGGGAAATGCAACAAAATCTATTGGATGAATGGGAGTTAAATGACCTTTCGAGCATTGAAATGGGCGGATGCCTAAGTCGTTCTGAAAATATTATCTATGATAGGAGATTTGATTTTGGAGTAAATGCGAACCTTCACTTTCTGCCCGAAATAAATGTTACTCAATTGCCCCAATCTGTAGGAATGTCTCTTTTTGGCCGAGGTTATATCACTCAAAATAGTGCACTTCAAGTAGAATTGGGTTACATGCCCATAAATATTCGACCTCTGCAAATGGTTTCAAAACAAACCATTTTTAATAACCCCTTATATACTCAAACCGATAGTGTTATACTATCCAATTTAGAATATGTGACTTTGCCCATATCTTATTACATTCAAACGTCCTCAAAATTTGGAATGAATGTGGGTGTGCAATATTCTTGGCTAAGCGGTTTGAGAGGCAACAAATACACTACATACGATTATCCGGGTAATCCGGAAAACACTATTTTGAGCCGAAATACACACTTAAAAAACAATGGAAATATTGCTCAAACCGACATATCGTTCATCGCCGAAATAAACTTTGAAGTTCGAAATAGGTTGAATTTGGGCATGAAGGCTCAAATGGGTTTCAAAGATTACACAACCGACCAATTGAGTACGGCAAAGCACACCTCAAATTCGCTACAAATTAAAGGTTCATGGACTTTCGGAAAATAATTTTTACCCTATATCTTGTGGTCGTTGGCTCAGTTCTGAAAACCAATGCCCAAGATGGTATTTCTGATAGTAAATATCGCTTTAATTTTTCCTTTTTAATGGAGACCACCCATCAAGTTTATTCGCTAAACGGACAAAGCCAGTACCATAAATTTGCATTAGGTTCGGGGGTAGAAGTAGTTTTTCCAATAAAAAAAGTTCAGTTTGGTGGAGCTGCAACTTTGGGATATTATGGTGCCGACCATGTAAAGCAAACGTACAGCATCCTGAACTCCGATTATTATTACCGCACCACCAGGCTTTCAGGCAGAGCAGCACTCAATGTTCAGTTTTTTGCAAAATACCCAATAAACAAAACCATATTGGGCATTGGCTACGAACCGCAGTTTGTTTTAAAAACCTTTAGAAGCAGTGAGGTTCATGGTGAAACGGTTACGTCAATTCCTGATATAGATTTTTTAAAAACAACCTCCGGCGTGACGGGTTATTGGGGATATATGGCCTCAAAAAGAGTTCAGGCAGGTCTTAAATTTCGATATTCGGTTGGAGCCCTTGTAAATGAAGAAACCAAAGGAAGGCTTATTTCATTTAGCTTTCAAATTGCGAAAAGAATTTAAGCTACAGTCCGGGAATATTTGGCAAAATACTTCGCATTTCGCTCTCAGCCACTCGGTCGGCTTGCAGCATAGCGTTGTTTATGGCTTCTAAAATTAATTTTTCCGCATCCTGTTTTGTTGCGGTGCGAAGCACGGTTTCGCTTATATCTATGTTTACCACTTTTTTTGATGCAGTACACGTAACAGTTACCAAATTACTTCCGGCCACACCATCTACGGTAATGCTGTCTAATCGAGCCTTTGCTTCTTCCGCGTTTTTCTTAAAATCCTTTAACTTATCGAGTCCGAACATCTTAAAATAACTTTGGGCGAAATTACTGTTTACGCCACATACTCCAAAGTTTTCGGGTTTTTAAGTAATTGGCATTGTTATCATTTTGATATGCCTCCTTTTCAAAACTGATGGCTCGGTATGCTTTGTCGAAATCTTTTAGATAGGCATATCGAAAAAGAAATTCTAAAAAATACAAAATATAAAATGGCAAAATCAGCAACTCTAACTGCTGGCGATGATGAATTTTTTCATGACGAATAATATGGGTGTTTACCTTTAAATCATGATTTCGGCAAAAAATAAACGGATAAAAAGCAAAGGCCTGATTTTGTTTGCGAAAAAACAATTTGAACAGAAGAGGCGAAACGAAAATCATTCCGATTCCCTGCGTTTAATCTCTTCTTCGGCCATTTGCATCAGTTTTTTATCCAGTTCGGGGTCGTCAGAAGTGATGTACTGAACTTGGCCGGAGTGTTTAACTTCATAAATAAATACACCGTTTTGCTCCTCCATTTTTGTTACAGATAGTGTATATGGGTCTATGTCAGACAAATGAATTTCGGCTGATTCGGCCTCATTGGTTTTAAGTCTTATAAGAGGTTGTTCGGTTGAACCGTTCGGAGGGGTGCTTTGGGGTGTCTGCATGTTGGTTTTAGGTTTGTCTTTGTCCGGTTTTGATGTCATTTTCCATATGGCAAAGGCTGCCACACCTGCTATTACAGCTGCAATAATTATTTTTACAACAATTGAACTGCCACTGGTTTTTGGAGTTTTTGATGGTTTATAGGTGTCGAATCCTTCGGTTTTCCATTGATGGAAATCATTTTTCACCTGCTGCAAAAGGGTGTTGTGTTGAATGGCCGAAATGCCATCCATTATTTCTTGCTGAAGTTTCACTTCTTCGGCAAAATCCGAATCATTATTGAGTCGGTCGGCAAAAACTTTCTGTTCTTCCGATGTAAGCTCACCCATCAAATGGCGGTCAATTAACGATATGTCATGCTCTGAAATCAACTTTTAAGTTTTGATTTTAGTTGTTGCAAACATTTATATTTCTGATTTTTCACATTGTCGGCGTTGGTATATTCGAGACTCGCTGCTATGTCGGCCATGCTTTGTTTCTTGTAGTAAAATAGTGTCAAAATTTGTTGGCATTTATCGCCGAGCGTTTTCATGGCTGCTTCCATTTTGCCAATTATTTCTTCTTTAAAACTGTATCTTTCCGCATCCGGCACAAAAATGTAGTTTTCAAAATCATCAAAATCAAAATCGTTGTTTTTTCGCTTTTTTAATTCGTTATACCAAATATTTCGGCACACCGAATACAAATAGGTTTTGATTTTAACGGAAAGATGAAAATCTTTTCTTAAAAAATTTCGATGCAAAACAACCATCGCTTCTTGAAAAACATCTTCGGCATCTTGCTCCGTTCCAGAATTGTTTGTTACCAAATGCAGTATCATTCCAAAATGATTTTTGTACAAGAATTTCATCCCGGCACTCTGGCCGTTGCGAATGGATTGCACTATTTCATTTTCGTTTTTCAACGGTTGTTAATATACAATTTTTTAAAAGGTAACCCCCCTATCAAACGCCAATCGAGTCTTTTTTCTTTCGTTTGGAAAGTGAGATACTTTGTTCAATGTATTTAATGATTTCTCCGGCAATATCAATTCCTGTTGCTTTTTCAATGCCTTCAAGTCCCGGAGATGAGTTTACCTCAATTACCAAGGGTCCTCTGGCACTTCGCAACATATCTACTCCTGCAATTTTTAGGTTAAGAGATTGGGCTGCACGAATGGCCATGGCACTTTCTTTTCTGCTCAATTTAACCGTAGAGGCAGACCCTCCTTTGTGCAAATTGCTTCTAAATTCGCCTTCAACACCCGTCCGTTTCATGGCTCCTACTACTTTGCCATTTACCACAAATGCTCTTATATCTTCAGCTTTGGCCTCCTTTATAAATTCCTGAACAATGATGTTGGCTTCAAGCCCCAAAAAAGCCTCAATAACGGAGCGAGCGGCTTTTGAAGTTTCGGCCAGCACAACACCTTTTCCTTGAGTGCTTTCTAAAAGTTTAATTACCAGCGGAGCTCCACCCACCAAGTTTATTAAACTTTTAATGTCATCAGGGTGTTTGGCAAATGCCGTTCGTGGAATGCTGACACCCGAGCGTGAAAGAATTTGTAAGCTACGCAGTTTATCTCTTGAGCGAACCAAAGCCAGAGAACTACACGTAGTAAAAACACTGTTTACCTCAAATTGCCGGATTACGGAACTACCATAAAAGGTGACCGAAGCCCCGATTCGAGGAATAATAGCATCAACATCATTCACAATACGATCGCCCAAATACACACTCGGACTTTCATCTTGCAATAGCATATAACATTTGGTGTGGTTTATTACTTCCACCGCATGTCCTCGCTCTTTAGCGGCTTCCACCAACCTTCGGGTAGAATAAAGAGACGCTTTTCGGCTTAAAATGGCAATCTTCATTTTTTACTTTTCTTTAAAGGATAAATCACGTTTTGAAACGTCAACTACAAATCGATTTTTTAGAAACTTACGTCCTAATAAAACTGGATATTTCATGTTTTTGCGGTTTGATAAATTGAATGGAACAGGATACTCATGTCCAAAAAGTACTATTGTCAAAATTACTTGATATCGGTATTCGTAATCACCAAATGAACTTTTAACTTTTCGCTCTACATACTTAGAAGTAGTAATATCTTTTCCTGTATAAAGCGGATGCTGCCTGTCTAAAAGTTTAAAAACCAAATAATCTTTGCCATTAATTTCTTTAATACGAATGCGGTCGCAGTGTATGGCTGAGGTATCAGCACCGGTATCAATTTTGCAAGGCAATGCCACAAGATTGGCCTCAGGCAAATCAATCCTATCCACAATGCCAATGGTTTTTTTCTGAACCACTTTGTGTGCAATAGATGTTTTCTTTTCTGCTAAAACCTTGTTCAAAAGATGCTTTGTTAATCAACCACACAAATAAATGCCAATTTTATGTTGGTTCGTAAAAAATTTTATCAGAAGGCTATTTTTTATTTCGCCGGCGTTTTACGAAGAAATAAATAATTCCGGGAAGAATGATTAAGGAAATGTACCAAACGTAGTGATTTTTCCATAAACCCTTTTTGATTAGGTATGCCCCCAGAGTCAGCACAATCAACCATTTTAATACTACGTATGCCGCAGCCCACCACAAATGATTTTTGCGGAGACCGAGTGCAATTAGCTTTTTCTTAATAATGTCAACCATTGTGTGAAGTGCAACGAAAAAACGGGAGAAGTATTTTTTAAACTTCAAGATTTTGTCTGCAAAAACTTAAAACCAAAATAAAAGCGAATGGTTTTTTTTCTGGTAGATGATTTTTGTCAATTTATCCAAAAGTGGCAAAAAAATCTACCAACGAATTAAAGCACTAGCCCATGTAAAACCACTTCCAAAAGCCGCCAGACATACTAAATCTCCTTCTTTTACTTTTCCTTCGTTAATGGCTTCGCACAGAGCAATGGGGATGCTGGCAGCAGTAGTATTTCCATATTTCTGAATATTGCTATAAACCTGATTATCCGCCAATTTCATGCTTTTTTGAATGAACTGTGAAATCCGCAAATTGGCTTGATGAGGTACGAGCAAATCAATATCAGAAGGCTGATAGCCATTTTTGTTTAAGGCTTCCATAATTACTTCCGGAAAACGAGTAACGGCATGTTTAAAGACGAAATTGCCGTTCATGTATGGAAAATAGGAGGTGTCATCTGCGTCATTATCGGCAATAATTTGATTTACCCATCGGTTGGTAGCTGGCCCTATCAAAGCAAGCTCTTTTGCATGCTCACCCTGGCTATGCAAATGAGTGCTTAAAATTCCCCGCGAATTATCGCAAGCCGTTAAAACGGCTGCCCCTGCACCATCACCAAAAATAACCGAAACACCACGGCCACGTGTGGTTTTATCTAAACCCCCACTATGCAGCTCGCTGCCAACAACCAGCACGTTTTTATACATTCCGGTTTTTATAAATTGGTCGGCCACGCTAAGTCCATAAACAAAGCCACTGCATTGGTTTCGAACATCCAACGCACCAACCGTTCCGATGCCCAAAGCCTCTTGCACCTGCACACCAGGCCCGGGAAAGTAATAATCTGGACTTAGTGTGGCGAATACGATAAAATCAATATCATTTGGTTGCAAACCCGCATTGGCAATGGCCATTTTTGCAGCTTTAACACCCATACCTGAGGTGGTGTCCTCACCCGGAACCACCCATCGGCGTTCTTCAATTCCCGTGCGTTCCACAATCCACTCGTGGTTGGTATCCATTAGTTTTGACAATTCATTGTTGGTAACAACATTTTCTGGAACATAAAATCCCATTCCGGCAATTCTCGAATTTTGCATAGCTTTATAATGTGTGTGGCAAGCTACTAAAAAAATATTTGTGATTTATCCATTCATGAACCAATATCGGACGTTGCTCAAAAGTGGCTTTATTGTTTTTGTATTAGCAATGATATTCGAATCAATAAAAAGTATGATTATGAGACGATTACAATTATTTTTAGCAGGCATAGTTTTAGCCTTGTTTGCATCGGCACAAGATTTTCCGGTGGTAAGCAAAAATTTTGGAAAGTTTGGTGGAACTTCATTTAATAGTTACAGCTTTGTAAATACTACATCACATAACGGAGGTGTTTATTTGAGTTTTTCGACTGGTAGCAGCGGTGAAGTACATTATTTTAGTGGAACAAATTGGACAGCTGTTACTACCACTTCCGGAATCCTTTCAACTATTGTTTATGGTCAAGTTTCTGTGGGTAGCAAAATGTATTTTGCCACAAGCAATGGCCTATCTATTAAAAACGGAACCAATTGGAGCAGTGAATTGAGCGGCACAAAGGTTTTGGCCGTTGATGCAAATTCAAATTATGAGGTTGTTTTGACAACCTCGGGTTTAAGCTACAGAAATGTTTCATCGTCAACATGGAGCAATTTGAGCATTTCTGCTTTAAAGTATGCGGGCTCTGTGCTACAACCTATTGCAGGCAATGCGGTTATTATAAAAAATGACAGTGCATGGGTAAGTTATTCAAGCAGAGGAGTAAGAAAAATTGAACTGAAAACCGGCACGGTGTCAAAAGTGGTAAACCAAGATGATTATAGCTTTTCAGAGCCAGTAATTAATTTTGCAACACACGATGGAGCAGTATTTTCGGCAGGACCCAGCTACATCACAAGATATTCTGATACGATGCTAAAGTCTCTTTATCGTATTCAAAACAATTTTCAATATGGGGCAATAAAAAATCTTCCGGTTTTTACGGATAAATATGGCAAACTATGGTTTTTAAAAAGTTATAGAGGTGGCGTAACTGCAATAACCTTCAACGGAGAAAGACCTAATTCTCCCAGAGTTTTTATCCCAATAAAATTGGACGACACCAACCATCCGGCATTCTACTACAACCCTCAGACAGATAGCGTTTACAGTATTTCAGACAACTTGGCTTTTGCTATGGCTGATGTTCGAAACCCTAAATATCTTTATGGTAAAAATATCGAGACATTAGATATTAATGAAGTTTCAGCTCCAATTTTAAATGGTGGAATAAACGGATATGATCACGAATTAGGTGTCGAACATTATTTGGCTCCAAAATCATCAGAAAAAAGCCCGTTGTTCTCATCTGGACTTTGGATTGGGGGTTTGGACGATTCAAACAATGTCCATTTATCTGCCATGACTTATGCTCAAAAAGGTTTTGATTATTTTCCCGGTCCTTTAAATGCTTCAACCGGAGCCTTTAATCCAAACGATTCGGTAAAATTTGACCGGCTGTGGAAAGTTAACAAGTCAGACATTCAAAAGCACATAAACTTGTATGGTTGGAAAGGTGCAGTAAAAGAAAGCGAAACAACTGAGGCAATATGGAACTGGCCTGGAAACAGAGAAAAAGGAAAATCGAGTGATGCATTAGCTCCATTTATTGACAACAATGGTAATGGCATTTACGAACCAAACAAAGGCGATTATCCGGACATAAAAGGAGACCAAGCCATTTATTGGATTATGAATGACTTGGCCAAGCCTCATACCGAAACCGGAGGAACTTCTTTTGGTATGGAAATTCATGGAATGGCCTATGCCTATGCTTGCCCAACAGTCTCATCATCGCAGGCCGAGTATGGAATAAACTATACTACGTTCTACAAGTATAAAATCATAAACCGAAGTGATTCGAATTATCATGATGTAGTGGTAGGGTTGCATACTGATAGCGATTTGGGCAATTACAGCGATGATTATGTTGGCTGCCATGTTACACAAAACATGGGATATTGCTACAATGGTGATACTAACGACGAAGGAATTTTGGGATATGGTGTAAATGCCCCGATGTTTAGCACCCTAATACTGGATGCTCCCAGCTTCATACACGACAGCATTGACGGAGATGGCGATGGCCAAGTGGATGAAGATGACGAAAAAAGGTATATGGGAGGGTTTGTGTATTACAATAATGACTTTTCGGCAATTGGAAACCCTCGTAATCCATCGGAGTACTATAATTACTTGAACAATAAATGGAAAAATGGGGATAATATTTCTCGGGATTTTGCCTATGGTAGCAGTGGAAAAGGCGGGCAAACAAGTTATATGTTTCCCGACACAACAGACAAAGACAATGGCACCAAATCGTGGACAGAAAAAAAGGCAGGGAATATGCCTGCCGACCGCCGATTTTTAATCAATAGCTTTCCATTTGATGTGGCGGCAAAAGACACCGTTGAGTTTGAATATGCCTTTGTTTTTTCGCACAATCCCTCACAAGAAAATCAACTTCCTAAAAATTTGGAATACGTAAAAGCTATTAAGCAATGGTATTATCAAGGTGCGGATCCTGCTTGTTACCAAAAATTGGGTGTTGAACGGGTTGAAAACGGAGGAGCTATTGAGGCCAATGTTTATCCAAACCCTTTTGAAAACACGATTACTGTAAAAACCGAATCGCAAATAGAATCGGTAATTATCCATGATTTGTGTGGCAAAGTGTTGCTGGATCAAAAAGATGTAAGAACAAGTCTTTTGGAGGTAAACACATCCAACATTCCGGCAGGTATGTTTTTGATAACCATTATTACCGAAGATGGAAAAGCAACCAAGAAACTTCTTAAAATGTAGTTTGGTTGTTTCAGCCCTCTCAAATGTTTGTTTTTATATAGGCTAAAGACATTGTGAATCTGGGCTTTTCAAATCGCCATAAAGTGATTTGACTTATTAAAAGTATCGGTGCATTTGTTTTCAAATGCACCGATACTTTTTTCTATTGTATAATCAACTTTTGGGTTGAAGCAGATTGGTTTGAAGTAATTTTAACAGTGTAAAGCCCTTTTGAAAGACCAATGATGTTATACTCCTCCTGTGGTTCGTCAAATTGTTTTACCAGCTTTCCATTCAAATCAAAAATTTGAATATCCGCAATTTGTTCGTTTTCGCCAACGGTCAATCGAAAATGTTCTGTTGCCGGATTTGGGAATAGATTTGCCTCCGACGAAATAAAATTTGCTATGCCTGAGATTTCCTTAGTGAATCGAAAAACCATACCATTTGGCACTGTACCATCCAATGTTTCAACCGAATCAATTTGGTCTAACCATTTGATTTGTGGATTATCGGCAGCACCAGTCAATATCATCCCTTCACCAATAAGTTCGTCATTATTTACATCATACTCCGGAAGAAAGACAGAGAAAATGCCTGATTCAAAATCATAACAAAGCAATGGGTTGGACACCGAATTGGGGCCAAAATGTATTTCAAAAGAATTATCTTCTTCAAAAATCCAAAATTGAAAACTCATAAAGTCGGTAGAATTTGAGTCCGCATCAATAGAAGAGTAAAAGCCAGCATTAAGAAACTCTAATTTAAATATCCTACTACCGGTGTTTCCTTCTATTTTGTATGAAATAGGAGATAATGAGTTGGTGTGGAAGTCGTCACTCACATTTTTTTGACCTCTATCTATCAAATCCGCACCAACCGGATAAATAACAGATGCAATGTCAAGGGTTTCTGATGAAAGAAATCCTTCTCCAATCATAAAAAGGGTATCAATTTGTTTGTCGAAAAATGACCAGGTAAAACCTATTGGAACGGATTGGTCGGGGTCATCCCAAGTTAATCCTTCATTGATTGAAATTGAGTCAGTAAGGTTTTCAAAAGTTTTGTTTTCAACGCTAAGTTTGTACGATTGAGCAAATACAGAATTGCTCAAAACCATGAGCAATACAGTAGAAAGATGTGCTATTTTCATATTGATTTTTTTTGGCAAGATAGAAAAAATATGAGATACGATTACACGTATTTACTCAAATGTTTAAACCTTTCTCTAACTGGGCTGGGAATGGGCGTGGGGTCGCCTGCTTCGTCTATTCGCACAAAAGTGGTGCGGGTGGAAAGCACCAAATCTTCCTCGCCGCTATAAATGCTGCTTTTACGGGCTTCAATACTCAGGGTAATAGAAGATTTCCCTATCTCCGCTACGTTGCCATAAATTTTGATTAAAAAACCCTCTTTTACCTTTTTTTGAAAAATGAGTTCTTCAATTTTTACTGTAACCATGTTTGGCGTATGGCAGGTTTGACAGGCCATTACCGACGCAGCTTCATCAATCCACGACATCATTATACCACCAAATAAATTGCCATGAACTCCCAAATCTTTTGTCATGGCAATGTGGGTGGTAATTAATTTCATTTCGTTGCTAAAATCTTCCATTTATGCAGCTTTTTTAATTTCATCCATGTTTATACTTCCATGTGAAGCATGATAAATTGGTATTCCGTTTTTAAGAACAATAACTTGTGGGCTTTCATGAGTAATGCCAAATCTCGCTGCTATTTCGTTTGAAATGTCTCGGTGGGCTATTAAGTCGAGATAATAAATAGTTGGACAACTTAAGTCTGTATGTTTTTCCAACCTCGATTTAGCCATGCTACTAATACTGCATCGCGTGCTATGCTTGAAAATTACGACCGTTTCGTTGTACGATTTTTCAATAATTTCATCCAACTGCGATAGTTGAGTTAAATTATGCCAAGAAGACGGATTGGTTTCGTTGCCAAAAAAACTAAACATGGGGCAAATATACGTCTGCCGATTTCTACATATAACCCATCGGAACTTTTGTTTTTCCTTTTCGGCTGCATGTTTTTGGCCCACCACATGATGAAAGTAAAAATAGACCTACCAACACCAAACTCGCTACGGAAAAGATTTTTGAAACTTTCATATCGCTAACTTTTTAAGACATTACCTTTATCTATTTACGAAAAGGTAATGTTTTTATTTTAGAATTTTTTGAAGTGCTTTAAAAAAAAGCTCCGGCATTTCGCCATTGGTAGCCGTTGTATAGTCGTTGTACGAACATGGAACCAAAACCGATTCTGAACTGCCTAATGAAGGAATCTCCATCCACCATCGATTGGTTCTTTTGCTTTTCAAGAAGATAATATCGGGGTCATTGCCGTGCATGGTGCATCGGTATTTTAAAAACTCACCATGTATTTCCGGATGATCACCTTTTCGGTTGTAAAATCCATCAATAAAATACCACAACACCAATGCTCCGAGTTTGGAAGTGGTGTTTCGATAATCAAATTCGGGGTTTATTTCAAATAGCGAAAAACTTCGAAGTGTCTCAGAAATGCCCGCATACCAAGCCAGTTGGCAGGCTTCTTCACTGGTAAGCCCCGCCGGATTGTTGTAATAATTACCCGGAGCATCGGCTTGTTTTATGGCTCCTATATCAAAAACCGCCATATCGGTGCTGCGAAAAATTGGTTCCATGTCACCAATGTTGTTTCTTAAAACTCCCAATCGTACAGCGTTGAAATACATTTTTTGGAGAGCACTTACAGCCTGAGGTTTTACATAATGGCTCTGAAAAGCTAATGAGTTGATGTTGAATAAATAGTTGGGTTCGTGCAGACAAATGTTTTGCAAAAATTCTCCGGCAGATAAGTTTATTTCGGCGGAAACAACGCTACATTCCAAATTTTTGATAACGGGTTGAAAGGCTTTAAACTGTGCATAGGCCAAGTCTTTTGTACCACCAATTATAATAGGTAAAACATTTTCTTTCAACAAGGTTTTACAAATTTCGGTCAATGCAAAATCGGTGTCTTCAAAGGTTTTTCCGGGTTCAATATTGCCCAAATCCACCATATTGATTTTGGAGGTAGATGGAATGAGCTTGTACAGCTCTTTTCGTACCTTGTCCGGAGCAATGGCGGTTTCTTTATTCTTGGTTGTTCGTCCTTCTTTAACCCCAATAATGGCCAAGTCAGCCTCGCTCCAATCGGGCATCGTGCCGAGGTTTTTCTTTATAAAACTTCCAAATGTGTCTGCTACATTCATCTCATCAAATGCAGCAGGTATGGCAGCCAAAAATTCGTCTAAATGCTCCATAAATGTTTTTCAATAGCAAAAATAAAGTTTCTTTGAAGGGTAATTAAATACAATGGTGTTCGTAACTGGAGGTACGGGGCTTGTTGGAAGCCACATTATATGTCAACTTTTAAAAAAAGGACATTCCGTGAAGGCATTGTGCCGCCGGAAATCGGACAAAACTTGGTTTGAAAAAACTGCCAAATTTTTGCTGAAAGGACAAACAAAAGAACTTCTTGAAAACGTAAACTGGGTGCAGGGTGACTTGTTTGAAATAGGCCTTTTGTCTGAATATATTGAGGGATGCACCCAAGTTTATCATTGTGCAGCTTTGGTTTCGTTTGCAAAAAAAGACCAATCGGCATTGTATGAAACCAATGTGATAGGAACCGCCAATTTATTGAATGTTTGCTTATCGATGGTTTCAAAACCGGCAGTGTGTTTTATAAGTTCGACAGCCTCTATTGGTGGCGTGGACAAAAAAATAATTGACGAAACTTTTGAATATTCATCCGAAAACGCCGGAAGCTATTATAGCCAAACCAAATTTTTAGCAGAGATGGAAGCATTTAGAGCGAGGGAGGAAGGATTGGATGTTGCTATTTTAAATCCGTGTGTGGTGTTGGGTTTTTCCAATTGGCATACAGGCTCAAGCCGGCTTTTTAAAAATTATAACAATGGTTTTCCATTTTACACTTCTGGTTCAAATGCTTTTGTAGATGCCCGCGATGTGGCAGATTGTGCCATTTTGTTGATGGAAAATAGAATATTTGACAACCGCTATCTTTGTATAGGCTGGAACAAAACGTATAAAGAGGTTTTTGATGCCATTGCCCAGAATTTTGGAATGAAAAAACCATCTATTCGAGTAAATAGGCTGATGGCAGAAATAGCATGGCGGTTGGCAGGTGTGGCTTCGTTACTGGGAATTGGCGGAACCATTACCAAAGAAACAGCCCGAAGCGGAATGAAAAATAGAAACTATTCTTCACAAAAATTAATTGAAGCTACCGGTTTTAACTTTCGAAATTTTGAGGAATCTATTGCCGAAATTTGCAGTACATACAAAGATGTTGAAGCAATCTAAAATCACCTTATCTTAAATCAATGTCGAGCAGAAAAAGAACGTTAGGAAAAATAGTAAACCGAACAAAAAGGGTTCGTAAAAATCTGACTATTTCTGTAAATAGATCAAAAGAATATCAACTAAGAACGCTGCGAAAACTATTGCACAAAGCCCAAAACACCCAATTTGGAAGGCAGCAAAATTTTGCATCAATCTTGGATTCGGACAATCTTTATGAGGCATACAAAACCAATGTAGCCGCAGGTGATTATTTAACCATGTTGCCCTGGTGGGAAAAATCGCGTGAAGGAAAAAGGGATGTTACTTGGCCTGGAAAAATAGACCATTTTGCTCTAAGTTCGGGTACCAGCGATGGAGCAAGTAAATACATTCCGGTATCGAGGGAAATGGTCAAATCCATCAGGCGTGGCAGTATGCGACAAATAGTGGCTATTGCCAAAACCGATATACCAAAAGACCATCTTGCCAAACATTGGTTGATGATAGGCGGTAGCACCATGCTCAATTACAACGGAGTTTATTATTCGGGTGATTTGAGCGGCATTACCACCTCAAAAATTCCGGTTATTTTTCAGCGAGTATCAAAACCTGAGCCAGAAATAAAGGCTAGTAGCAACTGGGAAGAAAAAATAAACCGTATTACGTTAGAGGCTAAAAATTGGGATGTGGGCATGGTGGCAGGTGTTCCAGCTTGGATTCAGTTGTTATTCCAAAATATTATTGAGCATTACAATCTCAACAATATACATGACTTATGGCCCAATTTAGAAGTTTATATTCACGGCGGTGTTTCAATAAAACCATACAAAAAAAGTATAGACCAATTGTTGGGCAGACCCATTCGCTATTTTGAAACCTATCTGGCATCCGAAGGTTTTATAGCCTACCAAAACCGACAAAACGATACAGGTGGAATGAAGCTGTTGCTTCGAAACGGCATTTTTTATGAGTTTATACCGTTTAATTCTGATAATTTTGACGAAAAGAATCAGCTATTGCCTGCAGCAAAAGCAATACCGGTGTGGGAGGCAGAAGAGGGCGTTGAATATGCTTTGTTGCTAAGCACTTGCTCTGGTACTTGGCGGTATTTGATTGGCGATACCATCAAATTTACCGATGTAAAACGAAAAGAAATTATTATAACTGGACGTACGAAGCATTTTATAAGTTTGGTGGGCGAGCATTTGAGTGTTGATAATATGACAGAGGCAGTTAGCCGACTTGCCAATGAACTGAATGAGGAGTTTAACGAATTTTGTTTGGCAGGTTTTCGGCATGGTGAAATGTTTGGACATCAATGGTATATTGGCACTACTCACCAAAACTGGATTGGGGAGGATGTTTCCAACAAATTGGACAGCTACATTTCGGAGTTAAACGACGATTATGCGGTAGAGCGAAAGCATGCTTTAAAGGGTATATCTGTTAAAATGATTCCGGTGGATTGGTTTTGGGAATGGATGAAACTAAACGGCAAAGAAGGCTCACAGCACAAGTTCCCACGTGTTTTAAAAGGGGATGTACTGCATAATTGGCTCGACTTTTTAGAGAAAAAGGGCGTGGATCGAATTGAAGTGGTATAGAGTCAAATGGTTTCATCCGATTTTTTTAAACCATTTTGGCATTCACAAAATTTAGACTTAATGTACCTAAATTTCTTAATGGTTCAGGAAATTACAAACACAAAGTCTTCGGCAAGCTCATTCAAAATATCAAGTATTTCGTTTCGCGAATCGGCGGTAACAAGCCTCATTCTATATGGCTTAAAGTGCGGCAAGCCTTTAAAATAGTTGGCATAATGTCTTCGCATTTCTAAGATTCCCAATCGGTCTCCTTTCCATTTCAGGCTTTCTTCAAAATGCAATTTGCAGGTGTCTATTCTATCCTTTAAATTGGGTGGTGGCAGCAATTCTCCAGTTTTAAAATAGTGTTTTATTTCATTAAAAATCCAAGGATGACCAATAGCAGCTCGGCCAATCATAATGCCTTGAACCCCATATTTATCCCTCATTTCCATGGCTTTTTGGGGAGAGTCAACATCGCCATTACCAAAAATAGGGATAGTTATTTTGGGGTCGTTTGCAATTTCACCAATCAAAGTCCAGTCGGCTTGGCCTTTATACATCTGTACCCGGGTTCGGCCATGAATACTCAAGGCTTGTATGCCAATATCCTGTAGTTGTGCCGCAACATCTTTAATAAATTTAGAATTGTTGTCCCACCCCAAACGGGTTTTTACCGTTACGGGTAAATGCGTTGACTTCACTATTTCAGCAGTCATTTTCACCATTTTCGGTATGTCTTGAAGCAAAGCAGCCCCTGCACCTTTACATGCCACGGCTTTTACCGGACAGCCATAGTTAATGTCTATTAAATCGGGTTGTGCATCAGTGGCAATCTCCGTTGCTTCTTTCATTACATCAATATCGCTTCCAAAAATTTGAATACCAATTGGGCGTTCGTAGCCAAATATGTCGAGTTTTTGAGTGCTTTTAGCGGCATCTCTTATTAGCCCTTCAGACGAAATGAACTCGGTGTACATAAGGTCAACCCCATGTTTTTTGCATACTGCCCGAAATGGAGGATCGCTAACGTCTTCCATAGGAGCGAGCAACAACGGAAACTCACCCAAATTTATGTTGCCAATTTTTACCACCTTTGCAAAGATAATTTTTGATGAGCAACGACAGAAATTTTAGTTTAGAAGGACTCTCTCATTTTTTAATGGCAATTGGGGTTTTTATTGTGGTATTGATGGTTTTTGCCTTTATGGCTCAATCCATTATAGAACCCATTTTTGGCATTTCATTAGCTGAAATTCAAAAGGTTGGCATCGAAAACATAACAGTAAATCAGGGTTTGGCTATAAAGTTTGCTCAATTCTTTACTCCCTTTGGTATTTTGGTTTCCAGCTTGATTTTCTGCACCATTTTGAAAACTAAATTTACCAGTTTTGTAGGAATTCAAAACCGTATTACCATGCCACTTTTAGGGCTTTCCGTACTTTTACTTATTGCCATTATGCCATTAATTGCCGGACTGCTCGAGCTAAATTCTAAAGTTTCCTTTCCAGCAGATTTATCAGAGATTTTTCGAGAAGCGGAGGATATGAACAACAACCTTTATGCTCTAATGCTCAAACATAACTCCGGCATACATTTGGTTGTCAATTTTTTTTTGATGGCCTTACTTCCAGCCATTTCCGAAGAAGTTTTTTTTAGAGGTGTTTTAATGCGGGTATCGGCAAAAATGACTGGAAACATTTGGAGCGGAATCGCTATTTCATCCTTTATTTTTGCTCTTATTCATCTTCAACCATACAAGTTTTTGGCCATGTTTTTCATAGCCTTCATGTTTGGATATTTATACTATAGAACAGGCTCTTTATGGATACCCATTGTTTTGCACACCATTAATAATTCGATGGCCATAATTGGCTCAAGACTTGAGAATTCAGGGCTGGATGCTGGTATTTTGGCAGAAGATGCCACTTTGGGCTGGCCATGGATTGTTGGTGGGCTTGTTGCCACTTTTCTACTGATTTGGGTCATTCAAAAAAATACCGACGATTTAGATTTTAGTTATGAATAATTTTCAATCCCGATTAGTGGTTGGTGTGCTTTATGTTTTGGTTTCCATTGCATGCCTTTTAAGTGGCATTTATTCGGCATTGGCTTTTGGTTGGCTCATCCAACTGTTCTGTCTATACGAATTTTATCAAATTTTGAAAAAAGAAAGCCCCTTAGCCGATAAGATTCTTTCTATGATCGGAGGTGCCATATTCGTTTTTCCATTGGTTTTTCTAAATCAAAATAATCTTACCATTGGGCAAAACAATTACTATTTAATCTTTGGTTTGGCGGGTTGGATATTGCTGTTGTATGCTCTTTTTAACCTGAGAAATGCCAGAGGGTTGCTGATAACCATTTTTGGATGGACGTATATTTCTGTTCCGTTTGCCATGCTCATAAAGCTTGGAAATTTAGAATTTGGAGAACGGTCTCTTTCGCTGGTTACCTATCAAGGGTTTAGCATTTTGAGCATTTTTATTTTGATTTGGGCAAGCGACACCTTTGCCTATTTGGCCGGAAGAAAATTTGGTAAAACTCCACTTGCACCATCTATTTCACCAAAAAAAACAGTTGAAGGGTTTGTGGGAGGTTTGATTGGCACATTAATTATTGCCGTTGTTTTGTTTTATACCAAACCCGTTTTTTACGACTTTAAACACTATTTAGTGCTTGGTCTGATTTGTTGTATGGTTGGAACAATGGGTGATTTATTTGAATCGTGGATAAAAAGAAAAGTGGGTATTAAAGATTCTGGAACTTTGCTTGGTGGGCATGGCGGTTTTTTGGATAGGTTCGACTCCGTAATCTTCGTTGCTCCAATAGCCTATTTCTATTTAAACACATTTGCCATTCATTGACGTTGGTCATATTAAAATATTGTTAATATCTTCATTTTACCTTCGATATAAATAAATAGATTTGCGGCAAAATTTTTAAGTATTGCAATGAGTTCGCCTTTCAAAGAACCCGCACCTATCAATGGTCATTTGAACCCTCTGGAATCAATGATGGAACGCTTTACAGGAGCTGCCAAAATATTAGGCCTCGATGAAGCAACAATTAATGCCATAAAATCACCCGAAAAAGTGGTAACCGTAAATATCCCCATTTCTATGGATGACGGTTCTGTTCAGGTTTTTGAAGGCCATCGTGTTATTCACTCGGCCAACTTAGGTCCGTCAAAAGGCGGAATACGCTATTCCATGGGTGTTACTCTTGATGAAGTGAAAGCTCTTGCGGCCTGGATGACATGGAAGTGTGCTGTTGTTGGCATTCCCTACGGCGGAGCAAAAGGCGGCATAAAATGCGACCCACGAAAAATGAGTGCCGGTGAGTTGGAAAGATTAACCAGAGCCTACACCGTGGCAATGAGCGATGTTTTTGGCCCTGAAAGAGATATACCAGCTCCAGACGTGGGTACAAACCCTCAAATAATGGCTTGGATTATGGATGAATACTCCAAAATAAAAGGGGTTTCCAGTCCAGCTGTTGTTACCGGAAAGCCGGTTGTTCTTGGAGGTTCTTTGGGTAGGGTTGAGGCCACAGGTCGAGGGGTGATGGTATCTGCCCGATCTGCTATGGGCAAACTTAAAATGAAACCAGAAAATGCTACCGCAGCCGTTCAAGGTTTTGGTAATGTTGGCTCTATCAGTGCAAAACTGTTGGAAGAACAAGGCGTTAAAATTGTGGCCATTTCGGATGTATCAGGAGCCTACTACAACAAAAAAGGTATCAACATCGAAGAGGCAATTAAATACGTTGAAAATAATAACGGAACCTTAGAAGAATTTGACGGAGGCACTAAAATATCAAACGAAGATTTGCTTGAATTGGATGTTGATGTGTTGGTTCCGGCAGCTTTAGAAGACCAAATTACAAAAGAAAATGCTCATAAAATAAAAGCAAAACTGATAGTAGAAGGTGCCAACGGCCCTACTTCTTGGGAGGCCGACAAAATATTGAACGACAAAGGAATTATGGTAATTCCCGATATTCTTGCCAACGCCGGCGGAGTCTCTGTTTCTTACTTTGAGTGGGTTCAAAACCGTTTGGGATATTTTTGGACCGAAGAACGAGTAAATAGAAGAGCCGATCGCATTATGAAACAAGCATTTGAAACGGTTTACAAAGCATCAAGAAAATATAAGGTTGATATGCGAATTGCGGCATACATTGTAGCTATTGACAAGGTAGCCAGTACCAAAAGATTGAGAGGTACTTTCTGATGATTCACCGCGAAGGATACACCATACTGATTACCACAGCTTTGGCCTTGACCATACTGTGCATTGTGGTTTTTAAGTTTAGCGGGTATTCTTGGTTGAAATATCTCATGCTGTTTGCCTCGGTTGTTATTTTTGGATTGTTTCTTCAATTTTTTAGAAACCCGAGCCGCAAAACAGTAGTGAACGAAAACCATGTTATTGCTCCGGCAGACGGAGAAATAGTGGTAATTGAAGAGGTGGAAGAACCGGAGTACTTCAACGGAAAGAGATTGCAGGTAAGTATATTTATGTCTCCGTTTAATGTGCATGTCAATCGAAACCCCATTTCAGGAATAGTGAGCTATTTTAAATACCATCCGGGAAAATATTTGGTGGCTTGGCATCCAAAATCATCTACCGAAAACGAACGCTCCACTACAGTTATTAAAAACGCTCAGGGGGAAGAAGTTCTGTTCCGTCAAATTGCGGGAGCAGTTGCTCGACGCATTCGATATTATGTAAAAGAAGGTGATAGTGTGCAACAAGGAAACGAAATGGGCTTTATTAAATTTGGGAGTCGTGTCGATGTTTTTCTGCCACTTTCGGCCAAAGTTAAGGTTAAAATTGGCGACAAACCTCGGGGTGGAGAAACCGTTTTGGCAGAGTTTTAACGAATGGTCTAATCCATTTGATTCTTATTAATTTCATCTATTTTTTAAAATTATTTTCAGAAATGGAATGTTTGCTTTATTTTCCTTGTCAATGGGAGAGTTTTTTAATGTAAAATTGAGTGAGATATGAATAATCTAAGAAAGGGAGTTTTTTTTCTAATTGCAATTTCTGTGCTTGCATCATGCAAAGACAAGGATGCAATGATTACTGATGACATTACATCCAATCCAACCGAACAAGAAATTATTTCGAAGTACTTAACTATTGATTTGTCAAGTCTGGACGAATATATAGAGCTCAATTATCCTATACACTACAATGATGCAGTGCTATCCAATGATAATTCACTCATAAATAATCCTGTTACCAACGTTGGAGCTACCTTAGGAAGAGTTTTGTTTTACGATAAAAATCTAAGTGTAAACAATACGGTTGCATGTGCAAGTTGCCATGTCCAAAACAAAGGATTTACAGACGACAAAAAACTGAGCATAGGTTTTGAAGGTGGAGAAACAGGAGCTCACTCTATGAGATTATTAAACACACGTTTTTATGCCGGAAACAATATGTTTTGGAATAAACGTTCTACAAGTGTCGAAAACCAATCAACTCAACCTATAAAGGACGCAGTGGAAATGGGTTTTGACTCTATACATGGTGGATTTGATAATTTAATTTCGAAAATGAAGGGATTGGAGTATTACCCAATTCTATTTAAAAGGGCATTTGGTAATGAAGAAATAACTGAAACGAAAGTACAACGTGCCATTGCTCAATTTGTGAGAAGCATCGTTTCGATAAACAGTAAATTTGACGAGGGCTTTGCTCAAGTGTATAATGCCACTGCTCCAGGAAACAACGTTGGTCAGCCCTTTCCAAATTTTACGCAACAGGAAAATATGGGCAAAAATTTATTTTTAGCACCACCAAATGCACCAGGCGGAGGAGGTGCAGGCTGTGCGGGTTGTCACAATCCACCCACTTTTGCATTAGCAGCAAACTCTCTGAGCAATGGTTTAGATGCCGGAGAAACGACCATTTTTAAATCTCCGTCTCTTAAAAATATCGGTGTGGTTGGACCATACATGCACGATGGAAGATTTGCTACGTTGGCGGAGGTGGTAAAACATTATAGCACCGAAGTTCAACCCGGGCCGGCTTTGGACAACCGTTTGAACCCGAATGGCACTCCTCAGCGATTAAACCTAAATCAAAATCAAATAGATGCCTTGGTGGCTTTTATGCAAACGCTTACCGACAATATCGTAATGCAGGATAAAAAGTTTTCGGATCCTTTTAGGTAGAGACCTACGAATAGGTTCGGTCAAATATTTCTCTTAGATTTACGGAATTATAAAGCCAGTTTGGGTTAAAATAAACCGAAATAGGTCAATTTGTGAGATTATAAACGGGTTCTAAGATTGACATTGCCTGATACGGCTCAATATTTAAAAATTCTCGGCTGGGATTTACACGATTTGGGTTGAAAGCCAAATGTATTGCTTTTTCTACTTTTGAAACATCCGTTACCCGACACGCATAACAACATTCGAATGGGATTGGCACTCCTGTGGAATACAGCTCAGACATTCTTTGTGTTACCTCGGAACGTTTAGTTAAGCCAATTTTGACCAAGTTTGGCATGGCCTCATTGCTTAGAACGTAAACAATTCCTTCCTCCATAAAAATGTTACTTCAACTTCCGCTTTATCTCAATTTCGGTGTAACATTCAATGATATCTCCAATGCGTAAGTCGTTGTAATTTTTGATTTGAATACCACATTCGTAGCCTTTATTTACCTCTTTTACATCGTCTTTAAAACGTTTTAAGGTGGCTATCTCCCCACCATAAACAACAACACCATCACGTATCAACCGAACTTTATTATCACGGAATATCTTACCGTCTGTTATCATGCATCCTGCAACGGTGCCCACTTTGCTAATTTTAAAGACATCACGCACTTCGGCATTTCCAGTAATTTGCTCCTCAAATTCAGGCGAAAGCATACCTTCCATTGCCGATTTGATTTCTTCAATTGCCTGATAAATAACCGAATATAGGCGGATGTCGATTTCCTCGGTCTCGGCCAGTTTTTTGGCACCGGCTGCCGGACGAACTTGGAAACCAATGATGATAGCATCTGAGGCACTGGCCAACAAAACGTCGGATTCAGTAATCTGACCAACCGATTTATGGATAACATTTACCTGAATTTCTTCGGTAGAAAGTTTTATCAAAGAATCTGCTAACGCTTCTGCCGAACCGTCAACGTCGGCTTTTACAATTACTTTCAACTCTTTAAAGTTGCCCAAAGCGAGTCGTCGGCCAATATCGCCTAGCGTTAGACGCTTGGTTGTTCTCACATCCTGCTCACGTTGAAGTTGGGCACGTTTGTTGGCCACGTCTTTGGCATCTTGCTCGCTTTCAAATACTTGGAAAATATCTCCTGCCGTTGGAGCAGAGGTAAACCCAAGCACGTTTACAGGAGTAGATGGGTCGGCCAATTTAACCGGTTTCATACGCTCATTAAACATGGCTCTGACACGACAAAAATGATGTCCTGCCACCAATGGGTCGCCTACTTTTAAGGTTCCTTCCTGCACCAACATCGAAACCATAACACCTCTTCCCTTATCTAAACGGGCTTCCATTACAGTTCCTTTTGCACGTTTATCAGGGTTGGCTTTTAGCTCTAAAAGCTCGGCCTCTAACAGCACCTTTTCAAGAAGCTCATCAATGTTGATTCCCTTTTTGGCTGATATTTCTTGTGCCTGAAATTTTCCACCCCATTCTTCAACAAGAATGTTCATTTTAGAAAGTTCCTCACGGATTTTGTCCACGTTGGCTCCTTCTTTATCTATTTTGTTGTAGGCAAATACTATCGGAACACCAGCGGCCTGAACGTGGCTGATCGCCTCCTTTGTTTGAGGCATTACACTATCGTCGGCGGCAATAACAATAATTGCAACGTCGGTAACTTTGGCTCCCCTTGCCCTCATGGCGGTAAATGCCTCGTGACCCGGTGTATCCACAAATGTTATTTTTTTGCCCCCGTTTAATTCTACTTCATAAGCAGCCACGTGTTGGGTAATACCGCCTGCCTCTCCAGCAATTACGTTTGCACTTCGGATATAGTCGAGCAAAGACGTTTTACCGTGGTCAACGTGACCCATTACGGTAACAATGGGTGGTCTTTCAATTAAATCTTCCGGATTGTCAACCTCTTCTTCAAATTCTACTTGTTCCTCGGCATCCACAAACTGAACTTCAAACCCAAATTCTTCCGCCACAATTTGAATGGCTTCTGCATCAAGGCGTTGGTTAATGGAAACCATCATGCCCAATGAAAAACAGGCTGTAATGATTTCATTTACAGACACATCCATCAAGTTTGCCATTTCGTTTGCAGTAACAAACTCCGTAACTCGAAGCACCTTACTTTCGAGTTCCTGTTGCATCATTTCCTCCTCGCGTGTGGTGCGGTGGTCGTCTCTTTTTTGACGACGAAGTTTTTGACGAGTGTTGGTTTGTTTAATACCTTTATTTCCACCCAATTTGGCCAATGTAGCCTTAATTTTATCTTGAATTTCTTTTTCAGAAACCTCTTCTTTTGGCTCTTCTCGTCGTTTGCCTCTTACATTTTTATTGTCTCTTGGGCCTTTTACAAATTCTCGGTCTTTCGATACTGGCTGACCCGTTTTGTTGGTTCGTTTCCGTTTTTTACGCTCACCATCTTTGGGCTTATCGCCGCTGCTGGCCACCTTTTTTGGTTTTGGAATAACAGGTAGTTCAATTTTTCCTTTGATGGTCAAGCCATCCAATTTTTCATATTTGGTTTTTATCATCGGAGGCTCATCCTCCGTTTTTTGTTCTTGTTTTGGTTCTTCCACTTTCGGAGGCTCCACTTCTGGTAAGGAAGCAACCTCTTCAACGACTTCAACAACCGGTTTTTCTTCAACTTTTACAACCGGTTCTTCAATTTTTTCTACTTTCGGTTCGTTTATTTCAACTACTGGTTCTTCAATTTTTTCCTCTTGCTTGGTTTCTGGTTTGGATTTGGGTTTGTCTAAATCAATTTTACCTAAAACTTTTAAACCTGGCAGTTCCGTTTTTGACTTAACCTCGGGAATTTCTTTTGCAATAATCTTCGGAGTTTCCTCTTCCTTTTTTTCTTCAACCTTAGTTTCAGGTTTGATTTCGGGTTTAATTTCAGGTTTAATTTCGGGTTTGGGCTCAACGGCTTTTTCTTTATGGCTCAAGCCAGTATCCTTAATAAGAACAACCTTATGAGTTTCGTTTTCGGGCTTTTTCTTCTTTACCTCTGGCTTTTTCTCCAAAGTAAGGGTTTCATTTTGCCGTCTAACGTTTATTTCGAGAGCTTGAGATTCTTCTTTGGCTTTTTTATCCGAGCGATATTTTTGCTCGAGCACTTCATACATTTCTTGGGTAATTTTAGCCGACATTTTTGATTCTACCTCAAACCCTTTTTGGTTGAGGTATTCAATCAAACTTTTCCAGCTAACATTTAGTTCTGCCGCTACCTTCGGTATTCTGTGTGTTTTTTCAGCCATTAATGCTTTTAATTAATTTTAAACATCAACGCCCTGCACAAGAGCTAACGCGAACTAACCATATATGTATGACCGCCCGTTATTTCATGTGCTGAACTTTCTGTTTCATTTTTTTATACGTTGCTTGCTGAGCTAATTTTATTCAAACTCAGCTTCAAATATTTTCTTAATTTCTATTACGGTTTCTTCTTCCAATTCGGTTCTGCGAACCAAATCTTCGTTGCTCATTTCCAACACCCCTTTTGCCGTATCAAGACCAATGGATTTCAATTCATCAATAATCCATTCGTCAATTTCGTCTGTAAATTCGTCCAAATCAACATCAAGGTCATCTTCATTTACCGACTCTCTGTACACATCAATGTTATAACCTACCAATTTTCCGGCAAGTTTAATGTTGTATCCACCTTTACCAATGGCCAACGAAACTTGGTCGCTTGGCAAATAAACGTCTGCTTGTTTCTGTTCTTCATTCAAAGTAATGTTTGAAACCTTGGCTGGACTCAATGCACGCTGAATGTATAATTGAACATTGGTTGTAAAGTTGATTACGTCAATATTCTCGTTTCTCAATTCTCGAACAATGCCATGAATTCTGCTTCCCTTCATTCCCACACAAGCACCAACCGGATCAATTCTATCGTCATAGCTTTCTACGGCCACTTTTGCTCTTTCTCCTGGCTCTCTAACAACATTTTTAATGGTTATCAATCCATCCAAAATTTCTGGCACTTCAAGCTCAAACAATCTTTCTAAGAATACTGGTGCTGTTCTTGAGAGGATGATTCTTGGGTTGTTGTTCTGCATCTCTACCCGCAATACAACAGCTCTCAAAGTGTCGCCTTTTTTGAAAAAGTCACGACCAATCATTTCGGTTTTAGGTAGAATTAATTCATTTCCTTCATCGTCCAAAATCATCAACTCGCGTTTCCAGATTTGATAAACTTCTCCGGCAATTATTTCTCCAACTCGGTCTTTATATTTTTTAAACACCTCATCCTTTTCAAGTTCTAAAATTCGGGATAAGAGTGTTTGTCGGGCGGCCAAAATAGCTCTACGCCCAAAATCGAGAAGTTTTACTTCCTCAATGGCATCTTCTCCTATTTCATAATCTTCTTCAATTTTGCGGGCATCGTTTATGTCGATTTCCTGATTTTCATCTTCCACCTCGTCCATATCCACGATTTTGCGGTTTCGATATATTTCCAAATCACCATGTTCGGTGTTTATGATAATGTCGAAATTAGAGTCATCGCCATATTTTTTTCGAAGCATACTTCGAAAAACATCCTCCATAACACGCATCATGGTTGCTCTGTCGATGCTTTTAAATTCTTTAAATTCCGAGAAAGATTCTACTAATCCTAAACTCATATTCTTTTTATTTAAAAGATAATATTACTGTTGTTTTAATTATATCGTCCAATGGTATTTCTACCGTTTTTTCAATTTTCTTTTTTTTGTCTTCGACCACTAACAGTGACAGTTCATTGTTGCAGATGTCGAGTAATTTTCCTTCAATAGTCTGTTTGGTAGTTTCAATTTGCAGCTTACGGCCAACGTGTTTTTTGTATTGTCTTTCATGTTTTAAAGGTTTGTCTGCTCCTGGGCTCGAAACCTCAAGTATAAAAGGGTCGGCCTCAAAACCTTCATCATCAATAACTTTGGAAATAGATCGGCTTATTTGTGAACACTTATCAATGTTTATTCCTTCATCCCCATCCACCAAAACCTGAATCTTTTTACCGCTTCCTCCGCCAATTATTTCTACCAAAAAATAGGGGCTTCCTTCCAATTCTTCCTCAACCAACGATTTAATCGTATCAACTAATGCCATATCTTTTGTTAAAAAAAAGAGGGAATTCAATTCCCTCTTAGCCTTTTCGGGTGCAAATCTAAGAAAATTAATCGAAAAATTTATTGTTAATAGGACACAAAAATTGAAAAGGGCAAAATGGTAGCCCTCAAAAAGACGTGCATACGCGACATTTTTGAGACAGAAATCTAATTTGGAACAAAAGCAGAGAATTTTTCGAAAGGAAGTTCTTCCCTAAGAATGTGTTTTTGAATACGGAATGCACCTCTTAAACCTTTCCATATCTTTGCAGTCCTCAAAAAATGAATACCCGAGAGATACTTAGCTTTTATTCGCACACCCCAGCTGTAATGCAGTTGTTTGAAATGATTAAGGAGACCAAAAATCATGTTCACATAACGGGCACTGCCGGAAGCTTTAAGTCATTTTTGGCTGCAGCTGCTTTTGCAGAATTAGGCAGATCTGTCATTTTTGTACTACCAGATAGCGAAGAAGCCAGTTATGTTTATCAAGACATTTACAACATTTTGGGTAAATCATCGGTCTATTATCTACCGCCTTCTTTTTCAAGGTTGTTCGACCCAAATTCGCCCAACAATAATACCATACAGGAGCGGGCAGAGGTAATTTTACAGCTTCAAAAATTGGAGAAACCTTTCGTTTTGGTGGCTTCCGCCGAATCTATTTCCGAAAAGGTTATTAGCCCCGAAAATTTAAGCAAAAATCAATTTCAGCTTCAGGTTGGCGAGGTGCTCGATTTTGATTTTATGATTGAGGTGCTAAACACCTATCACTTTAATCGAGAGGATTTTGTGTATGAACCCGGCCAGTATTCCATTCGTGGGGGCATCATTGATATCTTCAGTTATTCGCATGAGTTGCCTATGCGTATTGAGTTAGACGGACGTATGGTGGAGTCTATTCGACAGTTTGACCCCATTACTCAATTATCTACGGCCGAACTTAAATTTTCTTCCATTGTTCCAAACCTTCATGAAGAAGAAATAGCCGGACAACGAATCAGCATTTTCGAATATGTGAACAACGATGCCTTTTTCTTTGCCAATAGTTTGAGTCAGACACTCGACATAATAGCGGAGCAAGCAAATGATGGTGTCATCTATTTATCAAACGATGAGTTGAAAAACGAATTAACGAAAAGAAGTGGAGCCGAATTTGGCCAAATGCCCTTTTTTAGAAATAAGACGACCATTGAGTTCAACCAAGCTCCCCAAAAAACATTTGGTAAAAATTTTAATCTGCTCATCGAGCATCTGCTTGAAAACGCCAAGTTTGGGATTGATCAACACATTTTTTCGGAAACAGGAAAACAAATTGAACGCCTCGAATCAATCTTTACCGATTTGCGAAGCAATGTTCAATTCACCCCTGTTTATCTGGGTTTGTCCGAGGGTTTTATTGACAAATCAAATCATTTGGCCATTTACACAGAGCATCAAATATTTGGAAGACACTATCAATTTAGAAGCAAACATAAATATTCTAAAAATCAAGCTCTTACGCTTCGAGAGTTGAGCAATTTAAAACCCGGAGATTATATTGTGCATATAGATCACGGAGTTGGCATTTTTGAGGGATTACAAAAAATTGAGATGGGTGGCAGACTGCAAGAGGCAGTCCGAATTTCATATACAAACAAAGATTTATTGTATGTAAACATTGGCTCTTTGCACAAAATAAGCCGATATACGGGTAAGGATGGATTTGTGCCAAAGGTGAACAAATTGGGTTCTGATGCGTGGGTAAATCTTAAAAACAAAACAAAACGACAGGTTAAAGACATTGCTCGTGATTTGATAAAGCTTTATGCCAAAAGAAAATCTGCCCCCGGACATCAATTTTTGCCCGACAACTATTTGCAGGTAGAATTAGAAGCCAGCTTTTTGTATGAAGACACTCCCGACCAAAGCAAAGCTACGGAGGATGTAAAAAGGGATATGGAGTCGGCACACCCCATGGATAGGCTTGTGTGTGGTGATGTAGGTTTTGGAAAAACAGAAATTGCAGTTCGGGCAGCCTTCAAAGCAGTATGCGACAGCAAGCAGGTTGCTGTTTTAGTTCCAACCACCATTTTAGCTCAACAACACTTTCACACGTTTAGAAATAGATTTGAAGGATTTCCGTGCAACGTTGATTACATAAATCGTTTTAGAACCTCCAAACAGCAAACCGAATCGATAAAAAAATTGGCCGAAGGCAAAACGGACATTATTATTGGAACTCATCGTCTTTTGAGTGAAAAAATAAAATTTAAAGACCTCGGTCTTTTGATAATTGATGAAGAACAGAAATTCGGTGTTTCGGCAAAAGAAAAACTTAAAACCATGCGGGCCAACATAGACACTCTTACCCTGACCGCCACCCCAATTCCGCGAACGCTACATTTCTCACTCATGGGTGCTCGCGATCTCAGCATTATCAATACCCCACCTCCCAATCGTCAACCAACCAAAACCTCATTGCACAAGTTTAGTACTGAAATTTTTGCCGAAGCAGTTAATTATGAACTAAACAGGAGTGGTCAAGTTTTCGTGGTTCACAATAGAGTGAGAGATATACATGAAGTCGCTGCGATGATTTCGAGTGTTTGTCCGGGTGCACGTGTAGTGGTGGGTCATGGCCAAATGGCCGGAGATGAGTTAGAAAATGTTATGCTCCGGTTTATTGATGGAGAGTATGATGTTTTGGTGGCAACAACCATTATAGAAAGCGGTTTGGATATACCAAATGCCAACACCATTTTAATAAATAATGCCCATTTCTTTGGGTTGAGCGATTTGCACCAAATGCGTGGAAGGGTTGGCAGAAGCAACAAAAAAGCATTTTGTTATTTGATTGCTCCCGCTATTCACACACTTACCGATGATGCCAAAAGACGACTTCAAGCCATAGAAGAATTTAGCGATTTGGGCAGTGGCTTTAATGTGGCCATGCGTGACATGGATATTCGAGGTGCCGGAAATCTGCTAGGTGGAGAGCAAAGTGGTTTTATATCAGAAATAGGGTTTGATATGTATCACAAAATCCTTGATGAGGCTGTAAAGGAGCTAAGAGAAGATGAATTTAAAGACCTTTTTGATGACGATAATGAAATTCAATCGTCCAATGATTGCCAAGTAGAAACCGACCTTGACATTATGATTCCTGATTTCTATGTGTCGAACATTTCAGAAAGGCTTACACTATACACAGAATTAGCCAAAATAGAAACCGATGAAAAATTGATACAATTTCGCGACCAATTAAAAGACCGGTTTGGTGAGCTGCCCAAACAAGTTTTGGATTTACTTCAAAGCATCCGTCTAAAGCACTTGGGAATGCAACTTGGCTGGGATAAAATAAGAATAAAAAATGGAAAACTTTTGGGCTACTTCCCCGATGAAAACGACACAAAATATTACAATTCGGAGCTTTTTGGTAATCTGATGAGCAGGATAAATCTCCACGCATCACATTTCAGTTTAAAACAAAAAGGAAATCAATTACTATTAGTAACAGAAAAGCCAAAAGAAACAATCTCTGATTTTATTGAAGTACTGCGAAAATTAATTTAACAAAACGCCATCTATTCAAACAAATAAATTTAGCTTTGTATTCAATTATACAACTACTTAACAAAAATTGTTGACCTTGTGCGAGTCTAAAGCAGGAAATTTTATCCATTAGCCCCTTGGTAATAATTTAGTACTTTCCGATTAGCGGTAAGTGTTTGTTTATAAATGCCTTATCATTTTAGATAAGCATGGTTAGTAATTTTAGTTATAGAGGTCTCGGCTTCCGCCGAGGCCTCTATTTTTAACGAGAGTTTATTATAAACCAGTTACATTGCGATAAATGCATAATATAATGAGCAATATATGATATAAAGGGAATCTGCGAACCCGCGACTCTCCCGATGAACAATCGGGATATTCTTACCAACTGAACTACCGAACTAACAAAGAAGTATTTTTATTGAATTGAATAATTGGCATAAAAAAAGCCCCTCATTGCTGAGAGGCTTTTTTGCTTGATAATCAAGCGGTCCGGACGGGACTCGAACCCGCGACCCCCTGCGTGACAGGCAGGTATTCTAACCAACTGAACTACCGAACCGTTTCCAAAAATTTTAGGTCTCAAAATTTTCGGACTGCAAAAATAGCTTTTTTGATATAAAACAAATTAAAATTTTAAAATTCTTTTTTTGACTTCCTCTGCCATTAAATCCTAAATGCATAGCGGTAAATATTTTGTCCTTTGGTGTACCTTTCAAAAAATTTACAACTGCATCAAAACCTCCCTATCTAAATATTTTTACCTTTGCCCGCTTACAACCCTAATATATTTGACTATATGATGTTGCTTGATTTTGAAAAACCCATTGAGGAACTTCTCGAACAGTTGGAGAAAGCCAAAGCCACTCACGAAAAAGGAAAGGTTGACATGACCGACACCATTGGCCAGTTGGAAGAAAAAATAGATAAACTCAAAAAAAGTTTATATAAAAACCTTTCGGGATGGCAAAAAGTGCAATTAAGCCGACACCCTGATAGACCTTATACATTGGATTATATAGAGGGAATTACCACCAACTTTGTAGAATTGCATGGCGATAGAAATGTGGCCGACGACAAAGCAATTGTCGGTGGTTTTGCTCAAATAGACAATTATCCGGTAATGATTTTGGGACACCAAAAAGGTAGAAATACCAAAGAACGTCAGTTTAGAAACTTTGGAATGGCTAATCCAGAAGGTTATAGAAAAGCACTCCGGCTTATGAAACTTGCCGAAAAGTTTAATAAACCTATTATTACGTTGATTGATACCCCTGGAGCCTCGCCCGGATTGGAAGCCGAAGAAAGAGGCCAAGGAGAAGCCATTGCTAAAAACCTGATGGAAATGGCCGTTTTGAAAGTACCCATTATTTGCATTGTGATTGGTGAAGGAGCCAGTGGAGGAGCTTTGGGTATAGGTGTTGGTGATAGAATTGCGATGCTTGAGAACTCATGGTATTCAGTAATATCTCCCGAAAACTGCTCGACCATTTTATGGCGTAGCTGGGATTATAAAGAAAAAGCCGCTGATGCCTTAAAACTAACGGGCGATGATATGTTGGGCAATGGTTTGATTGACAAAATCATTAAAGAACCGCTTGGTGGGGCACACAATGACAAGGAGGCCATGTTCAAAACCTTGAAAACCGAGATAAAACGGCTTATAAAAGAGTTAAAAGACATCCCATCAGATGATTTGGTAAATCAGAGAATTGAAAAATTCAGCAATATGGGGGTTTATGAAGAGCTTACCTAAGCAAAGAGGCTGCTTCCGAACCGTAATTGAAAAGTAAATCTAAAACACTTAAGTTTGATTCAAACGGTAACTTGTCGTTAAAAACTTGGCTGTATTTAACCGTTTCTACGGCAAAATTTGAATGTCTCAAATCCAGTTCGTATCTTTCGACAAACCCTTGACTATAAACAATTTCAGCCGTAAAGTTCAACTTTTTCACACAAAATTTCAATGCCCGAGTGTTTAACTCAATGAGTTTTGAGGGCTCCGAAAAAATGATTTCTTGCAGCTCTGATTTGTAAAATTCAAAATACGGAGATTTATTATATGCCGCCTCCAAGCCACGCCAGTGCTGCAAAGGCCAATTTTCAGTATAGCTTATTTCCACCTCCCGCAGCAAACCTCTGGTTTTTTTAATTATTGGCACCGATAGCCTCAATCGTCCATTGGAGTTAACCAATTCATATCTATTTCTCAAGCTTTGTTTAACCCAATTCTCGGAGGTTTCTACGATAATCTCATTGCATTTAAATGCCTCCTTCCACCAACCAATATTTGGAAATAAAAAAAAGGGGAAAGCACTACTTTTCATTTTCATTGAGTTTGCTCTTTAATTGTTTCACACTTTTATCAAAAAGTGGATGAACAATGTTTGGGATAATTTCAGTCAAAGGCTCTAATACAAACAACCGTTCGTGCATATAAGGATGAGGAATTTCTAAAATATCCGACTGATAAATGGTTTGACCGTAAAAAATAATATCGATATCAATAACCCGTGGCCCCCATTTTTCATACCTTTTTCTACCCAAATTTTGCTCTATGTTCAAAATAGTTTCAAGCACGATGATTGGTCTTAAATTGGTTTCAAAAACCAATGCCTGATTTAAGAATTTTGATTGTTCTGTGTTTCCCCAAGGCTCCGTTTCGTAAATTTTTGAATGTAAAACTACATGACCAAAGGCCTCAGCCAATTGTTCTGTAGCTTGTTCTAAAAATTCTTTCCTATCGCCCATATTGCTGCCCAGAAGCAGTACCAATTGTTCAAACCTTCGTGTGATAAAAAAATCTCTATCCATTTTTGCGGGTCAAAGGTTAAAATTTTAATGAAACTTTATAATCATGAGTTTCGTTATTTTTGTACTATGGATATTGAAAAACTCCTGCCCCTTATTTTAATTGCCCTCTATTATCTATTTGGTAAAAAGAGTAGCGATGAAAAGAAAAAAGCCCCAAAACCTGTGGCTCAAAAAAGGCCTACCGCTTCTTCCAAACCACAAAAAACATTGGAAGACATAATTCGCGAGCTTTCCGGACAACCGGAGGAAAAGGAGTCCAAACCCGCAGAGCGAAAAAAGATTAAACATACGCATGAGGCCGATATTCCAATGGAATCGTTGGAAACCAAAAAATATGTGAGACCAAGAATAGAATCAAAATCCACCAGAAGAGTTATGGCCGAAGAAGCAGAAGAAATTGATTTTGATTTGCAGCAAGCGGTGATAAACGATGCTATTCTAAATCGTCCTCAGCACTGGTAGAATCTTTAAAAATCCACAGTTTCTGCCCGACAAAATTTACCACACTGGTTACTCCGGTTGCCAAAATAAATGCAAAAAGCCTATCCGTTTTAAATGGGAAAAATTTGTGTACTTCGCCATTAAAACTCGTCCAAAGTAAGGCAATTTCGTTATCCTTAAAAAAGCTCAAACCCCAGGCATTAATGCCAATGTTTACAACAAACGAGATGAGATATAACATAAAAAAATTGGCAAGCCTCTTTTTATTTTTGTCCGTTTGTCGCCACGTCCAGTATTTATTGATGTTGTAGGTAACAAAAGTTCCGGCAATGAAACCTAAACCTTTGTAAATATCGGCATAGTGAATTGGCCCTGACAATTTGGAATCGGCATTACCAAACACATTGCTAAATGTGTAATATACAAAAAAGTCAACCATTACAGCTATGATGCCACTAATGGTAAATTTTGTAATTTCTTTACTTGTTTGATAAAGTGCCATAAATGAGAGGCGGCAAAAATACCATAAAATATTTGCTGGTTTTTGAAATAGGAGGACAGAATGTTTTACTTTTGCACCGCAAATAATAAAAGCACTTAAAAAATTATTTGCAATGTCTGATTTTTCAAATCCCAAAGTTTCTTATCAAGGTTTAACTTTTGACGATGTTCTTGTTTTGCCCCGCTATTCGGAGGTGTTGCCAAGAGATGTAAATACTAAAACCCGACTAACAAAAAAACTCTTCATAAACATTCCCATCGTTTCGGCGGCCATGGATACGGTAACTGAAAGTAGGCTGGCAATTGCTATTGCACGCGAAGGCGGCATTGGCATCATTCATAAAAATATGAGTATAGAACAGCAAGCAGCCGAAGTGAAAAAAGTGAAACGCTCGGAAAGCGGAATGATAAAAGACCCCATTACCTTGCAGGGAACCGCCACACTGAAAGAAGCCCTTACCATTATGAAAGACAATAGAATTGGTGGCATTCCGGTGGTGAATGAGGCAGGGGTTTTAAAAGGGATTATTACCAATAGAGATTTGCGGTTTGAAAAAGATTTGTCAAAGCCAATTTCTTTAGTAATGACCAGTGAGAACTTAGTGACAACTACGGAAGACACAGACCTAACAAAAGCCAAAGACATCCTTCAACAACATAAAATAGAAAAACTACCTGTTGTTGATAATAATGGGGTTTTAAAAGGTTTAATCACGTTTAAAGACATTGAAAAAGTAAAAAATCACCCATCTTCTGCCAAAGACAAATATGGTAGATTGTTGGTTGGAGCAGCGGTTGGAATAACTTCTGATACCATTGAACGTGTTACCCAGTTGGTAGAGGAAGAAGTGGATGTTATTACGCTCGATACCGCACACGGACACTCAAAAGGTGTGGTGGACGAATTGAAAAAAATAAAATCTCATTTCCCCAATTTGCAGGTAATAGTGGGTAATGTGGCCACTGCTGATGCTGCCGAAATGCTGGCCAAAGCGGGAGCCGATGCAATTAAAGTTGGGGTTGGACCCGGTTCTATTTGCACCACCCGAATCATTGCAGGTATTGGTGTTCCACAACTTTCGGCTATTATGCAGTGTGCAGAGGTAGCAAAAAAATACGACGTACCGATTATTGCCGATGGTGGAATACGCTATAGCGGAGATTTAGTAAAGGCCGTGGTAGGAGGTGCTGATTGCATTATGGCAGGCTCATTGTTTGCCGGCACCGAAGAAGCACCGGGCGAAACGAGCTTTTATGAGGGTAGAAAAGTTAAATCATATCGCGGTATGGGTAGCATTGAGGCCATGAAAAAAGGAAGTAGTGATCGATACTTTCAGGATGCGGAAGCCGAAATTGCCAAATTGGTTCCTGAGGGAATTGTAGGTTCAGTGCCTTACAAAGGAAGTTTATCGGAAGTAATATACCAATATGTTGGTGGGCTGCGAGCTGGAATGGGCTATTGCGGTGCAAAAACAATTGATGAACTTAAAACGGCTACCTTCACCCAAATAACCGGAAGTGGTATCAGAGAGAGCCACCCTCACGACATTACCATCACCAAAGAAGCTCCAAATTATAGTAGGTAATTATGGATATTGGCATAATCGTCGTATTTTTTCTGTTAATGATAACGGTTGCTTTGGCACGAAATATTCACGACAAAGCAAGTCAGAAACTGGAATCCGAAAAAAAATCCGCCTTATTGGATTTTTATACAAAAAACAGAGTCCGAAGCCTGATTTTGATGGTTGTTTTAGTGGTTGTGTTCCTTTTTTTAAGTGAACAAATGCCTGAAAGAAAGAACCAAATTTTAGGTGGATATGCCATTCTTTTATCTCTATATATTGTGATAAACGCCTACATCAATACCAAAAAATTACGCAACGAACAATTCCCACAAGAGTTTATTAAAGCCTTAATGCTCTCAAATGCTGTGAGAGTTATTGGCATTGTTGCAATTTTAGTTTACTTGATGTTTATCGCAAACTGAGGTGGCCATAGTGGGATATCCTCTACTAAACCATAAAATTAAACCTTTTATGAATGTAGCCTACTCCACCACCAACTTCAGGTTATGAATTCCTTCTTCCGATATTATTCGTAACACGTAAATTCCTGCATTCCAGCTCTTTGTTTCTATAGATTGATTCTGATACTCTTCGCACTTAAATACTTTTTTACCCAATTCATCAAAAACCTCTATTTCCAAAATTCTTGCTTCAGATTTTAAAAGAAAATATCCGGAAACAGGGTTCGGGACTATTTGAAATTTGTCAAGTTGTCCATTCGCAATCGAAGCCCCAAAATCAATTTCAATTTCCTTTTTAATAGTGCTGTCTGAGCAAACATTAGAGGCGTTAAGACTTACTGTAAATTTACCTCTTTTGGCGTATTTGTAATCATTATTTCCGAGCATAGAACTATCGCCATTGCCATAGAACCATTTAGTAGAATTATAGTTTGTACTCAAATTGACAAACGAAACAGTCAAACCTGAATTGCTCCAGCTAAAATCAGAAACTGCAGGTTCAATTACATCAACATTTCTTGTGGCCGCAGCACTTGTTCCACAACTATTTTTGGCCACCACACTGATAAGGTGGGAGCCAGTTTGATTCCAATTTATTCGTAACACAGTATCCGTTGAGCCTCCTACAACAGTACCTCCCGAACCGAGTGTCCACAAATACGAAGAGGCATCTTCCACTTTTCCAACATAATAAAAATTCTGCCCAAGGCAGGCTGTGTCGGTTGTAGCAATGACCGGTATTTCAGGGGTTCCAGGTTGAACAGTAATTGTTTTGCTTGCTGTATCACTTCCAAAATCATTGGTAACAATAAGTTTTATGGTTCTCTCCCCTTTTGAATCGTAATTCAGAGTATGAGGACCAACCGTTGTAGCTGATGCAGTTGAAGCTCCACTTCCAAAACTCCAAGCATAGGTATTAACCTTTCCTTCCGAAGCATCTGTAAACCTTACATTCGTGCCGGGACAGGGACTGACTATATTTATTGTAAAATCAGCCTTTGGCTTGGTAATATTACAATTTTGATAATTTATTGGAACAAATTTGCTATTTCCGCATACTGCATTTGCCATGCTCTGATCTCGCACGTAGCCACCGCCTTCAATATCATGCTCGTGCAAAGTGGTATTTCTATCGCCATTAGTAAGCGAATAGTGCATTATTTTAGTCTTGTCAATGACGTGTGTCAATTGATGGCCATGCCCCAATTCGTGTGTTGCTACGGTCTCAAAATCATATTGAGAAACGCCGGGTTTTACATCGCCAAAATACCAATTTCGAGTAGAGTCGAATGAAATATCCAATTCGGAAACATAATAAAACACATTTCCACCGGATATGCAGCCATTATACCAACTGCTGCACACGCCCAAAACCCCAGCATCCAACACCGTAAATTGGACGATGTTCACGTTGTCCTTTGCAACACCCGAAGCAGATGTGTTGTTGCCAACATCCCAATTCATACCTGTTCCACATCTCCATGTTTCTAATGCTCTATAAAACGCATTTACTGCTGTGGTTTTTTGTGAAAAATTGTCTGTAAACTGCCATCTATAGCCTCCATTACCACTGAGGTTGATGAGCCGTGTTTGAAAAAAGCCCGAATCGACGCCCGAACCACCTTTATATACCGCATTTGAATGGGCATATTTTACATAAATTGTTTGATTTGAAGTTCCGGTTTCGCTGCTATTGTTTACAACTCTAATTTTACCGGTTCCGGCACGTGGAGGTATATACACCTCAATTTTACTATTCGACCACGATTTGTATGAAGTTGGATAATACAACGGATAATATCGGCCATCTCCAAAATTTGGGTCTAAGAACTCTACATATCCATTCCCTTTTATTACTCCAAAATTGCTTCCTGTAATGGTCAATAAATTACCTATTCCTGCTTCTACTGTATCCTTATCCAATCCATTTACCACAGGTGCGGCCAATGGTTTAATAATTAAATCCAGTGTATTTTTCTTTATTTGTTTGTATTCGGTTTCCGTTATTTTTTGTACCTCATTAGCCAGGTTTGAGCTTATTCCAGAATATGTTTCAAAATATCCGTAGGCCACATTTTCCATCAAATTGTATTTTATAAACGACTGAATACTGGCTACCGGAGCATATACTTCGTTTGATACAGACTGGATAGTCGGTTTAATATTTGACCCCTTGAGCAAAAACAGCCCAATATCATTCATTTCGAGATTCAATGCGGGCTCCACCACCAATGCATCCATCCCTACAACCCCGCCACGTGTTATTACTTCAATGTAATTTGAAGAGATATTTCCTTTAAATATTCCAGAAACTTCAATGGTATTTTTTGTATAAATATAGGTGTGTTCACTATTCCAAAAACTTTGTTGGTCAATCACTTTTCCGTCAACCACTAAGTCTGACATACCAATTTTTTTTGTCAGGCTAAAGGGAATGATTGTGCATTGAGCAACGGCCAAAAACGAAATGGTAGAAATAAAAATCAATAGTAAAACTCTCTTCATCTTTTTGAATATAATTTGCCCAAATATCGGAATAAATGTTAAACTGCATAAATGCCACAGAAGTCATACTTTTGAAACCGCACAAAAAATGACACAACCCTTTAAAAAAAGAATAGGAATAATTGGCGGTGGCCAGCTTGGCAAAATGCTTGCCGAAGCAGGAATGCCATTGAACATAGAATACAATATTCTTGAATCATCAACAGATGCTCCGGCTGCCCGATATGCTACCACATTTATAAAAGGCAACCTTACGGATGGTAAAAAAATCAGAGAATTGGCCAAAATCAGCGATGTTCTTACATTTGAAATTGAGCATATCGATGTGGAAACCTTGTTAGAATTGGAGAAAGCTGGAAAAGAAATTATTCCTTCACCCCGTGTGCTATCCATTATTAAAGACAAAGGCGTTCAAAAATCTTTTTATGAAAAGCATCAATTGGCCACCTCCGCTTTTTTAATTTGTGATGTGGAGGATGCACCAAAACAGGATTTAAATCAATTTGGTGGTGACAAAATTGTGGTAAAAAGCTGCACGGGCGGTTATGATGGAAAAGGCGTTGCCATTCTAAATAAAACTGATGTTGAAGAGGGCGGTGCAGCTTCTATATTTAGTGGGGAAGTTGTATTGGAAGAATTTGTTGAAAATGCCATAGAGCTTTCTGTAATTGTAGCCCAAAACTCGGACGGACAAACAAAAACTTATCCCGCCGTAGAAATGGTTTTCGACCCAAAGATCAATCTTGTTGATTATTTATTTTCTCCATCAAAACAGCCAAATTCAGTTATTGATGAAGCCGAAAAACTTGCCCTAAAGGCTGTTGAAGCCCTTTCAGGAGCCGGTGTTTTTGCAGTTGAACTTTTTGTGGATAGCCATCACCGATGTTTTATTAATGAAATCGCACCTCGTCCGCACAACTCCGGTCATCACACCATCGAGGCAAATATTACCTCTCAATACGAACAACTCAATCGTATTTTATTGGGTCTTCCACTTGGCGAAACTACTCTTTTATCTCCGGCAGTAATGACAAACCTATTAGGCAGCGAGGGCGTATCGGGGCAATACGAATTAGATGGTTTGGAAGAATTGGCTCAAACACCCGGAGCATATTTGCACTGGTATAACAAATCTGAAACAAAACCCGGCAGAAAAATGGGGCATTTTACGGTATTAGATAAAGACTTGGAAAAAGCCATTCAAAAATCGATTCATCTAAAAGAGTTATTAAAAACCGTCGCTCAATAAAGGATTTATCAGAAAAAAAAGCGTTGATTTGCTATCTTAACAAAAACATAAAATGTCGATTCGAATAGGTATAATAATGGGTTCGGACTCCGACTTGGAAGTAATGTCGGACGCTGCCAGAGCATTGGACGAGCTAAAGTTGGAATATGAAATAACAGTAGTTAGTGCACACAGAACTCCGGAAAGGCTTTTTGAGTATGCCAAAGGGGCAATAAACAAAGGCTTAAAAGTAATAATTGCCGGAGCTGGTGGTGCTGCTCATTTGCCCGGTATGATAGCTTCTTTAACCCCTCTTCCTGTTATTGGTGTTCCAGTAAAAAGTTCAACCATGAGCGGTATCGATTCTCTATACAGCATTGTGCAAATGCCTCCAGGTGTTCCGGTGGCAACGGTGGCCATTAATGGAGCAAAAAATGCAGGCATTTTGGCCGCTCAAATATTGGCTATTGAGGAAGCAGAAATCATGGTACGCGTTCAGAACTATAAAGAATCATTAGAAAAAATGGTAATAGAAAAAGCCGAAAAGTTGGAACGTGTTGGCTACGATTCGTATTTAAGAAACACATGATTATTCATCAAAACACGCTGATTAGTAATGATTTGTTTGATGAATTTTTTGCATGCGATATTCAAAAATGCAAAGGAGCTTGTTGCATCGAAGGGGATAAAGGGGCTCCCATTTCTACCGAAGAAATAAAAACCATCGAAAGAA
The DNA here is from genome assembly GCA_020635395.1 of Flavobacteriales bacterium. Taxonomy (NCBI): domain Bacteria; kingdom Pseudomonadati; phylum Bacteroidota; class Flavobacteriia; order Flavobacteriales; species Flavobacteriales bacterium. The sequence goes on from JACJZV010000002.1 coordinate 492,006, forward strand.
TTTTACCGCTCGTTTTGGAAGAACTTTCTGATGAAAGTATCGAACATATTAAGGAAGAAAATTTTTATGAATTGGATGACGATGGAGAGTATGTTACTACCTGCTTGCCTGATGGCAAATGCTGTTTTGTAGTGGAACAACCTAACGGAATTCTTTCATGTGGCATTGAGAACGCATTTTATAAAAAGAAAATTGACTTTTTAAAACCAATAAGCTGTCATCTTTACCCCGTAAGGCTTAAAGAATTTGAGTCATACACGGCGTTAAACTATCATCAGTGGTATTTGTGCAAGGATGCTTGCTCGAAGGGTTTATCAAATCAAATTAAGGTTTTTGAATTTGCCGAATCCGCCCTTCGTCGAAAATTTGGGGATGAGTGGTATGAGGAGCTAAAGCAAATCAACAATGATTTGAATCGTTAAAAAGTGGCTTTTAACTGAAGCATTACCAATCTTGGAGCAGCAATATCAGCAGGACGAAGCATGTATTCTTTGTTTGTAAAGTTATTTACAATTACTGCTATTCGATACTTTTTGTTGATTTTGTACGCAAAACGAGCATCCATAATCCAATTTCCCTTTGGGTTCAACGCTAAACCTTTGTCAATGCCACCAGTCACAAGTGTGGTAAAAAAATCCATCACAAATACGCTATCAATATTCTCAATTCGGCTGTTGTATCTAATGGAATAACCTATTTCAAAACGTTTGCCTTCAAATACTATATCCGATTTAAAGAGTTTTCGGCTTCTGTATTTTAAAACCCCAGAAGTATCAGTACTCGTCGAAAAATAAGATAGTTTTTTGCCTGTGCTATCGGTAGAAAAAATATTATGGGCATCATCAATTGTCGGCAAACTACTCGTGTATCCGGTCAGCCACTTTATTTTCCCTGACTTCACACTTGTCTCACCCACAAGACTCAAATCCAAGCCTTTAATAGTTGTGTTTCCAGTGTTGACAGACTTGAACCCAAGACCAAACCCGTTTTGAAATGAAATATCATGCGACCATTGGCCGAAAGTAAATTCCATCATATTTTGATAGTGCATACTGAACAAAGCCACATCTAAATAACCATTGGTTTTTTTTATTTTGTAGCCTTGTTTGATACCAAATTCAACATTATCTCCTGTTTCTGATTGCAAAGTAGGATTCGAATAAATTTTTAACAAACCTACATTCGTAGTGATATAGGACTCACCAATAGTCGGAAATCGATAGCCTTGACCATACGAAAATCTCAAAAAAGTAGCCTTGGTTATTGCCCAATTAAAACCAGCTCTGGTAACCGGTTTTTTTTCTTCATAATCATTCAAAACATATTTTTCTTTTCTTCTACCAACGGTAATATTGATTCGTTTAAACTTTAAATCCATTTGCCCATAAAACGCTCTATTAGAAGCAGTTTGCACTCCTAAAAATAAGGGTGAGTCTGTTTTTGTTTTTGTAAAAAGTGTTCCATACGTAATGGTAATCCAATTCATCAGCTTTTTGTCGCCTTGATATTCGAAGTATGTGCTTTGACTTTGGTTCGATTGATTGTTGTTTACATTGCCATTGTCCACATTATTAATAATTCCCAACACTCGAAGTTTTAAATCATGATTCCAACCTTTTTTTCCGTAGTATTTAAAAAATGGGTCTATCCGATATTTTATTCCTTGAGTTTTACTGAAGTTGTCATTAAGAGCATTATAGCCGCTATCATAGCTTTTCCAAAGCAAAAACGAACCATTTTCGGTTGTTAGAAAATGACCCCTAAATCCCAAGTAGGTTTGGTAATTGAAACGTCTTCTATAGTCAAGCCCCAAATGAGCCCTTTTATCAAAATCGCCAAAACGATACCCTTTATCATCAATAATTTCGAGCGAAGACACAAAATCATTTTTTCCTTTTCTTCTTGAATCTGTAATTCGAAGGCCATTGCTGGTTAGGCTTTTATTTGTCCAGTTTAAACCATCTCGTTTGGCATCATTATAAACTCCCGAAAACAAACTTACCATAGTTTGAGGTTTAGCTTTTGGCCAAAGTGTTCGGATATTTATTATTCCATTTAAAGCAGAAGAGCCATACAAAACCGAGCTTGCCCCTTTTACAACTTCCATTTGGCCAATGTTGTCGGTAGAAACAAAACTCCACAAAACGCTGCCTGCATCTCCACTTATTAATGGCATTCCGTCAACCAAAAGCAACGCTCTTGTGCCTGCACCATAGCTCCATCCTGCCCCATTCCTAATGTTTATTTGTCCATCGTTTATCATTACTCCAGGCACCTGATTGACAATTTCATCCATCTGAATAGGGTTTTTTTGTTGAATCAACGATGGTTTTATGCTCTCAACCGAAACTAATTGCTCTTTCATTGTTTTACTGGTTTTATCGGCTCCCACCACCGCCACATCCAACAGCAACCCCTCTCCCACACTCATTTTCAGTTTACTACCGTTTTCAAAACCTTGCACATCGACAACCATTTTATCATAATAAATATGGCTTATTTCAAACTGCGTTCCCTCCACTCTGAGTCGAAATCTTCCGGTTGAATCGCTTAACACCCTATTATTTTGATTTGCTAAATCAACAATCAGTGCATTCTGAACTGGTTCGTCGGTTTGAGCATCAATCAAAAAGCCAAATACTTCTCGTGGAGAACCCGATGCAGAGGCCAATTGCCCGCAAAAGGCGACGAATAAAATTAAGATGCATTTAAATTTCATTTTCGTACTTTCGTGTTTCACAATTTTAGTCAAAAAATGAAACGATTTGTATTTTTTCTATCGATTTTGGTTTCGTTGAACAACCTAAATGCCCAAGACTGCACTCCCGACCAAAGTATCACCTCTCCGGGTTTTCATCCAAAGACTATTGAGCCGGCTTATGTAGAAACCGATTACAAGCAAGTTTTACAAATCAGAGTTTTTGCTGATACAACTGTGGTAATGAATGGCAACCCTATTTACGCAACTATTGACTCAATAAAAGTAAAAGAAATTTTGGGTTTGCCCAGTGGGTTTTATTACACCTGTTCTCGCAAAGGTTGTAGCTTTATTCCTGACTCAACTGGATGTGCTACCATGCAAGGCAATGCTAAAAAAGGGCAAGGCGGATTCTACCCGATTGGGGTTTCTATAAGGGTATATGCAAAAGCCTTTGGAAGTATCAGTCAAACACTTGATGATACAGTAAACCAATTTACTCTTGAGGTTATGGATGAGTCTGGAATTGCTGGATTTAAAAACGCCCCATTTTCTATTTACCCAAATCCATCAAATGGTTTGATAAACATTAACAAGCTAGTTGGTGAACAAATTAAGGCAGTGGACTGTTTTGATAACTTTGGCAAAAAGGTAAATTATGAAGTTGTGAATAATCAAATTACCATTTTGAACAACACACCTGGACTCTACCATTTAAGAGTAGAATTTACCAATGGGGAAGTAGGCACACAAAAAATTCTGATTCAATAAAAAAGAACTTCTTTTTATGGCGAAGGTAGTTGTTGGTTTATCGGGGGGAGTTGATTCGTCGGTTGCGGCTGCCTTATTAATTGAGCAAGGGCACGAAGTAATTGGAGTATTCATGAAGAATTGGCACGATTCGGAAGTGACTATCAGTGATGATTGCCCGTGGGAGGAGGACAGTAACGATGCATTGGTGGTTGCCGAAAAGTTAGGCATTCCTTTCCAAACTCTCGATTTAAGCGAAACATATAAAAAACGGATTGTGGACTATATGTTTCGTGAATATGAGGCAGGCCGAACACCAAACCCTGATGTTTTGTGCAACCGAGAAATTAAATTTGATGTATTTTTAGAAGCCGCTTTATCCTTAGGAGCCGACTTTGTGGCCACGGGCCATTATTGCCAAAAAAATGAAACTACGTTAGACGGCAAAATCATTTATCATTTAATAGCCGGTGCAGACCAATCCAAAGACCAAAGTTATTTTTTGTGTCAGGTAAATCAACATCAACTTTCAAGAGCATTGTTTCCAATTGGCCATTTAGAAAAAAAAGAAGTTCGGAAAATTGCAGAAGAAAAAGGTCTAATTACGGCAAATAAAAAAGACTCGCAAGGACTGTGTTTTATAGGTAAGGTTCGATTGCCAGACTTTTTGCAACAACAGTTAAAACCAAAACCCGGAAACATTGTAGAAATAGCTGAAAATTCAGAAATATATCAAAACCACACAGATACATTTTTACCCTATGATTATTCAGAAACCGACGGAAAAATAGTTGGTAAGCATCAGGGTGCTCATTTTTATACCATTGGGCAAAGAAAAGGATTGGGGGTTGGTGGAAAAGTTGAGCCACTATTTGTTATTGCCACCAACGTAGATACCAACACCATTTATGTTGGCATGGGAGAAAACCATCCAGGCCTTTTGCGTTTGGGATTAAAAATAGAAAATTCTGAAATACATTGGGTTCGCCCTGATCTGTCCTTAAGTTCCGGTAATAAAATGTCTGTACTTTGTCGCATCAGATACCGACAAGATTTGCAAAAAGCAACACTTTTTAAAAACGACTATGACTTAAAAATAACCTTTGATGAACCACAAAGAGCCATCGCTCCGGGACAATTTGCCGCATGGTATTTAGGGGATGAACTTATAGGAAGTGGGGTTATTTCGTAAATTATTTAATCGATATAAAACCCAATTCTAGCATCAAATCGGGCAAGGGATATATTCTCCTTTACCTTTTCATATAACCAATTTCCGTCTCTCCAAATTTCGTCATTATACTCAACATAGGCATTCTGAATCTTGTATCCCAATCGAAAATAAAGTCCGTTGTTTTCATGCCGTTTACGCAAATAACCAATGCCCACACCTCCAAACAAACCACCTTCCGACACATTGTCTTCAACGCCATTTCTCCACCAAGAACTCAAGTATTCCGAGTAGGTTACTTTTCCATAACCACCATTGACATAATAGAACCATGATTTTCCTCCTGTTTTCATTCTACCCAGATATTCTATTCCGGTAGTCAAAAAGCCCATTTGAGGTGCCCAATAAAAGTCATGACCCACCAGTATGGCCAAATTTTTTCTATACCCCCAACTATTTCCAACAGAAATTTGTGAGGTAATTCCAAGAACAGGCTCCACGTATTGATTTGAGCCACCAAGGGGAAAGCCTACGTCTCCCATGATGTAAATGCCGTGGCTCTTTATATCAAAAAACCGCGATGCTTGATTCATTTTATCAATGTTATAGTCTTTTATTTTTAATGGCCGTGTAAAATCAATTTCAACAATATCCTTCCACAAAATGGTCAAACTATCCATCCCTGTACTAATGGTTACGTATTTTTCATACTCCATGTCCAACAACTCACCAATCAAAATCTTTCCTGAACTTGTTTCTATTTTAACTCCCTGAATAATCTGAGCTTGGGAGATTTGAAAAAATACCATTATACAAAAAACGAGGATAAAAAATCGCATTACTATTCTTTCAATCATTTCAACAAGTTTATCATATTTATTCGTAAAAAATACATACCCAAAAATTTTTTATCACAAATTCATACTATCTTCAATCAATTATGAAAACACTTGAGAAACTAGCAATCGAAAGAGTGAAGATAGAAAAATTCTGATTTTCTTTGCACAATGATAAAGTTTTGCAACTTCTTACTTCTTTTATTGATTATTTCTCCGGCCTTTGCACAAACGTACACCTCAAAAGCAAAGCCTATTGCCGATTTTAAGGGTGAGATAATAAACCAATATTCACCGATTAAAATACTGGGGTTGCCCAATAAACTGGATAGCACGTTCGGTATAGAAAAAGTGTGTATAGATTTGCAACACGAATACCTTTCTGACCTAAAAATAGAATTGGTAGCACCCAATGGAAAAAGCGTTTGGCTTACCAATAGAAACGGAAAAGATGGGCCGGGTGCATACATAAACACCTGTTTTGAATATACCGATTTTAGCCCAAAAATTATTTACGGAAAAAGTCCTTTTTCAGGCAGCTATGAGCCGGAAGGTTTAGTTTATGAAATGAACTACGGAACTATTAATCCGAATGGGTTGTGGCTTTTAAACATTATGGATTTAAAAACTGGTCATGTCGGCAGATTGAATTCGTGGTCAATTACATTTGGAAATAAACCTTTTCTACCACCTAAACCACATTGCCAGCAATCAAATTTTAGCGAATGTGTATGCAATTCTTCAGGCGAAATGTTGCCGGATTTGATAGTGGTTGAAGGCATGAGCAAAAATCTTATTCATTTCAGCGACACTGCGTTTAAAATTGCTATGGCCGCCGCCAATATAGGTTTGGGGCCTCTTGAGGTAAAAACCAATGGTAAACAAACAGGAAACGATTATCATTTGTATCAGGCAATTTACCATAAAACGGATACTGGATTTTCAAAAACATTTCGCGAAGCAGGCTCCATTTATTACGATGAAAAACCCGGCCACAATCACTACCATGTTAATGATTGGGTAGATGTAACGCTTTACAGATATCGTAAGTTTTTATTTTTTAAAAAAGAACCAATAGAAGTTGCTTCACTGAATAAGATTAGCTATTGCCTATTTGACAACATGAACTGCAATTCAAAAAATGGTGAGTGCATTTCTAATGGTGTTGCTTACACCGAAAACAACTTGGCCAATTACGGTTTGGGCGATTATATAGAATGCAATAAAGACTTACAGGGCATTTCGGTTGGTGGCATAGATTATTATGGCATGAACCATGAAGGCCAATCCATTCGATTTGAAAAAAAACTTAAAAAGGGAAAATATTATGTAAAAATAATTGTTGACCCACTCAATCTATACCTCGAGTCGAACGAGGATAACAACACTTACATGTTTGATATTGAATTGGTTAAGTAAAAAAGGGCGTTTTATGTTGAAAAATTCCCTAAAAAAATTGGATTTGACCTCCTGCACTTTCGCAACCTTCCCTCGTTCGGTCGAAACCTCTTTTTGCCAAAGCAAACAGGGCCTGGTTTTGGAAGCCGGTTTGGTCGGTAAAGTAATACTGTTGAATTTTTCAAATTGTTTCAACGCCCTGCTTCAAAAATAAAATTTTCTTTTTAATGCCCCTACTTTTGTTTTAGAAATATGTTTAATCTTAAAGGCAAAAATCAGGTTATAAGCATTATGCTTCCCTTCAAAAATGAAGAGAAGTATCTTAAACCCTGCATAGAATCAATTATTGCCCAAACATACCCCTATTGGGAACTTCTATTGGTAGATGACCATAGCAGCGATAGGAGTACCGAAATTGCACAAACATTTGCCCAACAAGATGCACGAATTATATACCTAAAAAACAAAGGTTTCGGGGTAATTGAGGCTTTAAAATTGGCACATAAACACAGTACGGGCAGTTTGCTTACCCGTATGGACGGTGATGATTTAAAAACTCCAGACAACTTGCAACAGCTTTTAGATTGCGTAAAACCTGAAGTTTTGGCCGTAGGCCGTGTAAAGTATTTTAGAGAAGATGGATTGGGAATGGGCTATTTGCAATATGAAGAATGGATAAACAAACTGACTGCCAGCCATTCAAATTTTTCGGAAGTATATAAAGAGTGCGTTATCCCCTCACCTTGTTGGCTTGCGTATAGAAATGATTTTGAAAAAGCAGGCGGTTTTAACTCAGATTTCTACCCTGAAGATTATGATTTGTGTTTTAGATTTTATGAAGTCGGGTTAAAAACAATTGGTACGGAAGGAGTTATCCATCTTTGGCGTGACCACGCCATCCGAACAACCCGTGTTTCGGAGTATTACAGCGACAATCGATTTTTACATCTCAAACTGTTTTATTTCTTCAAAATTGATTTTGAACCGACCAAAAATTTAGTGCTTTGGGGTGCAGGAAAAAAGGGTAAACAAGTGGCCAAAGATTTTATAGAGAAAGGGTTGGCCTTTCGTTGGCTAACGGATAACCCCAACAAGATTGGACACAACATCTACGGAATAATATTGGAGAGCATTAATAACTTTACCCCAGACGAAAAACAGCAAATAGTAATTGCAGTAAGTGATAAAAAAGGTCAGGATGAAATAAAATCAATAACCCAAAACGGTGCTGCCGAAATATTTTGGTTTTGCTAAAATCATTATGCCAACTCAAAAACGGTTATTTCAGGCCAAATCCCGAATCTTCCAGGAAATCCGAGATAGCCAAAGCCACGGTTTACATAGAGCTTTTGGTTGCCTTCTTCATACAATCCTGCCCATTCTTTATAAATATACTTTATTGGACTCCATTTAAAACCTCCTGTTTCAATGCCAAATTGCATTCCATGAGTATGCCCACTGAACATGGCATCAACTTGAGGAAATTTTGGTATAACCTCGCCCCGCCAATGACTTGGGTCGTGCGACAAAAGCAATGTAGGCCAGTTCTCATCCACATCCCCTAATGCTTTATTCAAATCGCCATATCGTTGAAAGTGCATTTTATTTCCCCAGTTTTCAACCCCTACAATTGCCAATTTTTCATTGTTAATGGTCAAAATCCGATTTTCGTTCATCAGCAAATCCCAACCCAATTTTTCATGAACCGTGGCAATATCCTTCTTGTTTTCCTCTAAGTCAAACGGAATCAAGTATTCTCCATAATCGTGGTTCCCCATGACAGCAAAAACGCCATGCGGGGCTTTAATTTGATTAAAAATATCAATGTATTCGTGCATTTCGTAGGCTCTATTATTTACAATATCGCCAGTAAAAAAAATTATATCTGCCTGTTGTTGCTTTATTAAATCTATGCCCTGCTGCACACTTTGTTTGTTCCAAAACGACCCCGAATGCACATCGCTTATTTGAAGAATTTTCAGTCCCTTAAGAGCCTCGGGTAAATTTTTTATGATAAGTTTTTGATTGACTACTCGATATTTATGCGAGCCCTTTACCACGCCATACGTCAAGGCTGCTCCGACACCTCCGGCCACCAACGCCCCAGATTTTACCAAAAATGATTTGCGAGAAATACCACTTGAGTGAGAGGAAGAACTTGTAAAGAATTGTGAGCCTACCCACTGAAATAGCCTGACAACATCATCAATTAATAAAAAAACAGACCACAAAACAGCCGAAATTAGGGTAATGAAAAAAAGCACCAACATAACCTTGTCCCAAAATCCAAAATGAGCGTTTCGCATACGGCTCATAACGAAAAACATACCGACAAGTGCCAGCAAACAAATTGCCCAATATGCAACCTGAAATCCTAAACCCAGCCTTCCATCAATACCTCTAATAAGATGCTTAAAACCCCAAAAAGCATAGAAATAAAAGGAGAGAGCTATTGCATTAAAAATAATTATACGTGAGGCCATAAACAGAAATAAGGACAAATCTGCTGCAATTATGTTTTTATATTGACAATGAAAATATGAAAAGCGGTTGAGCCAATAAACCTTTTCGACTAAATTGCTTTCTACTTTAATATCAATATTTTCTGAATTGTCTTTAGAGAAAGAAATAAAACAAGAGTGTTGTGTATCAGAATATCACAAATTGGTGATAAATGTAGAATTTACGAACAGTTTTTTGACCGGAAAACTGAACACTTTGCTCAAACCATTTGATGTTTCGCTACAGCAATTTAATGTTTTTGCGAATACATAGAGGGCAGCACCCAAAACCCGTAACTATGAATTCCATTGCTGACCGAATGTTAGACAAAATGAGCAATGCCCCGCGGTTAGCAGAAAAGCTGAGAAAAAAATAGCTTATTTCGAGAACTCAAAACCAATAAGACAAACGTCAGGCTGACGTAAAGATTACTGCAAAAGGCATGTGGTTTTTGCAGCAAATTCATTTGATTTTTCCGATTTTTGAAAAAGAGTTGGAACACATTGGCATAATAAATGTAATAAAGGCCAACAAGGTTCTTAATGAATTGCTTAAATAAAATTATTAAAAAAAGGATATGAATAAAAGATTCAAAATTGGTTCACTATTGATTGCAGCGACATCGTTATTAATTTTCTCGGCCTTTTCGCAGGCAACTAAAGGAGATGAATACAGTGTAAAGGTAGCCAGTAGCTATGCCAAATGGAAAGCCACAAAAACGGGTGGTTCTCATGAGGGAACTGTGGATATTAAAAGCGGTAAATTGACTTTAGACGGTGATTTAATTACGAGCGGTACCATTGTTATGGACATGACAAGCATTAAATTGACAGACACCGAGAGTAAAAAATTGCACGACCATTTGCACAGTCCTGACTTTTTTAATACTGCACAATTTAAGGAAAGCAAATTAGACATAACTTCTAGCAAAATGGTAGGCGACAAACTTGAAATATCTGGAAACATTACCATTAAAGGAATTACCAAACCCGTGACTTTCCAAGCATCAAAAACAGGATCAAATGACAATGCTCGTGTCTATAGGGCAGATGTTAAAATAGATCGAACTCTATACGGAATTACCTATAAATCAGGTGTTTTGGGCGAGGTTGGTGATGGTTTGATTGATGACATTTTTACCATCGAAACAAAACTTTATATTACAAAATAGTTTTTTTTTAAACTGGAAAGCCGCACTCAAAAGGTGCGGCTTTTATTTTTTCAAAATTTCTTCAATGGTATTTGTAGAAACAGAATGATACCCGGATTTTGCCTTTTCAAAAACCTTTTTTGCCCAAATTTTATCTTGCTCATTATGTGACAAGGCATCATAAATAGGTGAAAGGAATTTTCTGCGACCGACCCTCAAAAGAAATGCTTCTATATCTGGATATGCCTTTTTATATTGTGTTTCGATGCACAACTGAAACCAATCGCACAATATTTCTGAATTACCGCTTTTTGACAAATGAAATTGAAAATCAAGATTTTCTATTTGCTCTAAAGATACTTTGCCCCTTATGCCACGCAAAAAGTGCAACCAATGGTGGGTAGTCCAGCCTTCAACGGCAAGCTTGGGCATTTTTCCATTCAAAAATACTTCAATTTGTGTTTCCACTTTGGCAAGTTCCTTTGATTCAATAATAGGGGCATTTTCTGGCAACCCTGGCCCGTAAATCCACTTTTTAGGTTGAATTTGTGCATACAGATTTGAATCGCCTTTCAATAAGTTTTTGTCCAGATACTGCTCAAACCTTTGAGTGTTCATCGGTTTAAAAGCATTTTCTGAAAAGTATTGTTTTAAGAAAGAGTCAAATTTTTCTCTGCCCACTGCTTTCTCAATGGTTTGAAGAAAAAATCTTCCTTTTTCGTAGGCCACATCGGTCAAACCATCGTCTGGGTTTCTTCCATCCAAATTCAAAAATAGATGCGTATCTTCATTCAGTCCCTCATTTTTTAGGCTTTCAAGCGTTTTTAACAACTCACCCATGCCCAGCTCTGTCAACATTTCTTCATAGTCTTTTCCATAAATTTTTTCCATAATTCGTTGTTCAAAATAAACGGTAAAACCTTCATTGAGCCAGAAATCATTCCATGTTTCGTTGGTTACTAAATTGCCCGACCAAGAGTGTGCAAGTTCGTGGGCTATCAGCGAAACTAGACTTTTATCGCCCGCTATAATGGTTGGGGTGGCAAATGTGAGCCGTGGATTTTCCATGCCACCAAACGGAAAACTTGGTGGCAGCACAACAACATCATATCTTTCCCAAGCATATTTGCCATAAAGAATTTCTGCACTATCAATCATTCTTTGCATATCCGATAGCTCCCATGCACACTTTTGCAACATATTGGGCTCAGCAAACACTCCGCAGTTTCTACCTAAATTCTGAAATTGCAAATCCCCCACGGTAAGTGCCATTAAATAACTAGAAACAGGTTGTGACATTTCGAAATGATAAATACCATCCCTTTTCTTTTCAATGCCATTTTTAGCACTCATAAGTGCAATCAAATGGGGGTCGGTTCTAATGGTGGCCGTATATGTAAACTTTATACCGGGACTATCCTGACACGGTATCCATGTGCGAGCCAAAATGGCTTGAGACTGGCTAAATAAAAAGGGAAACTTTTTGTTGCTGGTTTGCTCTGGCAAAAGCCACTGTAAGGCTTCTGATTGAGGTGTGGTTGAATAATAGATTATGATTGAATCAGTTGTTGGTTCTATTTCCACCTCCAAATCTTGTCCAAAATATTCTACATCATTTGTTAGATTAAACTTCGTTTCGGTTTGCTTATTCAACATTATTTTTTCTATGTTCAACTGCCGACTATCAAGATGCAACGTTCGGGTTTTTGTTTTATTATTTAGTCGTAATATTACGAAACCTTTTAGTGTTTTGCTCTCAAAATCAACCGATAAATCAAGGTGCATAGATGTAACACATACCTCGTTTGGATTACTGAATGAATGAGCATCATGGGCAAGCAAAACTTCTTCCAATTTGCTATCCACATTTACTTCTTTTGAATTATTGGTATTGAACTTGCAACTGGTTAAAACAGGAACAACGAATAAAAAAAAGAGGGCAAAAGGTGTGTATTTAGACATTTTTATTTTTTTGACTGTCAAATATATACGATGCACAATAAATCGTTGTTCATAACGTTCGTTGCATAACTGAAAATTTAATTATGCAAAGTGAACTAAATGTATAATTTTGCACAACTTATTAAGAAATGGAAAACGTCATTAAACTTGTATCTCTAAAAAAGTCCCTAAAGTTTGGGATTTCTGCGATTTTCGTTTTAGGAATGTATCAGTTTGGCTTCGGTCAATACAATGATTACTACAGCGACCCTTACTCTGACGGAGACGATTATTATTCTTCTGAAGATTCTTACGGATCAGATTCGAGCGATTCATCTTCTTACGATGATTATGGCTATGGTAGTGGTAATGATGATTACTCAAGTGATTACGGCTTTGGAAACAGTGGCGGTGGTGGCGGTGGCGGCTCCGACCACATAGTTGCAAAAAAAATCGAACGTCCGGAATACACCCGATTTATTCCTCCGTATGATTCTGTGCGTCAGTTAATTATATATAAAGAGGTTGTAGAGGTTAAGGATCAATTTGGAGACGAGCACGATATTGATACCATCAATTTTAGAACCCATAAATGGATGGAGGAAGAGTTTGGCAAGCAACTCAAAACCGTTGTTAAAATGGATGGCATTAACGACAATCCTGATTTGAGCGACGAAGAGCATAAAATTGTAATTCACTCATCATTCCCTTGCGTTATAAAACCAAATGAACATGCAGAAGTAGTTTCTGGTGTGATAGAATATGATATGGAAATTCGTATTCGCTATGGAAAATACCGTTGCACCTTCTTAAATTTGGTTCATGTGGCAGATGTAAAACCAGGCGAAAAAGAAGGAGAAAGAACCTACTTTGAATACTTAATGAAGGCTAAGCAAAATGTTAAGCAAAGCGACCGATACATGATTGCTGCCGACAGAACCATACATGAAATGATGGAAGAATTGAAGAAAGTATGTCAACAAAACCCGATTCCAGAGGAAGACGAGTGGTAGGCACATAATTAAAAGTTTTTATAACCCCATGCACAAATTCAATTGGCATGGGGTTTTTTGTTTCTTCATCTTTGAACCAAAAAAAATATCATGACACAAAAAATTGGAAATAACTTAAATACCTTACTTTCATCATATCAGATTTTTTATCAAAACCTTAGAGGCTATCATTGGAATATTCAGGGCAAAAAATTCTTTGAGCTTCACCTAAAATTTGAAGAATATTACAACGATGTTCAGTTAAAAATTGATGAGATTGCCGAAAGAATTTTAACCTTAGAAATGATTCCATTCCATAGTTTTTCTGATTACATAGGCCATTCACTCCTCAAACCTAAAACAAACATTACCGACGGAGAAATAGCCATTATGCAAATAAGAGAACAGCTTACGGAGCTGATTAAACTTCAAAAAGATATTTTCAAATATGCCGACAAAGAAACGGACATTGCAACAAGCGATTTAATGACCAGATATATTTCTGAACAAGAAAAAACAGTTTGGATGCTTAAATCTTTTTTGAGTTAAACTTATTTATTTCTTGATTTTTTAATCATCCGATACAAAACAGGTGGCATCCAATCGGTTGCAAAATTGATAAGAGCATTGTATCTACGCATCGTTTTCTCGCTTTCTACCCCTTTTCTATCCACAAAAATGGTGGTGTGGTCTTCAAGCCCAAAATTGATTTCTTCCGCAGGACGGCCATTGGTATAGTAATAAAGAGCCAAAGATTTTCGGCTTCTTCCCTCGGGACATTTAAGTGGATCGGGATGCCCATGATAAGAAAAATCGGTCGTGCTAAACATAGCCATTCGGTTGAAAAGAGGTAACAATTTCTTTTCACACTTGGTCATTTCGGTGTTCCAAAGTTCAAAATGTCCACCATATTCTTCTTTCCAATCTTGGTTTAAATAGACAAGAACATTTAACCTTCTGTCCAAATTAGTAAGTTTGTGTTTATTAAAATCTGCATGCACCTTTAAGTAGCCTCCGGGTTTTATTTGGTGACATCCTCCACCTTCAAAATAAGGGTCTCCCATTAAGTTTTCAATTCCTGTTAGCTCAGATAAAAAGTTTAAAAATGGTTCAGAATTTAAGAAGTGCATAAATACTTTGGTGGCTTTGCCAAAACGTTGCTCCCCTCTTGATGCAAGTTTTATTTCGTTGGGCGTACTATATTTTATATCTCCCGAGGCTCCCATCTCCGGAAATTCGCTCAAAACCAGCTCTAAAAATTCTTTATTAAAAAAATCATCGAAATAAATATTCGGAAATGGGCTGCCCGTTTTGTAATCGTTTTTGTAATGTGTAGCCAGCCCTATCAGCTCATCATACTCAATATCAAGAACCTTATAATCTCCTATAAACATATCTTTACTTTAAGGTGTAAAAAAAACAAATATTTTTGTGACCACAAAGAACGGTGAATATGATAAATTATAAATTCTGGAATAACCTCATTGGATGGGCAAGTTTTGCCATTGCATTGGTGGTTTACAGTTTAACAGTAGAATCGAATGTTCCGCTATGGGACTGCGGTGAGTTTATTTCTGCCGCTTACACATTGCAAGTTGTTCACCCGCCGGGTGCACCATTATTTTTGATGTTGGGTCGTCTTTTCTCCCTTTTTTCGTTTGGAGATGCCCACAATGTGGCGTTTATGGTTAACATGATGTCCGTTGTGGCAAGTGCATTAACAGTGGCCATAACCTTTTGGATAACAACTCATTTTGCTTTAAAAATACTTGGCATTAGTGTTGAAAAACCTGAAGTATCAACCGATAATGCAATTATCGTTTTTGGGTCGGGCATGATAGCCGCTTTGGCCTTAACCTTTATGGATTCCTTTTGGTTTAGTGCGGTAGAGGCCGAGGTATATGCAGCTTCGTCTTTATTTACGGCATTATCCTTTTGGGGAATTTTAAAATGGGAATCGAACAGACTTAAACCCAAATCCAACCAATGGATTGTTTTTATAGCCTATACCATTGGTTTGGCTATTGGTATTCACTTGTTGAACTTATTGGTAATTCCGGCTGTGGTTTTATATTATTTCCTTATTGAGTATGACACAACAAGCACAAATATTCTCAAAGCCGCCGCAATTGGTATGGGTGCATTGGCTGTTACCAACTGGATTATTATTCCCGGCTTACCCTGGCTAAACGGTCGTTTTGACCTCTTGTTCGTAAACTCTTTTGGATTGCCATATCACACAGGAGAGTTTTTCTCATTAGCTTTAGTAATTTGGGGAATTGTATGGGCTATTCGATATAGCATTCGTAAAAATATGCCGCTATTAAACTTGGGTCTGCTGTGCATTACATTTATTTTAATAGGTTTTAGCAGCTACACCATGATTCCGGTAAGGGCAACGGCAGAACCTGCCATTAATATGAACGCTCCAAAAAACCCGATAACCCTAACCAGCTATATTAAACGGGAGCAATATGGCGACAGACCATTATTTAATGGTCCGTACTATTATGCAACTTCGGCAGATTTAATAGACGTAAATAAAGGTGCTGCCACCTACAGAATGGGCGATGATAAATACGAACGTACTGGAAATAGATATGATTACGAATGGTCTCCTGAGGTAACCACCATGCTACCGCGTATGGGCGACCAAAGCGAGAAAAAGCAAGGATATAAATATTGGTATGACGAAGTTGTTAATTCAAGTGGAAAGGTAGAAAAACCACCCATGCGTAAAAACCTCGGCTTTATGTTCAAATACCAAATTGGTCACATGTATTGGAGATATTTTTGGTGGAATTTTGCTGGAAGACAAAGCAATCAACAAAACGTTGATAAGAACATTTTGGAAGGAAACTGGCTTAGTGGGGTTAATTTTATTGATGAGATGCGTTTAGGCAATCAAAGAGATTTGCCCCCATCCATGACCAACAACAAAGCACGGAATAAATACTACTTTATACCCTTTTTGCTTGGCGTTATCGGCATTTTTGTACAATTTAAAAAGCAGAAAAAAGATGCATGGGTAGTAACAGCCTTGTTCATATTTACCGGTATAATGATTGTAATTTACCTCAACCAGCCTCCCCTCGAGCCGAGGGAAAGAGATTATACAAACGTTGGTTCATATCAAACATTCTGTATATGGATAGGCTTGGGTGTGTTGGGTATTGCCGATTTCTTGCGAAGAAAAGTAAAACTTAATTTGAGACTTGCCGGAGTATTAGCCTTTGTCCTTGCCTTTTCTGGACCCTATTTGATGGGGCAGCAAAACTGGGATGACCACGACCGCTCTGGAAGAGAAATGGCATTGAGTTTTGCAAAAAACTACCTGAACTCATGTGAGGAAAACGCTATTTTATTTACAGCAGGTGACAATGACACTTATCCGCTTTGGTATGCACAAAACGTCGAAGGTTTTAGAACAGATGTCAGGGTTATAAATCTTGCATTGCTAAGTGCCGAATACTACGCACAAGCCCTTACAAAACAATATTATGGCTCTGCACCGCTACCAATGTCTGTCATTCCTAAAGACAAGCTGATGGATGGAACTAGAGACCGTCTTGATTATGTCGATATGGGTAAGAAATTTAATCCAAATGAAGGATATAACTTGTATGATGTAATCCAATTTATGACAAGTGACGACCCGCAAGCACAAGTTGGTTTAAGGGATGGTTCACGGTCAAACTACATTCCGGTTAAAAAGGTGGTTATTCCGGTTGATAAAGCAGCCGTGCTTAGCTCAAAAACGCTTAGCGAAAAAGACTCAACCATTGTTGAATTTCTTCAATTTGAGATGCAAGACCATATCTACAAAGGTAGCCTCATTATGCTTGACATTATTGCTACCAATGCCAAAGAAGGTTGGAAACGACCTATTTATTTCTCTTCGCCAAGAGAAAGTGATACTTACGTAAATATGAGTCCTTATTTGAGAACCGACGGGTTAGTGTATCGACTTGTGCCAAGAACTCCTACACGAGAAGAGTATCTGAACCAGATGATGGTTAATGAAAATGAACTTTACGACAAACTCATGAACAAATATGTATGGGGAGGTTTAGAAAAAGGTAAAACTTTCTTGGATGATAAATCTTCAACAGTTCCTTATATGACAAGGAATTTATTTGGAAACTTAGCTTCCTATTTTGTTGAGAAAGGCGACAACAAAAAGGCAATAGATTTAATTCTCAAATCGTTGGAAGTTTATCCGGAAAGCATTTTGCCGCTTGATATTGATGAAAGACGCCATTATGCCGACATATTGCGAAGAGCAGGTGAGACCGAAACCTCTAAAAAGCTGATGGAACAATGCATTACACAAATGCAGGGAGAGGTTAAATACTACAACATTCTTAAAAAAGATCAACGAAACAAGTCTTTAGCCGTTCAAATGCTGACAAACGACAATCCGCGAATGCCAGGAATGAAGAAATATGCTGAAAACTGCAGAATTACGGCTCAAAAAGCCTTTGGCGATTCCACTATGGTAAATCAAATTCGAGCCATTGAGTCACTAATTAATTAAAACTGAAAACAAACGCCCCGAGGATTAATACTCTCGGGGCTTTTTTATTTTTATGAAACATTCGCACGCAGACAAACAATTGGTTTATGGCATTCAGCCCATGTTTGAAGCCATTGCCGCAAACAAAGAGTTTGAGAGAATATATATTGTTAAAGAACAAAAAAACGACCAATTAAATGAGCTAAACAAACTAATCAGAGAAAAACGGTTGCCCGTTCACCACGTACCGATTCACAAATTGAATAAACTTACCCGAGGTAACCATCAAGGAATTGTGGCATTTTTATCGGTTATTCCCAATGTGAGTATCAACGAAATAGTGACCCGTACCTTTGAAAATGGTGAAGACCCAAAAATTCTGGTATTGGATGGCATAACGGATGTTCGAAATTTTGGAGCTTTGAGCCGTTCTGCTCTTGCCTTCGGTTTTCATGCCATAGTTGCACCACATAAAGGTTCTGCACTCATTCATCAAGATGCAGTAAAAGCTTCGGCCGGAGCGTTAATGAAAATTCCGGTTGCTCGGGTTTTCAGCCTGTATCACACGCTCGAAGAAATGAAAAATATGGGTATTCAAATTGTTGGTATAACGGAAAAAGGTCAAAAAAATATTGACCAAGTTGAAAAATCTGGCCCCATGGCCCTTGTGCTTGGAAACGAAGAAACTGGCATAGATTATAGAAATTTAGAAATGTGTGATCAAAGTTGTTTTATCCAAATTTCTCCTCAAATAGATTCGCTAAATGTATCGGTGGCCGGAGCTATTGCTATGTACGAAATGTCGAAATAATTGGTTTTTCTTCCTTTTTATAGGCAAGCCAAAATAATTGAGGATTAGAATTATTTCAAAAATTAACTACACAACCATCTGCTAATCACTCGAATAAGCCCAAATTAAAAGGCAACAATAAATTGCTTGATTTATTCGTATTAAAAAATAAATTCGCGAAATATTTAAAGACACATAATTTAATATAACTATGTATTGGACACTTGAATTAGCTTCGTATTTAGATGATGCCCCATGGCCGGCATCAAAAGACGAATTGATTGACTACGCTATTCGTTCCGGAGCACCTCTTGAAGTAGTTGAAAATTTACAAGAGTTGGAAGACGACGGAGAGGCTTTCGAATCCATTGATGAGGTTTGGAGTGAATATCCAACCACTGAAGATTACTTCTTTAACGAGGACGAGCTTTAAGAACTTTCTAAAAAATTATAACACAGCCGAACCCAAACGTTCGGCTTTTTTATTTTACAAAATCTACAACCTTGTTAATTACATCCTGGCTTCGCAGGCCATTGTTATGGCCATATCCCTTTGTTATAAACAATTCCGAATTTACCAATTGGTTTAGTTCGTATCCATGGCTAACCGGAACTTGTTTGTCCGACTCATCAGCTATAATGAGCAACTCCGGCAAATTTTTAACATCCAAAATTCGATCGGCAATGGAAAAATGCTGAAATGATGTATTGAATCTTTCTGCCAAAATCCTCATCATTTCCTCTTTTGTTCTATTTCCTGCACCAATTTGTTTAATAAATTCATCCATAATTTGTTCGGCATGTATGGAGCAATTGGAAAGTACCAATTTCGGAATTTTAACATCAAGTTCGGCAAGAGCTAACACGGTGGCCAAACCACCTAACGAATGTGCTACTATGGCTCGAACAATAACGTATTCCTCAATCAAAAATTCAATCATTTCCTTAAACTCCAAAACATTCGTTTGTTTTCCTAATGATTGAACATGAGCTGGAAAATCAGGAATAACCACAGTATATCCCAGATTTACCAATGGCTTGACGAACTGTGCAAAATGTAGCCCTTTGCTTCCCCAACCATGAGCAAAAATAATGGCCGGCCCCTTGCCCCAAACCGTGTAGTAACAGGTTTTTTTGTTTATGAAGACATGGTCTTCTTTTCCTAATTCTTTTATTTCCAGCTCAGCGGGTCTAATTTTTGCCTTATACGGTTTTAAAAAAAAGTAGATGCCAAACTTGCCTGACAAACTTGGACTAAACTTTTCCAAAAGTGCAAAAATTAATTTTATTACAGATTGCATAATAATGAGCAAAGTTGCACTATTTCCGATAGTTCTCCATCAAAATTCTGGCTATTAGTTTATCCGTTTCCGCATCTAAAAGTTTATGACCCTTATTAATTAAACATAAAACCGAGTTGGGCAAAACTTGATGAAATTTTTGAGCATATCTATAAGAAATCACGCTATCATTTTTCCCATAAATCATAATTGTTCTGATTTTGTTTCTGAGCAGTGAGTCCAGCGATTTCTTGCTACCTGGGGCTATTCGGGCAGTGCTTGACCATCTCAAAAACAATTTTTCTCTTTTCGCTTTTGTGTCGATGGTTGACAAATAAAATTTCATGGCCTTTGTTTTTATCATTCCAATTTTTCCGGCAAACTTAACGGTGGCCAACATCCACCCGGGAAATAAAACAAACGATTTAAAAAGCCATCTTCCAATGTTGGTTTTGGTTATAAAATTAAAGGCCGGTTTTGGTTTTAGTCCGTCTGCCGCTATTAGCCATACTGCGTTTATTTTTTGTGGAAAAGCCACGGCAAAACCTAAAGCATAATTACCACCAATGCTGTAGCCCAATAAACTCAAACGTGCACTTGAACCAATCTCTAACAAAAAACTTTGCATCAAATTTCCTAAAAGTTCGGGTGACAGTTTTTCGGTTTCATTCCATTGGGTTTTTCCTTGATAAGGCAAATCAATCGAAATCATTCTATATCTTTTACCCAATGAGGGTTGCAACACATTAAAAACAGTCGAATCTTGCCCATACCCATGAAAACAAATCAATGTTTCGACCCCGTTACCAAATTCTTGATAGTTTATCACCGATTGTCTCCAATAAAACTGCTTTTCCACAATTTCTTTGCTTAGGGTTTTAAAATCTTAATTTTGCCGAATTTGAAATAAAATCTGATGCCCAAAGATACATCAATAAAATCGGTTTTAATTATCGGTAGTGGCCCAATCATCATCGGCCAAGCATGTGAGTTCGATTATTCCGGCAGTCAAGCTGCTCGTTCGTTGCAAGAAGAAGGAATTTCGGTAACGCTTATCAACTCCAATCCAGCAACAATTATGACCGACCCTGTAATGGCCGATAATATTTATTTGTTGCCATTAACACCCGAGTCTATTATTTCAATTCTTAAAAAACACAAGATTGATGCAGTACTGCCCACTATGGGTGGCCAAACCGCATTAAACCTGGCAAAAGAGGTGGATGAATTAGGCATCTGGGAAGAATACGGTGTGCGAATTATTGGTGTGGATATCAATGCCATAGAAAAAACAGAGAACCGAGAAGAGTTTAGAAAACTCATGGTTGAGATTGGTGTGGGTGTTGCCCCATCAAAAATTGCCAATTCCTTTTTGGAGGGTAAGGAAGCAGCCCAACAACTTGGTTTTCCATTGGTTATACGCCCATCATACACTTTGGGTGGTTATGGTGGCGGATTTGTTCATAAGAAAGAAGATTTTGATATAGCCCTAAAACGAGGCCTTGAGGCATCTCCAACACATGAAGTTTTGGTGGAAAGAGCCGTTTTGGGTTGGAAGGAATACGAACTTGAACTTTTACGAGATAAAAAAGATGATATTGCGGTAATCTGCACCATCGAGAACATAGACCCAATGGGCATTCACACAGGAGATTCAATAACTATTGCTCCGGCCATGACATTGAGCGACACCTGTTTTCAGGCCATGCGTGACCAAGCTTTTTTAATGATGCGAAGCATGGGTACTTTTGCCGGAGGGTGTAATGTTCAATTTTCTGTAAGTCCTGATAATGAAGATATTATTGCCATCGAAATTAATCCTCGGGTAAGCCGTTCGTCGGCATTAGCCTCAAAAGCAACCGGATACCCTATTGCCAAAATTGCCGCAAAATTGGCTATTGGTTATTATCTCGACGAACTGAAAAACCCGGTAACAAAAACTACCTCTGCATTCTTTGAACCAGCCATAGACTATACCATTATCAAAATTCCACGATGGAATTTCGCCAAATTTCCAGGAGCCGACACCACGCTTGGCCTTCAAATGAAGTCGGTTGGAGAGGTTATGTCTATTGGCAGAAGTTTTCAAGAAGCCTTGCAAAAGGCTTGTCAAAGTTTGGAAATAAAACGAATGGGGCTTGGCTGTGATGGATATGAAGAGCGAAACCTCGAAAAATTAGTTCATAGCTTAAAAAATCCGAGTTGGGACAGGATTTTTCATATCCGTGATGCCATTGCATTGGGCGTTCCGATTACTTCTATTCAGGAAGCCACCAAAATTGACCGCTGGTTTTTAGAACAAATTTATGATTTGGTAAAAACCGAGCGAGAAATTAAAAAATACACCTTGCAAAACATTGAACCGTCAGTTTTGCGAACAGCTAAGGAAAAAGGTTTTTCAGACTATCAGATTGCACATGCCGTTGGCGATTGCACAGAAGACGATGTGTATAAAAAAAGAAAATCATTGGGCATTGGCCGGGTTTACAAAATGGTGGACACGTGCAGTGCCGAGTTTGAATCGCCAACCAACTATTTTTACTCCACTTTTGATGGAGAAAACGAATCTGAAATAAGCGATAAAAAGAAAGTGGTGGTGTTGGGTGCCGGGCCAAACAGAATTGGTCAAGGCATTGAGTTTGATTATTGCTGCGTTCATGGCCTATTGGCTTCGAAAGAAGAAAATTATGAGGCCATAATGATTAACTGCAATCCGGAAACGGTTTCGACCGATTTTGACATGGCCAACAAACTTTATTTTGAACCAGTTTTTTGGGAACATTTGCTTGAAATAATCGAATTAGAAAAACCAGAAGGGGTAATTGTGCAATTAGGTGGACAAACTGCTCTTAAACTGGCAGAGCGATTGCACGCCCACGGCATAAAAATTATCGGAACCAGTTTTCCGAACATGGATTTGGCCGAAGATCGAGGTTCTTTCTCTGATTTGTTGAAAGAATTAAATATACCTTACCCCAACTATGGTGTGGCAGAAAATGCTTACGAAGCCATTGAAATAGCAAACAAAGTGGGTTATCCGGTATTAGTACGACCCTCGTATGTATTGGGTGGACAAGGCATGAAAATCGTGATAAATGATGATGACCTGCAAAAAGCAGTGATTGAACTACAAGGCGATTTGCCCGGAAACCGTATTTTGATAGACCACTTTTTAGATAGAGCCGAAGAAGCCGAAAGCGATAGCATAAGCGATGGTGATGATGTGCATATTCTTGGCATTATGGAGCACATCGAACCTGCCGGTATTCACTCGGGTGACTCGTCGGCGGTGTTGCCTCCATTTGGTTTTTCGGAAACGGTAATGCAGCAAATTGAAGAATATACCCATAAACTAGCAAAGGCTTTAAACATTCGAGGATTGCTTAATATTCAGTTTGCCGTAAAAGAAGAGAAAGTATTTGTAATTGAAGCAAACCCGCGTGCATCACGCACCGTTCCGTTTATATGCAAGGCTTATGATGTGCCATACGTAAACATTGCTACCAAAATAATGTTGGGTACACACAAACTAAAAGACTTCCAAATTGTTCAAAAACCCAAAGGGTATGCAATAAAGCAACCTGTTTTCTCTTTCAATAAGTTCCCGAACGTAAACAAAGAATTGGGTCCAGAAATGAAATCGACCGGAGAAGCCATTTTGTTTGTTGATAGCCTAAAAGACCCCTATTTTAGGGAGCTTTATAAAGAAAAGTCAATGTATTTAAGCAAATAAAAATGATACTTCGCAAACTTGTTGTTCTTCTTATCATTTATTTGGTCGTTCGGTTCTTTATCCGGGTTTGGAGTTTCCGCAAAACTATTTTGAGCCAGCGAGATGCATTTTTAAATCAAATGCAACAAAACCAGCGAGAGCAACGACCAGAAGGCGAGGTACACATTTTGAACAAAAACGAAACTTCGGGTCGAGCAAATGACGAAGGCTCGTTTGTAGATTATGAGGAGGTAGAGTAACGGTTTCCACTTCATAAATAGTCATGATTCTCTATAAGCTTTATTTTTACACAAATAAATCTTTTGAATCAATATAATTTTGCCTTATGAAAAAGCGGGTAATCATTGTCGGTGCTGGTTTTGCCGGAATAAATTTGGCCAAACATTTAGACCCAAAACTATTTGATGTATTGCTGCTTGATAAATTAAATTATCACCAATTTCAACCTTTGCTTTACCAAGTGGCAACTGCACAAATTGAGCCATCAAGTGTTTCGTTTCCAATTCGGTTTATTTTTAGACACAATAAAACCATTAACCTACGGATGGCAGAGGCCAAAGCAATTAATGCAAATTCGAAAATTTTAACCACCGATATTGGCGACTTTGAATATGATTATTTGGTGCTTGCTATGGGCGGGAAAACCAATTTTTTTGGTAATGAATCGATTGCCCAAAATGCCATATCGCTCAAAACCACAGCAGATGCCGTAAATATTAGAAACCACATTCTTCAACTTTTTGAAACCATTGCCAATGAACCCAACCAACATAACGAGGCACTATATAACATAGTTATTGTTGGTGGTGGCCCCACAGGAGTGGAACTGTCGGGTGCTTTCGCCGAGATAAAAAATGACATTTTGCCCAAAGACTTTCATCATATTGATTTCTCAAAACTAAAAATTATTTTGTTGGAAGGTGGCGAAAACACACTTGCTTCTATGAGCAAAAAAAGCCAGATTCAATCCTATCACTATCTTCAAAAACTAGGAGTTGATATTAGAACAAAATCAATTGTTTCTGAATATAACGGCACCACACTGACCTTGAAAAACGGAGAAACCATTGAAACGAAAACCGTTATTTGGTCGGCAGGCATTATGGCCAACACCATTGAAGGTATTGAGTCTAACCAAATAGGAAGAGGTGGACGAATATTAGTGGACAGAGCTAACCGTTTGAATGGTAGCCAAAATATTTTTGTGGTGGGCGATATGGCTTTAATGCAAACAGAAAAATACCCAAATGGCCACCCACAACTGGCAAATATTGCCAACGGACAAGCCAAAAATTTGGCCAAAAACCTGAAGAACATTGAACTGAATAAACCCACCGTGAAATATGATTACAATGACCGTGGAACTATGGCCACCATCGGTAAAAACAAATCGGTAGTAGATTTAGGATCGTTGCATTTCAAAGGTTTTTTGGGCTGGCTCATCTGGATGTTTCTTCACCTTATGCTCATTCTTAGCGTTAGAAACAAACTGATTGTTTTTATTAATTGGGCTTGGGCTTATATTACCAAAAACACGGCATTGCGGATTATTCTTAAAAATGAAAAATAAATTAACCCTTTAAAACAGGGTCTCTATTTATTGCTTAAAATTGTAAAAAAATCAATGTATATGCTTCGGTTTGCTTTTAAAACTATTCTATTTTTAATTTTTCCATTTTTTTCATTTTCCCAAAATGTGGGTATAAATTTTGACGGTACGGATGATTATATCCCAACGACTATGACCGGAATATCGGGTACGAATCCTCGAACAGTTGAGGCATATATACGAACAACAGCCAACTGCGACCCAAATAAAGGCGGCAAACAAAAAGTGATTGTTGATTGGGGTACCTCATCAACAGGTGCACGATTTACATCAAATATTTTGTGGGGAAATGCCCTGAGAGTAGAGGTGGCCGGAAGTGGGTTAAGTGGCCAAACTGCTATCAATGACGGTATATGGCATCATGTGGCCGTGGTGTACAACCCAAGTGCCACGCTGCAATTAAGTCTGTATGTTGACGGAATTTTGGACACCGCCGGAAATATCCCGACAACGATAAATACTGGAAGCACTGTCAAGGTCATCATTGGTCAGCGAGTAGATGGGGCAAACCCCTTTGACGGTGATATTGACGAGGTGCGAATATATAACTATGCCCGCACCGATAGTGCAATAAAGGCCGACATGAAAGCATCTTATTGTCAATATCCAACAGGTTTGGTTGCCTACTACAAACTTAATGAAGGCACAGCCAACGGCAGCAATAAAACCAAAACTACAGCCACCGATTATATATCTGCCAAAAACGGCACGCTTACCAATTTTGCCCTCTCAGGCTCATCAAGCAATTGGGTAGTAGGTTCCGATTCATTAAAAGATAACTCAAACCGTGACACCATAAAAGTGCTGGAATGTTATGAATACACCAGCAATTCGGGCAAAAAATACACATCTTCCGGCACCTATATTGAAAATTTTACAAATGCTAAGGGTTGCGACTCTATAGAACAAATTAATCTAACAATAGGAAGAAGTTTTAAAACCGAATACTATACTGTTTGTGATTCGTTTGTGACATATCTTGGAAAGGTGGGCTATACAACCGGAATTTATCGCGATACGTTTTTTAATGCTAATTCAAAAGGCTGCGATTCTATTGTGTTGATGTCTGTAACAGTAAACAAATCGATAGAAACCAATGAAACCCTTCCTGTTTGCGATTCTGCAAAAATTAATGGTGTGCAATACTACAGTAATGCAACTATTAGTTTGCCCGGAAAAAGTTCAAAAAACTGCGATTCAACCCATTTCATACACCTTGTTGTTAATCCATCAACTATCAATCAATTTTCAGAAACCCAATGCAACAGTTATAAATCATCGCTGGGTAATGTTTACACAAAAACCGGAATTTATACCGAACGGCTATCGAAAGCCAACCAATATGGATGCGATTCGGTGATGATTATCGATTTAACCATACACAAAGCAATTGACACAACGATAATGGCCAATTCCTGCGACTCATTTCAATCTCCTTCGGGCAAAAAATATTTCACAACGGGTATTTATCCTGAATCTTTCACCTCGCAATATGGCTGCGATTCTATCATTACGTATGATTTAACCATAAACAAAAGCAAAAAGGGCAATGAAAAAATGGTGACCTGCGATTCGGCCTTTGTAAATCAGAAATGGTATTACGATACCAAAATATTTTCATTCACAACTCCCAGTGCTTCCGGTTGCGATTCGGTGGTTTCGGTTGATTTAAACATAACAACCATTAATGACGGGTTAACACTAAGCGGAAAAACACTTGAAGCCACGCAAAAAAATGCAACCTACCAATGGTACAACTGCACAAAAAATGAAGATGTGGCAGGTGCAACCTCTGATACGTTTACACCCATCAATTCGGGAGAATATGCCGTAAAACTTTCGTTAAACAGCTGTCAAAAAATGTCAGAATGTGTATTTGTAACAGGTTTGGGATATGCCAAACTGAAACAACAAATGTTCAACATCTACCCAAATCCTTCACAAAAAGAGTTTCATATTTCTGGTTTGAAACATTCAAATGCCCAATTAGATGTTTTTGATGTTTCTGGCAGAATGGTGCTTTCGGTATTAGTAAGCAATAATTCATTGATAAAACACAATCTTTCGGCTGGGGTTTATCAAGTGGTGATTTCGAATGGCTCAGAATTAATGCATCAACAGTTGGTGGTAGAATAAAACAACAATTACTCGCTCCCTTCGTTTTTGGTTGGCGATGTTCCCATTAATTTTAATCCAAAATGGTTTCTTGTCAATTGCTGTCTTGTTCTGTAGCTTCGGATTTGCTTCAGCTCAGGAAACATACATAGATTTTCCTCAAAACAACGTTTTATACACCTGCAATGAGTATAAATTTTATTATTCAATAAAAGGTGTAGAAAGAGAGAATGTAGTTGTCAAAACAACGGCCAACATTCAAGTTTTTCAGAAAGATAGCCAGTCATTTCTTGTGTGCACAAAACACGGTATAGGGGCTATATCTCTTGGTAAAAAAGTGGGTCAAGACACCATTTTTTTGGAAAAGCGAACATATAGAATCAAGCCAAACCCTACTCCTGAAGTGCAATTAGGAATGCTTCAGAATAATCAATCATACAATAAAAATGTGATTTGTATTCAATCTTCAATGTCGATTTCAACGTTTGGTTTCGTTATTCAAGTACAGTATTATGAACTTCTTTCTTGTAGGGTAACACTATTTGGTAAAGACACCCAAATTTTACACTTTAGCAATACAAATATTCCCCTGGTTTTTAAGAATTATGTTTGTAACGGTATGAATCATGGTGGAAAAATTCTATTTGACAGCATTTTGGTCAATGAAATTTGCAGCGATTATACCACTTTGGCAGAATCATTTTCTATCGTGGTTGAACCCCAAGCGGGAGACCCAGATTATATAAAGCATTTTGAAAGTTCCTATTTCAAACTACCCGACACAACATTTATTTTGAAAAATGTATATCCGTTCATCGAACAAATCGACTCTATAATAAATGGTGAGGTTTCTATATTGCACAAAGACTCTTATCATTTTAATCGTATAACCAAGCTCTATTTTAGGAAAAACGAAATTCGAAAAATTCAACAGTTTGATGAATTCGGTAACCTTTTGTCTGAAATAAGAAGATTCAACCATTAAGTGCAACACTTTGGTAAAGAGTTTTTTCGATAATGTTTCGGAAAACAAAATCAGCGACCTAAAGTCGCTGATTACATGTTTACTTATAAGAAACATTGTGGGCCCACCTGGGCTCGAACCAGGGACCACCTGATTATGAGTCAGGTGCTCTAACCAACTGAGCTATAGGCCCTCAGTCTTTTATTTTGAGGCTCTAACCATCCCGATAACTATCGTCCCGATAGCTATCGGGAGAGCTATAGGCCCTCTCTTATTCATTCAAACTTTACTGGATTGAGTTACCTAATTATGTTCAGAAAAATCATCCTAAAGTTTGAGGTGCAAAAATAATCTTTTGCTTCTATTCTTTAGAATCTCTCAAACTGATTGAAGAAAAAGTTTCCTTCAATCGCCGCATTTTCATCGCTATCACTACCATGCACGGCATTGGCATCGATACTTTTAGCATATTTAGCTCTAATTGTGCCTTGTGCTGCCTCAGCAGGATTTGTAGAACCAATCAATGTTCTAAAGTCGGCCACTGCATTATCCTTTTCCAAAATAGCTGCCACAATTGGTCCACTGCTCATAAAATCAACCAATTCTCCATAAAAGCCACGTTCTTTGTGTACGGCATAAAACGCTCCGGCTGTTTCTTTTGACAATTTGGTGTATTTCATTGCTTTGATGGTAAACCCTCCGGCAATAATATCTGCCAATATGTTACCAATATGCCCGTTTGCTACCGCATCAGGCTTAATCATTGTAAATGTTTTGTTTCCAGACATTCTTTAAAATTGTGCTTTTTTAAAAATCGGCTGCAAAAATAGACTTTAGTTGAACATAATTTGCGAGTTTTGCTGAACTTTTAAAAAAATCGATTTGCAAGACACGACGGATAAACTCATTTCTCAATTAAAAAGCAAAAAAGTCTTAAAGATTGTCATTACTACCCATCATAAGCCCGATGCGGATGCTTTGGGTTCGTCATTGGCGTTGTGGCATTTTTTAAAGAAAATTGGTCATAATGTGGTTATTGTGTCGCCCACTGATTACCCACCCTATTTATGTTGGATGCCAGGCGAACATGAAGTAATTAATTTTGAAGAAAATACCGAAAAAGCCATTGAGCTGTGCGAAAATGCCGATTTAATTTTTTGTCTTGATTTCAATGATTTGTCACGTATCAACAAATTTGGCGAATATGTTGGCAAATCAAAAGCATTAAAAATAATGATAGACCACCATCGCAATCCTGCAGGATTTGATGATTACCGTTTCTGGACAATAGAAACAAGCTCTACTAGCGAACTAATTTACGACTTTATACAAAAATGTCAATCAAACCATTTGATAGACAAAGATATAGCCTCTTGTCTATATGCCGGCATCATGGCTGATACTGGCTCCTTCCGATTTAGCTCCACCAGCAGCAAAACACATCGAATTGCAGCCGAATTGATAGACTTAGGCGTTGAGTCAGCAAAAATTCAAGCCTTACTGCTCGACAACTTTTCGCTGAGCAGATATAGATTAATGGGTTATGTGCTATACAAAAAGCTGCATACTTTCCCTAAATTAAAAACCGCTTTGGTCTATTTGAGCCAAGAAGAATTACAACGATTTAACATTCAAACAGGTGATACAGAGGGTTTTGTAAATTACGGTTTGGGCATAAAAGGAATCGTTTTTTCGGCTCTTATCGTTGACCGTACCGAAATGATTAAAATGTCGTTTCGTTCGCAAGGTAGTTTTCCGTGCAATGAGTTTGCAGAAAAATATTTCAATGGGGGTGGCCACCTAAATGCCTCAGGTGGTTGGAGCAAAGACACACTAAATGAGGTAGTTTCAAAGTTTAAAGAGGTATTACCTGAATATAGAAATCAATTATTATCAAGTTTAGACGAATGAAAATACGCTCACACATACTTGTTTCATTAATTTTCTTTGGCCTATCATCATGCCAAAAAGGATACGACTTTGAAAAATCGCCAACTGGACTTCAATATCATTTCTTCACCAACAATGCTGGTGGGAAAGTCGGCAAAATAGGAGATTTTTACTCGATGAATGTCACGGCAATGGGCGATACCATTTTATTCAGCACCTTCCTTGATTTGGAAAGAGTAGAACCCTTGTATAAAGGGGACGTTCACGAAGGGTTGGCCATGCTGCATAAAGGTGATAGCGTTGTTTTTCTGCTTCCTGCCGACTCCTTTTTTAGCAATGCAGGCAAACCAGTGCCTGAAAATTTGAAAGGAGGAACCGTTATGCTTCACATAGGCGTTTTAGACATTAGAAATCCTTTTGAACAAACCATTTTTAAAAGTGAAGAAGAAATAAAAATCATGGAAAATTTTGTAAAAAATGAAGGTTGGCAAAATGTGGTGCTGGACACCACCGGAATCTATTACCAAAAAATAGGCGAAAACCCAAATGCAGAGCCTATTTTGATTGGCGATAGCGTGGACATAAACTATACCTACTCGTTGCTGAATCGCAGGGTTTTGTGGCAAACCAAAGATAACGACCCGTGGCGTTTTGAAGTTGGTGGAAATCAAACCCGCATTTCCGGATTAAGCCGTGTTCTGGTTTTGATGAATGATGGAGACCATGTCAGAGCCTTATTGCCTTTTACAGAGGCATTTGGCATTCAAGGACTCAGCGATTTTATACCACCATGCTCCACGATTGTATTAGATATAAAAGCAAAAAAAGTTAAAAAATGAAAGTTGTAATAACCGGTGGTGCTGGATTTATCGGTTCTCATGTTGTTCGACATTTTGTCAACAAATACCCTGATTATCAAATAACTAATCTCGACAAATTGACCTATGCTGGCAATTTGGAAAATTTGAAAGATGTTGAATCTAAATCAAACTATAAATTTGTTAGGTTGGATATTGCCGACAAAGAAGCGGTAAATGAACTATTTGAACTACAAAAGTTCGACGCCGTCATCCATTTGGCAGCCGAGAGCCATGTGGATAGAAGCATTACCAACCCGCTCGATTTTGTAATGACCAATGTTGTTGGAACAGTTAATTTATTAAATGCATTCAAAGCATTTGGCAATTTTGAACAAGGATTATTCTATCATGTCAGCACAGATGAAGTTTATGGAGAATTGAGCGATGATGGAAAGTTTGTAGAAACAACTCCCTATAGCCCAAACTCGCCCTACTCGGCTAGCAAAGCGAGCAGCGATCATTTTGTACGAGCCTATCATAAAACCTATGGTATGCCTGTAAAAATCAGCAATTGTTCCAACAATTACGGTTCTCACCATTTTCCGGAAAAATTGATTCCACTTTTTATAAATAATATCAAAAACAACAAACCACTTCCTGTTTACGGAAAGGGAGAAAATGTGCGGGATTGGCTTTTTGTTAACGACCATGCCACAGCCATAGATGTTATTTTTCATAAAGGAAAAACTGGTGAGACATACAACATTGGCGGAAATAATGAGTGGAAAAACATTGACTTAATAAAGTTGATGTGCAAACTCATGGATGAAAAGTTGAGCCGACCCAACAGAACCTCAGAGCAACTAATTACTTACGTAAAAGACCGTGCAGGTCATGATTTTAGATATGCCATAGATTCTACTAAGCTTATGACCGAACTTGGCTGGAAACCATCTCTTCAATTTGAAGAAGGATTATCCAAAACCATTGACTGGTATCTTGCGAATGATGATTGGTTGAAAAACGTTACATCAGGAGCATATTTGGATTATTATAAAAAGCAATACTCAGAAAGATGAAAGGAATAATTTTGGCAGGAGGGTCAGGAACTAGGTTGCATCCGCTCACATTAGCCATGAGCAAGCAACTAATGCCGGTGTATGACAAACCGATGATTTATTACCCTCTCTCTACCCTTATGATGGCCGGTATTAGAGAAATTTTAATCATTTCCACCCCACACGATTTGCCACATTTTAAGAGACTACTAGGTGATGGAAGCCAACTTGGATGCTCATTTCAATACCAAGTTCAAGAAATTCCGAATGGCTTAGCTCAAGCATTTGTGCTTGGAGAATCGTTTATCGGAGATGACAAAGTTGCCTTAATTTTGGGTGACAATATCTTTTTTGGAACCACACTTGAAGAGACTTTAAAAGAAAATGCCGACCCAAATGGTGGTGTTATTTTCGCATACCATGTGAGCGACCCCGAACGTTACGGTGTTGTTGAATTTGATAGTGAAATGAAAGCCATTTCCATTGAAGAAAAACCGGTAAAACCAAAATCAAATTTTGCAGTTCCCGGTCTTTATTTTTATGATAATCAAGTAGTTGAGATTGCCAAAAATTTAAAACCCTCCCTTCGCGGAGAATATGAAATTACGGATGTAAACAAAGAATACCTCAAACGCAACCAATTGAAAGTTGGCGTTATGCATAGAGGAACCGCATGGTTGGACACTGGTACATTTCAATCGCTCAATCAAGCAGCTCAGTTTGTACATGTCATTGAAGAGCGACAAGGATTAAAAATTGGTTGCATCGAGGAAGTAGCCTTTCGTCAAGGTTTTATCGACAAAAAACAATTGAAAACTCTTGCCAAGCCACTCACAAAAAGTGGATACGGAAACTATTTGTTAAACCTATCTAAGTAAATTGAAATTTTCGACTGTTTTTAACAATTTTAGAAAGCTGAAAACAGTCAGCTCGGCAGAGGAAATTTCTATTTTCAACCGATTGATTGCCCTCGGTGTTGTATCCATTGTGGCAGACATAGTTGGTTTAGCAATCCTTTATTTATTTATTCTCTTTATTGTTCAGCCTGATACCTTCAATGGCTACGTGGGTTCATTCATTTCTATCGAGGGAAAATTGCTACCACTCATTATTCTTGCAGTATTATTCTTGGCTAAGAATATTTTTCAGATATTTCTTTCAAAGTATCAGTTAAAAAAGGTTTTTTCAATAACCTCAAGCATGGCAGACCTTAGCTTTATGCAAGGTTTTGTGGGCGGCCTTCAAGAGCAAAGAAAGGTTAGCAGCAATGAGCGATTAAACGCCATCAATTCTGTTACTAATTCGCTGCCAACATTGGTTATACAACCCATACTATTGGCCATTTCTGAGGTGATTTTTGTTGTTTTGGCTTTAGCTATTTTATTATTCTACAAACCCATTTTGGTTATTTGGATTCTGTTATTCATCGTTCCTGTAGCTCTATTTTTAATTTGGTTTTCCAACAAAAAATTGGCTACGCATGAGCAATTCATTCAAGAATTTATGCCAAAAATGTATAACCTTATTTCCAATTCCGTTTTTGGTTTTTCGGATATCAAACTGATGAATATGGAGAATGAATATTTGTATAATTATAGAGAAATTCGTCAAAAACTGCATAATGAGCGAATAAATCAAATCTGGATAAGCAACCAAATTCCATCCCGTTTAATGGAAACTGCCGCTATATTTTCGATACTCATTACCGCCATTTATCTGTCTCAAACAGAGGTTCAATCGGCCATGATGGTTTTGGCATTTTTTGCCTCGGTTGCCTTCAGATTGTTGCCCTCGATAACAAGAATTATAGGGGCTATAAGCACCTTTAACAGTTTTGCTTCTATCATAGATTTTGTTTCAATCAAAAGGAATGAGGTTGTGCAAGATGTGGGTGTTGATTTTCGATTCAATCAAAAAATAGAGTTAAATCAATTAAATTACCGTTTTGGAGAAGGTAGGCAGGTAATAAATAATGTTTCTGAAACCTTCAAAAAAGGAGATTTTGTAGGAATTTTCGGACCATCAGGTGAGGGCAAAACAACATTGGTAAATCTTCTTTTGGGCTTTTATAAACCTGAAAATAATGAAAGTATAAAAATTGACGGACACCCATTGAATCAAATTTCTAGATCTTGGCAGAACCAATTGGGATATGTGAAACAAGATGTCTTTTTGTTAAATGAAACCATTTCAAAAAATATCGTTTTCAAAAATGAAGAAATAAACGAAGCCAAATTGACTAATATTCTAAAAGAAGTTCAGCTATTTGACTGGGTAAATCAATTGCCCCACAAGGCCGATACAAAAGTGGGTGAATTGGGAAATCAAATTTCGGGCGGACAAAAACAGCGGATTGCAATTGCCCGTGCTCTTTATAGAAATGCCTCCATTTTTATTTTTGACGAAGCCACAAACGCCCTTGACGAATTTTCTAAAAATGAAGTTCTGCAAACCATTAAAAAACTGCATTTGCAAGGTCACACCATTATTATGGTTTCGCATGATACAACGGTGCTTAAAATGGCCGACAGGCAGTTTGAAATGAAAGACGGGAATTTGATTAATACCTCGATTTAAACCTACATAAGATTATAGATGTTGCCAGCCTTGAGCTTTCAAGTCATAAACATTTCCTTGTTTTGAAATAAGCTGATTTTTCATACCGACTTCTTTTGCGTAACCAATAATGGAAATGTCGGGGTTGTTTTTAATCTTATCGTGTTCGGATTGAGAAACGGTAAATAATAGCTCATAATCTTCTCCTCCATTCAACGCCGCCGTGGTTGGGTCAATGCCAAAATCTACCGCCATGTTATAGGTATCTTGGTCAATGGGAAGTTTGTCCTCGTATATGCTAAAATCTACCTTCGATTGTTCGCTCAAATGAAAAATTTCAGAAGCAAGTCCATCGGAAATATCTATCATGGAGGTTGGCTTTATATTAAGCTCCTTCAGTTGATTGATAATGTCTAATCGAGCCTCGGGTTTTAGCTGTCTTCCGACAATATAATCATGGTTTTTAAGGTCGGGTTGCATGTCTTTGTGCTCCAAAAAAACCCTTTTTTCTCTTTCCAAAAGTTGCAATCCCATATAGGCTCCACCCAAATCGCCTGTTACACAAAGTAAATCTCCTGCTTTTGCTCCACTTCGTTTTACAATTTCATTTTCATCGGCAAAACCAATGGCTGTGCCGCTTATTACCAATCCTTTGTGCGATGAACTTGTGTCGCCACCAACCAAATCAACCTTGTATTTTTGACATGCCAACATAATGCCTGAATACAATTCTTCAATGGCTTCTAAGGTATATTTACTACTCAAAGCTATGGATATAGTCAATTGTGTTGGTATGGCATTCATGGCCAAAACATCCGACAAATTCACAATTGCAGCTTTATAACCCAAATGTTTTAATGGGGTGTACATCATATCAAAATGCACATTTTCGAGCAACATGTCCGTGCTAACAACTACCATTTTGCCATGGGAAGAAATCACAGCAGCATCATCGCCAATACCCAATTGTGTATTTATATTTTGCAATTTAATATGAGCGGATAAATGCTTTATCAATCCAAATTCTCCCAGATTTTCGAGTGATGTCGTCTCTTTATTTTCAAACATTGGGCAAAGTTAATTTATTTCAAACAAGGCATATTTTTATATGGGGCAAATACCCCTAACCTTTTTCAAAATTCTGCTTTAACTTTGCTCTATGAATATCATTAAACCTTTCTCAAAATCATGGAAATCATTCGTTCAATTAATTTATCCAAATCTTTGTTTTTTGTGCGGAGATGGTCTTGTAAAAGGAGAATCGGGTATATGCATTGGCTGCGATGCATCTCTTCCCAAAACCCTTTATTGGGAGTATAATAACAATCCAATATATAACTCTATGCACGCCCGATGTGGCATTGAACATGCATCGGCCTATTTGTTTTTTCAAAAACAAAATAAAGTTCAAAAAATAATGCACCGTTTCAAATATCATGGCGATAAAATATTGGGAATGGAAATGGGCAGAAGATTTGGTTTACGATTAAAAGAGGTTGATTTGCTTGCCGATGTGGATGTAGTAATGGCAATACCGCTTCACATTTCAAAACAAATGCAACGTGGTTTTAACCAGTCTGAAATATTGGCAGAGGGCATTGCACAAAGTTTACGTAAAAAAACCGACTTCAAAGCATTAAAAAGGAATATCGCCAATAGTAGTCAGACCACAAAAAACCGGATAGAACGATGGGAAAATGTGGAATCTATTTTTTCGGTAAATATTCCAAAGTCTGTATCAGGCAAACACATTTTGCTGATTGATGATGTTTTTACTACCGGAGCCACGATGGAGGCATGCATTGAAGCCATACAAAAGGCAAATGCCAATAAAATAAGCATTGCCACCTTAGCAGTAAGCGATTAAGATTTATTGAACAATCAGCTTGTATGAATCAAAGCCATTTACTTTAACAAAGTAAACACCCTTAGCCCACGAAGAAGTGCTAAGTTCTAACGTCTTTCCGTTAGCCAATTGGAAATCCCGCATTTTTTGTCCGGTAATGCCGAATATTTCAACCTCCAAATTTTCGGATTGCACATTTTTTATGTAAACCAAGCCAAAACTTGGATTTGGATAAATCTCAATGGTAGATTTTTTCGGAGTTCTTGGCACACCAACACTTGCAGCGTTCGAACAAACCACATTTGACTTATTTGGCTCTTTATTATTGATAAATAGCCAAGCCTGATTGCAGAATTCCATACCAGTTTTCAACTCAGAAGTAATAAGTGGTATTTTCATGAAAACGTAACCTACATTTTCGTCATTACCCTTATTTTCAGGCAAAATGTTTGCATCCGAAGTTTCCCATTCCCGAATCATTCTGTATTTGCCATCGGCGGTTGGTGCATACGTTATTTTTTCAGTAAATGTCTGCCCAAGATTGTAATCGATATAGAATAACTTGTTATAATCAATCGGCAAATCTGCATCAAGCGTATCAATCATTCTCAAGGAATTAATAGTGTTTTCTCCATCGTTTCTCAATCTGATTTGATACTCCACGTATTTTTCGGAGAGGGTAAACCAATTTCCCAGGTTGGATTGTTTCAAGAATGGCTCCAAGCTATCAACCGACTCAAATTGCTCGGTTTGTCTGCTCTGACCATCAATATCAGTCTGGGTGCCATGCACATCTCCAGTAAAACAGAAATCATTGTACAGCTCAATGTCGGGTCGAATAATACCGGAAATGATTATTTCAAAGGTATTTCCAACGCCCAAATCTTCTACCTTCCACACATATTCATTGCCATTTTGAAGATCTGGTTTTGGCATAAACTCTACACTACTCCACCAATCTCCCATTTTCAAATTTAGGTTTGCAGCATTTATGGAAACTGTTCCGTTGTTTACAGCCGAAAGTTTTATCTCATTCTGTTTACCTCGAACTAATTTCCAACCGTTTTTCAAATTAGCGTTCAAATCCAAATCCACGACATCAGGCTTTTCGACTGCTCTGAAATCGGCAGAGGCTTTAACATTTCCGGTTTTAGCTACGGAAATCTTTTCGATGGAAATGCAGCCATCTAAATGCTTATTGTCGGGAGTATAAGCCAAATCATATACACCATTTTTTACCGGAATTTCATAACTTCCATCGGCATTGGTTATAAATTTATAGTTTCCAGGATTGAGTGTAATAACCGCTCCTCCATAGTAATAGTCTATACCTTCATCATAAGTGCAATTGGCATTTTTGTCAATAAAAACTCTGCCACCAATGATGGAGTAACCCTCCATTATTTGACCAATATTATGTGCCAAACCACTTTCAAAACTTCCGTATGCATAAATTCCTTTACTGCCAACGGCCAATTTCAAAGGTAAACTGACAGCATTCCCAATTTGATAGAACCATTTATTTGCCCGATAAGTCAACAAATTAAATCTCTTTTCAAAGTCCCCTTTTTCGGCAAATAAACCTGTGATGTAGATGGCATCATTATACTCAACCACATCCCAGAATTCAATAACCTCAATATCTTTCAAATCCAACCCAGAAATATTATCCCATGTGTTTCCATCGAATACCTTTACAAAGTCGCCTAATAAGTTTTGATTGCCACATAACAAAAGTTTGTCGTCAACCAAACCAAATTTGTAGCTTTCATTTAAGAAAGGTGGGTTTTTAATAGGCACCCAATTATCTCCATCAAAAACAGAAATGTGGTATTTGAAAGAGTTTGTTTGCTGCGTAAAATCTCCGCAGGCATATAATTTTCCCTTGTAAGATTCTACATCCAAAACAAAATCATTCAGTTTGTCTGAGGTTAAAACTCCTCCGGATGTTACCCAACCAATACCGTCATACACCAATACATTGCTCTTTTTGTATTTACCCACCAAAGTCAATTTGTTTTGATAGGTAATTAACTCATATACATCGTAAGCCGACGTGACATTAGAGTCTGAAATATTTTTCCATGATGTTCCATCCCACTCTATTACAATATTTGGGGTAGATGATTTGTGGCCTGTTGCGTATTTCCCCAAGACGAACAATGAGTTATTATGCCATACGGAATTACAAATTTTGAATTCTCCATTTATTCCATATCCGTGTTTGGGCAGAGGCAATACACCAAAATCAGTATAATTCAAACCATCCCATTTTTTCATTTGATAGTTTGCCGCGGCATCCACTTCTATCAAGTATAAATCTCCGTTTCTTTGGGCCACGGTTTGCACTTGACCTACTTCGTTTCCAAAGCCAAGTTTATACATACCTTGCCCTTTAGCAAATGATGCCAACATGCACAATGTCAATATGTTTATTAGCCTTTTCATTTACTCGATAGTTTATAGTGCAAACTTACATTGAAACCATAATTATACGGCTTTACTTTTATTGCTGCATCATTTCTTCTAAGAGATGACAGATTTATGTTATAATAAGGTATAGCTCCTAATTCAAAACCAGATTTTAACTGTTTGTATATGCCTATGGATGAAGTGAATCCAACCCCATGTCGGTTGTATTTGTCAAACTGCGATTGAAGGTTTTCCAAACTTAGGTAAGTTTCGTCCGCCTTAAAACCTGACATATTGGTAAGGTACATATACTTCAAACCTGTTTCGGCACGCAGGCTTAATTCTTTGTTATCATTCAACAACACAAAGCCCATTCTTAAAGGCACCTCTATAAACTTGTAGCTGTTAATACCATTATAACTAATAGTATCAAAGGCATTTGGTGGACGCTCGTTATAGCTTAGTTTTTCAGTGGTCATATCCACTTGAACAAAGGTCTTGTTTATATAGTTATAGTTTATAGACTCGGTTATTTGATTCAAACCAACACCTGAACTAAGGTAAAATCCTTTCTTGAGCATATAGTTGGCCTCTGCTTCTACTTGATAGCCAAAACTTTTGCCTTCCATGTTCAGAACGCTTTTATAATCTCGGTTTATCAACCAACTATTTACAGTATTTAAGTTTACCAATTTTCCTACTAATGATGGAGAAGCAGTAAGCTCAAACTCCCAAGGACTTGTGTTTGTAGAAAAGTCCGGCCTTCTCCAGCCCTTACGAGGAGAAGACTCGGACTCTGAATCTACTGTTTTATTTATAGTAGGTAAGTAATTGAGTGCCACTTTCCCAAATGGCACAATATTTTTATTAATTAAAAAGTATTGTCGAGGTTGAAGATTGATTGTTTGGTAAGCAAAACGATATGGAGTTGAACCATCAGCAGTGCTTTGGTTTTCCAACTCATCAACTCTTTTAAATTTTGCATTTCTCTTTTCGGGTTGGTTTGATTCATTTGCCTGATCGTCTGCAGGAACTTCAGTAGGTAATGTATTTTTATTAATTTTTATTTTCTTGTTTGTACTCTTTTCAGCTATTACATTTTGATTTGTTTCGTGTGTTTTGCCATGATTCATAGATTTAAACACACCATATCCGCCAACTAAAAGTGCAAGACCTGCTGCGGCCCAAATCCAAAAAGGAGCGATACGGCGTTTTTTA
The DNA here is from genome assembly GCA_020635395.1 of Flavobacteriales bacterium. Taxonomy (NCBI): domain Bacteria; kingdom Pseudomonadati; phylum Bacteroidota; class Flavobacteriia; order Flavobacteriales; species Flavobacteriales bacterium. Next base: position 532,231 of record JACJZV010000002.1, read on the forward strand.
CCATCAACCAAATCAAGTTTTTCTGAAATAGCCGACCAGCTTTCGTCAAAAGACACATCACCCATCAAGCCTTCTAATTGGCTTTTGAGTAAATCATCAAATATGTCTTTTCTTTCTTCCAACTGTCTTTATTTCATTCTAATTTTTTCCTTCAAAATAGCTCTTGCTCTCAACAAGCGGCTTTTCGAATTATTAACTGTCAACCCCAACTGATCTGCTATTTCTTGGTGCGAGTAGCCATCTATGGCATACATATTCAGCACCACTCTATATTTGTCAGGAAGTTGTTGAACGTGTTCTAAAATCTGTTCAGAAGTTAAGCCTCCCCATTTTTCCATATCTTCAGAAGAATCTTCGTAAGCCAATTGCTCGGTTTCTTCAATATCCACATGAGTATATTTTGCTTTACCTCTTGTGATATGATTGATTGCCAAATTGGTAAAAATGCGAGACATCCATGTTTGAAGGCTACTGCCAAAGTTAAAGGAGTCGAGTTTTGTAAAAACTTTTACAAATCCCTCCTGCAAAATGTCTTTTGCATCCTCATTGCTTGCCGTGTATCTTAAACAAATGCCCATCATTCTCGAAGCGTACTTCTCAAAGAGCATCTTTTGAGCTTCTCTGTTTTTCTCGATGCAAAGCTTTACAAGTTGTTCATCGTTGCTCAAAATGACTGCTCATTTAGTGTGATAGACACCGATTTAAAAAAAGGTTGCAAATTTTTTAGAATTTTTTCCCGCCTATATTTTGTTGGCATTGAATTAATTGTTCAAAAATAAAAAAACATCCACATTTAGTAAAAATGAGCTGTCAAAAAAAGTGGGTTGCATATTTTTGACCAATGCAACACCTCGAAAATTTAAATCCAAAACAATTAGAAGCAGTAAACGCAATTGATGGCCCAGTAATGGTTGTGGCGGGTCCCGGCACAGGTAAAACCCAAATATTGGCTGCCCGCATTGCCAATATACTTCAGCAAACCGACAGCTCCGCTCAAAATATTCTTTGTCTTACCTATACTGATGCCGGAACAATTGCCATGCGTAAAAGGCTGGTTCAACTTATTGGCAACGAAGCACATAGAGTTTCTATTCATACATTTCATGGGTTTTGCAACAGAGTTATTCAAGAAAATCCACAACACTTTGATTATAAAAATCTTGACCCTGTTGGTGATTTGGAGGCAATCGAATTTATTACAGACATTGCCATAAATCTTGATGAAAGCCATCCGCTAAAAAAAATGAAAGGCAATGTGGCCAATTTGGTAAAATCGCTAAGAGATTTTTTTGACTGGATGAAACGGGAGAATATTTCGGTGGAGAAATTGGAAAAGTTAACAACCGAAAAAAAAGAAGAGATTAGGAACAGCGAACAATATCGATATAAGAGAAAATCGGGCAACAACATGGCCGGCGATTTAAAGATGAAAGAAATTAATGAAATTGACGACAAACTGGATCAACTAAACGCTGCGGGTAGCCTTTATCCGATATATCAAGATATTTTAGAAAAAAATAATCGATACGATTATACCGACATGATTTTATGGGTCATCGACTTGTTTTCTAAAAACAGTTATGCTCTGGCTCGATATCAAGAACAATTTCATTACATATTGGTGGACGAATATCAAGACACCAGCGGGTCGCAAAATGACCTATTGCATTTGTTGCTCAACTATTGGGATGCTCCAAACGCTTTTGTGGTTGGCGATGACGACCAAAGCATTTACCGATTTCAGGGTGCCGAGGTAAAAAACATTGTTGACTTTGCGGTGCGATACAAAAATGATTTACAATCTGTTGTTCTTACGGAAAACTACCGATCAACACAACATATATTAAATGCGGCCAAGGCTCTTATTGATCAAAATGAGGATCGCATTATCCATTATATTGGCAATATCGACAAAAACCTGACGGCTGCTCTTGATGCCGAAAACAAAGGCCAGAAAGTGAAAATTGTTGAATTTGAAAACGAATATCACGAGGCGTTATGGGTGGCCGAACAAATAAAAAACAAAATAAATGAAGGGTCAAGTCCATCCGATTTTGCAGTTATCTACAAAAACCACAAGCACGGTGAGGTGCTTGCAAAAATGTTGAAATCCGAAAATATTCCGGTTTTCTTAAAACGCAGCGAGAATGTACTGAAATCTGTATCGGTTGAAAAACTCGTCAGCATTCTGCGGTTTTTGGCTCAGGAAGTAAAATACCCCTTTTCTGCCGACTTAGAATTTTTTAGAATTTTACACTTTTCACAATTTGAAATAGAGCCTTTAACACTTGCTCGGTTGTCGTATTATTTGAACAAAAATCAACAACCCTTCAAATCGTGGCGTGACTTTTTAAACCAGATTAACACCATTTCCACAGATTTTTTGGGCATTTCACCACAACAAAAAGAAAATGTTTCAAAAGCCTCCAAATTATTGGAATCATACATAAGTATGGCTGCCACCGAGTCAGTTTTTAGATTGGTAACAACATTGGTGGTTGATTTAAAAATTAGTGACTATGCTATGCATCAAAATCATTTTGTTTTTGAACTTGAAAGCGTTGTTTCGTTTTTAAATTTTGTAGAAAATGAAGCCAATTTGTCTGATAGTTTCTCAGTGCATCAGCTAATTGAAAAAATAGACTTAATGAACCAACACTACATTTTTATGAGCAAAGAAAATGTGGTTTACGATAAATCAGGAGTCAATTTCACTACAGCCCACAGCAGCAAAGGATTAGAATTTAAAACCGTTTTTGTTTTACGCTGCAACGCTGATGCTTGGGAGAAAGAGCGAGCCAGAAATACGAGTTTTAACCCGTCTGTACTGTTGGCTTCCGACAATAAAATGGCAGAGCTTCAAGAAAAAAGGAGGCTTTTTTATGTGGCTATGACACGTGCCGAAACTGAGCTTTATCTCACGCATTTTCAAACAGATAAAAAAGGAAAAGAAATTGCAAGAAGTGAATTTTTAGATGCAGTGGAGCAAGCCACCGCCTCCGTTGTGTGTATAAAACCGGAAATAGATTTTGATATGGCTGCTCAAAAAATAAATGCTGTATTTGCCCAGCCACAACTTGTCGAAAGGCAGCTGCTGGATGCCCCGTTTTTGGACGAATATCTGCAAAACTACAAACTGAGTGTTAGCCATTTAAACACCTACTTGGAGTGCCCAACCACGTTCTATTTTCAGAATATTCTGAGAGTTCCTTCGGCAAAAAATGTGTACATGAGTTTTGGTACGGCCATTCACAATTCGCTCGATCAAATCATGAAAATTTTCAACCAAAATCAAGAAGAAGCAACCACGAAAAAACTGACAGATTTGTATGAGTTTTACCTTAAAAAAGAACGGGCCGTTTTTTCAGACAAGTTGTTTAAAGATTTTTTGAGCTTAGGCAAAAATATTTTGGCCGAGTATCTGCCTTTCAAAATTGAAAATTGGAAAACAATAGAAAAAATAGAAACTGAAGTTGTTATTGACCGAGTGGAAATAGATGGTGTGCCCATAAAAGGCCAGTTGGATAAAATAGAAATATCTGGCAACACCGCCAACGTGGTGGATTATAAAACAGGTTCGTTTGACAATGCCAAGAACAAGTTGAAACCACCGGTTTTAGGTGCCGAAGGTGATATCGAAATTGAAAAACAATTTGGAGGTAGTTATTGGCGACAAATCATGTTTTACTCTCTGCTTTTGGATTATGACAAAACCCGAAACCTAAAAATGATAAGCGGCGAAATGGACTTTGTGGAACCGATTGAAACAGGAGAATTTACCACCAGCAAAATAGTTATTACATCTGAAAATCAGTATTTTATGCGAAATGTAATAAAAAACACGTATCAGAATATATTACAGAAAAAGTTCTCTCCTGGCTGTGGGAAGGAAGATTGCCATTGGTGCAATTTTATTTCAAATCACTATGATTAATGGTCGTATTTACTCCAATCTATTTTATTCATAAAGCTCCGCTCCAAAGAAGACCATTGACTCTCCGGTTTCCACATGCCACGGCCATAGGCATAGCGAGCCTTTTTCCAACTGTGATAGGTGTCGTAGTTTTGTTTAAGATAATAAATGGCAACCACCAAATAGTTATACCTGGTTTTACCTCCGGTTAACCCCAATTTTTTATAAAAATGGTGAAACGTTCGATCAATAACCTGCAAATCACCATCTTTTATTAAGTAGTCGAAATCATACGGATTAAGCCAACGACTTTCATTCATGCCAATTTCATAGACCAATTTTGGTGGCACGCCCATTGATGACGCAATAGAGTCGGCAACATCAAAGATAGAGCGAGCAAGTAAAAGATAAGTTGTTGTGTCGTGACATTGGTTTAAACTAATGGAAATAGAATCATGTTTTGCACTATCGCACGGACAAGGCACAACTTCTACTTCAAAAGTGGCTCTTCTGCCATCGGGCAAAATGGTGTCTTTTTTTTGTTGAGAAAATGCTGAAAAGCTTGCAAAAACAAGAAAAAAGGTAACTAAACATTTCGACATAACGCAAACATACTTATTAAAATCCGAAATGCGGTTTCAATTTTAATGCCAACCTGCCGAAAGGTTTCTTTTTTTTCTGCAAAAGTCACTTTTAGTGATAAATGGGTGCATCAATTTGTCCATAATTAAATACACAATAATTTACTTAAAATTTCCATAAATATTTGAATAATAGTAACTTAAATATGATATTTTGTTTTGGGAACAGCTTTCGAAATACAAACTTCAAATTTAAAAATGGAGGTTATTATGAAAACTACTTTTACTCTTATTATTCTAATGGTGTTTGGATTTATTAGCTCGGCAGAAGCCGCAGCGTCCAAATTGCACCTTGACCTGTTTAACGATGGAAATTTTGTGGTAGTGGTTGATGGTGTTCGATACACCAATGTTCGAGGCCAGTTTGACATGTACAATTTGCGACCAGGCACTCACAGCATTCGAATTACTGAAACATTCAACAACAATCATGGGCGTGGCCATGGCCATGGACATGGCCATGGTGGACAATCCGGCAGAGAAGTTCTCTATAACGGGTCTATCAACATCCCATTTAACTCGGCGGTTTTTGCTTATTTGACTAATGATTACAACTTAAGAATTAGTCAAATTCAGCGATTAGACCCACCCCGCAGACAACCCGATGTTCGCACCAATCCACGACCATCAACAAGGTATCCGCAGCGAAACGAACCTCAAAGACGTGGCGGGCGTGGTGAAAACCTTTTTGAAACCACAAAATCGCAAATGACAGATGCCACTTTTGACGACCGAAAGTTGATTGTTGCAAAACAATTTGCCTCTGGTGGCTCTGCCACCAGCAGCGAAATTGCAGAGCTAATGACCATGATGTCGTTTGACAAGTCAAAACTTGAATTGGCAAAATATTCCTATAATTTGGTGATTGACCCACAAAACTATTTGTTGGTAAACAGAAGTTTTACATTCAGCAGCAGCGTAAAAGAACTTGACCAATTCATTGGGTCGTCAGCCAGAAAAACAAAAAGGTAACTCTTTTAATACTCTTTACATATAATTGAGCCTTCCGCCGCGGCGGAGGGCTTTTCATTTTATAGCATTTGTACTTTTTTTGTTTCAGGCTTTATGACGTAAAATTGCAGCGTCAATGAAACAGTCGAGAAGCGTATCTATAAAACGAAGCCCTGCGGGAGTCGAAATCATAAAAAAGGCATATAAAAGTATGTGTATTAGCCGTGCTATGGCTGCTATATACGATGCCAATCGAAACATCACAAAATATGTTCATTCAACCAGCAAAGGGCATGAGGCCATTCAATTAGCCACAGCCTATTTATTGCAAAACCACGATTGGGTTGCCCCGTATTATCGCGATGAATCATTATTGCTTGGTATAGGCATGCAGCCCTACGAACTCATGCTGCAATTGCTAACCAAAGCCGATGATCCATTTTCCGGAGGGCGGTCGTATTATTCTCACCCATCGTTAAACAGAGAAAATATGCCTAACATTGCCCATCAAAGCAGTGCCACCGGCATGCAAGCCATACCAACAACTGGCATAGCTCATGGTTTAAAGTATAAAGAACAACAGGGACTTTTGACAGAAAAAGACCCCATAGTGGTTTGCTCAATTGGCGATGGAAGCATGACCGAAGGAGAAGTTAGCGAAGCACTTCAAATGGCTGTACTTCATCAGCTACCCATTCTTTACCTTGTGCAAGACAACGACTGGGGAATATCGGCCAGTGGAGATGAAATGCGAGCTATGGACGCATTTGACTTTGCCAAAGGCTTTAAAGGATTGAACACTCAGCGAATAGATGGTTCTGATTTTGTGGCTTGCTATGATGGAATGAAAAAAGCCATCAACTGGGTTAGAGAAAACAGACAACCCATGTTGGTTCATGCCAAAGTTCCATTGCTCGGTCACCATACCAGTGGGGTGAGAAGCGAGTGGTATAGAGATGATTTAGAGGAAGATACAAAAGATGACCCCTTCCCAAAAATCAAACAGTTTTTGATTTCGCTTGGCGAAAATGAGGCCGAATTAGACACCGTTTTTGAAGAAGCCGAGCAATTTATTGCCCAAGAATTTGAAAGAGCAGTAAACGCTCCTGAACCTTTGGCCGAAACATTAACGGAGAACATTTTAGCTCCTACCCCTGTTACCGAAGAAAAAGGCGAAAGAAGCCCGGCGGGAGCCGAAACCATTATCATGGTTGATGCCGCTTTGCACGCTATAGATGAACTTCTGAAAAAACATCCCGAGGCTTTGCTTTACGGGCAAGATGTTGGTTTTCGTTTGGGTGGTGTGTTTAGAGAAGCAGCTACTTTAGCTCAGAAATACGGAAAAGACCGAGTGTTCAACACGCCTATTCAAGAGGCATATATTGTTGGCTCCACAGCAGGCTTCAGTGCGGTAGGTTGCAAACCGGTTGTCGAAATTCAATTTGCCGATTACATCTGGCCTGGGGTCAATCAATTGGTAACCGAATTAAGCAAATCAGGCTATTTGAGCCGCGGAAAATATCATGTGCAAAGTGTTATTAGAATTCCAACGGGAGCCTACGGTGGTGGAGGCCCATATCATTCGGGAACGGTTGAGAGCAGCATTTTACCCATAAAAGGAATAAAAATAATTTATCCGAGCAATGCTGCCGACATGAAAGGATTAATGAAAGCCGCTTTTTACGACCCAAATCCGGTGGTTATGTTTGAACACAAAGGCCTTTATTGGAGCAAAGTGCCCGGCACGGAAGAGGCAAAAACTCCTGAACCAAGTGAAGACTACATCATTCCGCTGGGAAAAGCTAACACCGTGGTGCATGCTTCAGAAGAAGCCATTGAAAATGGCGAATCAATGGTTATCATTACCTACGGAATGGGGGTGTATTGGGCAAAAGCCGCAGCAAAAAATTTCAACAATCAATTGGAAATAATTGACCTACGAACATTGAGCCCATGCGATGACGAAGCCGTTTTTGCAGCCGTTAAAAAACATGGTAAAGCATTGGTTTTGACTGAAGAAACAATAACAAACTCCTTTGCACAAGCATTGGCCGGAAGAATTTCTAAAGAATGTTTTCAATTTTTAGATGCTCCAGTTCAAACTATGGGAAGTATTGACACTCCTGCTGTTCCGTTAAATATTGGATTAGAAAAAGTGATGTTGCCCAATGCCGAGAAACTAACGGCTATGGTTAAGGAATTGCTTGAGTGGTAGTTAAAAGCTCTTCAATATTTCCCCAAACCGATATACATCCATAAACGAATTGTATAAAGGCACCGGAGCCATCCGAATTACATTCGGTTCTCGCCAGTCTGCTATCACTCCATTTTTGGTCAAATAGTCAAACAATTGTTTGCCATTACTGCCCGTCAAAACCGATAGTTGGCAGCCTCTTTCTTCGGGTGTAATAATTTCAAAACTCAGTTTGTCATTGTTTCGGGCAGCATCTTCCACAACATATTGCAAAAATGCATTGAGTAGTTTCGATTTTTGATTGAGTTGCTCCATACTCACCTCATCAAAAATATCAAGCGAGGCTCTATGCACGGCCATACTCATAACAGGTGCATTGCTAAGTTGCCATCCGGCAGCACCATATTCAGGAATAAATCCTTTTTTCATCAAAAATCGCTCCGACTCTTTGTGACCCCACCAACCACAAAACCGTGGTAAATCTGCATTTTGGGCGTGCCGTTCGTGTACAAACGCACCCGAAACTCCGCCGGGCCCGCTATTCAAATACTTATAGCTGCACCACACGGCAAAGTCCACATCCCAATCATGCAGTTTTAAAACCAAATTTCCGGCAGCATGTGCCAAATCAAATCCTGCCAATGCCCCAACTTCATGGGCTTTTTGAGTAATTTTCGCCATGTCGAAAGCCTGCCCTGTGTAATATTGAACACCGCTAAACATAACCAACGCCACACTATCTCCATGTTTTTCGATGGTTTGCAAAATATCCTCGGTGCGTAAATGATGTTCTCCATCTCTCGGAGATACTTCCACCACAGCTTCCTCATATTTGAATCCATGAAATTTGGCTTGCGACTCCATAGCATATTGATCGCTTGGAAAAGCTCCGGCTTCCATGATTATTTTGTATCGGTTTTTTGTGGGTCTATAAAACGATACCATCATTAGATGAAGATTTACCGTAAGGTTGTTCATTACTACCACTTCTTCCGGTTTTGCCCCAACAATTTTGGCCGATGATTCAGCGAAAAATTTGTGGTAATGAAACCAGGGATTCTTTCCGTCGAAATGACCCTCTACACCCAATTTCGCCCAATCATCAAGTTCTTGTTTCAACTTATCGATAGCCGATTTTGGCTGCAATCCCAAACTATTTCCTGTAAAATAAACACAGTCGTTTCCACTATGTTGAGGTATAAAAAACCGACTTCTAAAAGATTTTAACAAATCATTGTTATCCAGATTTTGAGCAAAATCGTGTGTATTTTCAAATTGCATGGGGCAAAGGTAGTTTCTTTGATACTTAGTTGCTTAGCATTCGTTTCTTAATGCTCTCATTTTTCTGAAGTCAGTAAAATGTCAAAATAATTTAAGGTAACCATTTCTTACCATGATAGGTTGAAGAATATGACAAAACAAGTGTAACATTTGTTACAAGCAAAACCTCTAACATTTTGTCTGGCCAGACCCAAATTTTAGTCGCAATTGCCAATATTTTTAACATTAATGAAAAAGAAAACCTAAAAATGTATATACAATATCGTAATATCTTATGGGTAAGAGTTTTATGGCATTTTGGGATGTTGGCGTTTTTGTTAATTCCTGCCTTCAATACTGCCAAGGCACAAGAAAACAATGTTTGGATTGTGGACAATGCCCGATTTTTAATTAAAATGGATTTTAACTTTGAGCCCCCTTTAATTTCAGGATATGACGATGGAACTAATTTTGATTGGGGCTATAGTTCGTTTGACAACGTTACACTCTGTAATTCGAACGGAGAGTTATTATACTACACCAAAATTGATGATATTGAGGCTCTTAGAATTTTTGACAGCCAACACAAATTAGTACTAAAGCACGTCCATGAAAACCTGAAAATTGGGGCTTGTCATTTTTTGTTTGTACACGGCGATACACTTGAAATATTGGACTATCCGAGTCCTGAAGAACCCGCATCAAATGTTTACGGCAATCAAAATATAATCTATGTCACGACCTATCAGCTACCATCGTTTAATAAGTTAAGGGAAACCAAGTTTGATAGTTTTAGTAAAGATTCAATTTGGATGAGTCGAGGCCGATTTACCATCTTCAACAGCACAAATGCGGGTGTAGAATATTATGTTTCGCACGCTGATACATTTAATTTTTATCATTATGATTTTCAAAAAAACACCAATACACTTTTGCAAAAAAAACAGAACCAACTCTGCTTAGAACAAAATACAGAAGGTTTCGGAGGATACCATGGGTATCAACTAAATAACCGCAATGACAAAATCTTCGCAGTACATAGCAGCAACGGGAAAGATAACTATTTGAATGGGGAGCTATACCATCGAAGTAATGCATTGAGTTCATTGGATGTTTCGGAAGAAGGATTTATCCAATCCGAAACCTGTATCATGAAACGGTTGGAAACATATATTGACGCTAACAAAAGAGATATTAAATCTCAATACTGGTTTTATGAATTTGCCATTTCGCCAAATGACTCCTTTGTATATATTATGGCTATTCATAATATTTCTCAGGTGGAAGGATATTCTAAAATTTTAAAGGTCAACACCGCAGGTAATGTAATTGATGAAGTGAGCCTAGGGCCAAAATACTCCAGTAAATTTATTTACGATTACACAAAAATCAGGCTTGCTCCCAATGGAAAAATATATGTATTCCCAACTGTTTTTGGCTTAACTAAAGACCCATTAGGTCGAGGCAACGACTATTTGTTCTCCGATCAAGTTTTTGTTATTACCAACCCCAATGCACCGGGTAAAATGGTTCTTTCGGCTCCTCCGGAACTAAAATTGTTAAATTATTATTCGTCTAATATTCTTACAAGAACCTTTAGCGTCCCCAACAACCCCAACATGTACAAACGGGTAGAATACACCACCCAAAACAACTGCCACGGGCAAAACACCCTATTTGTAAACAACAGCGACAGCAGCCATTTTGTGCGGTATCGGTTTTATTTTGGCGATGGCGATAGTGCCGATATGCTCAACACCACTCGGCTCAACGGCCAATGGGCGGTGCAGCACACGTATGCCAATGCCGGAAAATATTTTGTAAAACTTCGTGCGTTTAATTCCGCTGGAGGCTGGGTGTGGTACAGCGACAGCATCACTATTTTGCAAAGCCCCAAACCGCTGTTTGCGGTGGCCGACACCATGGGTTGCCAATGGATTGGGTATGACTACATAGACAAAAGCACGGTGGCAAAAAAAGGAAAAGACGTGGTGTATAACTGGCGTTTTGGCGATGGAACATTTGAAACTTTGGTTAACCCCACGGCGGGTTCCGTGCAATCAAAAACCTATACCAAATCAGGCAACTACATTGTTACACTTACCATAAACGACGGCTTTTGCACCGATAGTTTTACCCTGCAAAACAAGGTAAACATATTGCCTGCTCCGCAGCCGGGTTTTTTGCTTTCGGATAATGTAGTGTGTAGCCCTGCCGATGTATTGGCCACATACAAGTTTACCGACCCGGTGGACAGTATGCAATTAATTTGGGGTGACGGCTCTTCATCAACCGTAACCAATCAAGAAATTTACTCGCCTGTGTTGCATCGTTTTGTGGTTGACCAAACCGACGATTCGGCAATGGTGCTGCCCATTTACCAAGTGTTGCATGGCCCCACGGGCTGCATCACCCGCGACACTCAATGGCTAAAACTTTACCCAAGTTTCGACCGAAACCTTGCCCCGCAAATAGTGGTGGCCTCGGTAGAGCAAAATAAAGTGCTGACCAACTGGATAGCCTTGCCACACACAAAAAACTATGTATTACAACGTGATAACGCCCAACCAACCATTACCCAAAACTTGTTTTTTGAAGATTCGTTGGTGGACGTGCAAGCCAACTCCTACACCTACACCGTGGCGGCTCAAAACCAATGCTACGAAAAATCGGCCAACAGCAACTTGGGCAAAACCATTTTACTGACAGGCAACGAAGGCGGCAACAACGAACTGAGCATTATGGAGTGGACAGCCTACGAAACCTGGCCACAAGGCGTGCAAAACTACACCGTGCAGGTGCAGCAAACCGATGGCAGTTTTGTAAACGTTGCCTCGCTGGGCGATGGTTCGCTCAACTATACCGACAACGATTTTTTGGCCTCGGCCATTAGCGGTTTGCAAACCCACAAGTGCTACCGTATTGAGGCCACATCAACCGAAAACAACAGCATTATCAGCCACAGCAACGTACTTTGTGTGCCATACAAACCCGTGCTATTTATTCCAAACGCCTTTTCGCCCAACGGCGATGGGCTGAATGATGTGTATCAGCCATTGGCTTTGGGCATGGATTCGTTTGAAATGCAGTGTTACAACCGCTGGGGTGAGCTTGTTTTTAGCGGAAAACAATGGAACGGAACCTTAAACCAAAAACCTGCCCCATTGGGTGCTTACACCGTGTTTATTTTGGTAAAAACCAACGAAAGCAAATGGGTGCGGGAGCAACGGGTGGTGAGTTTAGTAAGGTAATTCGTTGCTGTAAACTTCATTTAATCATTAATAAAAGGCAAATCTAAACTCGAATGAATAGTTCGAAAAAAATGTTTGCCCGATTGATACCTAATATCGTAATATTGCAATATTATAATTCACAATGGGCATATCAAAAGCACATCATTTTTCAGAAAACCAAAACGCAATTGCTTCTATTGCAAAGGCACTTGGGCATCCTGCAAGAGTTGCCATTATTGAGCTTCTGCTAAAATCTCAAACGTGTATTTGTGGGGATATTGTAAATGAACTTCCACTGGCTCAAGCCACTATTTCCCAGCATCTCAAAGAACTAAAAGCTGCTGGATTGATTCAGGGAACAATTGAAGGAAATGCCATTTGCTACTGCCTAAATCCAAAGGCCATCACACTCTTAAAAAATTATATAGAAAATATTATAACTCACCTCAACCAACGAAAAGAAAACTGTTGTTAAATATCTAAAATTTAAAAAAAAATGAAATTATCTCAATTCCAAAATCATCTCAACAATGTTTCCGAAATAAACTTTGTGCAACCCAATAGCCATTTTGTCCCACGGCATTTTCACATAACCGAGGCTGGACTTACCACTAAACACTTTATTGATTGTGGTGGGGTTATCCGAACAGAGAAAACCATTAATTTTCAGCTTTGGGTAGCCAATGATTTTGAACATCGACTTGAACCACAAAAATTGCAGAAGATTATAAACATTGCCGCTCCTCTTTTTAACGATGAAGATTTAGAAATCGAGGTAGAATATCAAACAGAAACCATTGGTCGATATGGTTTGGATTTTGACGGAAACAACTTTTTGTTGAAAGAAAAACAAACCGATTGTTTGGCAAAAGATCACTGTGGTATTCCACCAGAAAAACTCAAAGTAAAATTGTCGGATTTAAAATCAAAGTCCACATGCTGTACACCGGGTTCAGGCTGTTGTTAAAGGCGTTTCTACAAGCCAATTAATTAAGTTCAATTTCAAAAAAGAGTGTTACATGACTTGGTAGAATTCACTCATTTTTGAATAGAGTATTTATTAACTTTGCACGCTCAAAATACAAAAAATGAGTGACCCCATAAAGCACGAATGTGGCATTGCTTTTATCAGACTTTTAAAACCTCTTGAGCATTATCAAGAAAAATATGGCACACCGCTGTATGGTATAAAAAAACTGCAACTGTTGATGGCAAAACAAATCAACAGGGGGCAAGATGGAGCCGGAATTGCCACCATAAAACTCAACCCCGAATATGGCAAACGCTATGTTGCCAGAAAGCGAAGCAACTCCCGCTCAGCTCTTTTGGAAGTTTTTGAAGAAGTAAATCGCTCATTTAGCGAACTTGACAAATCAAAAATTGACGACATTGCTTGGTTCAAACAACATTTTCCGTATGCCGGAGAGCTGCTTTTAGGCCATCTAAGATATGGCACTCACGGCAAAAACAGCATCGAAAATATTCATCCTTTTTTTAGGCAAAACAATTGGATGAGCCGCTCGTTGGTGTTGGCTGGGAACTATAACCTTACCAATGTTGATGAGCTTTTTGACGTGTTGATTAACCTTGGGCAACATCCAAAAGAACGGTCAGACAATGTTACGGTTCTTGAAAAAATAGGTCATTTTTTAGACGAAGAAAATCAACGGCTTTTTCATCAATACCGAGAAGAAAACCTTGATAATACAGAAATTGCTGCCAAAATAAAAGCCAACCTGAACATGGAAAACGTTATCAAAAACGCATTCCGAAATTTGGATGGCGGCTTCAACATGGTAGGCATGGTGGGAGATGGCAATGCCTTTGTGGTGCGAGATAATGTTGGAATCCGTCCATCCTTCTATTATCAGAATGACGAAGTATTTGTTGTTGCCTCCGAGCGTCCTGCAATTATGACCGCCTTTAATACCTCCATAGATGAGGTAAAAGAACTTACTCCCGGAAATGCCTTAATCATAAATCGGGAAGGAAGCATTAAAGAAGTAAATATTTTGCCGCCTGCCGAAATAAAACGTTGCTCTTTTGAGCGTATTTATTTTTCGAGAGGAAGCGATGCGGATATTTATACAGAGCGAAAAGAACTCGGAAGAAGACTATCGAGAGTGATTCTTGAAAAACTTGATTACGACGTGCGACCGGTGGTGTTTAGCTACATTCCCAATACCGCGGCAACTTGTTTTTATGGCATGATTGATGGGGTGTATAAGTTTTTAGATCGCTACAAACGAGAAGCCATTTTAAAACTGGACAACCCATCGGCCGAAGAGTTAGACAAAATACTAAACATCAAAATTTGTCGAGAAAAGATTTTGGTAAAGGATGCCAAAATGCGAACCTTTATTACCCAAGATAAAGACCGCGACGACATGGTTGGCGATGGTTATGATGTGACCTACGGCGTAATAAACAAAAAGCGTGACACTATTGTGGTTGTGGATGATTCAATTGTGAGAGGAACCACGTTAAAAAAGAGTATTCTTCGCATTTTGGATAGACTAAGTCCTCGACGGATTATAGTGGCCAGTAGTGCCCCCATTATAAAGTACCCCGATTGCTACGGCATTGACATGAGCCGCATGAATGAGTTTGTAGCTTTCAGAGCCATGCTCAAGTTGCTTGAAAGAAGCAACCAAATGCACAAGTTGCATGAGGTATATGAAGCCTGCAAAGAAGAATTGAAAAAACCCATTGCCGAAATGCGAAATGTGGTAAAAGACCTGTACGATTTATTTTCTGACCAAGAAATATCAGACGAAATTGCACGATTGGTTACACCAAGCGATATGAAAGCACAGGTTGAAATTGTTTATCAAAAAGTAGAAGACCTGCACAAAGCTTGTCCAAATCATATAGGCGACTGGTATTTTACAGGCAACTACCCAACACCGGGAGGTAATAAAGTTGTAAACAAATCCTTCGTTTTTTATATGGAGGGAAATAATGAGCGGGCGTATTAGGGACGACTGATTACTATTTTTTGGCCGACATAATGTAAACCATAATACTCCCTCTTTCGGGACTCTGGATTTTTCTGATAATCGAAGAATATATCTGAACAATTTGGGCAGCGTAATGGGTTTAAATATAAAAATTCCCCGTCAGAAGAAGGTGGTAAATGATTGTTAAATTTTAAAATGTCTTCATCCGTTTTAATTGAAATAGCCGAATAATCCCTTCTTTCAATTAATGCCACCTCTTTGCATGTACTTGAATAGGCAAAATTTGTTTCCGAAAAACCGCAATGCCATTTATCTAAATTAAAACTCTCTCTACATTTCTCGCAAACACATACAAATCTTACATTTCCAGGAGTAATATACCCATTATAGTTTAATCCAATTTCAAAACTATTGTTTCCCTCTGCCATCACAGGTAGTTTATTCAGATAAAATGGTTGAAATCTAAATGCAGGATTAGTATCTAAAAAACTGTCCTCATTTTCGCTAAGCAAGCCCTCAATCTGTACTGATAAATTCGTATTTATTCTTATTTCTAGGTGAATAAACTCCATAGAATCCTCGCAAAATTTTGTAAAATCCAACTCAAAAGATAAATATGGATTTTCGTCAAGCCAAACATTGATTTTTCTTGAGTTTTTGTGCAACGGAATCACAGGGTGTATAGCGATTGTTTTTTTTATAACATATTTAGAGGAAAGAAATATGTCATTCCCGTTTATTCGAATTTCCTTTTCTGCATCAGAGGAGTTGACATTTTGTTTTATCAGCCCATTATCAGAAAGTAACCCTTTTTTTGCAGCTTCTTCATGGATTTT
Organism: Flavobacteriales bacterium; assembly: GCA_020635395.1. Classification (NCBI taxonomy): domain Bacteria; kingdom Pseudomonadati; phylum Bacteroidota; class Flavobacteriia; order Flavobacteriales; species Flavobacteriales bacterium. Next base: position 548,219 of record JACJZV010000002.1, read on the forward strand.
TGCAAGAAAAAAATCATTCATTTGCTCTTTTGTCATTTTGGGCTGAGTATTCTTCGTATCTCGATGATTTCCGAAAATTAAAGCAACAATACCCAGCATTGCCATCAGCATTATAACTACATATAATAATAGCATGAGATTGTTTTTAGAACCCGAATTTTAAAATTGTTTTTAGTGAAGGAATCTAAATCAAAATTCACCGCTTTTTGTGAGTTTGAATAAATAATTGAGTCCTTCTGCTCATCGGAATAAACCTTGCCGTCTATTGTGTCAATCCCATTCCAAAGCTCTCTATAAATTTCTCTAACTTCAGCTTTAAAAGAATCTATTAAATAATCTCTTTCTTCTTGTGAATAGATTTTCCCTTTAATTGTATCAATATGTCTCCAAATTTGGTTATCTGAGGAACTGAAAGAACTTCTATTTTGAGACATAGCCAGCCCCCAACCTATCTGTAAGAAAAAAATTGAAATCAAAATCCGAACAGTGCAAAAACGTAAAATTACATTTTTAGGAATAAGCAATGTATAGTCTTTATTTTTTTTCATGAGGTGTTCTTATTTTTTTGAGACAAAATTCTTTACAAAAACGGCAACTTTACCACTTCTGCTTTTAGAGCTTTGCCACGTATTTCAACAAAAATCTCGGAACCCAATTTGCTAAAATCGGCTTTTACATAGCCCATACCAATGGCCTTGTCGAGCGATGGACTTTGCGTACCGCTGGTTACTTCACCAATAGTGTTTCCGGCCGCGTCCACAATTGGATAGTGCTGACGAGGTATTCCTCGATCAATCATTTCAAAGCCTACTAATTTTTTGGTTGGTTTGTCGGCTTTTATTTTGGCATGATGCTCCCAGTTTACAAATGGTTTTTCAAATTTGGTTATCCAACCCAATCCTGCTTCTATAGGCGAAGTTTCGTCATTGATGTCGTTTCCATAAAGGCAATATCCTTTTTCCAATCTCAATGTATCTCTACAGCCCAAGCCACATGGCAAAATGTCGTATTCTTTTCCGGCCTCCATAATGGCATTCCAAAGGTTTTCGGCATGCTCGTTGGCTACGTATAGCTCAAAACCGCCAGCCCCGGTATAGCCGGTGTTGCTGATAATCACGTCGTCTATATTGGCTACTTTTCCCATTGCAAAATGATAAAATTCGATGGCACTCAAATCTACATCCGTCAACTTTTGAACAAGTTTTTGAGCATTTGGTCCCTGCACGGCAAGTAGCGACATTGCTTCCGACATGTTCTGCAACTCTACCCCAAATCCTTTTTCTTCATTCTGAGATACAATCCAGTTCCAGTCTTTTTCAATATTACTGGCGTTTACAACCAAATAATATTCATTTTCCGCCCATTTATATACAATCAAATCATCTACAATTCCCCCTGTTTTATTGGGCATACAGTTGTATTGAGCCTGCATATTTACCAATTTGCTAATGTCGTTAGAGGTAATCCACTCCAATAAATCGGTGGCCTTCTCACCTTTTACCATAAACTCGCCCATGTGCGAAACATCAAACATGCCCACCGAATTTCGAACGGCAAAATGTTCTTCTTTCAACCCAGTGTATTGCACTGGCATATTATATCCCGCAAAAGGAACCATTTTAGCTCCGAGGGCTTGATGTACGTGAGTTAGTGACGTGTTTTTTAATTGTTCTGTGTTCGACATTTTTGTGCTGTTTATTAGTGGTTCAAAAGTAGTAAAAAATACACTTTTGCCGGAGATTGTTGCTTAAAAACGCCACAACCTCAAAATTTTACCTTTTTCAAATACCGTTTTATGGGCAGGCAACTCTAAAAAAGCATTTACTTCCACCAGATTATGCAAATCGCCGGAACCATTTCCGGCCATTGGCGTTGCCTGTAATTTGCCCTGATTATTCTCGGTTTTGACTTGCAAAAAGTATGTAAGGTTTGGCTTGAATGAAATTTCTTTGGTCAGTTCGGCATATTCAATTTCTATTTTTTGATGCATAGATGCCGAAAACCACGGCATTAAATACCGAACCGCACAGGCAAAAACTGAAACTGGATTGCCTGGAAAAGCAAATACTGCTTTATTCTGCCTCTTACCAAACCAAAACGGTTTTCCCGGTCTTTGAGCCACCTGATAAAATAATTTCTCGACCTTTAAGTCTTCCAATACCTTGGGCAAAAAATCGAACTTCCCCTTGCTCACTGCCCCACTTAAAAGTAGCACGTCGTAGTTATTCAAAAGCTCTTTTAGTGCATCGGCCATTTCAACTTCATTATCCTTTAAATGAAAAACATCCGAGACAACCTTGAATTTTTGAAGCAAAGCTTGCAATACAAATACATTACTCTTTCTTATTTGATAAGGTTCGGGCAGTTGACCAACCTCTACCAACTCATTTCCGGTACTTATTATTGCAACTTTGGGTAGGCTATATACTTTTAATGTTGATTTTCCGACGGTAGCTAAAACACCTATTTCCGCAGCTCTGATGGTGGTATTTTTTGAAATTAGCTGCTCTTTTTGCAACACATCTGTGCCTTGATGATGGATGTTTTGCCCCTTAACAACAGTTTCGATTAGCACCTTAGCAAACCTATTTTTTATTTCTAAATCTTCATATCGAATCACTGTATCGGCATTCTCCGGCAACATTGCTCCCGTCATTACCTCCATAGCCATGCCCTTTTGAAGAAATTTTTGCGGGCTTCCTGCGGCTTGTATGTCTTGTATTTCGAAATGACGGTTGCCTTTTCCAAAATCCTCAAACCAAATACAGATCCCATCCATTGCCACCCGATTAAAGGGTGGAAAATCTCTATCGGCATAAATGTTTTCGGCTAAAACTCTTTGGTATGCACTATCCAAAGAAATTTCTTCCATTTCCAGTTTTAGAACATTGCTTAACACAATATTTTCGGCTTGCTCAACACTTATCATCCGCCAATGCTTGCCATGCTTTCGTTAAACAAAAAATTTCGTTGGGCTTCGGCTTCAAAACCATTTTTGGGTTTTCGGGCAACTGCATCAATAATCCCCGTGGTAATTTCCGCATCCGAGCTACCGTTGGTTAAAAGTGTTTTGAGGTTAAGTTCTCCTTTGCCATACAAGCAGGTTTTTAAAACGCCGGTAGGTGTTATTCTAAGTCTGTTGCACGTTCCACAAAATGTGCGACTAAACGATGGGATTACTCCTAATTTTCCTTTAAATCCGGCAGCCAAAAACACTTTTGATGTGGATGATTTTTCTACCTTTTGCAATTCAAGTGGTCCAAAATGACTTGTCAAGAAGCCTTCAATTTCTTGATGCGAATAATATTCACTTTTTATTTCCCCCAATCCGTTAAAAGGCATTTCCTCCAAAAAGCGAACATCAATAAAATTATTTTTGGCCAGTTCAGCCAGGGTAATAATATTTTTTTCGTTCACCCCTTTCATTACCACCATGTTTATTTTTATCGGAATTTTCTGCTCATAAAAAGCATAAATCGAATCAAGAACATTCTGCAAATCGTCACGCCGGGCGATGGTTTTATACTGTTCTCTATCCAACGAATCCAAACTTATATTGATGGTTTTGAGTCCGCAGTTTATCAAATCCTGCACACGAGGCAGTGTTAAGGTGGCATTGGTGGTAAGATGATAGCCATCTATAATCTTTTGATTGGTTACCTCTTGCAGAAAAGGAATCAAATCTTTTCGAACCAGAGGTTCACCGCCTGTTATTCTCAATTTATTTACCCCAAGGGTTTTCAAAATTTTGAGCAACCGCAACATTTCTTCATAGCTCAACAACTCCTTTCGTTGCACAAAATCAATTCCGTGGGCGGGCATACAATAGGTGCAACGCAAATTGCATCGATCCGTTACCGCCAATCGCACATAGTCAATGATTCTATTATGAGAGTCTATCAATTGCATACTAGCACGTTGTGTTCGGATTTTCAAACAAATCGGTTTCATCCTCCCCTCGTTCGGTTAGGCATTTAAAATCTTTTTCTATCAACACAAATGGAGTTTGTCCATTGGCCGTTTGCAAACCTACCAAATCAGAATTTGCCCAATGGTAAGCCAATTTTTCATTAACAGAAATCACAATACAGTTTTGCTCAAAATCGCTCTGTATTTCAACCGAATCTGTATGTGTTTTTAACAAATATTTCAGACTGTTATTGCCGAATTGCGTTTCACAAAGCACTTTTTGGCCATTGCCAATTTGCTCCACCTCTTTTTGGCTGAGCCTTAATCGAATAGAATTGTCTAAAATTCTCAGTTTCATAATGAATTTTCAAAGTAACTGAATTTTTCAACCATTAAGACTTGTTCGCCGAGGAGAAAATTAAGTTTCATTTAGTTTTTCATCATTCCCTCTCATTTTCTTAATGCCTTAATGGTATGAAAAAAATGAAATTTTATGCTCTAAACTTAAACCTTAATTTTGCCCTAGTTATACAATGATTTCTAATTTGATAAAAAAATATAAAAACATATCGGTGCTAATGCTGCTTCCGGTGGTTCTTTTTGCGTGCGATAGTCAAACTATCTACAACGAAAGCTTTGATCTTCCAAACGAAACGTGGGCGGAAGACGACACCTTAGAAACCACTTTTGAAGTGACCGATACACTACATTATCACAACTTATGGCTCAATACCCGACTGACCGAAACATATCCGTTTGCCAATATTTATTTCAAGGTGATTTTGAAGGGACCAAATAATTTGAGCAAAAACGAAATAATGAATTTTGACGTGGCCGACAAAGCCGGAAAATGGCTTGGCAAAGGCACCGGAGATTTTCACAGCTACAACTTTCCAATTTACAACGAACTTTCACTGAAAAAAAGAGGAAAATACACCCTCAAAATTGTTCAATATATGCGAACGGAAAGTTTGCAAGGCATACACGATAGAGGTGTTAAAATAAATTTAGGAAGAGAAATTTTTTAAAAAAATGCAATACGACGTAATAGTTATTGGTTCGGGACCCGGCGGATATGTGGCCGCCATTCGCTGTGCACAATTGGGCATGAAAACCGCCATTGTAGAAAAATACAACACATTGGGTGGCACTTGCCTCAATGTGGGTTGCATACCATCAAAAGCACTATTAGACAGTTCCGAACACTACCATGCAGCACAACATAAGTTTGAAAAGCATGGCATTAATGTAACTGGTTTGTCAGTAGATTTTGGCCAAATGGTTTCAAGAAAAAACGATGTGGTATCGCAAATGACCAAGGGTGTCGAGTTTTTGATGAAGAAAAATAAAATTGATGTTCACATTGGTATGGGCAGTTTCATCGACAAAAACACTGTATTGGTAAAAGGCGAAACCGAAACAAAAATTACGGGCAAAAACATCATTATTGCCACGGGTTCCAAACCATCAAGCCTTCCAGGAATAAACATCGACAAAAAAAGAATTATTACTTCCACCGAAGCCTTAAACCTTCCCGAAATTCCTAAATCACTGATTGTAATTGGTGGTGGAGTAATTGGTTTGGAATTGGGTTCGGTATATGCCCGCTTGGGTACAGAAGTATCGGTGGTAGAATACATGGATTCGATTATTCCAACCATGGATAAAGGTTTGGGAAAAGAACTTAACCGAGTGTTAAAAAAATTAGGTTTTAATTTTTATTTGAGCCACAAAGTAACTTCTGTTACTGCAAAAGGAAAAACCGTTTCTGTAAAAGCGGAAGGAAACAAAGGCGAAATTGAATTAAAAGGAGATTACTGCCTAGTATCCGTTGGCCGCAAACCATATACAGATGGTTTAAACTTAGAGGCTGCCGGATTAAAAACCGATGATAGAGGACGGATAGATGTGAATGAACATTTACAAACCGCTACTCCAAATATCTATGCCATTGGTGATGTAATAAAAGGAGCCATGCTGGCACATAAAGCTGAAGAAGAAGGCGTTTTTGTGGCAGAAACTTTGGCAGGTGAAAAACCTCATATTGATTATAACTTAATTCCTGGTGTGGTATATACTTGGCCGGAAGTAGCCGCCGTGGGCCAAACAGAAGAACAATTAAAAGCAGCAAACGTCGCCTATAAAGTGGGGCAATTTCCGTTTAGAATAAATGGACGAGCCGTGGCCGGAATGGATTTGGACGGGTTTGTAAAAATACTTTCTGATGAAGAAACCGATGAAGTATTGGGCGTTCACATTATTGGTCCCCGTGCAGCAGATTTAATAGCCGAAGCAGTGGTGGCTATGGAATTTCGAGCAAGTGCAGAAGACATTGCCCGCATGAGTCATGCACACCCAACCACATCGGAGGTTACAAAAGAAGCTGCTTTGGCAGCCACTGCCAACCGTGCTTTGCACATGTAAACATACCATTTCGGTTGGCCATTTACATAAAAATGAGCAACCTAAACACATATCGAACTGTTTTAAAAATAGGCCTTTTGGTTTTGTTGGCTTTTGGAATAAACGACAATAAGGCCTGTGGTCAAATTGAAGCCCGAAAACTGGGCGATAAATACGCATTTTTTAAAAACGGCGTTCAAAAAACGGACTACACATACACCGAAGTTTCAGCCTTTTCCGAAAATTTAGCCTGGGCGAATATGGGTGAACTATATGCCTATATTGACACGAATTTTGAGGCGGTTACCGATTGGATTTACACCACAGTTACCAAATTTGAAAATGGATTTGCCGCCGTTAGCCAAGATTCGATGTTGGGTTTTATTGATAAAACTGGGCGGGAAATTTGCCCATTAACATACACCCGTGTCCAGTCGTTTCAGCATGGATTTGCTGCAGTTTTAACCGATAGTTTGTGGAATATTATTGACACCTCCGGTAATGAAATTTGGAAAATGGGGTATGATTTTGCACCAATAATTGTGTCTAACAACTTCTTTATTGTTTGCAAAAATCAAAAATGGGGAGTTATAAATCAGGCTGGTAATGCTGTTTATCCTTTTGATTTTGAATTTATTACAAAAGATGGTCTTGCTTTTCGGAGAGGAGAACAAATCTACTTAGGGTTAAAATAATGGGGTCAAATGAACAATCAATAAGCCATATTTGCAACATGAAAAACATTGTCATCATTAATGGTCCAAACCTCAATCTTTTGGGAAAACGACAGCCTGAAATATATGGCAATACCCCTTTTGAAACATTCTTTGAAGAATTAAAATCAAGTTTTAAAGACCAATTAACGCTTACCTACGTACAAAGTAATGTTGAAGGCGAATTGGTAAATTTCATTCAAGAATTTGGTTTTAAAGCTGATTTTTTGATTCTCAACGCCGCCGCATATACCCACACTTCCATTGCCATTGCCGATGCTGTGGCAGCTGTTCCAGCCAAAACCATTGGACTACATATCAGCAATATATACACTCGCGAGAAAGAGCGGCACATCGATTTGCTTGCCAAATATTGTCACGCTTGTCTGTTTGGTTTTGGTTTGGAAGGATACAAAATGGCTGTGCGTTATTGCATTGAATATCAAGACAAATAGCTCAAATCAAGCCAAATCCCTTTTTTGGATTTCATAATTATTCCAGGCACAATTTCTGGCATTTCCGCAGATCTTATTTCAAATAAAAAATGTTGTAACAACTTTGGTAAAACAATTTGCAACTCCATCATAGCCAATGGTTTGCCAATACAAATTCTTTCGCCTTGGCCAAAAGGAATATACTGAAATGCTTTTCCCTTGATGTTTTCAGGCAGAAAATGCTCCGGGTAAAATTCATTGGGTTTTTGCCAATATCCCGGTTGGCGGTGTAGCGTGTAAACACAAATCATAAAATACGACTTTGCACCAAAATGATACCCCAAAAAACTATCGGCTTTTTCCGATTGCCGATGTATAGACCAAACCGGCGGATATAGCCGCATAGCCTCTTGAATAACCATTTTTAGATAAGATTCATCGTTTTCTTTTCTCAATTTTTGTTGCACCAAAGGTTGGTTTGCCAATGCGAACAAACTCCAACTCAGAGCAGAAGCAGTGGTGTCGTATCCGGCAAAAATGAAGTTCAAAATCATATCCTTCATTTCCAAGTTCGATTTCTCTTCCAAAATCATTTTTTGCAGCCAATATCCAGCCTTTTGAGGATTACGTTTTGCAAATTTTATTACCTCATTGGCCAAGGCAATCAAATAGTCTATTTCGGCATCCACCGATTGGAGCGTACCTTTTAATCCTAACTTTTTCTTAAAATAATTGAGCTTTTGTGTCTTGATATTCGTAAACTCTAAAATCGTTGATTGAGCAACGATTATCTTTTGAAAATCAGGTTCAAAGTCTTTAACGAATTGGGTCTTCCACAAAATTTTAAGCATCAAAAGTTCAATGTCCGGCTCAATATTCAGATACTTTTTGGTTTTCCATTTATCCACAAGCTGGCTACATTCTTGCTCCACTACTTCCAAATATGTTTTAATAATGGTGTCGTGAAATGCAGGTTTTAAAAGTTTATGTTGCTCCGCCCAATCTTTGTCTTCCGAAATAAAAATACCGTTGCCCAATAGAGGTTTCAATGCCTTAATGACGGGAGAACGCTTAAAATTTTCCTTATTTTCTTTTAATATGTATTTAATTGCCTCGGCATCATTTATCAAAAATAGTTGCTGGTGTTTTCCTGCATAAAATTCAATTACCGAACCTTTTTTCAGGGTAAGATGTTGTAACGTGTTTAATGGTTTTTTGAGCAATCGTAATGCAACTAAAAGTAATCGAAGCCCACTTATTTTTGGTATTCTAGCACTCACTCAATTTTCAGTTTCTGGTTTTCAATAATGTCTTTCAAACAATGAACAAATCTGGCCATATCGCCTCCATTGCTTATTCGATGATCAACGCTTACCGTTATTTGTAGCATTTGTCGTTCCTCAATTTCTCCCTGATTTTTAATCAATCTGTTGCTTACAGTTCCTATAAAAATGCCTAAACTGTGCATTGGCAGCGGAATGCCCCAAGTTCTTCTATCGGCAGAATAATTGATGATAGAAGAAAAATAGACGGTGCCAAAATATTTCTTTTTGGTGGTGGCACTTAAAAACCAAATTTTATAGAACAATTTCCGAAGAGACCAGGGTAACTTTAAAAAAAATTTTTGGCTCCCCATTAGTGGTTTATTTTTCCCTTTTACCAATTCGGAAAGAATCTGATGAAGCTGCGAAATACTTTTGCGTTGGATATTTCTAATTAATTGATGTTGAAGCTGGTGTGATGAATTTTCATACGCAAAAAAGAAATCAACTTCATCATACAAGGTTTTTTTTCTTGAACCCCAAACAGCAGTTAGCTGCAGATGACGGGCAGTTGCCTGTGCCACGCAGTGCATAACATAAGCCGAAAAGCTAATTTTTTGACCGTGTACCTTTCGATAATTTCTCAAGGCTATTTTGGCTTCGGTAACATCCAACTCCACCAAAGCATGTATGTACGGAATTTGCTGCCCTAACCGAACAGCATCAGCTGTCATTTTTTGGGAAGTATCAATCCGCACCTTTTTCATTTTGATTGGCAAAAATGAGCAAATACCCTTAAAAAAGAATACAACTACTTGACAATAATAAGTTGTTGTTGCAAATCAATAACCGGCAGATCCGGCAATGGCCAAATCACGGCTGTGCATCGTCATTACTGGTACTGAACTATTGTTAATGATGTCTTGAGAATAATTTCCCATTATTAATCCTCTGCTTTCTGTGTCGGACATAATCATTATCAACCCGGCCTTTACTGTTTTACTATATTCCAAAATTTTCTTCGGAACATCCACCCCAAACTCGCTGGCAACAGACGACTTTACCCCACGTTCGGTTAAGAATTTTTGGGTTTGCTTTAAGTATGCTTTCAAACGCATCTTTACTCGAGGTCCTTTTCGTTTTGAAACGGCAAGTATGTGTACGGTGGCGTTGAATGCCTTGGCCAAAACGGCAGCATAAGGCACCTTCTGTCGGGTAGCATCGCTATCGTCTATCGGAAGTAGAATGTCTCGCAAATCATACTCTTTGGTGGTTTCTTGAATGGTAATTACCGGACAATTGGAAGCACTAACAATTCGATATGCATTGCTACCAATCCAAAACGGTTGCCAACCTCTATTTCCGTGAGAACCCACCACAATTAAATCGGCACCAATTTCTCTTTCTAACGTGCTGAGTTCTGTACTTACTTTTCCCGATTTTGAAATAAACTCAAACTCGACGTTGTATTTGCCACAAATTTCTCTAACAAGTGCCTCAATATCAGCCACAGAGCCTTTCTCTTCTCTTAGCACATATAAAACGTGCAACTTAGAACCAAATCTGTGAGCCGTTTCGGCTGATTTTTTCAAAGCAATTTGAGCAGACATTGAGTTATCAAACCCAACAAGAATGTTTTTGAACTTAATTTCCATACAACACAATTTTAGAGATAACGAAAATACGGGAATAATTTTATTTAATCAAAAGCGATGAAAATCAAAGCTTCTGCTCATCAATCCCACAAGGCCTGCAAACGCACATCCACATCATAAACACCGCGTTCTTGAATATCGGTGGAGAACGAAAAACGGTCTCGTGGATACAGATTTACATTAAAGGTTTGAAAAACGGAAGAAATGTAATATCCATATTCATCGTAAAGCATTATTTCAATTTCGGCTGAACTTATGAAAGTATTGCCATCGTTTATTATGTCGCCATCTACCTCCACGGTGCGGGCACCTGCCCAAAAATCATATTGCACTACGGCTTGAGGAGGGTCGTAAACATAAAAGTCGTCTTCCACACATCCATTCAAACTCAAAATGGAAAGACTTGCAATAATAAAAGAGTAAAAAAATCGTCTCATAATTTATACACATTTAAGTTAAACAATCCGACTAAACCCTTTGCAAACAGTAGCAGTTAGGCTTTTAAGCCGCTTATCGTTGAGCATAATCCAAAAACCAATCCAGAATGATTTTTGCTACTTTTGAAATATGAAAACTTTATCTCTTCTTTTCCTTATCATTTTAAGCCTTTCTTCTTGTGCATTGTTTAAATCTAAGAAAACAAAAACTGCCTCCCCAACGGCAGAAGCCACGCCAGTGAAATTGCCAAAAGACCTTCCCACATTAGATACTGTATTTGAAGCAGAACCAGCGGAAGATGTAATTGTGATGGCCTATAGCGAGGTTGGAAATGCCTTTTTATCGTCGCTCAAAAACGGCAATACCAATTCGCTAAAACCATTTATGGCAGATGTTTCGGTGGCCAAAACACTATCGCCAAAAGAAACCAAAGGCATGACCGACAAGGAAATTGAAAACAAAATGCTTACATCGTTGCATGCCCGATTCGATGATAATTTTAATAAACTGATTGCAGCCGCCAAAGAAAATAAGGTTGATTTGGCACCATTGCGTTTATTGAACTGCATTTACCACGAAACCACTGACCCACAAACAGTTCCGCGGGCTTTAACTATAGAAATTGGCACTTCAACTGCGAAATATAGTATTCCAGTAACGGTTATTAACTTAGCAAACAAAACTTATATTTTTGAAATACTGAAAACAACCGGCGTTTTTAATTAAACCTCAATCTTTCAACGCATTAGGTTTTTTATTTTGTAGAAAATCTCATTGTTTTCATAAAAACCTTGAAAATTTTCAGCTCCCGGACCATAAGCCATCACAGGAATTAATGTAGCCGTGTGGCCTCCGGTAATAAACTTTGGTTGAACGGCATTATAATTCTCTTTTGTGTTGCCATTTTTGTCGGTATAGTCTTGTGCAACGAGTGCCAAACCACCTGTTTCGTGGTCGGCAGTTACAATAACCAACGTGTTACCATCTTTCTCTGCAAAATCAAGCATAGCTCCGACTGCCGCATCAAAATCAAACATTTCGGTTTTAACGTATTCATAATTTTTTGCATGGCCTCCCCAGTCTATTTGCGAGCCTTCTATCATCATAAAAAACCGGGAATTGTTGAGATATTTCAACGCTTCATTTGATGCATCCGTCAAAAAATTCCCTCTGTTTGTCTCCATGGTTGGCATGCCGTCGGCGGCTTTCAGATAACCGTACTTTTTATGATGGTTGTATTTTACCTCTGGTTTAAAGTGCACTCCCGGCACAGAATCTATTTGCCAATTGTATAGTTTCATTTGTGGTTGAAGCTTAGAAAAAAACTTCAAACCGCCGCCCGCAAAAAAATCAATATCCGATTTCAGAAGTTGGTTGGCAATGTCTTGCTCATGGCTTCTGTGCGAAGTGTGAGCATAAAAAGCACCGGGCGTGGCGTGGGTGATAGAGGAAGTAGCCACCAATGCTGTTTTGTAATTATGTTGCGAAAAAATTTCGACCAAATTATTTGCCGCGGTCGTATCCATACCCATACCTACAGAATTGTTGTAGGTTTTTACCCCACACGAAAAAGCGGTGGCACCCGCTGCCGAATCGGTTATTTTGTGCGTACCCGATTTTGTATTAATAAAACCAATATGCATAAATCGTTGAAAATTGTTGGTATTATCTCTCTCCACAAACAAGGTAGATATTTGTGTTAACCCCATTCCATCTCCAATCATCAGGATAATACGTTTGGGCTTTTTTGGTGCAAATTGCACTTGAGGTTTGGCACTGTTGCAAGAACTTGCCAAAAAAAACACTATAATAGAAATAGCACCAACGAACGAGAATTTTTTCATACGAATCAAAAAAAATAGTTTTTACTTATACAAAACTGCATCATTTCGATGATTGTTTTCAGCCATTATTTATTATCAAAAAATTATTCTTCTACATCAATGGGTGGCACCAATGGCTTGCCGGTTTTCTTTAAATCAATATTTGATATTAGGCTGAGGCAAACCGGAATGTTTTTTATGTTTATCTGGCCATTTTGTAGGCTAACCTTACCCATATTTTGACTGCTCGATTTTAAAAACAACTCGCCACCCGAAATATTTTTAAAACCCCATTCTCCCTGCACAAAACCTGCCGAACAGCTATCCGACTTTAAAATAAACGTATTGTCGGCAAACAAATCTAAGCTAACATTGCCCACCGACTGGTGATGAGCAGCATAGTTACTTATCATTTTTCTTTCTTGAATATGCACAACAATGTTGAAGGCCGCATACAACAGCAAAGGCACCACACCAATTAAAATTCCCAAACTTTGAAAAATCTTCCGAAGATTTTCCTTTTTCCGAAATATGATAGACAATATCAAAAAAATGATGCCGAGGAGGATTAAGGCCGAAATAATTTGTTTCATACCAATCAAATATTGCCCGCAAACTTACATCACAAATTTTTTAGCTAAATAATTCGAGATAAATTCATTAATTCGTTTCATGAAAAAAATTATACTAATTATTCCCTTTTTGCAATGTCTTTTTGCTTTTTCTCAAATTTCTGACAATTTCGACGGCCTAAAGTGTGAGGGAGAAATGCCCTTAGATTTTAAATGGGGTTTTGCCGAAAAAAGCAAAATGGGGTTGGCTTCAATGGCCGTAGAAGATGATGTTTTGAGCAGCCGAGATCAAAAGGAGTTTATCATTTTGACAAACTACATTAACCACAAACTTTTGTTAAGCGGAGATATAGTGTATGGAGACCCCATTAGTGAATTATGCAACAAAATTGTTGACCATTTGCTGAAAGGAGATGAAAGCACCAGGGAGCATATTCGGGTTTATACACTAAAAACAGATGTGGCAAATGCCTTTTCCACCAATGAGGGAATAATATACGTCACCACAGGATTGGTTGCCCGACTTGACAACGAAGCCCAATTGGCCTTTGTATTGGCACACGAAATAGGGCATTATGTAAAACACCATGTACTGCAAAATTTTTCGCACAAAAAAGAACTTTATTCAAGAACCGGAAGATATGGGCAACTAAGTTGGGAAGAAAAATTATTGAACTCTTACCAATACAGTCGCGAAGCTGAATTTGAAGCAGATGACTATGCCTACGGACTTCATCAAAACGCTGGATACAGCGAGGCCGAAACCCAAAACACGTTGAATAAATTGCTCTATGCCGAGCTTCCAATACTTGAAAAGAAATATGATTGGCATAAAATTGAAACCGATAGTTTTAAGGTGGCCAAACCATTTTTGATAGATTCTTGTCAAAGCATAGCTCCAGAAGAAGATGTGGACGACACTGAACACACGCACCCAAATGTCAAAAAAAGAAAAGCCGCTTTGGCTGATTTTGATGGAAAGGGAACAAAATTATATGACCTTATTGATTCGGTGGAATTTGCCTATATCCGTGATTTGGCAAGGTTTGAAATGGTTAAACAATTTTTGATTGAAGGTAATTTCAGCGATTTAATCTATCATATTCATGCGTTAGAAACGGACTACCCCAACCACCCCTATTTGCAAAAAGCCGAAGCTATGGCGTGGTTTGGCATGCAGCAACTTATAAACAATCAAAACAAATACATCTATAATCAAAGTTTTAAGAACTACCAAGGATACCAGCAGGAGGTAAAATATTTCTTCTTTAAAATGGGTAAAAAGGGCATAAATGCCATTGCCACCCGATACATTTGGATGCAAAGCTATGCACACCCAAACGACAGCTTTTATATTAAACTGCGAGATGGAAGTATGGAAGAATTGGCTAATTCGAAAATGACTAAATCATTTTTCTACACCTCGTATGACGAAGCCAAAAAAGCTGGAACACGCCAAAGCCGAAACAAATACATGTTTGCCCGCACTCTGTTTGTAGATATGTTTGACAGTATCGCATTTAAACAAGCGTTTGATAAAGTACTAGAAGGCATTTCGGATGACATTTCGGACGAAGATGAGATAGAAATAGAAGATACCGACTCGGAACGTCATAGCGTTGATGCCGATAGAAATGTTGCGGGCATTTATTCTCATTACGGTTTATCGGGCGTTGATAGAGTTATTTATTTCAGACCCATTTTTTCAAGGATTGACTATAGAAAAACGTTAGATCAACTCTACGTAAAGTCAAATGAACACGAAGAATTTATGGCCAATGCCTCCGATAAAATGGCCGAAAAAACCGGAGTAGAACTGGTAAAGCTGAACGACCAAAGTGACGAGAATTTTAACACCGAAACCTTTAATGACTTTATAACCCTGAGCAATTGGCTGAGCGAGCAATCTCTTTATGAGTTCAGTGGCACCTTTGGGTTTACGACTCCGAGTTTAGACACCATTCGATTGAAACACCAAACAGACTATTTGGCCATCAATGTCACCTCGCTTTACACCGATGGAAACAAGTTTAATATTGGGTTATTTTTACTCTCGGCAGCGGCGGTAACGCCCTTCCCATTCTATCTATATTGGCAGTTGAGTTCATTAAATGAGCTGCAATACAATTTTTATGTATTCGACCTAAAATCGGGGAAAGTGGAATTTTATGACTCCAAATTTTTTCGATCCAAGTTCAGAAAAGATGTGATTAATGCCCATTTGTATAACAGTTTCAACCAATTAAATCGAGCAAAATGAAACGACTAATTTTACCAATGCTGTTTTTAGCAATTTTTGAATTTTGTTTTGGCCAAAAGCCCGTAACCTCTGGTTTTATGGGCAGCCGAAATTACGTGGCTTTTAATTATCGAATGGGCGTTAGAACCACCATAAGTGAAAAAGCTGTTCCGGCAGAAGAAGACGAATCGCTGCCTTACAAGTATCAATCAATCGAAAAATTTTATCTAAAAAACGCCACTGAAATTCGAGCCGGTCGGGTGTTAAACAACAATTTGGCTATTGAACTAATTGTCGGCCGAAATAAAACAGCCTTTGACCTTAATCGGTTTTCAACCAGCGACATTTTGTTTATCAATGGCAATATAATTTACAATGACGGCTACAAAGGGATTTCGGAAGTAACCCAATTACATGGAGGTTATGGATTCAAATTTTATCGAAGAAAAAAAGGAGCCATCGCTCCTATTGGCAGCTTTATTACCTTTTATCAAACCTTAACAAAATATACCATCGATGTATCTCATGTTAAGTATTATGAGAACTATAACTTCGACTATCATATTTCAAGAACTTTTCCAACGGATGAGTTAAAATACAGCTTTCTTGGCACCAATTTAAGATTTGGGGTTGGTACGAATCGAGTAATTGGAAGTAATATCATTTTAGGTGGAGGGGTTGATACCGGCCTTAGTCTAATTCAATACAAACGAACGAGTACGTACCACGGCTACCTCACATTGCAGGATTTGACTTATAAAACCATACTGAAAAATGAGCAACGATACCAACTCTTTTGGTCGTATTTTTCCATTGGGTATTTGTTTTAGAGTTAAAGATGGATTGAGGAGGAAAAAATCCTTTTAAAGATTTATATTCAAATGTTCCCCTTTTGATAGATTCGGCATCCACGCTTATTGCTGTAAAAAGGGGTAAAAATACTCAATTCGTAAAATTTCTTATTACCTCTTCCAGTTCCTTATTTTCAAACTCAAATCCTGCTTGAAGCAACTTATTGTTCGACACTTTGCTACCCTCTAGAATAAGATTGGCTCTTTCGCCAAACAATAGCCTTATCATAAATTTTGGAACGGAAGGCAGCAAAAATCGATTATTGTAACATTTGTTGATTTGCTTTGTCATTTCTTGGTTTGTTACATTGGCCGCAACACTGTTGTAAATGCCCTTCATTTGGGGGTTTTCGAGAGAGAAAATTGTCGCATTTACCCAATCGTTTACTCCAATCCATGGAATAATTTGTGTGCCCGAACCAAGATTTGACAAAAGTTTCATTCGTGCGAGCTTCATCATTTTTAACAGAGCTCCCCCATCTTTGCTCAGCACCACGCCCGTTCTAAAAATTGCGGTGCGGATGTTCAGCGTTTCGAACTGGATTGCCGCTTGTTCCCATTGTTTGCAAACAGTGGCCACAAAGTCGTTTCCGGCTGCATCATTTTCCTCAAATGTTTTTTTGACAGATACTGCCCCATAATATCCAACTCCTGATGTAGAAATGAAAACCTCGGGTTTGGTTTCAGATTTTTTAATTGCCTCAAAAAGCATGTTGGCTGATTTAACTCTACTATCCAAAATCTCCTGTTTATAGTTTTTTGTCCATTTTTGGTCAATCACTCCTGCCCCGGCTAAGTGAATTATTGCATCAACACTTTCGAGGCAGGTTATATCAAATTCCCCGCTCTCTAAATTCCATAAATACGATTGATACGGACTGTCTTTCCGTTTTGTTCTTGTCAAAACTCGAACCTCATAACCTCTTTGGAGCAGTTTTTTTATTAGTGCTTTTCCTAATAGTCCAGTTCCGCCTGTTATCAAAATTTTTTTCATTCGTTTAAAGCATTTTTATATGTCTCAATTGCTCTTTCTCGAGCAAATTTATGGTCAACCATTGGTTTTGGGTATAGATTGGTGCCAAATTCAGGAATCCATTTTCTGATATACTTTTCTTGCTGGTCAAATTTTCGCTGCTGTTCTGATGGGTTAAAAACTCTAAAATAAGGTGCGGCATCGCATCCTGTTCCAGCCGCCCATTGCCAATTACCAACATTTGAAGCTAACTCAAAATCGAGCAGTTTTTTGGCAAAATAAGCCTCGCCCCATCGCCAATCAATTAGTAGGTGTTTGCATAAAAATCCTGCAGTAATCATTCTTACCCTATTGTGCATATATCCTGTCTGATTTAGCTGCCTCATGCCAGCATCTACCATCGGGAAACCCGTTTTTCCGTCACACCATTTTTGAAACTCTTCCTCATTATTTCTCCATGGAATACCATCATATTTTGGTTTAAAATTGGCCGAAACACTTTCTGGAAAGAAATAGAGAATATGAATAAAAAATTCTCGCCAGATAAGCTCATTCAGAAAAGGTTCATGCTCCTTTACTTCTTCATAAATCTGACGAATGCTAACCGTGCCGAATCGCAAATGAGGACTCAAAAAACTGGTCGAATTTTTTGAAGGTATATCTCTATGCAACGCATAATTGTGTAACTCTTCATAATTCGCCGGTTCTACCTTAATGTTGGAAGAAACAAAACCAATTTCCTTTAGGCTTGGCAATTCTAAATTCTGCTCAAAAAAATTGCCCTCCTTTGTAAAAACTTCAATGGTTTTGTGGCTTATTACTTCTTTCCATTTTTTTGAAAAAGGTGTAAAAACAGTATAGGGTGTTCCATCATTTTTTAGCACCTCGGTTGGCGAAACCAACAGGTGGTCGGTAAAACCTTCAACATGAATTTCGGTTTTAACAAAAAGTTTTTTTACCTCCTTATCTCGCTGTAATGCATACGGTTCAAAATCGCGGTTTACAAACACTTTTTTTATGTTGAATTGGGTAATGAGTGTTTCCCAAACTTCTAAAGGTTTTCCTTGCAAACACAATAAGGAAGACTTTTTAGTAACCAATTCAGCATTTATTTGTTGCAATTGCTTGTGGATAAAACATATACGAGCGTCATCTTTGGGAAGCTCTCCCAGTATGTTTTCATCAAAAATAAAAATGGGCAATACCGGAAAACCCGACGTTAATGCAGCATTTAATCCAACATTGTTTTTTAACCGTAAATCTCTTCTAAACCAAAAAACAACAACCTCAGGTCTGTTCATTTTACATCAATTCCGGATAATTAGACGGATTGGTTTCGTGCATTAAATTATAAATGGTAATAAAAATATCCTCGGCATTGGGTTTTGAGAAGTAATCGCCATCTGTGCCATAAGCCGGCCTATGCGGTCTTGAGGAGATGGTTTTTGGTTGAGAATCTAAAAATTTATAGCCTTCTTGTTTTTCCAACACCTGTTGCATCATATAGGCTGTGGTTCCTCCTGGCACGTCTTCATCCAAAAACACCACTCGATTCGTTTTTTCGATAGACTTAACAATGTCTTTACTCAAATCAAAGGGCAATAGGGATTGAACATCAATTAGTTCAACCGAAATTCCGTGTTGCTCTAATTGCTTGATGGCCTCTTGAGCAATTCTAACACACGAACCATAGGTAACCAATGTTACATCGTAACCTTCTTTGAGTATCTCAACTACCCCAATTGGTTGAGTGTAGCTTGCCAAATTTTCCGGAACTTGCTCTTTTAGCCTATATCCATTCAAACACTCAACCACCAATGCAGGCTCATCGCTCTGCAACAAAGTGTTGTAAAATCCGGCAGCTTTTACCATGTTTCGAGGCACCAAAACGTGCATACCCCGCACGGCATTAATAATCATTGCCATAGGCGAACCACTATGCCAAATACCCTCTAAACGATGACCTCTTGTGCGAATGATTACCGGATTTTTTTGACCACCTTTGGTTCTGTATTGCAATGTAGCAATATCATCACTCATTATTTGAATGGCATAGATTAAATAATCAAGATATTGAATTTCGGCAATGGGTCGCAAACCCCGAATTGATGCACCAACTGCCTGCCCAATTATGGAGTTTTCACGTATTCCCGTGTCCATCACACGGTTTTTGCCATATTTCTCTTGTAATCCTGCAAAACCTTGATTTACGTCACCAATATGCCCAACATCCTCTCCAAAAGCGAGTACTCTTGGGTCTCGCTCTAAAGCATAATCAAAACATTTTTGAAGAATCTCATAGCCATTGAGTATCTCACTATCTTGGCTATATGCCGGTGGAATTTCATTTACATTGAGTGCACTCCACCTTGAATTGCTGTGAAGTTGGCTGCTGTATCGTTCATAATTGTCCGACTTGTATTTTGAATACCACTCTATCAAATTTTGTCTTGCCTCTGTTTTTTGGCCAATGGTTTGTCGGATAATTTTAATTGCAGCTATTCCCAAATCCTTCCTGTTCGGTTCTCGATTTGATTTTAGCTCTTTTGCCATTTGCACTATGTCTTGGTTTGAAAAACCATTTAGTACTTCTACCAGCTCATCTCGCTCATTTTTTAATGGATTCAAAAAAGCATCCCACGCCTCTTGTTTTTGATTTTTTACTTGCTCTATGGCGTTATTTTCCAGTTCATCCATTTCTTGCTCGGTGGCCAATCCAGTTTGCACTATCCACTCTCGCATTTGGAGCAAACAGTCAAACTTGGCTTCCCAGTCAAGACGTTCTTTTGTTTTATACCGCTCATGCGAGCCGGAAGTGGAATGCCCCTGTGGTTGGGTAACTTCTGTAACATGCACTATGGCCGGAATATGCGTTTCTCTACATTTAGTTGCAGCAATAGCGTATGTTTTAATAAGTTCGGGATAGTCCCAGCCTCTAACTGTATATAAATCATAACCTTTCCCATCTTTGTCGGTCTTAAATCCTTTTAAAATAGAACTAAGATTTTCTTTGGTGGTTTGATATTTGGCCGGCACTGAAATTCCGTAAGCATCATCCCAAATAGAAACGAGCATCGGAACTTGCAAAACACCTCCGGCATTTATGGCTTCCCAAAAGTGTCCTTCGCTGGTGCTGGCATTTCCAATTGTGCCAAAAGCAATTTCATTTCCATTCACCGAAAAGTCAGAAAACTGAGCCAAATCAGGGTTTCTTCTGTAAAGTTTTGATGCCCAAGCCAAACCAACCAATCGACTCATTTGCCCCGCTGTTGGGCTAATGTCGGATGAAGAGTTAAACATTTCTGTTTGTTTTTTCCAACTCCCATCGTTGTTTAACAATCTCGTTCCAAAATGGCCATTCATGCTTCGGCCTGCACTTGCGGGTTCGGCCTCTACATCGGTGTGGGCGTATAGCTGAGCAAAAAACTCTTTAACCGAACTCATACCTTTGGCAAACATAAAAGTTTGATCTCGGTAGTATCCTGCCCTAAAATCGCCTTTTTCAAAAACCTTGGCCAGGGCTACCTGAGCCACCTCTTTGCCATCGCCAAAAATTCCAAACTTGGCCTTTCCGGTCAGCACCTCTTTTCTGCCAAGTAAACTGGCCTGCCGGCTTTCAAAGGCAATTCTATAATCGTTTAAAACTTCTTGTTGAAACTCGGCTTTACTGATTGATTGTTTTTCGGCCACTAAACTCATTTATGAAATTTTGAAAACTATAATTTTAAAAATCCGTTTCGGTATTTTTAGTGTTGCAAAATTAGGTTTTTTTGATGGCAATGTTTATGGTTGAACTGTTTTTGGCGAGTTTACATTTTGGGCGGAGATAATAAATATAACAATCCTGAAACCATTGTTTTTTTTGATGGTGTATGCAATTTATGCAACAAAACTGTGGATTTTATTATTAGAAAAGATAGAAAAAACCAGTTTGTTTTTGCAGCTCTTCAATCAAAAACTGCCAAAAAAATGTTAGCAGAAAACCCCAAAATCCATCTTGATAGTCCTGACAGCTTTGTTTTGCTGGATAATGGCCAGTTGTTTCAAAAATCAACCGCAGCCATTAAAGTGCTTTCAAAACTTGGGTTTCCATTTTCGCTTTTTATCATTTTTTTAATATTCCCGGCATTTATCCGAAACCCTATTTACGCATTCATTGCCAAAAACCGTTATAAAATTTGGGGAAAAAGAGAAACCTGCCGAATACCTACGGAGGCTGAAAGGTTACTTTTTTTAGATTAGTCCACACACTCCATCAATAGCAAAATTCCATCATCAAAAACAATTTCTACTATTCCGGATTGTTCCACTTCATTGCTGCTCCCGGTACGGTGTGGCAATATAAAATCTTCTTTGTTTAGATTGTATTTTAAACCTGAGGTTTGTATTCCTCTTACATCAGTAATAGGTAATAATGACAAAATACTTCCTTCGGGATAAAACTTTTTATATGATTTGGGTAAACAAAATGCTCTTGAAAAATCATCTAACATACACAACGAAATTTTGTCTGAAAACTTAGCAAGGGTTATTAAGTTGTTGTGCGAATGATCAAGCCTTCTGCCTGTAGCCCACACTATATTGGCTGCTTTGTGGCCATTTTTTACAAGAAAATTTAACCCTTTTTCTAAATCAGTAAAATGCTGACTCTCGGCATACACCCACTCAATTTCCTGCTCCGCCTGAACGCTTAATTGGTTTACACTAATACTGTCAAAATCGCCCAAAACGGCATCCACCTTTATTCCCTTTTTTAGCACTCTATCTAACGCTCCGTCCAAAACCAAAACATACGGATTCCACTCCAATAATTGGTTGAGCAACTCGTTGCTGCACTCCTCGCCATTGGC
This sequence comes from Flavobacteriales bacterium, assembly GCA_020635395.1. Classification (NCBI taxonomy): domain Bacteria; kingdom Pseudomonadati; phylum Bacteroidota; class Flavobacteriia; order Flavobacteriales; species Flavobacteriales bacterium. The sequence goes on from JACJZV010000002.1 coordinate 570,341, forward strand.
AATTATCAACGCTGGTTCTTGTTTGTCCTTTACAAAATGGTGTGACGACATTCTTTACATCTCAATTACAACAAAGCAATATAATTCGCTTTACTTTGTTCTTTATTTAAAAAAATGGTGTTGTACAAAGTTAATCCAATTCGATTAATCAAAACTAAATCGTTGTGTACATTTCTGAGCTTACTTAGTGTATTGTTTTTTGTTTCGTGTGAGCGGGAAAAACATTGGAATGCACAGATTACTGCTCCGCTTTTTAGGGCAAACTTAAGCCTAAGCGATTTGGGAAACGACAGTTTGACCATTGAAGAAACCGATAGCAGTTATAATCTTATTTACCAAGTTGAGTACTCTATTGATAGTGTTGCGAGCTATTTGACCGTGCCAGACACCGTGGATAAGGTAAGAATAACACTCGACAAATTGATTTTGGCCGACAAAAACTATGCAGACACCATAACATTACGACAAATATATCCTGCCGCAGGAGCTTATCATGGACAAACCGTTTTTCTTCCGGGACAAAACATTGACAACCCCGGAGGAGAGCAGGAAATAGATGTGAGCAAAGAGTTTTTTCAAACCGCCAAATTCGTAAAAGGCTTTTTGGATATTACTATTCACAACGACCTACCAGTATATGTAGATGAAATTGTTTATGTGCTCCGAAACAAAAAAGATTTAACAGTAATAGCTCAGGATACGTTTACAAATATTCCCCCCTTTTCATCTTCTACCAGAAGCATTGACCTGAGCGGGAAAACTGTTGATGGCGTTTTGCTGGCAACGGTTATTCACATGATAACCCGAGAAAGTGAGGGAGATGTTTTGATTGATGCTGACAAGGGTTTGCGATTGGAACTTTCTGTGCATGATTTGGAGCCAGAATATGCCACTGCTATTTTTCCTGAACAAACATTGGTAAATGACACACAGGAGGTTATATACAACTTTGGTGGGCCATTGATTACTGAAATACAAGCCAAAAGTGGTTTTGTAAAAATGAAAATTTCAAGTACGATTGAGGAAGAAATAATCATTGATTATACATTTCCGCATAGTGGTGCCGGTGGCAATTATGCCAATCCGTTTCATAAAGTATATAATGTTCCACCTGCAAAACCAGGTGAGACCCAGGTTATTGAAGGTGTTTTTCCGCTTGACGGATATGTAATGCAGTACAAAGGCAAAGACCCAAATTCGCCTCCGTTTTGGAATGCCGTTTACAGCAAATTGACAGCCAAAACCGTTTATTCGGGTCAGGTTCGAGACCTTTCTTTGAACGATTATGTAGAAATAGAATTTGGTTTGATTGACATTGTGCCACGTTTTGCAACCGGAGATTTTGGCGTGAAAAGTTATACCATAGACGACTCGCTTGACATTCCGATTTTTGAAAAGATAAATGGTGAAGTTGACTTGGCAGATTTTAAATTCTACTTCAACATCGAAAATGCACTTGGCATTGGTGCTGTAGCAAAAATAAACAGTTTGAGAGCAGAAAACACCAGTTCCGGAAAATCGGTTACTCTTGATTGCCAAAGTATTATTGGTAAAGAAATTAACATATCAAAAGCCCACAATCCTCCACTTATACCCTCAACAACCACAACGGAATTTACAAAATACAGTTGTGATAATCTTATCGATTTTGTTGAGATATTGCCCAATAAAATTTATGCAAATATCAGCATGAATACATTGCCGTCAGATAGCGGGAACGTGGCAGATTTTGTATTAGACCAAAGCTACATAAAAGGGCATGTAAATTTTACCATTCCGGCCACTTTTTCGGCAAACAATCTTACTCTTTCCCAAACCGGAAAGTTTAACATCAACGCCGTTTCCAATCAAGAAAACATTACCTCAGGTACGTTTCGGTTGGATGTAGAAAACGATTTTCCGTATGATTTTAAGGTAGTACTGGATTTTTTGGATGAAAGTGGCACTTCGCTTCTTACACTATTTGAGAATCAACTTATTCAAGCCGCCTCTATTGATATGAGCAACTACCATTCCGTTGGACCTCGAAAAACCTCCCTTTTAGCCAAAATAAACGAAACCCAAATGGACATGATTCGAGATACAAAACAAATACGCATCACTGCCGTTATTGACTCTCCGAATGATGTGCAGACACCCATTCTAAACACCTATCTTTTAAAAACACAATTGGTTGCCGATTTTATTTATGAAGCAGGTAATTAGTTTCATTTCTTTGTTGATTTTGGGACAGCAGGTTTTGTCTCAGTCAAGTTCGTCACCTTCACTCAATCCAAAAGGCAAATGGATGGAAATACAAGCAGGCGGTGGTTTGTGGTCAAATACGTTTACTAAATCCTTTGTTTTTGAAAACTATTGGGATGAAACACTTATAAACAACACAAAACAGAATGCACCGCAACGAATAAGAGGTGGATATAGTGTAGATGCTTCTATTAAAATCCACTTTTCGGATTCTATCAAAGAGAGGCCATTTATTATTGCAGGATACCAAAACATTGGTGGATTATCTTTTCATAAAAATGCTGTTTTTTCTGTATTGCAAGGAAACGCAGAAAACAAGTCGGTCGAATTAAAAAACAGTGGTTTTAAACAACTTTCATTTTCCAAAATTGGTGTAGGTTTTGAAAAAAATGATGATGTCAACAATTTGCACTACGGAATTTCTATGTCGGCATTGGCATTGTTTAATTACTCCTCGTTTCATGCTAAAACCGGTATTTTGACCACTTCTGAAAATGCCGACAGTATTATTGGCAAAGACATAAATGCCATTTTTGATAAAACGGGCGGCGGCTATGGTATTGGGTTTGACTTTTTTGTTAAAAAACAGATTGAAAAACAATTGTTTGAAATATCAATTGAAAATGTTGGGTTGTTGCTTTTAAACAAACGAGAGCAGTCTGTAGTTACACGAAACTTTGTTTATGAGGGATTTGATATTACCCCATCTCTTTTTTCAAAACAATCTATTGATGTGCAAGACAGTATAAAAAATTATGTTGAGACAAAGCCAAAAGGTCAAACTCCAAGAGGCACATTTATTCCGTTTACCTTAAAAATGCGATATACCAATCAGCTTTCAGAATTTACTACGATTCAGGCCGATTTGCAGTATATTTCATTTCCTGGGTTTTTACCAAAAATTGGTTTAAACTATGGATTCAAAAGTTCAATACCTGGCACACTTATCTTGGTTGGAGCATCGGGTGGCGGTTTTGGAAATTATGGTTTAACCTTTGGCCTATTGTCAAAAAACACGCGTTTTACCATTACCGGAATTGAAGGTTTAGCCTCCAGCAATTTGCCTTTTTATTGGTCAGTAGGTTTAGAAAGCAAAATAGGTTTGTAGTTACGCTGAATAATATCCGTCAAGGATTGTGCAAATGCTATAAGACCTTTTACCTCCATCGGACTGGCAAATCGAAAGCTTTTCAAAATAAGCAAACCCGAATTATTTCCTTCTATATGGTATTCATTGTATTGTGAGATAAAATCAATTATTTCATCCGAAAAAAAACGTTTAACCTCTTTTTCGTTACTCCCTTTTACTGAGAACTTTTCCGTAAACTGAGTATTTTCAAAAATTATTTCCTCCTTTTTAGCAAGATCTAAAATACGATGCAACCACCCTTCCTTTTCTATCTCGAATACCGGAATATCGCGGTTGTTTAACTTTATAAGTATAGCCGTCGTGTGATGTACTTCTTTGGCAAGAAATGCTCCTTCGTCAAATGTTAAATCGCACACCTCCCATTCAATATTATTTTTGAACTTCCCTAAGATGCTATTCTTTGAAAACTCTATCGGCCTTGATTGGAAAAGCATAAATTTTTTAAACCTTGATTTGCTCCATCCTTCTTCCGGATTAAAAGTACAATTTATTTCACCCGCCAAATCTTTTAAGCCATGTTGTCTTTTGCTCAAGAACAATGAACCTTTTGGTGGTTGAACGTGCAGGCTCAATGGGTTTTGGGAAGTTGTAATGTGCGAATCGAGCCCCACAATATCCATTTCTCCTCCTTGGTTTTCATTTTTATCTCCCCACTCTTTCAAAAATTCTAGAACTGTATGATCAACAAGCCGAGCTTGACTAAAATCGACAATAACATTGTTTCCGAGGCCAATTACGTTCAGTTCTTCACTCAGATTGGTAATATTGGTAAAATTACTAATACCTTTTACTTTAAGAACAATGCCTTTTTCTTCAAGATTGATTATGTATTGCGGATTTCTAATATACTTAAAAAACAAGTTTAGAGGAATGTGAGATTTCACCAAATGGATTAAGAGTGTAATTAAAATCCCTGTCACCAACCCTGTTTGAAGGTTAAATTTTACGGTTGAGAAAAGCGTAACGGCCAGAATTATGAATTGTTCGTAACCCATTTTAAATGTATCAGAAAACATTTTGGGAGAGGCCAACTTCAAACCTGTAAAAATCAAAATTCCGGCAAGGGCGGCTAAAGGGACTTTTTGAATGGGTTCAATCAAAAAGAAAACAATTGCCAAAAGAATAATGCCATGAAAAAAGTTTGACCATTTCGTTTTGGCACCATGATTTATGTTTAACGAGCTGCGAACAATAACGGTAATGACCGGAAATCCACCTAAAAATCCCGCCAATATTGTACTCACACCTGTACCAACCAAATCCTTGTTTAAATCTGTTGTTCGTTTGTAAGGGTCGAGTTTGTCGATGGCTTTTGCACTCGGTATGGTTTCAATAGTGCTAACCAGAAAAACACCGATAACCGTTCCCCAAAAATCTATTTGGTTTATTTTCCCAAAGTTGGGCAAAAAGGAAAAACCACCAGAAAAGTCTATACTATCCAAAATATTTTCTACCCGAACCAAATTTTGCGAACCCACCAGATTTTCACTTCCAAAAACATTTATGACATGGTTTACCGGCATATTGAAGGCATAAACCATAGGTATTGTTGCCAATAGCACAAGCATTGGTGCCGGTATGTAATGTAAGATTCTTAGCTTATTAATAAAAAACGGGTGAATATAGAGAATGGCAAGACTAACAAAGGCTATGGAGGTAATTGGCCAGTTCAATCGGTTTAGCATTTGGGGAATAGCGGTTAGACTTTCAAAAGCCGTTCCCTTAAAATCTACTCCTAATGCAATATGTATTTGGCTCGCAATGATAATGATGCCAATGGCCGCTAAAACGCCTTTAACCACAGATGTTGGCAATAGGTCACCATATTTACCTAGTTTAAAAAAACCCATTGCGGCTTGAATCAAACCGGCCAAGACAATGGCTGCCAAATAATACTGAAAACCGTTGTTCAATCCTTTGTCTGCCAAACCGGCAATACCTGCTAATGAAACCCCTATAAGTCCGGCTCCGGGGCCATTAATACCAACATGACTTCCTCTAATAAAGGTTGTAAACAGCCCCCCAATAATTGCAGATATAACCCCCGCCATCGGAGGAACAGAATCGCCTGAAGCAATAGAAATACCCAAACCTAACGGCAGAGCAACCAAAGCTACGCTAATAGCAGCTATTAAATCGTGTCGCCAGTTTTGAACAAAACCAGACCACCCGTTTTTCGGTATGTCACCTGTGTTAAATTCTGTCATAGAATTTTATTTCTAATGGCAGTTTGGTTTTTAATAAAATTAAGCGGATAGCCTTTCGTTGAATAAAGACTAACTCACGGCCATCTTTTGATGTGATGAATACAAGGGAAATTGTCCCATCAGTGCTTTAACATCGTTGGAAACCGTGGATAGAACCGTGCTGTTGTCAGCGTTGCTTAAAGCTCTGTCAATCATTTCCACAATTTGCTCCATGTCGTTTTCCTTGAGTCCTCTGGAGGTAATTGCAGGAGCACCAATTCTCATACCGGAAGTCACAAAGGGGGAGCGTGTTTCTTGAGGAACAGTGTTTTTATTAATGGTTATATGACAAGAAACCAAGGTGTCTTCAGCCATCTTGCCAGTTAAATTCTCAAACTTTGTTCTCAAGTCAATCAACATTAAATGATTATCCGTTCCACCCGAAATAATTTTATAACCTCGAGCCTCAAAACTTCGAGCTAAGGCTTGTGCATTGGCAATTACTTGCTGACAATATTCTTTAAATGCTGGTTTCATTGCTTCTCCAAATGCAACTGCCTTTCCGGCAATTACATGTTCTAAGGGGCCGCCCTGACTTCCTGGAAAAACTGCAGAGTCAAGCAATCCAGCCATTCCTCTTAGATTTCCATTTTTGTCCTTTAAACCGATTTTATTTTCAAAATCCTTTCCAACCATAATCATTCCCCCTCTTGGCCCACGAAGTGTTTTGTGTGTGGTTGTGGTCAAGATATGGCAATAGTCAACAGGGTTTGAAAGCAATCCTGTAGCAATTAGTCCGGCCGGGTGCGAAATATCGCCCATTAAAACAGCTCCAACCTCATCGGCAATTTCTCTAAATCGCTTATAATCCCAATCTCGAGAATAGCTGGAAGCCCCACAAATAATCAATTTCGGTTTTTCTCTATGAGCAATTTCCTCTACACTTTTCATATCCACTAATCCGGTGCTTTGATCTATTCCGTAATGAAATGCCTGATATGTTTTCCCAGAAAAATTTACCGGAGAACCGTGGGTTAAATGACCTCCGTTCGATAAGTCAAAGCCTAACAATTTATCTCCCGGTTGCAAACAAGCCAGCATAACGGCTCCATTTGCCTGTGAGCCGGAGTGCGGTTGAACATTTGCCCATTCCACGCCAAAGAGTTTTTTTGCTCTGTCAATAGCAATTTGCTCTATCTGATCCACCACCTCACATCCGCCATAATATCGCTTGTTTGGTAGCCCCTCTGCGTATTTGTTTGTAAGAATACTGCCGACAGCAGCCAATACATCTTCCGAAACAAAGTTTTCACTCGCAATTAACTCAATGCCTTCTTGTTGGCGTTGTAATTCTTTATTAATTAAATCAAAAATTTCTCTATCCATTTCCACTTTTTTGCACAGACAAAAATAAGTATTCTTAAAAAGTGTTTACGAATTGTGTGTAAAATGTTATCTTAGCCCGCCTTTATTGGGTACCCTTCTTGATTTTTGGAAGATTTAATGCAATTATTAAAAGATATGCAACGTTTTTCTGCTTATGATTTTTCCAAACTCAAAGCTGTCCATTTTACTATATCAATACTATTGTGTTTGTTCATTTTTGAACCCGCTTTTTCGCAAGATGGGGTCGCGATTAATAAGTCTGGGGCAGATCCGCACCCATCGGCCATGTTTGATATTACTTCTAATAATAAAGGCATCTTAATTCCAAGAATTACCAAAACGGCAAGAATTGGAATACCATCGCCTGCAAATGGATTGCTTGTTTATCAGGTAGATGATACTATCGGCTTTTGGTATTATGACCAAAACTCCTGGAAGCCCTTTTTTAAACAATTTTATGCCGGAGCGGGACTTGCCGGAGGGCAAATTAGCAATCAACAAACCATTAGCCTATTGCCCACTGGCGTTATTCCTGCCCAGTATGGAGCCCCCGATTCCATTCCGCAGTTTACCATAAATCAATTCGGACAATTGGTCTTTTCAAAAAACATTGCTTTGAAAGAAGTAGATGGAATTGTTGGTAATGAAATTGCGGACACAACATCCTCGCTTGGAATTTTAACAAAAACAGGCACGGGTGTAGCAACAAACCCATATAAAATTGGGGTTAATCCGGGCAATTCGGTCAGTGATATTTGGGTTTGGAATGGCTCAAAATGGATTTTACAACAACTTCCTACTGAGCAGGATGCTGAAATCGGAAACGAAATTTCAGACACATCCCAATCAAGAGGTATTTTAATTCGAAACGGTAGCGGAAACGCATCAAACCCATACACAGTAGGTGTCAGAGCTGGTTTAAATGTTGGAGATGTGTGGATGTGGAATGGCAATAATTGGGTGTCCAGTCCAGTAGTTCATCCATTGGAAAAAGACAGTATTTTAGGGAATGAAATTGCGGACACCCTAAACAGCAGAGGTGTTTTGGAGCGATATGGTTCAGGAACGGCTACAAACCCATATCAAATTGGGGTGGTTTCGGGAACAAATGCAGGCGATGTATGGATGTGGAACGGCACCAAATGGGTATCTGCCTCCATATCAATTCCGGGCGAAAAAGATGCCGATATTGGCAATGAGGTTGTGGACACCACAAACGCCCGGGGCATACTCAATATTTATGGTGGTGGTACAACTGCCAACCCCTTAAAAATGGGTATTGAACCCGGAATAAGTGTTGGAGATGTGTGGATGTGGAACGGAGCAAAATGGGTTTCATCGGCCATCATTCACCCAACAATTCCCATAGAAAAAGACAGCGTTATTGGCAATGAAATTGCAGATACTATAAATAGTTTTGGCATTTTAACAAGATTTGGCAATGGCACGATTGGAAGTCCTTATAAGATTGGAATTACTCCAGGTAACTCCGTTGGTCAATCATGGGTTTGGAATGGCTTGAAATGGACATTGATTACCATTCCCAAAGAAAAAGATAGTGTAATTGGAAATGAAATAGCAGACACACTCAATTCACGCGGAGTGTTGGTTAGAAATGGAGCGGGAACTGCTGCAAATCCATACACAATAGGTGTTAATAATGGAACAAATACGGGAGATGTATGGATGTGGAATGGAAGCAAATGGATTCCAACGCAAATCGTTCATCCTACTGAAGTTGATGCTATTATCGGAAACGAAATTACCGATACCACAAATGCTCGTGGAATATTGAATAAATCTGGAGCCGGAACGGCAATTAATCCCTATAAGTTGAGCATAAATGGAGGAACAAATACGGGGGATGTTTGGATGTGGAATGGAAACAAATGGGTTGCCACACAAATTGTTCACCCAACTGAGGTGGATGCCATTATCGGGAACGAAGTAACCGACACCATTGCAAATGGGTTTTTAAATCTTGCAGGAGCTGGAACATCTGCCAGTCCCAAAAAAATTGGCATGAAGCCAGGTAAAAACGTGGGAGATGTGCTAATTTGGAATGGCACAACTTGGGTGTCAGGATATCTTGGAAGAAACTCTTTAGACATGGCCTATGACGAGGGTGGAGCAGGTGTGGGCAGAACAATTAATGCCGATGCCGGAGCAGTGAATATAGCAGGCACAGACGGTATGCTGGTTACGGGCACCTTTGGCACAGGAGCGACTATTAATGCTTCTGGTGCCGGAACAAGAATGATTTACAATCCTAGATTAGCGGCATTCAGAGCCGGAGGCGTAAGTTCGTCAGCTTGGAACAATGCCAATATTGGCCAATATTCGTTTGCAGGAGGCCTGAACACCTTAGCTCAAGATGAGTACACCTTCTCGATGGGAAGAAATACAAGAGCGGTAGGAAGCACGAGTATAGCTATGGGAGACAGTTCTACTACTCTTCTGCCAAGGTCGATTGCCATTGGCAACCGGTCGGCAACCGGAGGAGTTAATTCCATTGCCATTGGAGAGAAAAATTATGTTTATGGTCAATACTCCATAATTTTGGGTAATAATTCAACATCCCTTGGAACAAACTCAACCATTATTGGGGAGGAATCCATGATTCTTTCCGGCTACAATCATGGCTACGCCATGGGATATAGAGACACGGTAAAAGGAAATTTTGCCGTGGCTATTGGTAATGCAGCTTATGCAGAAGGAACAGGTTCTGTGGCAATTGGAACAAATGTTAGAACCAACAACCCCTATTCTGTGGCCATAGGTAATAATGCATTTGCCATAGCCGACCGTTCGGTGGCTTTGGGCAGTTATGTTTCCACCAACTTTAAAAACGGTTCTTTTGTGTTTGGAGATGCCAGCACATCAACGGTAACCACCCCTGCATTTCTTAATCAAATGACCATGCGTTTTGACAATGGTTATAAGTTTTACACCAAATCGGATTTATCTACCGGAGTCAGTCTTAACAATGGTGCAACCTCATGGTCAACCATCTCTGATAGAAACCAAAAAGAAAACTTTGAAGAAATAAATGGCGAAGAAATTCTATCCAAAATAAAGGCATTGCCCATTACAAAATGGAATTATATAGCCAACCCTGATAGCGTGAAATACATTGGTCCTATGGCTCAAGATTTTCATGCTGCCTTTGGTTTGGGTGGAGATGATTCTTGCGGAATAACCACTCTGGCTTTTGATGGTGTTAACCTGGCAGCAATAAAAGCACTTACCGAAAGAACGGAAAAAATTGAAGCACTCGAAAATACGGTTGAATCACAATCCGACGAAATAGCTGCGTTAAGAAAAGAAATTGAAGAGCTCAAAAAATTGATTATCGCAATTCAAAAATAGTTTCGGTTGAAAAGATTTACCATTTACATATTGTCCATTTTTTGTGCCACTCTATCCTTTTCTCAAGGGTGGGTAACCAATAACGTAAATGTTGTTATAAAAGACAATGCAAGCATTGTAATTCCGGGTGACTCAGGTAATTATATCAACCGTGGTTCGGGTTTAGTTTTAACCAAAATCGATGGAAATATTTACCTCGGCGGAAATTGGATTAACAACGGCACATCACCCGCAATTGGAAACAATGCCGGAACCGTAATTCTAAAAGGAGGAGGAAATCAAGAGATAACCGGAACAACATCCACATCCTTTTTTAATCTTGAGCTGTCTGGAATAGGCAACAAACACTTGAGGATAACTACGCTGGTGGGAGGTGGCTTTAGCGGATTAAAAACAGGAAAACTAATTATGTCAAATCACAACCTTATACTTAATTCTAAAACCTTGATTTTAAACAATTCAAGCAAAAATGCCATTTCAAGAAGCAGTGGTTTGTTGATTGGAGATACTGATCCAACTCTTGGATACGGCAAGGTTCAATGGAATATTAGAAATGCTTCGGTTGGAAGCATATTTTATGTTCCATTTGGTAGTATCGACAATATGGCTGTTCCACTAATATTTGAAGTTAAATCCGTTGGAAACCAAAGTTTTGATTCCGGCTTTGTTTCACTGGCCACCTACCCAACTAATGCTGGAAATTCACCAAACAACCGACCCCTACCGATAGGTGTTACTCATTTGAACAATAAATACAATATTGAAAATGATATTAAATCGGTTGACCGATTTTTCATACTAAACGGCGGTGGTTACACTGTTAACCCCAATTTGAGCATCGGTTTTTCTTATTTAGATCGAGAGCTTGGAGGAACCAATACTATTGATGAAACAAAACTTGAGGCTGCTAAATTTGAAAACTTGTCGAACAAATGGAACTACGATTTGAAGGGAAGCACACAGCCTTTGTCAAATTTAACATTGGCTGAAACCACGTCAAACTATGAGGGTGCTTGGGTGTTACACATACCTGCTATTTGCCCTATAGCTGATTTTGTTTTTACAAACGAATGTTTTCAAACTCCGATGTTATTTACCGACAATTCAAAAATTATTTCAGAAACCATTGATACAAGTGTCTGGGTATATGATTTTAATGAGCTTTATAACCAAAACAACCTGTTTCACACATTCGGTAGTGATGGCTTTTTTGATGTAAAAAGAAAAGTGCGAGGCGACCGCGGATGTTGGGATTCTATCACAAAACAGGTTCAAGTATTTCCGCTTCCCAAAAGTAGTTTTGTTTATAGTGATACATGCCTTACCGACAACGTTAATTTTCAATCTACTTCTTCCACAAAACTTGGCAACCCGATAAATGTAGAATGGCAAATAGAGTCGAACATTTACAAAAGTCCCAATGTAACACATTCATTTTCAACTGTAGGAGCTAAATTGATACAACTTATTTCTTCAAACACATTCGGTTGCAAAGACACACTTTTAAAGAACATTGAAATAGAGCCAATTCCAATTCCTGACTTTTCTTTTAATGATGTTTGTGAACAACAGTTGGCTGATTTTCAAGACCTTAGCACTTCAAAGGGTAAAATTATAGATTGGACATGGAAAAGCGGAGGCAATGTGGTGTCAAGAAATCCAGTACTTTCTCATCAATTCAACCTGCCAGGAACGTATAATATACAGCTTGCGGTAGAAAACGAGTTTGGTTGTTCCGACTCAACAACCCGAACATTAACCGTTCACGCAAAAGCGAATGCCAAGTTTGATGCTTTCCCAAAGGATATTTATATAACCGACCCTTATGTAAATTTTATTCAGTCGGGAAGTAACGCCAATATATGGCAATGGCGGTTTGGAGATTTTAGTGATGAAGAGTATGGTTCAGAGGTTTTTCATCAATATGGAGACACTGGTCTTTTTAGCGTTCGATTAATTGCAAACAACGACTTTGGCTGTGCAGATACGTTTTATAGAACAATTCTAATAAAACCGGATTTGAGAATATGGATTCCAAATGCTTTTAGCCCTGGACCCGAAAACGATATAAATAAAACCTTTGGCCCGGGAGGAATGCTTTATGGCTTAAAATCAATGGAAATGGATATATACAACCGCTGGGGTGAGCTGATATATCACAGCGAAACAATAGATAAACCGTGGAATGGGACGTATAAAGGCCAATTGGTTCAACCGGGAACCTATTTATATCTAATGAAAATTAGAGATGTTTATGGAAATATTAAGTGGTACAATGGCACGGTAACCGTAACCCGTTAATTATCCTTTTGCAAGTCAGTTTACTTCCACAAGTTCAAATTCAAAGTATTCCATTACTTGATTGGCCAATAAATCTTTACAGGCCTTTTCTACCTTTTGCTTGGCTTCGGCGGCGTTTTCTGCTTCCAACTCAACAGTTATGTGTTTCCCGATTCTTACACTTTCTACCCCATTTAAACCAACAAGCTGCATACTTTGATGAACTGCTTTTCCTTGTGGATCCAAAAGTGCCTTTTGAGGCATCACATTGATTTCTGCTCTAAAATTCATTCGGCAAAATTACGGATAAGAGATAAAAGTAAATAAGCGAAAATTATCAAACTTATCCCTGCAAACTGAAATACCAAGATAAGACTAATTGATACAAAAACAAGGGCAAATCTATATTTGTTTGCTTTCCAGCTTAAGTTTTTGAATTTCAGCGAAAAAAGGCGTATTGGAGCATTCATTAAAACTGCCGCCACAATTGGAATGATGGTAAAAAGTGCTTTGCTGATTAAAATTTTTTCCGAAAAAATATTTGGCTCCTCAATTAGAAAAGGCCAAGAAGCAAGCCACAAACCGGTGGCAGTAGTTGTTAGGCCATAAAAATCATCTGTTTGTCGGCTGTCATTGTTAAATCGTGCCAGCCTCAATGCCCCAAATACCGGAATCAAAATGGTTAAATATGCAACAAAACCGGTTTCATAAGGCTGTTGTAAAGTATAAATCATAACGGCAGGTGCAACACAAAAACTGACCAAATCGGCCAAACTATCCAAATCTTTTCCAACCGCCGATGAAACCCGAAGAGATCTTGCAACCAAGCCATCCAAAAAGTCAGGTATCGTGGCGGTTGCTATAAAAATAGCCGCCCATAAAGACTCTCCACTCACAGAACATATTATGGACAAAACCCCCAACGCAAGGTTTCCTAAAGTTATGCTATTGGGAAGATGCTTTAAAATATTTTTCATTTCATCCTGTTTTAGTGCGTGTTTTATAGAATCTGAAGTATAACGCAAATTAAGTGATATATTTTTGCCGCTTAAAACAAAATTGTTGGTTATGAATAGAGTTTTAGGGTTAATACTCTTTTTACTTGGAAGCGGCATGGCTTTTGGCCAAAATTATACCATCAGTGGAAAAATTACCGATTCTACCTCTGGGGAAGATTTGATTTACTCCACCGTTTTGGTAAAAGGAAAACAAATGGGAACCGTAAGCAATGATTATGGCTTTTTTTCAATTACCCTCCAGAAAGGAAGTTATACATTAGTTTTTGAGTATTCTGGATATAAATCTAAGGAAATATTAATCAACCTAAATGCAAACACCACGCTAAACGTAGAGCTTGCTCCAACGGCCAACATGTTGAGCATAGCCACAGTTGATGCAAAATCCGAAAAAAGAAAAGTTGAAAACAAAGAAATTTCAGTGGTTGATATGGATATAAAAACCATAAAAGAAATTCCAGTAATTTTTGGTGAAGTTGATGTTTTAAAAACCATTACTTTATTGCCCGGCATACAATCTGCGGGTGAAGGAAATTCTGGCATTAATGTGCGTGGTGGTTCGCAAGATCAAAATTTGATTTTGCTCGATGAAGCCACCGTTTATAATGCCTCGCATTTGTTAGGCTTTTTCTCCGTTTTTAATGGTGATGCAATAAAAGATGTTCAGGTATATAAAGGTGGAATTCCAGCATCAAATGGTGGCCGCTTAGCCTCTCTTATTGACATAAAAATGAAGGATGGTAACAACAAAAAATATGGTGCCACCGGTGGCATTGGCACCATCAGCAGTCGCCTTACAGTAGAGGGTCCAATAAAAAAAGACACCTCATCATTTATGTTAGCCGGAAGACGCTCGTATGCCGATATTTTTTTACCACTAGCCAACTCGGAAGCAGCCAAACAGAGCAAACTCTACTTTTATGATTTTAACTTGAAAACCAACTACCGTATTTCAGACAAAGACAAGTTATTTATAAGTGGTTATTTTGGCAAAGATGTTTTAGGTTTTAGCAACTTATTTACCACCAGTTGGGGCAACTCTACCGGAACTTTGAGGTGGAATCACTTGTTAACAAAGAAACTCTTTTCTAATACCTCTTTAGTTTATAGCAATTTTGATTATGGCTTTGATTTCAGTTTTGCTGAAAACGCTGCTTATGGGCTAAAACAAAAAATTGAAGACTATTACGTAAAACAGGATTTTTCATACTATGCCAACCCCAACAGAACCATTCGATATGGTGTTCAAATAACGCGACATTTCTTTAGCCCCGGAACGTTTTATCCTGCCAATGAAGAAACCGCCAAAAACTTTACCGAGTTGGTTTTAGAGAAAAAACATGCACTTGAAAATGCACTATATTATGACGACCAAATAAAATTCAACCCTCGATTTAATGTACGCTATGGATTACGATTTTCTTCATTTTCAAATATTGGCGGAACAGAATATACTTATACAAAAGATGAGGTCTATAAACCGGTTGACACATTAACAGTAGCAACTAAATATGGTAAAAACGAAATCTACAACACCTATTGGGGATTTGAACCACGGTTGGCAGTCAGTTATAATCTCACAACCCGAATGGCATTAAAAGGTTCATACAACCGAACCTACCAATACATTCAACAGGCCACCAACACGGCCTCGGCCTTTCCTACCGACCAATGGTTTAGCTCTAACCTGAATATTAAGCCTCAATCTGCAGATCAAGTATCTGCGGGACTTTTTCAGAATTTTAAAAACGGTATAGAAACCTCCGTTGAAGTGTATTATAAATGGATGCACAACCAAATTGATTATAGAAACGAAGCACAACTGTTTTTTAATGAAAACCTTGATGGTGAATTACTTTTAGGAAAAGGAAATGCCTATGGTACAGAGCTTTACATTAACAAAACTAAAGGAAAGGTTACAGGATTTATATCATACACCTTAGCCAAAACTACAAGAACCACGGAGGGAATAAACAATGGCAACCCCTATAGAGCCAATTTTGATTTGAGAAATAATTTGGCCATAGTGTTAAACACAAAGATTGTTTCGAGGTTAAGTGCCACGGCAGCTTTTATTTACACCACCGGAAAACCATTCACCTCAGTTGAAGGAAAATATTTCTTTGAAGGCCAGTGGAATTCTATTTATGGTAAACGAAATAGCACCAGAATACCTGATTATCACCGACTTGATGTCGGTTTTACATGGAAAAATAAAGACTCAAAAAAGTTTAAAAGCAGTTGGAATTTTTCTGTGTATAATGCCTACAACCGTGCAAACGCCTATGCCGTTTATTTTAGAAAAGCTACCCAAAAAGATGCCGCCGAAAATGCAACCATAAAAGAAGGGGACGATGTAGCAGTGCAGGTCACACTGTTTAAAATTATTCCTGCAATAACCTGGAATTTTGAATTTTAAAGACATGAAAACAGTAAAAAAAATAATTTTTGGTTTGTTGGCAATTGCCTCTTTTTCCAGCTGCGAAAAAATTATAGAACTAGATTTAAACAACGCCATCTCAGTGGTGGTTGTTAGTGGTCAATTAAGTAATCAATCGGAGTTTTGGATGGTCAATTTGTCGTGGTCGAAAGAATATTATGATCAAACTGAAATAAAATATGTAACCGATGCAGAGGTAACAATTGAGGTTTCTGACGGAACTATTGATACCCTTTTTTATGATACATTGGGCAATTACAAATCAAAGTCTATGAATCAATGTGAGATTGGAAAAACCTATACGCTAAACGTGAAGCACCACGACAAACTTTATACCGCCTCAGAAAAACTGTTTTATCAAGAGCCAATAGAATTGTTGCAATCATTCTATCTACCAAAGCAAAATGGTTTTATTCCAGAAGGAAACTATGTCTTTGAATATGCCAAAGAATATGAGCCATACGGCGATTTTTATTTGTGGCGAATTACCAAAAACAATTTACTTATGACCGACTCAATAGGTTATTTGTTGGATACGGACGAATTCAGAGAAACGGGTTTTTTTAATTTTCAAATAGACCCTAACGACCCGTTAAAAGACATAGACAAAGGAATTCTTCCAAGACCTTTTCCCTGGCCTTTTCAAATCGGTGATTCTGTAGTGGTGGAACAACTGCGTATTTCTGAGAAATATTATGATTTCATGTTTTCATTTGCCACTCAACAGCAAAGAAGTGGAACTCCGTTTGACCCTCCACCGGCCAACCCACCAAGCAATATAAAAGGTGGAGCTTATGGCTACTTTAGCGTTGTTAATATCACCAAAAAATCAGTGGTTATTCAGTAGTGTTTTTTGATAGCGTAACCAAGTTTTGGATATCATTTATCATTTCTATAGACTGTTGTTCAAAGTATTTTCCCGTTCCGGGTCCATAAAATCCGGTATGAATTCTAAACACTTTTTTGTCAGCCGTTAAATACAAAAGTGTGGGATAGGAGTTTATTTCTTTCAACCACGGAACAGACTTTGAAACTTCTTCCTTTTTTGCCAATCCGGCATACAGCACCGGATAGTTTATTCCTATATTCTTTACCAGTTTTTTCAACGTTGGTAAAGATTCTTCGTATGATTTTCGCTCAAACGTAAGTGCCACAATTTTAACCCCCATTGAATCCAAAAAACCGGATATATGTCTTAAATAAACGGATTCATCGAGACAATTCGGACACCAACTTCCCATTATTTGCACCAAAACAGGTTTGTTGCGAAACTGCTCATCGGACAGAGAAATCATGCTTCCATTTAGATCAATAAATTGAAAATCAACAGGTTTATCTGGATTAGACAACTCGGAAAGTGTGTAAGGGTTTTTCAACTCCACTTTTGTGTTTTTCCAAGCCACAAATGGTTCTTTCCAATGTTTACCGCTATAAAACCATCCCTTTAGGGTGTCATTTATCATTGATGCTTCAAACAAAAAAGCGTGCGATCCATCGAAAGCAGAAACTTTAAATTCTTTCCCATCAAAACCGCCTTCCAAAAACCTATAATCTCCCGATTCTGTGATAAAAGTTCCTTTTGTACTTTGCTCGTCCGTTGCAAAAAGTCCCACTGCCTTGTATTTCTCAGCGGTATCGGCACCAAACCAAACTTCCCATTTGCCATCTATTTGATTGTTTTGTTCATTTTCAAATATAAACCTCTTCCCTTCAGATTTCTTGGCTGTAGCCCAAATAGTATAATTATCTCGTGAAAAATCCTGCCAAACTCCGTTCATCATATCCTTCGAAATGTGCAGCCTTAATTCGGAGTTGAAATAGGCACTTTTAATTAAAATGCTATCACTTCCCAACTTCTCTACTGGTTGCACCAGCTTTTCATTTCCATTCCAAATAGCCGACAAATAGCCACTATCTGTGGCCACAATTTCTAGGAAAAAAGGCAACTCCTTTTGCTCATCAATGTGCAACTTAACGAGCCAAACTCCTGAAATTTGAACTGGTGTTTCATTTTTGTTGCAAGAAAAAAACCAGCTAACAATTATTAAGTAAAGAATTGAGTATTTCATATTTCAAAAATAGTATTTGCCAGAAGCAATATGTTTTCATAAAAATTTTTCTACTTTCGACTTAATGAAAGCAGCTTTACGAATTATTATCTGTTTGATATTTGGTTCAATACTAATGTCACAAACCACTTTCGGGATAACCTTATCCGGTTTGGTTGTTGATAAAGATGGTTACCCATTGGCATCCACAAGTGTAAAAATTAAAAACTCAACCACAGGAACTGGTACAAACCAAGATGGAAAATTTTCTTTAGAAGTCTCCAAATTGCCTGTTACTCTAGTTTTTGAGTTCTTAGGTTTTGAAACACAAGAATTAATTATATCAAAAGTAGAGGAGGCCTCAAATATAAAAGTTGTTCTGCTTGAATCTTCCGCCATTCTTGGCACGACGGTGGTAAAAGTTGACCGAATATCAGAAAAACAAAAAGAAGAGCCTCTAACCGTGGAATCTATGGGTATAAAGTCTATTAAAGAAGCTCCTGCGGCGTCATTTTATGAAAGTTTGGGAAATCTAAAAGGAGTTGACATTACTGCCGCAAGTCTGGGTTTTAGGGTAGTTAACACTCGTGGATTTAATAGCACCAGCCCTGTAAGAAGTTTGCAACTCATTGATGGTGTGGACAATCAATCGCCAGGGTTAAATTTTGCTTTAGGTAATTTTTTGGGAGCCAATGACTTGGATATCCGCAATGTAGAAATAATAGCTGGTGCAAGCGGAGCATTTTATGGGCCAAATGCTTTTAATGGAGTAATAAATATGGAAACCAAAAACCCATTTGATTATCCAGGGATTTCGGTAGAGACAAAACTGGGTGAAAGAAGTTTGGGTCAACTTGCCCTTCGTTGGGCCGACGTAGTAAAAGGAAAAGATAGTGCAGCTCAGTTTGCGTATAAGGTTGGGTTTTTGCTTATGTCTGCCCAAGACTGGCAGGCAGATAACTACAACCCTACAATTGATAGTAAATATGGAATAAATAATCCCGGGGGATATGATGCCGTAAACATCTATGGAGATGAAAGTTTTGCAACCAACAACGATTATACATCCTCATTTTCAAAGTATGACAATCCGGGTTTAGGTTACTTTTATAGAACTGGATACAAAGAGGTTGATTTAGTGGATTATAAAACAGAAAATTTAAAATTTAACTCTTCCCTGCATTACAAACTGAAAGACACTTCACACATTAGTTATGCGTTCAATTTTGGTGGTGGCTCAACCGTATATCAAGGGGATAACCGATATCGACTTCGGGATATAAAATTTTGGCAACACCGCTTGGAATGGAAAAAAGAGAATGACATTTTTATTCGGTTATATAGTACTCAGGAAGATGCAGGTAACACCTATGACATAGTTTCTACTGCCTTTAGATTAAACGAAATGAGTAAAGCTAATGATACATGGAATGCCGTTTACTCATCAAACTGGAAACTGTACGGATATAAAAAACAAGTTGAAAGGCTTCCCGATTATCCTAAATATGTAGCTTCCGTACATGGAACTTTAGAAAACTGGGCCAACAATTATTTAGACCCTTTCCTTGCCCAATATCAGGATTCATTAATAAAATGGCATGCACAAAATAGAATCTTTGTGGATTTGGCTGATGGTGCGGGAGCAACCTCAAGATTTATTGAAGGAACACCTGCATTCGATTCAGCATTTAATGTTGTTACAACTTCCTTATTTACCCAAAACGGAACACGCTTTTTTGATAAGTCCGCACTTTACCACACTCAAATAGAAAAAAAATTAAAATTGAAAGACTTTGATGGTGTAACTATTGGTTTCAGCGGTCGGTTATATCGACCAAACTCACAAGGCACCATTTTAAACGATACTGGTGATGTTGTCATTACCAATCACGAATTGGGTCTTTATGGTGGTGTTAGCAAAAAATATTATCAAAATAAGGTTAAAGTAAACCTTACCGCTCGAATAGACAAAAACCAAAATTTCAATTTCTTAGCTTCCCCAGCTGCTTCCGTTATTTATCTTCCCAATAAAAAGAACACCTATCGGGTTTCCTTTTCGTCGGCTATAAGAAACCCGACTTTGGCTGATCAATACTTATACTATGATGTTGGACGAGCCAAACTAATTGGCAATCTAAGTGGGTATGATTCTCTCATAACCATTTCATCTTTTATTAACTATAGAAACACATTGAATCTTGAAGAAATAGTTTATTACGAAGTAAGTCCTATTCGGCCAGAAAAGGCGAAAACCGTTGAGTTCGGATATAAGGGTTCTTTATTAAAAAATTCTGTTTTTGTTGATTTTGGTTATTATTTCTCACTTTATACTGATTTCATTGGTTATAATATCGGTCTTGATGCAAGATTTGATAAATCCACAGGCTTTCCTATGGGTGGTATTGAAGTTTACCGTGTAGCTGCCAATGCAACCTCCTTGGTTACCACTCAGGGTGCCAGCTTTGGCATTAATTATTACTTTAAAAATTATGCTCTTTCTGGGAATTATTCGTGGAACGTTTTAAACAAAAAAGGAACTGACGATCCAATAATTCCGGCTTTTAATACACCAAAAAACAAATTTAATCTGAGTTTCTCTGGCAGAAACCTAAAGCTTACGAATAGCTTAAAGCCAAAATTTGGTTTTGCGATAAACTATAAATGGATTCAAGGATATGTTTTTGAAGGTTCACCACAGTTTACAGGAAGCGTTCCAACGTATGATATGGTTGATGCACAAATGAATTATTTAATTGAAAAATCCCACCTGACCATCAAGTTAGGTGCTTCTAATGTTCTGGGAATAGTGCCCTTATTCGACAGTCGTTCTGATTCAAAACGAAGAACGGTATTCAACAATTTGAACTATCAGGTTTATGGCGGCCCTTACGTTGGTCGATTAGCCTATATATCATTATTGTTTGACATAGATCACAGACACAAATAACTTTATTCATTTTGCGGAATATTTTTCTATTTTTGGCTTTGCTTAAGAAATAAAAGGTTTTATGAAAAGATTGTACAATTATTTGGTAGCGACCGCCCTGTTGGTCAGCAGCTTCAATGTGTTTGCCCAACGCAGATACATAAATGAAGTATTCACAGATGCAGAAATTGAAGTTACAAGCGAGGTAACATACGCGACAAACATCGATTTTTTGCATTCTACAAGACTATCATCATCATCATCAACCAGAATCGGAACAGAACTGACGGTTATTAAAACAGCGTTGGGTATGGGACAAAACGTACCCGGACCTTATTTTGATTTGAGCGATACATCGACTGTTATTAAGCTTCAAAACATTAAGATGGATGTTTATGCTCCCACATCTTCGGCTGACACTGTTCAAAACCGTCCGGTTATTATTTTTCTTCACACTGGTAACTTTTTGCCAGCACCAATTAATGGAAGCCCTCTTGGAACCAAAACCGATAGTTCGGCCATTGTTTTGTGCCAAGGATGGGCAAAAAGGGGATACGTAGCTATTTCTGCCGATTATCGTTTGGGATGGAATCCGTTGGCCTTAACAGAAATTGAAAGAAGAGCTTCATTGCTAAACGCCGTTTATAGATCCATTCAAGACTTAAAACAATGTGTTTCTAACCTTAGAGTTGATGCCTCTGGTGCCAATACTTATAGAATTGATCCTGCTAAAATTGTTATTTACGGCGAAGGAACAGGAGCGTATATTGCCAATGCATACTCCACCCTAGACAAATATCCTGAAATGGCTTTGGAAAAATTCACGATACCTGGGCTCGGAGTATCCATGGTTGATACCGCTAAGTTTGGCCGTTTGGACGGAAGTGGAATTCCTCAATCCTTGACAATTTACCCACCAGCAAAGGCTAGTACAATAATTCAAGCCACAGTAGCTGCCGGTGGAGCTCTGGCTGATACCTCTTGGCTCGAAGCTGGAGACGCACCAATGATTGCTTTGCAGTGTATAAGAGACCCTTTTGCCCCATTTCACGAAGGAACAGTGGTTGTTCCTACAGATAAAAGTACGGTAGTGGAAGTTCAAGGAGCCAACTTGTATATTCAAAGAGCCGTTGAATTAGGAAATAATGATGCCATTAAATCCATGCCTAATGACATTTATACCATCGCCGCAAGAGAAAAATATGGAAAAACATTTGATTACATATATCCTAATCAAACCACATTGACGGTTAATACCGGCTTAGAAGGTTTGTTTGCGGTTGATTTGCCAAAGGCCTCCGGAACCAGCGTTTTTGAAAATCAGGCGGCCCCCTGGCAATGGTGGGATCCAAACTCACCGCTTGCAAAATATGAGGTTGCTACTGGTCTAACTGCCCACATGGCATCATTACAATCAAACCCCGACATGTCTCCAGCAAAAGGAAGAGCTTATGTTGACACGATTCATGGCTATGTTAATCCAAGATTATCTGTAATTCTTGGCTTCTATACAACTACCCAATTGGGCGTTGCCCCAAACAGCATTATTCGTTCCGCTATTTACCCAAATCCAAGCAATGGAACACTGTATATTGATTCTGAAAAAGAGTTGATTCGAAGCGTTCATGTTTTTGATATGAACGGTTCAATAGTGTCTGAGGTTAATAATGTTAACTCCATCTCCACAACGTTGAATTTGTCATCGGTTGAAAATGGTTGCTATTTTATCCAATTAAATACCGACCAAGGAACAGCAATGCACAAAATGGCATTGACAAAATAAAAATGCTATGGCACAAAAAAAGGGGAGTCAAATGATTCCCCTTTTTGGTTTTGTAAAATTACCTTATTTCAAAATGTCTCTTGAAATTACAACTCGTTGAATTTCAGAGGTTCCTTCATAAATTTGGGTAATCTTTGCATCACGCATCAAACGTTCAACATGATATTCTTTTACATAACCATATCCACCATGTATTTGAACTGCTTCAATGGTTGTCTTCATAGCCGTTTCTGAGGCAACTAATTTTGCCATGCTGCTGGCTCTGGCGTAATCCATGTGATTATCCTTAAGCCATGCAGCTTTGAGGCATAACAATCGAGCCATTTCTATCTCTGTGGCCATATCTGCCAGCTTAAAGGCTATGGCCTGATGGTTCATAATTTCTGTGCCAAAAGCTTTTCTTTCTTTTGAATAGGCCAAGGCTCTTTCGTATGCTCCAGAGGCTATTCCAAGAGCTTGGGAGGCAATTCCAATTCTTCCTCCAGCCAAAACTTTCATTGCAAATTTGAAACCAAAACCATCCTCTCCTAACCTATTTTCTTTTGGAACCTTGACATCTTGAAACATTAGCGAGTGTGTATCGCTACCTCTAATTCCAAGTTTTTCCTCCTTTTTACCAACGGTAAAACCCGGCATATCTTTGGTTACAATCAAGGCATTGATACCTCTGTGTCCCTTGTCCACATCGGTTTGGGCAATTACCAAAAAAGTATCAGCGGTTCCTCCATTGGTAATCCAGTTTTTAGTACCGTTCAACAAATAATAATCCCCTTTGTCAATAGCCGTAGTTTTTTGGGAAGTGGCATCACTTCCTGCTTCTGGTTCAGACAAACAAAAACCACCATGAATTTTTCCTTGTGCCAATGGCACTAAATATTTTTGCTTTTGCTCTTCGGTGCCATATTCTTCCAAACCCCAACAAACCAAACTATTATTTACGGACATCACAACAGAGGCAGAGGCATCTATTTTTGAGATTTCTTCCATAGCCAAAACATAAGAAATGGCATCCATTCCGGCTCCGCCATATTTCGGATCAACCATGAGTCCCATAAAACCAAGTTCTCCCATTTTGCGAACCTGTTCTAATGGAAAAATCTGTTTGTCATCTCGTTCAATTACACCCGGCAAAAGCTCTGTTTCGGCAAAATCTTTTGCGGCCTGCTTAATCATTAGATGTTCTTCCGATAATTCAAAATTCATAATGCTAATATTATGTCGCGAATTTACCTTTTTTTCAATCTTTCTTGTAATAGAAATTGTCTCAACAATACATTTGCGATATGATTTTACCCCCATTTTTAAAACTTGGTTCAAAAGTTAGGATTGTTTCTACAGCCAGAAAAATAGAACCCGAAAAAATAAACCCCTCTGTATCACTGCTATCATCTTGGGGTTTCGAGGTCAGTCTCGGTTCAAATATTTTTGCCGAAAAAAATCAATTTGCAGGCTCTGATGATTTAAGAATCAACGACTTACAAACCGCTTTGGACGACCCAGACATAAACATGATTTGGTGTTCGAGGGGTGGATACGGCACGGTTAAGCTAATCGACCGACTCAACTTTGATGCATTTCTCCGACACCCAAAATGGATTGTGGGGTATAGTGATATAACTGGTTTGTTGACACATATAACTGAAAATTTTGGTGTTGCTACCATTCATGGCACCATGCCCATAAATATTTCTGATTATCCTACTCCAGAGCAAAATGAATCCATTCAATCTCTAAAGAACCTACTTTTTGGTCAGACTTTTTGCTACAAACTTCCTCAACATCCTTTGAGTCGATGTGGCAATGCAGAAGGTTCATTAATTGGAGGCAACCTATCAATCCTATATAGCATTTTAGGTTCTTCGTCATCACCCGACACAGAAGACAAAATTCTTTTTATCGAAGATTTAGATGAATACCTCTACCATATTGACAGAATTATGGTAAACATGAAAAGAAACGGAAAACTGAGCAATTTAAGAGCCTTAATTGTAGGCGGAATGTCTGATATGAATGACAATGCAATTCCCTACGGAATGAGTGCAGAAGAGATTATTTATGAGCACATTAAGGACTTTGAATACCCAGTTTACTTTAACTTTTCTGCTGGTCATATTTCGCCAAATCTTGCACTGCCCTTTGGTGTTTGTGTTAAGATAAATGAAAACCAATTAATGTCTAATCACATTGGCCAAAATTCATGATCTTGGGTGAAATTGTTTTATCGTGTCCTTTAAATATGTTCTGTCCAAATGAGTATAAATCTCTGTAGTGGTTATCGAAACGTGACCTAACATTAATTGAACTGCTCTCAAATCAGCTCCTGCATCAATTAAACTTGTTGCAAAAGAGTGCCTTAAAGTATGTGGGCCAATATTCTTTTGAATTCCAGCCTTCTTTGATAAGTTTTTAATCATGGAAAAAACCGAAATTCTAGAAAGTTGTCCACCTTGAGTATTCAAGAATAGATATTTTTCATTTCCCCTTTTTATTCGAGTCAATCTGTTTCTATAATACAAAATATATCTTTCTATTTGATTTAACGCTGTTTTCCCAATTGGAACAATTCGCTGTTTATCCCCTTTTCCCGTTACCAAAATAAGTCCTTCTTCTTTGTAAACATCATCCAACCTAAGGTTCAAAAGTTCCGAGACACGTACACCTGTACTAAACAAAACTTCAATAATCGCTCGATCCCTTTCTGCGTAAAATTTACTATAATCTATACTTGAAATTAATGTATCTATTTCATTGATTTCTAAATACTCAGGAAGTTTTTTTGATAGTTTAGGTGAGTCGATATAATCCGTAGGATTTGAAACGATTATTTGTTGTAATTTTAGATATGAGTAGAATGATTTTATTCCTGACAAAATACGAGATAGGCTTCTTTCTGAAAGCCCGACCTCGTGAAGTTGTTTTAAAAATTGAGAAATGTGTTGATGATTCATTGAATGAATCGCCTTGTCAATTTGTTCAGAAAATGAGTTTAATTTTTCTACATCACGGATATATGCCTCCACCGTATTGTTGGATAAGGCAAGTTCTGATTTCAAATATGTTCGAAAACCACCAATGTGTGGATTAGTTGACATGTGCCTCAACACATTGAAGAACATCACTGTTGCTTCCGGCAAAGTTTACTAAAACAACAATTGAGCAATTGTCTTGATTATATTTTTTCGGGATTTCAATTGGAATTCCTTTTTCAAAAACTCTTCCAACTTCCACATTGTCAGCCAATTTAATCCCAGCATAAGGGGTTATACCCATTCGTAGTATGTCGTTGTGTACATAGTCATTGTTTATTGTAACATCCGGCATTTCCTGATTTGAAACAATTCCACTCTCGATTAAAAAAACCGACAAAAACACTGCCTCACTTTGTCCTTTCAAAAATGTCGTTTTTATATTGGCGTTAACAGTATTGTCGCCCGTTCGAACCAAACTTAAATTTATATCAGCAACAGGCTCCTCTTTTAAAATGTCGTGCACTAGTGTTCTCCAACTGTTATAATTATTAATATACCGAACCGAAGATCCGCTGAAAATTCTTCTATCAATCGCTCCTGCAGGCAATCCGTTCGGTTTGCCTATCAGATTGCTGACAATTTCTGTTGCCACTTCCGTATTAAGCGTATCCTTTGAATCGACATAGGGTGCTGTAAGAGTACTAAGTTCCCATGTGTGAAGTGTCATCACCACAACTCTATCCGGAAATGAGTCCTTTAGCTCATGGGCAATTACCGCGGCCTTAGGACAGTTGGTACATCTTACTCCAGAAATATCTTCAAGAAGTACATTTTTCTGAACACCAACAGGAAGATTATCAGCGATATAAGTTGTATCTCTCAACAACTTAATCGGTTCTGTAAAATCTATTGGCGGCAAAGCCTCTTTGCATCCAAGCCAGAGTGAAGCAAAGACCAACCAAACTGATATTTTTTTAACATTTTTCATATTACCAAACTTTAGTTATTCTTTTTAATTGTAGAATTTCGTTTTCTGTTAACTCCCTCCATTTTCCTCTCTCCAATCCTTTTTTATCTATTCCCGCATAAATTACTCTATCGAGCTTAACGACCTCATAGCCAAGTGCTTCAAACATTCTTCGAACCACTCTATTTCTGCCACTGTGTATCTGAACCCCCAATTTCGTTTTGTCTTCAGAATTGACCAAGGCAATTTTATCTGGTTTCATAAAACCATCAAAAAGCTTAATCCCGTTTTGCAGTTTAAGAAAATGTCCCTTTTCAATGGGCTTATCCAACTGCACCGAGTATATTTTGTTTACATTTCCTTTGGGGTGCATCAAGGCTTGAGCCAAATCTCCATCGTTTGTAAATATCAAAATACCTGTTGTGTTTCTATCAAGCCGGCCTACAGGAAAAACACGTTCTGCATCCACATCTCCAATTAAATCCATAACCGTTTTTCGGCCAGATGGGTCGTGTGTAGTGGTTATGTAGTCTTTGGGTTTGTTGAGCAAAATATACACTTTACTGTTTGGTGAAATTATCTTTCCGTTAACCTTGACCTCATCACTTATTTTCACCCGATGACCCAAAGTGGTTATCACTTCCCCATTTACCTCCACCTTTCCTCCTGCAATCATCTCGTCTGCTTCTCTTCTACTACAAACACCCCCTCTACTTATGTATTTATTTAATCTAAGATCATCATTTTTATCCCGAAGAGGTCGCTCCTGCGTTATTTTCAATGGGTTATCTTCTTCAGACGGCTTTCGGATACGCTTTCTTCGAGGTCTTAAATCTCGATTACTCGAATCATCATTCCTATTGAAACCGGCATTCCCATGTCTTGTTTCATTTCTATTGTTATTTTCAACCATAGTGCAAAATTAACGAATCATTTAAGGCAAAATTTCATCTTTGTTATAAAACCTTCAAATTATGTCGAATGTTCATCGTTATTAAGGGTTTTAGCAACATTTAACTTTATTTTGCGTTTGGAATCTGTGAAAAAACTTGGTTTTTTATACATATTGATTTGTAAATTGCTCATGAGTGCAACCGCTGTCACGGTTGCACCCAATCTTTATCGGGCGTGTCTTGATGTTGCTGATAGCACAGTCACTATTACATTTTCCGGTTTTGATGACGCATGTAGTAGCTTCAAAAAACACCATGTTTTTGGTTCCGAACTCGGAGTTTCATACACAATAATGGCTACAATAAATCAAAAGAACATCACATCAATTAGCTTTAAACTACCTAACACAAACCCAACATGGTCCTTCTATTTTGAAACGCTTTTTCTTTGTAATGGTGTAGATAGTATATCATCCAATACAATAAAGGTGGACACGGAAAAACCAGAAATTGTTCAGTTAGATAGTGTTAGCATAGATTTCAATACACAAAAAATAATTGTTGGATGGGGTAAAAATCCTTCTGATGACACAAAAGGATACCGAATTTATAAGAACATCGGAGGTAATTCTGGGGGAATTAATAGTTTAATTGGTGACACATCTTCAACATTTTATACAGTTAAAAATCTGTCTGTTACAAACAAAAATCAAATTACAATGGCATCCTTCGATAGTTGTAATTTGTTTTCTCCCATTGATTCTTTTCATAGTCCAATGGTTTTATCTACAATGCTTGACACTTGTTCTAAAACCGCCAATTTAATCTGGAGCAAATATGTGGGCTGGAATACTCTTAATCAAAAGTTATATTATTCTATCAATAACTCCCCATACACCCCAAAGACGATTGACAAAAATAATTCTTCATATAGTTTTATCGGTATAAATTCTGGTGATAGTGTTTGCTTTTTTATCCGTGCTTTAAATGGTACAAAATCAAGTAGTTCTAACATTTCTTGTGTTAAAATTAAAACATTTCAATTACCCCAAACAACCTACTTATCTCAAGTTACAATAACTCCCAGCGGCGTTGCTACCATTGAATGTATGTTAGAAGAAGCAGGCGATGCTGATAGTATTGTCCTTTTTAACACAACTACTGGAAATGAACGATTGGTTGGTTCGCAAAAATTAACTCCTAATGGCAGAAATTTTTATACTTGGGAGGACAACCTTGCTCTACCAAATGCAAGAAAAGAATTATATTTTGTACGAACCTACGCTCCATGTATAGGGGGAAGTAGCGGAACACAAACAGCAAACACAATATATCTTTCTATACAAGAAGATTACTTATCATGGAATCCGTATGTGAACTGGAGTGGAGAAATAAGCGGTTATAACATTTGGGGCTACAATGGTTCCACGTGGAACCAAATTGCAACCACATTAGAGACATCCTTCCAAAATTCTGACACAACCATTCAGTGCTTTTATGTTGAGGCTGTGGAAGTAATAAATATTTATGGCTATTATAGAACTTCCACAAGCAACAAGGTTTGTGTTAAAAGATCACCCAAGTTCTGGATTCCCAACGCAATAAACCCAAAGTCCAGCAATAATACATTTACAGTCGTTAGTCCAAACATAGATTATTCCGCCTCCTCCTTTTTTATATACAATAGGTGGGGCGAAATCATTTTTAGAACTAACGATCTCAGATCAGGTTGGAACCTATCCTATTCACCAGATCACAAAATTATGACTGGGCTTTACTTTTATG
This sequence comes from Flavobacteriales bacterium, assembly GCA_020635395.1. Lineage (NCBI taxonomy): Bacteria > Pseudomonadati > Bacteroidota > Flavobacteriia > Flavobacteriales > Flavobacteriales bacterium. The sequence continues at coordinate 599,783 of JACJZV010000002.1, forward strand.
ATATAAGCATAACCGACCTTAACGGCCATAAACATTATTTTACCGGCACTTTAAGCATTATTAACTAAATGTTTGAATATCAAACCATTTCAGTCTCAAATCCATTGGATAAAAACCCTAACCTGCAGCAATGGTTCGAGTCGTCCGCTTCTAAAATATTGAATACGCTAAATTACCTATCTCTTGTTTTTTGCACAGATGCCTTTATACTTGAGCTG